>PBYE01000002.1 GCA_002729495.1 Chromatiales bacterium
TGGCAATGCGATTACGACGTGGTGTATCTCGGCTCATCACGCGCGGAAACAGGCCTGAGCCCGGACTACGGCGGTTTCAATAAAGCACCGGTATACAACGCCGGCCTGAAAGGGTCGAGCATGTATGAAATTTATTACCTGGTTAAGTACCTGCTGCGTCACCAGCAACCGCAGTCGGTGGTTTTGGGGCTGGATTTTTTCCTGTTCAACGAGAATCAGCGAACCCAGGATGATTTCGCGTTGTCACCCCTTGCAGAAGACTGGGCCGCGGTTGCTACTTTTACCAACCTCGTTTCTACCCAGACACTATATGAGTCGTGGTACACCCTGAAGGAAAATATTAGCGGCAGGGCGACCGCCTGTTCCTATAACGGTCAGCAGGTCAGCAAGCGTAACGGGACTCTGCCACGCGAAGCATTCGACAAGATACTGACCCGGTATGTTTCAAATCCGGCGCTCTACGGAGATTATGAACTAAGCAAAGAGTACCTGGAGCTGTTGCGGTCTGCTCTGGAGGCACTGATAGCTGCAGACGTGAAGGTATATGCATTTATCTCGCCCGCCCATGCTCTGCACAGCGAAGCAATCCTTGAACTCGGGTTGCAGGAAACATTCGAGGACTGGAAGCGGAGGGTGGTTGAAGTCGTCACGAATGCTAACGATAACAAAGGCGGTGAGCAGCATATTATTCTATGGGACTTTTCCGGCTACAACAGCATTACGACCGAAGCGGTACCGGATGAAAGTACCGGCAACTATATGCGGTGGTTCCGCGATTCATCGCACTACCGTCCGGTAGTTGGAAATATGGTGATGCAAAGAATAACGGGCAAAGCGTCCGCTCAAACTGAATTGCCGCCTGACTTCGGCAGGATGCTAAGCAGCGATACACTCGAAGCGTTGTTATCGGATCAGCGCGCTGCGGGAATGGTGTACCGGCAGGCCAACGTCGATGAACTGGAGCACCTGCGTACGCTTATACGGGACGCGCGAGCAAACTGACGTAAATCAGGCGGTCGCTTTGGCTTTCTTGCCTGGCCCGAGAAGCCTTGCAAGATATTGACCTGTATAGGAATTTTGTATACCAGCGACATCTTCCGGCGTGCCGGTTGCGACGATAGTCCCGCCGCCGTCGCCGCCTTCCGGGCCGAGGTCGACGATCCAGTCAGCCGTCTTGATGACATCGAGGTTGTGCTCGATCACGACTACGGTGTTGCCCTGGTTGCGCAGGGTCTGCAGAACGTTTAAAAGCTGCGCGATGTCGTGGAAGTGCAGACCCGTGGTGGGTTCATCCAGTATATAAAGCGTACTACCGGTGGCACGTTTGGAAAGTTCTTTTGCAAGCTTAACGCGCTGGGCTTCGCCGCCGGATAAAGTTGTGGCGCTCTGGCCCAGTTTTATGTAGCTCAGTCCGACGTCCATCAGCGTCTGCAATTTCCGCGCGACGACCGGGACATTGGCAAACATAGCGAGTGCATCCTCGACAGTCATGTCCAGCACTTCGGCGATACTCCTGCCCTTGTACTTGATCTCCAGTGTTTCACGGTTGTAGCGCTTGCCATTGCAGAGATCACATGCCACGTAGACATCGGGCAGAAAGTGCATTTCAACACGGATAACGCCATCGCCCTGGCAGGCTTCGCACCGGCCGCCCTTGACGTTAAAACTGAACCGGCCCGCTTTGTAGCCGCGCGAGCGAGCTTCCTGCGTGCCGGCATAGAGTTCCCGGATTGGGGTAAACAACCCGGCATAGGTCGCCGGGTTGGACCGTGGGGTGCGGCCGATCGGACTCTGGCTGATATCGATAATCCGGTCTAAATGTTCCAGCCCATCGACCGCATCACACGGGGCAGCGTTATGACTGCTGTTATTGATGAGTTCGGCCGCTTTTTTGTACAGCGTGTCGTTGATCAGCGTGGACTTGCCCGAACCGGAGACTCCGGTAATGCAGGTCATTACGCCGACAGGAATTTCGGCATTGATCTTTTTGAGATTATTACCGCTCGCACCGCGTATGTGGATGTATTTGTCGGCATTGACCGGCACTCGCGCGAGTGGAATTTCTATCCGCCGTTTACCCGCCAGGTACTGGCCGGTAATCGAAGTCGATTCACGCATAATTGCATCGGCTTTCCCCTCGGCAATCAGCAGACCCCCGTGCACCCCGGCACCGGGACCCAGGTCGATAATATGATCGGCCGTGCGAATCGCTTCCTCGTCGTGTTCGACAACCATCACCGTATTACCCAGGTCGCGCAGCCGGATAAGGGTATTCAGAAGTCGTGCGTTGTCGCGCTGATGCAGGCCTATAGAAGGTTCATCGAGTATGTACATCACACCAACCAGGCCTGAGCCAATCTGGCTCGCCAGTCGTATGCGCTGCGCTTCGCCGCCCGACAGCGTTTCGGCGCTCCGGTCCAGCGTCAGGTATTCCAGGCCGACATCGGCAAGGAAGCGCAGGCGCTCGATAATTTCCTTGGCGATCTTGGCGGCAATTTCACCCCGGGCCCCGCCCAGGTCCAGTTCCTCGAAAAATGCCAGCGCGTTGGCTACCGACTCGCAGGTTACCTGCGGTATGGCTCGTTTGTTGATGAACACGTTACGGGCCGCGGTATTCAGGCGTGTACCATCGCATTCGGGGCAGGGCTGCACGCTTAGGTACTTCGCCAGTTCCTCCCGGACCGTACCCGAATCGGTCTCGCGGTAACGCCTGTTCAGGTTAGGAATGACGCCTTCAAAGGGATGGGTACGTTTGAAACTGGCACCGCGCGCAGTTCGATAAACAAACTTAACTTCCTCGTCACAGCCGAACAACAGAATCTGTTGTGTCTCTTCGCCCAGCGATTCCCACGGCGCTTCGATGTCGAAGCCAAAATGTTTTGCGAGGCTCTTGATAACCTGCGAGTAATAAGAGTTGCGCCGATCCCAGCCGCGAATCGCACCACCCGCAAGACTTAAGCTCGGGTTGCGGACAACGCGGCCCGGATCGAAGAATTGCCGCACGCCAAGCCCGTCGCATTCGGGACAGGCGCCGACCGGGTTGTTGAAGGAAAACAACCGGGGCTCGAGTTCCGCCAGTGCGTAACCGCATTCGGGACATGCAAACTTGTCCGAGAACACGAGTTCCGCGTGATCCGGTTTATCCATCCATGCGATACGCGCGACACCGTCTGCAAGCTTCAGGGCCGTCTCGAAAGACTCGCTAAGACGCAGGCGCAGGTCTTCCCGAACCTTGAAGCGATCGACCACGACGTCAATACTGTGTTTGCGGCGCAAGTCCAGCTTGGGTGGGTCGTCCAGTTCAAATACTTCACCGTTAATCCGCGCACGAACAAACCCCTGGGCCCGCAGGTCTGCAAGCAGCTGCACATGTTCGCCCTTGCGTTCCTGTACGACGGGAGCAAGCAATAACAGTTTTGTGCCTGGCTTGAGTTCCAGTACCTGGTCAACCATCTGGCTGACGGTCTGTGCCTGCAGATCGTTGCCATGGTCGGGGCAACGTGGCCTGCCTGCACGGGCATAGAGCAATCGTAAATAATCATAAATTTCGGTGACCGTGCCCACGGTCGAGCGTGGGTTATGCGAAGTCGATTTCTGTTCGATAGAAATTGCGGGAGATAAACCCTCGATGTGGTCCACATCGGGTTTCTCCATCATCGACAGGAACTGCCGTGCGTAGGCGGATAACGATTCGACATAGCGCCGCTGGCCTTCCGCATAGATCGTGTCAAAAGCCAGCGACGATTTACCGGAGCCTGACAAACCGGTGATAACGATAAACTGATCCCGGGGGAGGTCTACGTTGATGTTCCGCAGGTTGTGGGTCCGGGCTCCCCGGATACTGATATGCTGCATGACAAAGCTTAAGGGTCGGTAAGTTAATCGAACCCGTGAATATAGCCTGTTTCGCTCCGTCACGCGCTCGCCACGTACCCCGGCCCTGATTATCTGGCCTGTTTGCCTGCTATTGCGCGTGTGTTTTTTGTGTCTAGCGCATACAATGAGTAAACGCTGCCACGTACGGCGGGAAAGTAAAAAAATACTTATAAAACAATTAGTTAAGATAAATATGATAGGGGAACAGCATGGCGCGCGGAGTCAATAAAGTCATACTCATCGGTAATCTGGGCAAGGATCCGGACACCAAGTACATGCCTAGCGGCGATTGTGTCTGTAACTTCAGCCTCGCGACAACCGAATCGTGGAACGACAAAACCAGCGGCGATAAGGTCGAGAAAACCGAGTGGCATAACATCGTTATGTTCAGACGCCTGGCGGAAGTTGCGGGTGAGTATCTGCGGAAAGGTTCGCAGGTCTACATAGAAGGCAAGCTGCAGACCCGCAAATGGCAGGACCGCGACGGCAACGATCGCTATACCACCGAGATCCGTGCAGACCAGATGCAGATGCTGGGTGGCCGTGGCGGCAGCACCGGGGCGAGTGCCCCCGCTTCTGCTGCACCGCAATTGCCCCCGGCGCAGTCCCGGTCGAAAGCGTCAGGCGATTTCGAGGACGATATCCCATTTTAGCCTGATTAAAACAACCATGGACTCGGGCCGGTCGATTAAGACGGCCTTCACCGGGCAGAAATAAACGGCCAGCATCACGATATAACCATTAAGTATCAGTAGCTTTTAGCGCTTGTGCTAGTTTACGCGCCCCTGCTGCGAAGGTTCCGGCCTGGTCCTCCGGCAGACTAATAATAAGGTGGCGGTTGCCATCGGGAATTGGCGGCGCATCGCGAACGGGATGCGCCGCTCTACATTTTATCGGGCCCGTTTTAACAATATATATCTTCAGGAAACACACGCTCATGGGTGCATTTAAAGAGCCACACGGTGGCGAACTGAAACAGCTGTATCTCGACGGTACGGCAATTGAACAGGCCAGACAGGAAGCCCTGGACTACAAGTCCTGGGACCTGACAGACCGGCAGTTGTGCGATATCGAACTGATACTCAACGGTGCATTCTCACCCCTGGAAGGTTTTCTGACCAGGGAAGAGTATGACGGCGTACTCAACAATATGCGTCTGCCGAGTGGCGTGCTCTGGCCGATACCCATCACCCTGGACGTAAGTGAAGAGTTCGCGGCCGAGCTAAGCCAGGGGGAAAAGATCGCGTTGCGTGACCCGGAAGGCGTGTTAACTGCCATTCTGGAGATCAATGATATCTGGACCCCGGACAAGGCCAGGGAAGCTCGTGAAGTATTTGGTTCCGAGGATGAAGCACATCCGGCGATACATTACCTGAACAGCATTGCCGGCCCGGTTTATGTCGGCGGCAAACTGCAGGGTGTCGAGCATCCTGTGCACTATGATTTCAAACTGCTGCGGGACGATCCGGCCGAGCTTCGGGCCCGGTTCGAGAAACTCGGCTGGCGTCGTGTTGTCGCCTTCCAGACCCGTAACCCGCTGCACCGCGCTCACCAGGAACTGACCTTCAGGGCTGCGAAAGAAGTCGAGGCCAACCTGCTGATCCAGCCGGTGGTTGGATTGACCAAGCCTGGCGACGTCGACCATTACACACGTGTTCGTTGTTATGAGCACGTGCTGGAACAGTATCCGGAACAGACCACCACGCTTAGTCTTTTAAACCTTGCGATGCGCATGGCAGGCCCGCGCGAAGCGCTCTGGCACGGCATCATCCGCAAGAACTACGGCTGTACGCACCTGATTATCGGGCGTGATCATGCCGGTCCCGGCAACGACTCGAGCGGTGAACCGTTTTACGGTCCTTACGATGCGCAGGAATTATTCCAACAGCATGAAGAAGAGCTCAGCATTTCCATGGTGCCCTTCAAGATGATGGTCTATGTCGAAGACAAGGCGCAGTACATCCCCATTGACGAGACCAGCGACGGAGATAAGGTTCTGAATATCTCCGGTACGGAGTTCCGTCGCCGGCTCGGTGAAGGCCGGGAGATTCCGGACTGGTTTTCTTATCCGAAGGTTGTGGAAGAGCTGCGCAGGTCGTATCCGCCGCGTCATAAGCAGGGCTTAACCGTGTTCTTTACAGGTTTGTCCGGTTCCGGTAAATCGACAATTGCAAACGCACTAATGGTCAAGCTGCTGGAAAACGGTGACCACAATGTCACGCTGCTGGACGGTGATCACGTGCGCAGGCACCTGTCGAGCGAGCTCGGTTTCTCGAAAGAACATCGCGACCTGAACATCACCCGTATCGGTTATGTTGCGAGTGAAATCACCAAGAACGGCGGTATTGCCATTTGTGCACCGATTGCGCCGTACATATCGACGCGCCGGACCGTGCGCAACATGATCGAGGCCCATGGCGGCTTCATCGAGGTGCATGTTGCGACCTTGCTGGAAACCTGCGAAGAACGTGATCGTAAGGGCCTGTATGCCAAGGCACGGGCAGGAATCATCAAGGAGTTTACGGGCATCAGTGATCCTTACGAAGAGCCCGAGAATGCTGAGGTCGTGATCCGCACAGAAGAACTGACACCGGATCTGGCGGCTCAGCGCATCCTTATCAAGCTGGAAAGTATGGGCTTCATACGCTAGGCTGGAATTCGTCTAAACAGTCAAGCGAGGCACGGGGAACACAGGTTCCCGGGTATGCCAGGCAAGCTCTATATAAAGACCTTCGGGTGCCAGATGAACGAGTACGATTCCGCCAGGATGGTGGACGTACTGCATGCGAGTGATGGTCTATCGCTTACTGAAGATCCTGCTGAGGCGGATGTCCTCCTGCTGAATACCTGCTCGGTGCGCGAGAAGGCGCAGGAAAAGGTGTTCTCGCAGCTCGGGCGCTGGAAACAGTGGAAAGCCGAGCGTCCCGACCTCGTGATCGGGGTCGGGGGTTGCGTAGCAAGCCAGGAAGGCGCCGCGATTCTCCGGCGAGCACCCTATGTTGATCTTATTTTCGGGCCGCAGACACTGCATCGTTTGCCAGCCATGCTGGAAGAGTGCCGCGGAGTCAGCGATAGCCATGCAGTTGTTGATGTAAGTTTTCCTGCGATAGAGAAGTTCGATAACCTGCCACCACCGCGCAAGGAAGGCCCATCCGCCTTTGTTTCGGTAATGGAAGGGTGCAGTAAATACTGCAGCTATTGTGTGGTTCCCTATACTCGCGGTAAAGAAATAAGCCGGCCACTCGATGGTGTGGTTGCCGAGATTTTACAGCTTGCGCAGCAGGGTGTTCGGGAAGTAAACCTGCTCGGGCAGAACGTGAATGGTTACCGTGGCAAGACCCGTGATGGTATGTTGGCCGATCTGGCAACACTCATCCACCATGTGGCAAAGATCGATGCAATAGAGCGTATTCGTTATACAACCTCTCACCCGCTTAAATTTAATGACCGGCTAATTAAGGCTTTCGCAGATATTCCCAAACTGGCCAGCTATCTTCACCTCCCGGTACAAAGTGGTTCAGATCGCATACTGGCGCTGATGAACCGCCGCTATACGACACAGGAATACAAGCAGAAGATTCAGAAGCTGCGACAAGTACGTCCGGATATCTGCCTGTCTACCGATATTATTGTCGGTTTCCCGGGCGAGACCGAGCGAGATTTCGAGGCCACGCTGGAGCTTGTGGAAATGATTGGATTCGATCAGTCCTTCAGCTTTGTATATAGCGCCAGGCCGGGGACGCCGGCTGCTTCATTTCCGGACGATGTGAAGAAAGAAGAAAAACTGGCACGCCTCGCGCGGCTGCAGGCACTGATCAACGAACAGGCACAGGCTATCAGTGCATCGATGGTTGGTACCGTGCAGCGGGTACTTGTGGAGCGGCCGTCGGTTAAAAATGACCGTGAAATGGCAGGCAAGACCGAAAACAACCGCTGGGTCAATTTCCAGGCTGATGACTATGTCATCGGCCAGTTTGTCGATGTGATCATTACCGAGGCGCTGCCCAATTCTCTGCGCGGGCGATTGAATGTTGCCACCGAGGTGGCCTGAGAACGGAGTGAGGACGGACACTTTTAGGTCTTGAACGCTGCAATAGAAACCCGGGAATTCCTGCTGGAGCCTGCTGATAACAATGTACTGGCGAACCTTTGCGGCCAGTTCGACGAACACCTCCGGCAAATCGAGAAACGCCTTGATATAAGAATCAGTAATAGAGGTAATCATTTCCGAATTGTCGGAACTCATACTGCATCTGCCATTGGTGCAAAAGTCCTGAAGGATCTTTACACGCTGGCAGGCGAAGAGAATCTTGACTTGCAGCGAGTACACATGTGTCTACAGGAAACCACTATGAACCAGGAAACCGACACCGATGCACCGCCGGCCGCCGGCGATAGTATGACGGGTCCGGATGAAGGCCCGGTTGGTCAGCGATCAGATAATACGGAACAGGTCATTGTCACCCGGCGTGTGCGGGTGCGGTCCCGTGGGCGCTGTCAGCAAAGCTATGTTGAACACCTTCGCAGCAAGGAACTTGTTTTTGGTATCGGGCCTGCCGGCACCGGTAAAACCTTCCTCGCGGTTGCCAGCGCGGTGGAAGCACTGGATCAGGAACATGTGCGGCGAATCGTCCTGGTACGCCCCGCTGTCGAAGCAGGCGAGCGGCTGGGTTTCCTGCCGGGGGATATGTCACAGAAGGTCGATCCCTATTTGCGACCGATGTACGACGCACTGTATGAAATGCTTGGCTTCGACCGCGTTGCACGACTGGTCGACAAGAATATTATCGAAGTCGCGCCGCTGGCTTTTATGCGCGGCAGGTCTTTGAATGAAAGTTTCGTCATACTCGATGAAGCCCAGAACACCACGGTCGAGCAAATGAAAATGTTTCTGACCAGGATGGGTTTTGGCTCTCGTGCGGTCGTAACAGGGGATATCACCCAGATTGATTTGCCCCGCCACCAGACTTCCGGCCTGAAGCACGTGATGCAGGTATTAAGAGATGTAGATGGCGTGGCTTTCGATTACTTTTCGCCTCGTGACGTCGTGCGCCATCCCCTTGTGCAAAGAATTGTCGAAGCATACGAGGGCTTTGAAAATGATGACGAAGGATCTGGCGAAGAACAGTGAGCGTGGATGCAGTCAGGGTGAACTTGCAGGTTGCAACTGATGCACAGGGTTTGCCGGATGAAGTCGAGTTTGCCGCCTGGGTCAATGCAGCTGTGGCAGCGGGTGGTTCAGCGTCACGGGCCAACGGTAGTGACAGTTTGGTTACTATACGGGTAGTCGATGATAAGGAAAGCTGTGCCCTGAACGGGGACTTTCGTGACATGCCCAGGGCAACTAATGTACTGGCCTTCCCCGCAGATACCGTGTTGTCAGACCACGAGCAGGATGATGCCGAGCTTGGCGATCTGGCGATTTGCTTTGACGTTGTGGTAAGCGAGGCAGAAGAGCAGGCTAAACCCGTCGCGGCCCACATGGCGCATATGACCGTCCATGGTACGTTGCACCTGCTTGGTTATGATCATCAGAATGACCTGGAGGCAAAGGTCATGGAAGAACTGGAAACCCGGATAATGAAGACCCTCGGTTTTCCCGAACCCTATAACGACTTGTAGCGAGCCCGGACTGCTAACGAAGACATGATGAATGACGAAGATCCCAATCTGGACGAGAGCCTGATTCTTCGCGTAAAGCGAATGATCAAGAGTGAACCGGACAGCCGTAACGACCTGATTGAAATGCTCGATGGTAAGCGTTGGAAGTCTGTGCTGGAGAAACAGGAACTGCGCATGCTCAAAGGTGTGTTGCAGGTTTCCCAGATGCAGGTCAGGGAAGTAATGGTTCCGCGTTCACATATGGTCGTGCTGGAACGCGAGGCGCCCATGGATGAGTTACTGCAGACGATAGTCAAATGTGGCCATTCACGGTTTCCGGTTATCGGCGAGGACCGTGACGAGGTTGCAGGAATATTGCTTGCCAAGGACGTGCTACGATTTTTTGTCGAGTCGCCGGGCAAAACCCTTGATGTCACCGGCTTTCTAAGGCCGGCCACTTTCATTCCGGAGAGCAAGCGCCTGGACACCCTGTTGCAGGAATTTCGCAGCGGTCGCAATCATATGGCGATTGTTGTTGACGAGTACGGCGGCACTTCGGGATTGCTGACTATCGAAGATGTCCTCGAGGAAATCGTTGGTGAGATTGACGATGAACACGACCCGCAGGAAGCTGAACTCATACAGGAGCAGGGCAGCCACTGGAACGTAATGGCGCTTACACGTATAGACGAGTTCAACGAATATTTTTCATGCAACCTGGATGATGATGATTATGAAACTATAGGCGGCCTCATCATGCGTGAGTTTGGCCGCTTGCCGAGACGAGGCGAAAGTATTCGTCGTGATGGTTTCGAATTTACAGTAGTACAAGCCGATCGGCGGCGGATTCATCGTCTCGAAGTGATACGCACGGAAGTTGCGGAAACACCCGAGTGAGCCAACTGCTCAGCTACCTGTACGCCAATCCAACCCGGCGGAACCTGATCGTTCTTGGCCTCGGCGTCCTGCTGGTTCCCGCGTTTGCGCCTTTCGGTTTTGCGTGGTTCGCACCATTGACGATCTGCGGTTTCGTGCTGGCGCTCGAAGGACTTGATGCGCGGGAAGCAGCACAGGTCGGGTTTATGTTTGGTTTCGGGTTGTTTGCCGCCGGTACATGGTGGCTGTATATCAGCCTGAACATCCTGGGTGGCTTATGGCCCCCGATCGCATTGCTCATGATGTTCTGCCTGGCGGCGATTATGGGTATTTTCCTTGCGCTGATGGCTTACGCGGTTACCCGGCTTGTCCCTGAAGGAAATATCGTACGCTGGCTGATTGTGTTGCCTGCCGCCTGGACACTGGTCGAATGGCTGCGTGGCTGGATTTTTACCGGTTTTCCCTGGCTGAGTATTGGCTACAGCCAGACCGACACCCCGCTGGCTGTACTTGCGCCCGTCACGGGTATATACGGCATCAGCTGGGCAACCCTGTTGTGCGGTGGCGTGCTGGCAAGCCTGGCTATAGGAACCAGGCGCCAGCGTTGGGCAGCCCTTGCGGTGGCGGGGGTGCTGGTGGCTGTACTGGTCAGTCTTAAACCGCTGCGCTGGACGGAAAACTCCGGTCGCGATCTGCAGGTGAGGCTGGTTCAGGGTGCGGTTTCGCAGGAAATGAAGTGGGATGTGGCGAAGCGACAGCCGACACTCGACCTGTACCGCGATTTGAGCCTGACAGACGATGATCCGGACCTCATTATCTGGCCTGAAGCAGCAGTGCCGGCATTGCCGCTTGAGGTCAGTGATTTTCTGCTGGAGATGAATGCCGAGGCGGTATCTCGCGGAACTCAGCTACTGGTCGGGATACTTACCTACAACCTCGACTACGGTGAGTTTCAGAATACCCTATGGGCGATCGGCGCCGAAGAGGGGCGGTATCACAAACGTCACCTGGTCGCATTCGGTGAATATTTTCCGCTACCGGATTTTGCCCGCCGCTGGTTACGCATCATGAACCTGCCATCAGAAAATATCCGGCCAGGAGAACACAATCAGCCTTTATTGCGAGCGCAGGGAGTGCCGTTGGCAGCGACAATTTGTTACGAGATGGCTTTCGGAGCTGAGCAGCTACACTTTTTTCCTGAAGCAGAGCTCATGGTTAATGTAAGCAATGATGCCTGGTTCGGTGATTCGATTGCGCCCCATCAGCACTTGCAGATCGGCCGTATGCGCGCCATGGAAACCGGGCGTTACCTGTTGCGTGCAACGAATACGGGTGTTACCGCGATTGTTAGTCCGCAGGGCGCAGTGTTGCAAAACCTGCCGCAGTTTGAACCCGGCGTAATAGACGCGGTTGTGCAGCCCTATACGGGCGCGACTCCATACGTGCGCGCAGGCAACTGGCTGGTTATATCGGCCATGTGTCTGCTGGTCGCAATCGGCGCTCTGGGAGTTCGCCGACACGGCGCCGACCGACACGGCTGAGCCGGCCTCCCACATACTGATCATGCGGTCGCGGGCGGCTCTGGTGTATCCTAGCCGGTCTGTTTGCTGCTGCCGGAGATGCCGCATTGAGTACGGCCCCTTACAACCCCGCTGAAATTGAGGCCGATGCTCAGGCTTTCTGGGATTCCAATAACAGTTTTAACGCGACCGAAGATCCTTCGCGCGAAAAATTCTATTGCCTGAGCATGTTCCCGTATCCCAGCGGTCGGCTGCATATGGGGCATGTTCGCAACTACACGATCGGCGATGTGGTATCCCGCTACCAGCGCATGCTGGGGAAGAATGTTTTACAGCCCATGGGCTGGGATGCATTTGGTTTACCCGCAGAAGGCGCAGCACTGAAACATGGTTTACCGCCGGCGCAATGGACCCGCGAAAATATCGACTACATGCGTACGCAGCTTAAGAGCCTTGGTTTCGGGTATGACTGGGATCGGGAGCTGGCCACCTGTGACCCGGGTTACTACCGATGGGAGCAGTGGTTCTTTACACACCTGTTTGAGAAGGGCGTTGCTTATAAAAAGGAAGCGGTGGTCAACTGGGATCCGGTCGACCAGACAGTGCTTGCCAACGAACAGGTCATTGATGGCAAAGGCTGGCGGTCCGGCGCTGAAGTTGAGCGCCGCGAAATTCCCCAGTGGTTCCTGCGCATAACCGACTACGCGGATGAACTCCTGTCCGGTCTTGACGATCTCGATTGGCCGGAACCCGTGAAGATCATGCAACGCAACTGGATTGGCCGGTCCGAAGGCCTGGAGATGGACTTCGGTGTGCAGGACTCGGATACGGTGCTGCGTATCTATACGACAAGACCGGATACGCTTCTGGGCGTCAGCTATATGGCGGTCGCAGCGGAACACCCGCTGGCGGTCGAAACCGGCAGGGGCGACCCGGAAATCCGGGCCTTCCTGGAAGAATGCCAGCGCAGCGGCGTATCCGAAGCGGTCGTCGAGACCATGGAGAAGAAAGGTATGCCGCTGGGTGTTAATGCGATACACCCGGTCAGCGGAGAGGAAATTCCGATCTGGGTCGCCAACTTCGTGTTGATGAGCTATGGCACAGGCGCCGTGATGGCAGTGCCGGCCCATGACCAGCGGGACTTTGAATTCGCCCGTGCCTTCGGCCTTCCGATTCGCCAGGTGATAGCGCCGGCCGATGACAAGTCCGAGTGTGACCTGGGCAAAGAGGCCTTCGTACAAAAAGGAGTGCTGGTTAATTCCGGCAAGTATGACGGGCTGAGCTCAACCGAGGCATTTGATGCAATCGCGACGGACATGGAGTCGACCGGCAAGGGTCAGCGGCAGACCAATTACCGGTTGCGCGACTGGCTTATCTCGCGACAGCGTTACTGGGGTGCCCCGATACCGATGATTAATGCCGGCGGGGGTCAGGTGCCGGTCCCCGAGGACGATCTTCCGGTGGTGTTGCCAGAAGACGTGACCCTCGACGGGGCAGGTTCGCCGCTTAAGGGTATGCCCGCGTTTATCGATACAACAAACCCGAAGACTGGGGAAATAGCGCAGCGGGAAACTGACACCTTTGACACCTTTATGGAGTCGTCATGGTATTACGCGCGGTTTTGCTGTCCGGACGCGGACACAGCGATGCTGGATGAGCGTAGTAATTACTGGTTACCAGTGGACCTTTATATAGGCGGCATCGAGCATGCCATTCTTCACCTGCTGTACGCGCGTTTTTATCACAAGCTGCTGCGTGACGAGGGGCTGGTCGAAAGTAATGAACCGTTTCGTCGCCTGCTGACGCAGGGGATGGTGCTGAAAGATGGCGCCAAGATGTCCAAGTCGCAGGGCAATACCGTTGACCCTGAAGAACTGATCAATTCCTACGGCGCGGACACGGTAAGACTCTTTATGATGTTTGCAGCGCCGCCAGAGCAGTCGCTTGAGTGGTCCGACGAAGGCGTGAAAGGCGGGTACCGGTTTCTGCGCCGTTTGTGGGAGCGGGTGCAGGCCCACCTGGCCGGGGGGGATTTGCCGGCCGGAGAAATAGATTCATCGGCCCTTGATGCGCACCAGAAGGAGTTTCGCAAACAGATTCACGATACGGTCGCAAAGGTCAGCGACGATATTGGCAGGCGCTACACATTTAACACAGCCATTGCTGCGATAATGGAGCTTGTTAATTCGGTCACGCGTTATGAAGTCAGTGATACGAGCGATCGCGTCCTGGTACAGGAGGCGCTGGATCATATCGTGCTGATGCTTGCACCAATAGTGCCGCACATCTGCCACTATCTTTGGCTGCAGCTGGGCCATGAGGATGCAGTCATCGATGCCGCCTGGCCTGTTGCCGATGAGGCTGCCCGCCAGGCAGAGAGCATTACGCTGGTTGTGCAGGTCAATGGGAAATTGCGGGCGCGTATCAATGTGCCGGCCAACGCGTCAAAAGATGCCGTGGAGGAAGCGGCACTGATGGACGATAATGTGCAACGTTTTATAGAGGGTAAGGCAATCCGCAAGGTAATCGTTGTACCGGGGAAGCTTGTCAATGTCGTGGTTTAGAGATGTAAGCGCGGGGCATGCCGGGAAGTTCCTGGTACTGGTGGCTGCCGCATTTATTGTCGCCTGTGGGTTCCGTTTGCGCGGCGTCGAAGGTTTTCCCGAGAGTATGGCAACAACCTATATCGATACCGAGGATCGCTACACCATTTTTTATCGTGAATTGATTTCCGCACTGAGTATTGGTGGTGTTGAACTAGTTGATTCTGCAGTAGATGCTTTGGCCATCATCCGGATTGAAAAGGATAAGTCCGGCCAGGATGTATTGACGGTATCAGCTCGCAACGTGCCGACAGAGTACAACGTACATTACACTGTAACGTATTCGGTCTGGATGAACGGACAGGAAGTGTTGGCTAGGCATTCCGTTTCCCTGAGCCAGGATTACACCTACGACTCGACCTTGGTGCTGGGCAAATATCGTGAAGGCGAATCTATACGCGAAGCGATTGCGAACGACCTTGTGCGACAGGTAAGTCAGGAACTGTCGAGGCTCTGACAGGCCAACGGTCAACGCATGCTTAAAATTTTTTATCGTTACCTTTTGTACGGGATGACGGTTACCGCTGGTACCGTTATTCTGATGGTATTGGCGGTACGCATACCTGACGGGCTGCTTTTTGAAGAACCCGTAAAGGGTATGGGGCTTCCGACCAGCGAGTTTTCGCCGGTAGAGCTTTTGCAGAATCTTCTGCTCCTTTACTGTGCGGGCAGCTTCTGCTGGATTGCAGCCCGTGACCGGTTGCGCAGGCCTATGGCGGTAGGTTTTGTCGCGCTCTTTCTTGGCTGCCTCATAAGGGAGCTGGATTTCTTTCTTGATTATTACCTCGTTGATAACCTCTGGCAGGTCTTGTGCGCACTTCTTGTATCGGTCGCCCTTGTGTACATTGTCAGAAACCGGAACCGTTTCGCGCACGGCTGGCGACGTTCATGGCCTTCTGCGGGACTGGCGATGATAATCAGTGGATATATTTTGTTGATTCCTTTCGCACAACTAGTCGGCCATGAAGCTTTCTGGCAGGAGCTTATGCAGGAATCTTATGTACGTGTCGTCAAGGTGGCATCCGAGGAACTGATAGAACTTGGTGCCTACACGATGATTACCCTGGGCGCAGTTGAGTTTCTCTACGCATGGTCGCGTTTGCCGCGAACCCGAAATCTTGACGCGCGTCCGCGTCGCCGTGGCCGTGGCCGTTAAAGTTTGGTCGGGTTCGCTACACCCGGATACACTTCTTCGGGGTCAAACACTTTTTCGTGTTCCGTAAATTCGAGCTCGAGTGGCGCATCAGCGCTCAGCCCCGGGCCGGACGGTACTTTGCGGTAGAAACAGGAGCGGTATCCGACGTGGCAACTTGCCCCGCCAATGACTTCGACACGGAGCCACACACAATCCTGATCGTCGTCGATCCGCAATTCACGAATTTTCTGTACGAGGCCGCTGGTCGCGCCCTTGTGCCAGATTGCCTGCCGGCTGCGGCTGAAGTAGTGGGCCTCCCCGGTCTCAATCGTCAGCGCCAGCGCCTCGGAATTCATGTAACCGTGCATAAGGAGCTCGCCCGTGGCCATATCGGTTGTTACGGCCGGAATGAGACCATGGGTATCAAATTTTGGCGCGAGCTGCTTACCTTCCTCTACCTGCTCGACAGTCTCGCGTGCGCCGAAAATCTTGTCTGGATCCACCTTGCTGCTAACTCCGCGTCGCTGTGCAGGACCTGCTCGGACCCGCGGTTAAAGTTGGTATTATACCGGGCCGATTTATCCAGAAGTGCCAAATGAGCCTTATCCTTTACAACACCCTGACGCGCGAGAAGGAAGAATTCGTGCCCGGCCAGCCGGGCAGGGTCTCTGTCTACGTGTGCGGGCCCACCGTGTACAACCGCCCGCATATCGGTAACGCGCGCCCCGCCG
Organism: Chromatiales bacterium; assembly: GCA_002729495.1. Classification (GTDB taxonomy): domain Bacteria; phylum Pseudomonadota; class Gammaproteobacteria; order Steroidobacterales. The sequence continues at coordinate 16,343 of PBYE01000002.1, forward strand.
TGGTGTTCGATGTACTGGTCCGTCTTCTGCGGGCTCGCTTTGATGTCACCTATGTCCGCAACATCACCGACATAGACGACAAGATCAATGCGGCCGCCGAAGAAAGCGGGGAAAGCATCGATGTCGTCGCGGCCCGGCATGCGGCGGACTATCACAACGATATGGCTGCCCTGGGCGTTCTATCGCCTGACGTCGAGCCCTATGCGACCCACCACCTCGCCGAGATGATCGAGATGATTAAGGGCCTGATCGATAGCGAACACGCCTACGAGGCAGAGGGCCATGTGTTATTTCGGGTCGGGTCTTTCAGTGAATATGGCCGGTTGTCAAGGCGTGACCGCCGCCAATTGCTCGATGGCGCCAGGGTGGAAGTAGCCCCCTACAAGGAAGACCCGGGTGATTTCATTTTATGGAAGCCGTCTTCGCCTGCGCAACCGGGTTGGGAGAGTCCCTGGGGCCGTGGCCGGCCGGGTTGGCACATCGAATGTTCCGCGATGGCAGCAGCCCACCTGGGGCGCACCATCGACATACACGGTGGTGGCAACGATCTGATTTTTCCCCATCACGAAAATGAAATTGCCCAGAGTACCTGTGCCCACGGCGGCGAAGCATTCAGCCGGTACTGGCTGCATAATGGTTTCGTAAATGTCGATCACACAAAAATGTCCAAATCACTCGGCAATATCGTCCTGGTTCGTGACTTGCTTGATGATGCACCCGGTGAGGTTGTGCGGCTGGCACTTCTAAATGCGCATTACCGGCAGCCACTCGACTGGTCCGCCGATCTCATGCTGGAATCACGGCGCAAACTTGATCGTCTCTACAACGCGCTGCGCAACGTTTCCGGCTGGGAGCAAAGCTGGCAGGATGCTGAGCCGGCCGCTGATTTTGTCACGGCGCTCGAAGACGACCTCAACACCCCGCGTGCAATCGCGGCCCTGTTCTTGCAGGCCAGGGAAATAAATCGCCTTGGTGATGTACCAGAGGCGCTCGAACTGGCGCGGCAACTGCGGGCAAGCGGCGAAATGCTGGGCCTTCTGAGCCATGACCCGGCAGAATGGTTTGTGCAGGGCTCAAGCGGTGAAGTCGAAGCCGACGAGATAGATGCTTTGCTTGTGAGGCGCGCCGCTGCCCGTGACGCAGGCGATTTTTCCGAAGCTGACTGGATTCGTGATGAACTGACTGCACTGGGTGTCGTTATCGAGGATGGCCCTGACGGAACCCGCTGGCGACGAGTAGGTTCCTGATGTGGATGAATCAGTGTCCGGTATAGATACAGTCCAGGCCGAACTGATCGATGAGTTTCAGCTTTTCGATAACTGGCTGGACCGCTACCAGTACCTGATCGATCTGGGCCGCAAGTTGCCCGAGTTTCCCGAGGAGTTTAAGACCGAGGACTATCGGCTGCATGGTTGCCAGTCGCAGGTCTGGCTGCGGGTAGAAACAGATGACGATAACCTGGCCTTCCAGGCTATCAGCGATTCGGCCATTGTGTCCGGGCTTATCGCTGTACTGATGCGCGTCTACAATCACCGTACACCGCGCGAAATACTCGAAACGTATCCGGATTTTGTCGACGCGATCGGACTGCATGAACACCTGAGCCCGACACGTAGCAACGGACTGCACGCAATGATCGATGCCATCAAGGGGCACGCATCCCGGTGCGCTGGCTAATCCGGCTGTACAGGCGTTACCTGTCGCTTTTTTTTGCGCCTGCGTGCCGCTTTCAGCCAACCTGTTCCGCCTACGCTGACGAAGCGATTGAGCGCTTCGGAAACCTGCGCGGTGGCTGGCTGGCTCTCAGACGAATACTGCGCTGTCAGCCGCTGGGGCCCAGTGGCTATGACCCTGTACCCGTGGAATTTAGCTGGTGGGGCCGTGATTTGGACGCCAGGCAGGACGACGAGGACCGCCGTTGAGCGATGACTCATGTAGAATGAAGCCCTGTAAGCGGATAGTCGCGTTATCCGCCGGATTAATGAATGGACAGCAGGTTACTCGAGATTCTTTGTTGCCCCATTACCCGCCGTTCACTGAACCGGCTGGGTCAGGATGATCTGGAGCAGGTCAATAACGCTATCCGACAGGGCAATATCCGCAACCACGGTGGCGTCGAATTGACCGAACCACTCGGTGAGGCGCTGGTGACCGAAGACGGCGATCTTGTTTATCCCGTGAAAGAGGGTATTCCGGTTTTACTGGAAGAAGAATGCATAAACTGGGCAGCATTCAATGTGAGGTGACACTATTTTGAGACGGGGAAACATGGCGACAAAAATAAGGAGTGCGACAGCCGCACGTGAAGATCACAGCCGATAAGATAACCTCACAACTTTCCAAAGGCCTGTCGCCGGTCTGGTTCATTTCAGGCGATCAACCCCTGCTAGTTGGCGAAGCTATGGACGCTGTTCGCGCTGCTGCGCGAGCAGAAGGTTTTGATGAGCGCGAATCCCACGTTGCCGACGCACGATTTAACTGGGATAAGTTGCTGGCCGGGCTCGACAACCTGTCTCTGTTTGCGAACCGCAAGATAGTCGAGGTGCGTCTTGCAACCGGTAAACCCGGCCGCGAAGGCGGTGCCGCAATTGCAGAACTGGTCGCAAACCCACCACCCGATACCCTGTTCATTATCAGTTCACCCAAACTCGATTCCGCAACCTCGAAGACTAAATGGGCCAAGACAATCGCCACCGGGGGCGTGTATGTCGATGTGCGTGCACCCGGGCCCGGGCAACTACCGGGCTGGCTCCGTGGTCGACTGCGTGCGGCAGGGCTGGAGTGCGACGACGAGGCGCTGGAACTGCTTGCTCTGCGCGTAGAGGGCAACCTGCTCGCAGCACAACAGGAAATCAGCAAACTGTCTTTACTGGCCGGCGGCAAGCCAGTGACGGCAGAAGTCGTGCAGCGAAGCGTTGCAGACGGTGCTCGATATGATGTTTTTCAGCTCGCTGATGCGGCAATAGGGCAGGACGTGAAAAGGGCAGTGAGAATTCTCTACGGACTGCGCCGCGAAGGCGTGGCACCGGAACTGACGCTTTGGGCGCTGGCGCGGGAGTCCAGTACGCTGGTATCGCTCTGGACACGGGTTGAACAGGGCACGCCGCCAGGGCGCGCCATGAGTGAGGCGCGGGTCTGGTCGAGTAGGCAGCCCATGTTGTCGCGCGCGCTCAGGAGTCACGACCAGGGCAGCATACGCAGGCTTGCCGCAAAAGCGAGCCTGACGGATCGCATTGTCAAAGGTGCGAGCCCCGGGTTGCCCTGGAATGCGTTGCTGGAATTGGTGCTCCTTATAGCCCAGCCGCAGCGTCCGATGCTGGCCGGATACGAGGCATGACGGTCGGGCAGGGTCCTCTGGCAATTCTGGGCGGTGCTTTCGACCCTGTTCACTATGGCCACCTGCGCACGGCATTCGAGTTGCACGAGGCGTTGCAACTGGAAGAAGTTCTTTTCGTGCCGTCAGCAGACCCGCCCCGGCGTGATTCACATGTCGCGAGCAACGAAATTCGCCTGCGCATGCTCGATGCTGCTCTCGAGGGATTGTCCTGGGGCCGGGTTGATCAATGCGAACTGTTGCGTGAAGGGCCTTCCTGGTCGGTGCTGACTCTCAGCGAGTTGCGGCAAACACAGGGCGACCGAAGTCTGAGCATGATTATCGGTATGGATGCTTTTCTCGGCTTGCCGGACTGGCGTCGCTGGGAAGAGCTGTGTGACCTGGCGCACCTGGTAGTGGCACACCGGCCCGGCTGGCCAGGGCCGGGGCCGGGCGTGCTTGCCGAGTTGTTACAGGCTCGTCAGACCCGTGATGTGCAGGCGCTGCATACCGCACCGGCAGGGCACATCTATATTCATGAGGTTACCCAGCTTGAAATCTCTTCGAGCGCTATCCGCGAGGGAATAAGTGCCGGGGTGATGCCGCGTTACCTCGTACCGGACAGTGTGTGTGACATCATTAAGCAAACAGGTTGCTACAGCGGCTGAAGGAGACAAACCCATATGCATAGCGAGGCGTTATTGAAACTGGCTCAGTCATCACTGGAAGATCTGAAGGCACGCGATATACGCGTGCTTGATGTGCGCAGCCTGACGACCGTAACCAATTTTCTGCTTATTGCGAGTGGTACATCGGTTCGCCACGTAAAATCCATGGCAGACCAGTTAATAGAAAACGCCAAGCTGGCGGGGCAGTCGCCGTTGGGCATCGAGGGCCAGGAAGCGGGTGAATGGGTACTTATCGACCTTGCAGATGTGGTTGTGCACGTAATGCAGCCGCGAACCCGCGAATTCTACAAGCTTGAAGATCTCTGGGCGGTTGGTTCGGATGCGGCCGCCAAGTCTTCAGGCACGCGTGTTCCCTGAAAGCTTTGTTAGCGACGTCATGCATCTTACTGCCCTTGCTATCGGTACCCGCATGCCTTCCTGGGTTGAGGAGGGTGTAGCCACTTACACGAAGCGACTGCCCGGGCATATCGTGTTCCGTTTTCAGGAACTGCCCGCTGCACAACGTTCATCCGGATCCGATGTCGCGAAGCAGAAGGCGAAGGAGGGCGAGCGACTGATCAAGGCGCTGCGTGAACCCGGTTATTGTGTTGCCCTGGACGAGCGGGGTAAATCCTGGACATCGGTCGAACTCGCCGGGCAACTCGACAACTGGCTTGGCAATTATTCCCAGGTCGCATTTATGATTGGCGGGGCCGATGGTCTCGCCGACTGTTGCATAGAGCGCGCGGACCGTGTCTGGTCACTGTCGGCGCTTACACTCCCGCATGCCCTCGTCAGGGTATTGCTGGCCGAGCAGATTTACCGCGCCTGGACCGTGCTCCAGGGCCACCCCTACCACCGGGACTGATGGCCGGTAACGCAAACCAGGCGCCGGAACTGGTGCTCGCTTCGGCTTCACCGCGACGCCAGGAATTACTGGCACAACTTGGGGTCCAATTCAGTGTTGTACCGGCAGACATCGATGAGAGCATTCTGCCGGGCGAAGCGCCCGAGTTATATGTGCAGCGTATGGCGGCTAGCAAGGCACAAGCAGGGCGCACAGGCGCCGGAAAAAGGCCGGTACTGGGCGCAGATACGGTGGTGGTGCTTGGTGAACGCATCCTGGGGAAGCCGCGGGATCGTGACGATGCCCTGGAGATGCTCACGCTGTTGTCAGATCGGACCCACCGGGTCATTAGCGGGGTTGCGATTGCAGACGGGCAGCAGCTGTTGGAACGGCAAAGTCAGACAGAGGTTAGTTTTGGGAAGATATCGGCCGCAGCGCGTGAAGCTTACTGGGCGACCGGCGAGCCCCGGGACAAGGCGGGTGCATATGCCATCCAGGGCTACGGGGCTGTATTTGTAACGCATATAAACGGAAGCTATACCGGGGTTGTCGGGCTGCCTCTTTATGAAACCGCAGAATTGTTACGATGCGTAGGCTTTAAGCCGGCCTTTAGTCTGGTGGATTCGTGACCTGACAGGATAAAACCGGACTCCACCGCACATTTTAGGGCTTTTCATGAAGGAAGAAATACTTATAAATGTGACGCCGCGTGAAGTGCGGGCCGCCGTCCTGAACGACGGGGTGCTGCAGGAACTGCTTGTTGAGCGCGTTTCCCGCACCGGACTTGTTGGCAACATCTACAAAGGCCGTGTATCCCGGGTTCTGCCGGGCATGCAGGCGGCTTTCATTGATATTGGTCTGCAGCGTACGGCTTTTCTCCATGCCTCGGATATTCGTTCAGGCGGGGCTGAAGCATCACCGGATGACAATAACCATGTCGATATACGCCAGCTCGTTCGGGAAGGCGATGAACTGTTGGTACAGATTCTCAAGGAACCGCTGGGCGATAAGGGCGCACGGCTGAGTACCTTTGTAACGATCCCGTCACGTTACCTCGTCATGATGCCCGAAAGGCCCGGTGTAGGTGTATCGGCCCGTATCGAAGACGAAACTGAACGCGAGCGCCTGCGTAACGAAATGGAAGCACAGCTTCCCGATAATGCAACACATGGATATATCGTGCGTACAGCGTCCGAAGGCGAGAATTCGGAAGCGCTGCTTGCAGATGTGCAGTTTCTTGACAAACTCTGGAGTGTTATCCAGGAAACAGCACAATCCGAACCCGGGGTCAGGTTGGTACATGCAGACCTGCCCCTGGCAGTAAGAGTCATCAGGGATCTTGCACATCACCAGGTAGAGCGCGTGCGCGTTGATTCAGAAGAATGTTTGCAAGGCATGCTGGATTTTGCCCGTACCTTTATGCCTGAGCTGCCTTCTTCTATTGAGCTTTATACGGGGCAGCGGCCTATCTTTGATCTCTACGCAATTGATGACGAAATTGACCAGGCACTCGACCACAATGTTCGATTGAAGTCGGGAGGCTACCTGATAATCGAACAGACCGAGGCCATGACAACGATTGATGTTAATACGGGTGGTTACATCGGCCGAAGCAACCTGGAAGAAACAATTTTCCGGACCAACCTTGAAGCAGCGGCAACGATTGCAAGGCAGCTTCGGGTCAGAAACCTCGGGGGGATAATTATTATCGACTTCATCGATATGCAGACCGACACCCATCGACGGCAGGTTCTCGAGGCCCTCGAACTGGCACTGGCTGCCGATCATGCCCGCAACCAGATATGCCATATTTCACCGCTGGGGCTTGTGGAAATGACGCGTAAGCGCACCCGCGAAAGTCTTGAGCATGTTTTGTGCGAAGCGTGTCCAACGTGCAACGGGCGTGGCCACATAAAAACGCCGGAAAGCGTTTGTTACGAAATTTTTCGCGAGATACTTCGCCAGCATCGTCAGTTTCCCCTGGGAGAGCTCGTTATTCTCGCCCATGAGGAAGTGGTAGAGCTGCTGCTGGATGAAGAGTCAGGCACACTGGCTGAACTCGAAGAGCTTACGGGCAGGCCGTTACGCCTCCAGGCACAGGCGATGAGCGTTCAGGACTCGTTCGACGTGGTACCCATGTAGCGATGAATGTGGATGTATATACATGACCGCGCTCCTTAGCAATCTCAGCCGCTGGATTCTGCAGATTGCAGCGGGCCTGGTTATTGTCCTGGCATTGCTGGTTGGGGTGTTGCGACTTCTGTTGCTGGAGGGTGCAGATTTTACAGACGACATCAAGGCAGAAGTTCGTGATCGATCAGGCTACCAGGTCGATTTTCAGCACATAAGTGCCGGTATTTCGATTTACGGTCCTGAGCTCCGGTTATCGCAGATAATTATTCAGTTGCCGGACGGACAACAGGTTGCGGCAGCGGAGAAACTTGCCGTTAGTCTCGATCTTTTTGAATTGCTGACCACGGGTAAGCTCGCCCCGGGCAGGATTTACATAGAAGGCACAAGCGTTGACACACGCATCGACCGGGAAGGCGTTTTCCTGTTACAGGGGCGGCCCATCAGTGACTATGTACCGGGGGAAGGTGAAACAGAGTTCGACCCGAACAAGCTTCCTGAAGGGATGCTGCAACTCACTGATGTTGCTGTCAGCTTTCAGAATATTCAGCGGGACAGGCCGAAGATTACCGGCACATTAAAGGGCTTAAACCTGAAGCTTGATGATGGTCGTCTGAATGTTGCGGGCGAACTGGAACCAGACGGTGATCTAGGTAACCTGCTCGAACTTGAAGGTGAAATACCTCTTGCACTCCTGTTCGCACCCGATGAGATGGACCGTGAAACCCCATGGGAACTTTGGTTGCGCGCAGATGATTTTCGCCTGGATCCCTGGTTGCGGCTGGCGGAACTCAGCGACATTCCGGTTATAGACAGCGAAGGGTCCATTGATGCTGCGGTCGAGTTTCGCGGACTTGTACCCGTCGGAATGGCCGTGGAGCTTGACCTTGAGCGATTAAAGCTGGCGCAGCCCCAGGGGCCGCCCACTATCATTGATTTGCTGGAAGGTCGGCTGGCCTGGCGACAAGACTCTAACGGTTGGGTTGCGACCGGGGAGAGGCTGAAGATTGGCCGCTTGGGCCGCGTGTGGCCGGGAAGCAACCTGAAACTGGAATACTCGCAAGAGCCGGATTCCGGGGAACAGTCAATCAGGCTTAATGCAGGATTCCTGCGCCTGGAAGACCTGATGCCTTTTGTTCAGGCCGTTGCATCGGAGCAGCTTATCGATGCAGGTGTGCACGGCAGTTTCAGCGGCGATGTTGAAAAGCTGCGGCTGGATCTCTCGCTTATTGACAAAAAGCCCGGCTATTTCGACCTGGCACTCAGCTTCAGCCAGCTCGGTTACAAAACGCCGGGGCCGGAATTTGATCTCAGCGGGTTCACGGGTAGTGTGCAGGCAGACCACGATGGCGGCAACCTGACTATCGAGTCGCGCAATGCAAGGTTCGGTGTTGCCAGGTTGTTTCGGAATGTTCTGGACATTAACAGGCTCGATGGTTTGGCCATCTGGCGCGTAACGCCGGAAGGTTATCGCGTGTTCGCGGATGGTGTGCAGGCAGAAACGCCACACGGGTCTGCCGAGGCTTCGTTCGAACTCAATATTGATTCCGCATTTAAGACGCCCGTGCTTGATTTGAGTGGCGAGGCGCAGGTTGACGATATTGCTGCAGGCAAAGTTTATCTACCCAACGTTCTGTCGGATAAGGTTATGGAGTGGCTGGACACTGCCCTTGTCAACGGCCGGGTTCCCCACTCCAAATTTACTTTAAGCGGCCCGGTCCTGGATTTTCCCTTTGACAGGGGCCAGGGGGTTTTTCGTCTCGAAGCCGATTTTCAAGACGGTGTGCTCGATTATGCGCCGGAGTGGCCACCATTGCGGGATGCAAGCGGAAGCATCGTGTTTGACGGGGTATCGATGCACAGCGATCGCAACAAGCTCAACCTCTCGGGTGTACGCCTGGAAAATGTAACCGCGCACATAGAGGATTTGCGGGATGGTGTAGTGGAACTTGAGGGCGGTGGCAGGAGCGATGCCGACAAGTTGCTGCATTTGCTGCAGGAAACGCCGGTTGGCAAAAACATGGGGCCGGTATTTGCCAGGATGCGGGCTGAAGGCCCTGTCGACGCAAGCATAAAATTGATTCTGCCGGTACTCGATATAGACCAGTGGCAACTTGACGGTGAAGTAAAAATTTCCAGTGCATCGGCCTGGCTTGACGGAATAGATCCCCGCTTTACCGACCTCAACGGCACCGGCCGGGTGCACAATACGGACGTAACGGCCAGCGACATCACCGGCAAACTGCTGGACGAAGCCGTGCAGATCGACGTTTTACCCACGGGGGATCCGACGGCGACCTACAGTCACCGGGCAACGGTAACCGGCAATCTGCAGGTGGACAAGGCTGAGGAAGCACTCCACTTACCCGAAACCCCGTTTTTCACGGGTATAACGCCTGCAAAAGTCACCGCGTTGTTTCCGGTCCCGGGCAACCCCGATACGGAGTTTCGCCTGCTGTTCGAGTCCAGGCTGGAGGGCGTGACCAGCCTGCTGCCGGCCCCTGTAGACAAGGAAGCGACTGAGTGGGAAGCGGTGCAACTCAAGGTTCAGTTTCCGGAGACCGGCGTTATAGACCTTAACGGAGCAATCGAGCGCGGTATCGGCTTCGCATTAAGGATGCGGGAAGAGTCAGAGAGCTGGCAGATAGACCGCGGTCACTTCCGTGGCAGGGGGGAATTGCCGGAATTGCCGGACCGGCCCGGCATACGTTTAAGCGGCTACGTCGATACTTTCGACATTGCGGAATGGGTGGCTGCATTTTCCAGTGAAGCTTTCCAGCCCCTCCGGGCGGATAAAGGCGCCCCGCAGATATGGCAGCACTACTTCAGCCAGGCTGACGTGCAAATCGGCGAACTGCTCGCGCTTAACCATCGCTTTGTGGATGTCGATGCACGCGTCGACTTCAACGAGAGTTCCTGGGATATCCATGTTGCGGGACCGTGGCTTGAGGGACTCATCGAGTTGCCTTACCTATTTACCGGGTCCCGGCCCGCGGAACTTGCCTTGGAGCGTGCGCTGTTGATCGAGCCGCTGGAAGACGAAGGTTCATCGGATGAGGAGGCCGAGTACCCGGTGGATCCCCGTGATTTGCCGGCGATACGGGGAAGCATCGATGATTTCGCGCTGGGTAACCTGCGGTTTGGAAAACTGGAACTGGATATTCGCCGTACCCCGGATGGCCTGCGTTCAAATTTGCTGAACACCAACTCGGCCAGTTTCTCCACCAAAATGTCAGCGGACTGGGCAGTCGTCGACAAGGCACAGCGCAGCCGGCTGCATGTGGACCTGGTGAGTACCGACATGGCTGACACCCTGCAGAAGCTCGGTTACACGCCGCTCATCAGCGCAGAATCCGCGAAAGTCGTTGCCGACTTTCTCTGGGAAGGAGGGCCGGGATTAGGCATCGTTTACGAGTCGACCGGCGAGCTCGAGCTCGAAGTCAAGGACGGGGTAGTCAACGAGGTCGACCCGGCCGGCGGGAAGATACTGGGGTTGCTGAGTGTCGCCGCCCTGCCTCGCAGGCTGGCGCTGGACTTCAGTGAAATTACTGCCGACGGCCTGAAGTTCAACCGGATCCAGGGCAGGTTCCGGCTCGACTTCGGTGATGCCTGGACATGCAACCTGGGGCTCGAGGGCCCGGTTGCCGACATGGGTATCGTCGGCCGTGCCGGCGCGGCGGCGCAGGATTACGACCAGGTCGCGGTGGTTAAACCACATGTATCACAAATTATGCCGGCAGCAGGCTATATGTTCGGCGGTGCGGCCGTCGCGGCGCCCCTCTTGCTGATTACCCAGATTTTCAAGAAACCGCTGAGCGGCATCGGTGAGAACTATTACAAGATTTCGGGTAGTTGGGAGGAACCCACCATTAACCAGGTGGAGCGCTCCGAGCTGGACACGACGGCATACGCGGACTGCGAAGATCAGTTGCCAACGCTTTCACCTGAAGAAATCGAGGCGATGAAAGGCTTGATTACAGGGGAACCCGACGTTGCTGAAGAGGTTAATACCGAATCGCCGGGTGATGAAGGAAGCTGATGCGGCTGGCCGCGCTACAGCTTAACTCGGGTGCCGATGTTCAGGACAACCTTGCGCAGGCAGGTGACCAACTAATGCGCGCCGCAGCGGACGGCTCCGGGCTGACTGTACTGCCCGAGAATTTTGCGCTGATGTCTGAGACCCGCGCGGACCGGCAAGCCCTGGCCGAGGCTGACGGTGACGGTCCGGTGCAGGCCTTCCTCAGTGCGCATGCCCGGGAACTGGGTTTGTGGATAGTCGGGGGCACTTTGCCGATTCGTAGTAGTGATCCGGAGCGCCCATTCTCTGCATGTTGTGTTTACAACGACAGTGGCGAACGCGTTGCACGCTACGATAAGATTCATTTGTTTGACGTGCAGGTGCCGGACACAGAAAAACAAAACAAACATTCCGGTGCGGAAGTGTACAAAGAGTCATCTTTTACATCTCAAGGCTCTGAACCATGCGTTGTTAGTACACCTTGGGGAAATCTTGGAGTGGCCGTGTGCTATGATCTTCGCTTCCCTGAACTGTTCCGACAGATGCTTTCGAGCGGATTCGATCTGCTCGCGGTACCGGCCGCGTTCACGGTTGCGACGGGCAACGCGCATTGGAAATTACTGTTGCGGGCCCGGGCTACAGAAAATCTTGCCTACGTTGTTGCCGCTGCCCAGGTTGGTGAGCATCCGGGGGGCCGACATACCTGGGGGCATGCGATGATTGTGAACCCCTGGGGCGAAGTTCTTGCAGATGCAGGTAGTGAACCCGGCCTGGTGATGGCCAACTATGACAGGGACGAACTGAACCGGCTCCGGCGGGATTTTCCGGTACTCCGGCACAGGCGAACAGGACAAATAGACACGGAGTAGGCATGACAGGTTCTGCTACAGACAACCCTATAGAGCTTGCACGGAATTTTTTACTTGCACCGACCGGTCTGGAGGATCGTCACCTGGACGATGCCCTGGGCAAAATGCTGACCGGCGGCGTCGATTCCGCGGACATCTATTTCCAGTTTGTGCGCAACGAAGCGTGGTCACTCGAAGACGGCAGGGTCAAGGAGGGCAGCCACAGTATTGATCAGGGGGTGGGTGTCCGGGCTATGGCCGGAGACAAAACCGGGTTTGCCTATTCCGACGAACTGGTTGTTCCGGCCCTGATGTCGGCGGCTGAAGCCGCGAGTGCGATAGCACGCCAGGGACAGGCCGGGGCCGTGCAGTCATGGCAGGCCCGGTCCGGACACCAGCTGTACCCGGCGATAGACCCACTCACTACAATCAGCGACGAGGCCAAGGTTGAATTGCTCCAGGTAGTTGATCGTGAAACCCGGGCCATCGACCCGCGGGTAAAACAGGTGATGGTTAGCTTGGCAGCGGCGCATGAAGTGGTCCTGGTATGTGCGAGTGACGGCGTCCTCGCAGCAGACATTCGTCCGCTGATCAGGTGCAACGTTTCCGTGATTGTCGAGTCCGGAGAGCGGCGCGAACAGGGTTTTAGTGGCGGTGGCGGCCGCTACAGCTACAAGTACTTTCTGGAAGAAGGGCGCGCGCAGGAATACGGTCGGGAAGCGGTCCGCCAGGCGCTGGTGAACCTGGAAGCCGACGCTGCCCCGGCAGGCGAAATGCCGGTTGTTCTGGGTCCGGGCTGGCCGGGCGTACTGTTACACGAGGCCATAGGGCATGGCCTCGAAGGTGATTTTAATCGTAAGGGTACGTCGGCTTTCGCCGGGCGCATCGGCGAAAAAGTGGCGACCGAATTTTGCACGGTTGTCGATGACGGCACGATGGAAGGGAGACGCGGTTCGCTCAACATCGACGATGAAGGTACGCCGACAGCACAGACAATACTGATCGAGAAAGGACGGCTGACCGGCTACATGCAGGACAAGCTCAACGCGCGGCTGATGGGTATGGAGGCTACCGGTAACGGGCGCCGCCAGTCATTTGCACATCTTCCCTTACCGCGCATGACGAACACTTACATGTTGCCCGGACCCCATGATCCCGATGAAATTATTGCCTCGGTTGATAAAGGGATTTATGCGCGCAACTTTGCCGGGGGACAGGTGGATATCACGTCGGGTAAATTCGTGTTTTCGACCAGTGAGACCTACCTGATCGAAAACGGCCGTATCGGCAAGCCACTGAAAGATGCGACCTTGATCGGTGACGGCCCATCGGTTCTGACCGAGGTATCAATGGTCGGCAACGATCTTGCACTGGATGCCGGTATCGGTGTTTGTGGCAAGGAAGGCCAGTCGGTGCCGGTCGGTGTCGGCCAGCCGACTTTGCGTGTCGACCGGCTTACCGTCGGTGGTGTTGCAGGCTAAGAGCGCAATCACCGTTCCTTTTCACTTTTTTTGCCGGCCGGGCACTTGACCCGAAGGGTAGGGTGATGGGATAAACAACCCGATATGCGTATCTGGATTTCCAAGCCCTTCTACGAAACGTTGCCTTATCTTTATGCTGCGTCCGGGCTTGCCATGTTGCTTGCGTCGCTTTACCTGAATTTCTGGTATTGGCCAACCATATGCCTGGTCGGTGGTTTCGTCTGCCTGATATTCGGGTTATTTGTTTTCTTTAAGCGCCGTGATTTTCGTCACGACCGGGCTGGCTTACCGAAAGACGACTAATTTTTCCTATCAGGACTTATCAGGCGGCGGCATGTCCGCAATTTTCTGCGTCTGGGCGGCCCTGAAATCATCCAGTGCCGCGCGAACCTTGTCATCGCTCAGGGCCAGGATGGCAGCAGCCAGTAGCGCTGCATTGATGGCCCCCGGTTTGCCTATGGCAAGCGTTCCTACCGGTATACCGGGCGGCATCTGCACTATAGCGTGCAGCGCATCCTGACCTTTCAGCGCGCCCGCTTCGAGGGGGACCCCCAGGACCGGTAACGGGGTATGGGCAGCCGCTACGCCGGGCAATGCGGCAGCAAGGCCCGCACCGCACACGAGCACCTTGATACCGCGATCACGCGCGCTTTCACAGTATTCAGTCAGGAGTTTTGGCGCCCTGTGGGCAGATATCACCCGGTTTTCGCTACTTATTCCTAGTTTGTCGAGCGTTGCCGAAACCTGGGACATGACTTCCCAGTCCGACTTTGAGCCCATGATGATGCCAACCTGTGCGTCCATCCACGTATTTTATAGCTAAGTGCATCGATGTAAAGATCGTTTAGAATTCGCCGATTCCATAGCGACGAGAGAACAATGGCGGCAACCGAAACAGAACAAAGCCTGGCAAGGCTGAAAAGCAGCATAGGCTCCGCTTTGGAGCAGGCTCATGATGCGGGCGCCAGCCAGGCAGAGGCCAGCGCAAGTGCGGGTTCAGGATTGTCGGTAACCGTCCGCAAACAGGCGGTTGAAACACTTGAATATCATCGCGACCAGGGACTCTCGGTAACGGTTTACTTTGGCACGCGTAAGGGCAGCGCCAGCACCACCGATCTGCGCACCGAATCTTTGCACGAAACAGTTGCGAAGGCCTGCTCCCTGGCACGCTACGGCGCCGAGGATGATGCATCCGGCCTGGCGGATGCCGAGCGAATGGCAACCGAGTTTCCGGAACTTGATCTCTACCATTCGTGGTCGCTGGATGCCGACCAGGCGATCGAACTGGCCACCGAATGTGAGGCTGCCGCGCTGGGGTCCGACAAACGCATCAGTAATTCCGAAGGCGCAACTGTCAATAGTCACGAAGGTGGCCGTGCCTACGGTAACAGCCACGGATTCCTCGCTGCGTATCCCGACAGCCAGCACAGCCTGTCGTGCGCGGTGATCGCGGCGGAAGGGTCAGACATGCAGCGCGACTACGAATTTACTGTCGCACGTGATCCGGCGGACCTGGTCGGTGGAGAAGTCATTGGCCGGGAAGCTGCGGAGAAAACAGTCAAGCGCCTCGGCGCCGTGAAACTCGATACGCGAGTAACACCGGTAATTTATCCCGCGCAGTTAGCCCGGGGGTTGTTCGGCCACGCCATTGGTGCGCTGCGTGGTGCCTCGTTGTACAGACGGGCCAGTTTTCTGCTCGACAGCCTGGGGCAGGTGGTTTTCGCACCACATGTATCTGTGACTGAGCGGCCGCACATTCCAAAAGCGCTGGGAAGTGCAGCATTTGATGACGAGGGTGTCGCAACCCGTGACCGCACACTTGTCGAGTCCGGGGTATTAAAAGGTTATGTACTTGCCAGTTACTACGCGCGCAAGCTCGGGATGCAGTCAACTGCCAATGCGGGTGGTGTGCACAATCTCGTCGTAAGCAATACGGGCGCGACCTATGCCGATCTTGTGCAGGAAATGGGCACAGGTTTCATCGTGACCGAATTGATGGGGCAGGGGGTAAACACGGTTACCGGCGATTATTCCCGTGGCGCAACCGGGTTCTGGGTAGAGGACGGCGAGATTGTCCAACCGGTTCACGAGGTCACGATTGCCGGCAACCTCCGCGACATGTACAAGGGCATGCTGGCAATTGCCACGGATACGGATTTCCGGGGCGGTATACATACCGGCTCTGTACTTTTAGACAATGTAACCATTGCCGGTAACTGACTGTCACCGGTTCAGGCTGTGCTGGCAGCGTCCTCATCAAGCAGATCATAGAGGCTCGTGTTATCCAGCGTCGGCCCGACAAGAGATTCCATTTCAGCGAGCACATTGCTGACGTTGGCCGGCCATTTGCCACCCCTGAATACATCTTCGGAGTTAACCGTCCGGACGGCCTGGACGATCTCACGGAGCATAATATTGCCCGGGTCGCGTGCGGGTATCAGTTGACCACGCCTGCCGATTTCCAGTAACCCGGCAACCACAAGCCGTTTCCTGACGAGCCCGACAAGCATGCCAGGAATGTGGAGGCGTCCGCCTATAGCATTGGTTGTCAGGGGGTTGCCGCCTTTTCTAAACGATTCCGCGACCAGTAACATTATGCTGAGTGCGATCTCTTCACGCATCTGGTTGCCAATATTGAGTTGGCGGTATCCCGTCCGCAGGTATTCCGGGTTCTGGCAATAGAAAGAGGTCTGTGCACCGATCAGCAGTATCAGCCAGGATATATACAGCCACATCAGGGCAATGATTACGATCGCGAATGAAGCGTAAATGGTTACGTTCCGCGTCGACGTAACAACAAAAGTTGCGAACAACATCCCGCAGGCGGCCCAGAGCATTCCCCCCGTCAGTCCGCCGACCAGGGCCGCGGTAACCCGCACGCGGGTATTCGGGATAAACCAGTAGAGCAGGCTGAACATCAGGCTCACCAGCAGATAGGGCATCATCTTGCCAATCATTACCGCGGTGGCGCCGAAGGGGCCTATCTGCAGTAAGCGATCGACCAGCGCATTGCTGCCTATCGTTGCTATAAGGCCCACAGCGGTCACCATGAGCAGCGGACCGACCAGCACGACACTCAGGTACTCGCCGAATCGTTGCACGAAGCTTCGTGCCGCATCGACACGCCAGACGTGATTCAGGCTGTCCTCGATCTTTTTTATCATCGACACGGTGGTGTAGATAAGCAGGATCAGTCCAACTCCCGCCAGCAATCCGCCCTGTACGTTGTCGACAAAACTGATGAGCTGATCAGTCAGTTCTATACCTTTTTCGCCCAGTGGTGCGAGCAGACTGCGCAGCGCGGGTTCGATCCTGGTGCGGTGGATGCCGAAACCCTTCAGCGCAGAAAAGCTCAGGGCAAGCAGCGGGACGATGGACAATATAGTGATGTAGACCAGTCCCATCGCACGCAGCGTTAGTGTGGTCGTAACAACGTCACGAACAATAGCGTAGATAAATCGTACGAATCGAATCAGGATCTGCAGGCTCGGGTGCAGTGACTTGATCCCACGATGCCAGAGCAGCGCTTCAAGCTTTAGCAGGAGTTCGTCCAAGCAAACCTCTCCGGTGTCATCGTATAGCGGTGCAGCATTAGTGTACCTTAGCTGCCCGCGACATCCGGGGGTTCAATGCCCCGCCCCGATACGCTCAGGCTGTCAGCTGATCCAGGGCCTGCTGATATTTTTCCGCGGTACGGATAATAATTTCCTGTGGCAGTTCAGGTCCGGGCGCTGTTTTGTTCCAGTTGAGCGTCTCAAGATGGTCGCGCACAAACTGCTTATCGAAACTGGGCGGACTGATTCCTGTTGCATATTGATCGGCCGGCCAGAAGCGCGATGAATCAGGCGTAAGCACCTCGTCAATCAGGTAAAGCTCTCCCGCTTCATCCAGGCCAAACTCGAATTTCGTGTCGGCAATAATAATACCGCGCTCGCGGGCATATTCCGCACCGTTCAGATAGATCTGAACAGACAGGTCTCGCACGCGTTCGGCGAGCTCGGTGCCGATCATGTCGCACATGCGACCGAAGTCGATGTTTTCGTCATGTTCGCCGACGTCTGCCTTGGTAGCAGGCGTGAATATGGGTTCGGGTAACTGTGCTGCCATTTCCAGGTTGGGTGGCAATTCGATACCGCAGACAGAACCGGTCTCTTGATAGTCCTTCCAGCCGGAGCCGATCAGGTAACCGCGTACAACTGCTTCCACCGGTAAAGGTTTCAGCCTTTTCACCACGACCGCTCGATCGCCCAGTTCGGCGCGTTCGGTTTCATCTGTTACGACATCTGCAAGACCGAGGTCGCTCAGGTGATTGGGCACGATACCCGCAGTGCGTTCAAACCAGAAATTAGATAGCTTCGTTAGCACCGCACCCTTGCCCGGAATAGGGTTAGGGAGTACTACGTCGAATGCAGACAAGCGATCGCTGGTGACGATCAGCAGATGATCGTCATCGACAGAATAGATATCGCGTACTTTCCCCTGGTTGATGCGCTCCAGGCCTGACAGCTTCGATTCGTAAAGTGTGTTATTCATAGCCCTGCTTTGCCCTGGTGGCAATATTTTTTGTTAGTGCATGATCCGCCAGCTGAACCGGCATCCGCGAAACGGCATATTTTAGCCCCGTATCGGCGGCCGGCACAGCACCGAGGCGCAGAAAAGTGATAATTAATGGTTGGTGGTAACTGGATAGGCAAAGTAGTCGGGGGCGTACTCGGGTTCCTGCTATCCAAGGGCAGTTTATTCGGGGCTGTGGCAGGCATTTTTATTGGCCACCAGTTCGACCGGGGTTTGTCAGGCGGCTTGAGTCGCGGTAGCCGTGGTTTTGGCGGGTTCTCCTCAGTATCGGCTGCCGAGCGCCAGAAGGTGTTCTTCGAAAGCCTGTTCCTGGCGATGGGGTGCCTCGCCAAGGCTGACGGGCGGGTATCCGAAGAGGAAATCCGGATTGCGCGCAGCATCATGCACCAGTGGCAGTTGCGGCCGGAGGAAGTCCGGGCAGCGATCGAACTGTTCAGCCGTGGCAAGCAACCGGGTTTCCCGCTGGACACGCAGATGCAACGTCTTGCCGGTGCCTGCCAGGGTCAGCCGGAACTGCTGCGGACATTTCTCGAAATCCTCATGGAAATTCCGCTTGGCAAGGGCCATATTGATTCGGCCGAACGTGATGTGCTCTGGCGTATCGCCGGCAACTTAAGTGTAAGCCGTGTGGAAATGGCCCAGCTCGAGGCGCTGTTGCGCGCCCAGCGGAGTTTCGGCCAGCATGCGACAGCAGCGAGCGAGGCTGCAGCACTCGAACAGGCGTACAAGGCGCTGGACATAGAACCCGGCGCCACAGACAAGGAAGTAAAGACAGCCTACCGCCGGCTCATGAATCAGCACCATCCTGACAAGCTCGTCGCGAAGGGCCTGCCGGACTCGATGCTCGAAGTCGCCAAGGAGAAAACCCGCGAGATCAGGGCGGCCTACGAGCGTATTCGCGATCATCGTGGTTTTAAATAAGGCCGTCTTTCCGGCGGCGCGCCGAAGCGGCGTCGGACGCGCATCAGCCTCATGTAGCATCGTATGGGTCAGGGTCCGTCACAGCATACTTTAGGCAAGTCGGGTATAGTCCGGACCCGTACAAGGGATCCGGACCATGACGAGTAAGCCTGACTACCTTATAGCGCCGTCGATATTGTCGGCCGACTTCGCCCGGCTGGGCGAAGAGGTTAACGCGGTACTGGCTGCCGGGGCCGACGTCGTGCACTTCGACGTCATGGACAATCACTACGTGCCTAATCTCACCATCGGGCCACTCGTCTGTGAGGCATTACGCAACCACGGTGTCACCGCACCCATCGATGTGCATCTGATGGTTCGTCCTGTTGACCGGCTCGTCTCCGATTTTGCTGCAGCCGGGGCGACTTACATCAGCTTTCATCCGGAAGCGAGCGATCACGTGAACAGAACGATCGCACTGATCCGCGATGCCGGTTGCAAGCCCGGCCTGGTATTTAACCCGGCCACACCACTGACGCACCTGGACCATTGCCTGGACGACCTGGACCTGGTCCTGATTATGTCGGTGAATCCCGGATTCGGCGGGCAGAGCTTCATTACCTCGAGCCTCGACAAGTTACGGGCCGCACGACAACTGATAGATGCGCAGGACCGGGACATTCACCTGGAAGTTGATGGTGGAGTCAGGGTCGACAATATCGCAGGGATTGCAGCAGCGGGGGCCGATATGATGGCCGCCGGTTCCGCAATTTTCGGTAGCGAAGACTACGCTGCGACTATCGCGGCCATGAGAGCCGAACTCTCCAGGGCAGCAGCCTGAGTCCAAGTTGTACCCATAACAAAAGCCGCGACGTCTGCACGTCGCGGCTTTGAACTCCTTCTCCGGATTGCTGGCCCGCCTAACTGTTGGCGGATACCGGAACCTGTGTTTTTGGCCGGGCGTTATAAACCACGATGGTTTTACCGCTGGCTGAGACCAGGCCCTGTTCCTCGAGCACTTTCAGTACGCGACCGGCCATTTCCCGTGAACAACCAACCAGTCGGCTGAGTTCCTGCCGGCTGACCTTGATCTGCATCCCGTCCGGATGCGTCATTGCATCGGGCTCGTTGCACAGATCCATAATTGCATGTGCCACCCGGCCGGTAACGTCGACAAAAGCCAGATCGCCCAGTTTACGGTTGGTGCGATCAAGCCTCAGTGCCAGTTGCGTGGCCAGCTCAAACACAAGTCCGGGATTCTCGCTGGCAATTTGTCGGAAGCGCGGGTAGGTCATCTCGGCTATTTCTGATTCGATCCGAGTCCTTACCCAGGCGCTACGCGCCGGTGCATCGTGGAACAGACCCATCTCACCAAAGAACTGACCCTTGTTGAGATAAGCGAGGACCATCTCGTTACCGTCCTCATCCTCGATCATGACTTCTACCGAACCGCTGATGATGTAATAGAGACTGTCGGGTAAATCCCCGGCATGAATCATCACCACCTTGGCCGGCACAGTTCGCGTGCGACAATATGTCAGAAAGCGATTAATGGCGGGCACGTCGCTAAGTGCCTCTCCATCGACTGCCATGTGTATTTCCTCACCCAATAACCCAACCCCTTTTTAACCGTTTCAGGTGAGCCGCGCAAGCCGCCGGCCAGCCGTCAGAGCCTGAAGGATATGCCTGTCATAACCCGTGAGGCCGCTTGCATGGCTTTACGGACGGGCAGGGGCAGGTGCATCGTAGCGCAGCCTGACGCGCCCTCGGCGCGGCGAACGTCGTCTGCGCACATCTTAGTCAGGATTGTGCGACTGGTACCATCGTTGGCAGGGAGCCGTTCGAGGTGGTCGTCGAGGCGACGAGTAACCTGGCGCCCGCTCTCCTCGAGAATATTTCGGTGCATCAGATAACGGCTATCATACCGGTCCCGCCACGAACGCCACAGCTGCGCTGACCAGCGCACGGAGTTCTTTGGGCGGCACTAAAGGAGAACGGCATGAGAATGAGTCGATTTACAGGCGTGATCCTGCTTTGGGGATTAACCGGCCCGGTGTGTGCCGGCGACGGAGATGCCGCAGATGAGGACCCCTGGTCCGGCGAAGTGGCGGTAGGCTACATCGCCTCCAGCGGCAATACGGATAGCACCAGTGGGACGGCCCGGGTACTGATTGGATACGTGACCGGTGACTGGGAACATGAAGCCGAGGCCAAGGTTTTTGGCGCCAGCGAGGACGAAGAGACGACGGCGGAAAACTACCAGGCCTGGGGCAAAAGCCTTAAGAATCTCACAGAGCGTAGCTATGCCTTCGGCCGGCTCGAATGGAAAAAGAACCGTTTCAGCGGCTATCCCGAGCAGACTTTCGAGACCGTCGGTTACGGCCGCCGGGTGCTGGATGATGAGCGTTTCCAGTTAAATTTCGAGGTTGGTGCGGGCTGGACCCAGCAGGACAAACTCATAGCCGAGGACCCCGACGTCATCGAGGACGAGGACAGCGGCTTGTTCACGCTGGGCGGGGATTTCACCTGGACCATTAGCGAGACCAGCTCATTTGAGCAACTGCTCCTGGTGAATTCATCATCCGACAATACCTACTGGGAGTCGATCACCCGGCTCAAGGCCAATGTGATAGGCGGCGTCGCCCTGGCCATTGGCTATACCATCCAGGGCAACTCAGATGTGGAGGCCGGGACCAAAAAAGCCGACAAATTCACCTCGATATCGCTCGAATATTCCTTTTGAATCAGGAGCTTTCCAAGGAGCTGGAACCGTTGAAAATATGGGGTTAGTTAGCTAGAATAGCCCGCTTTTCTGCGGTCCCGGAGCCTTGATACGCGCTAATAAAACAGGGTCCGGTATACACGCGTAGACACGTCACAGGATTAACCATGAAAACCGTATCTGCCAAGCCTGCGGAAGTCAGGCGTGACTGGTTCGTTGTAGACGCGACGGACAAGACTCTGGGCCGGCTGGCTACAGAGCTTGCTTCCCGTCTGCGCGGCAAGCACAAACCGGAATTTACGCCGCATGTCGATACGGGCGATTATATTGTCGTGGTCAACGCAGCACGTATCCGGGTGACCGGCAATAAGTTGCAGGACAAGATGTATTACCGCCATACGGGTTACATTGGCAACCTGAAGTCGGTGAATCTGCAGAAACTGATGGACGATACCCCGGAAGTGGCCCTGAAAATTGCAGTTAAAGGTATGCTGCCTAAAAACCGCCTGGGCCGGGCGATGTTTGGCAAGCTGAGAGTATTCGCGGGGCCGGAACACGATCACCAGGCGCAGCAGCCGCAGCCGCTGGATATTTGAACGCCGGCAGCAATAACAGAGTAAACACATGAGCACAGATATTTATTACGGTACGGGCCGCCGCAAAACTTCGACTGCAAGGGTGTACTTACGCCCAGGCAAAGGCGACATCACCGTAAACAATCGCCCGCTGGATATATTTTTCGGGCGTAAGACCGCAAGAATGATCGTTCGTCAACCGCTTGAGGTTGCCAACCTCGAAAGCAATTTCGATATCGCTGTAACCGTAAAGGGCGGTGGAACGACCGGCCAGGCCGGCGCTATTCGTCACGGCCTGACACGTGCGCTGCTTGATTATGATGACAACCTGCGCCCGACACTGCGGCAGGCCGGTTACGTGACCCGCGACGCGCGTAAGGTTGAGCGTAAGAAAGTCGGTCTGCGCAAGGCACGTCGCGCAACCCAGTTCTCGAAGCGCTAATCCTTATAAAGGACCAGCGGTTCTCGATCTTGGGGGATCGTCTAGCGGTAGGACTGCGGACTCTGACTCCGCCAACCCAGGTTCGAATCCTGGTCCCCCAGCCATACAAGAAGGGCCCCTTTAGGGGCCTTTCTTGTATGGCTGGGTGGCCCATATGGATTCGAACCTTCGTTCGACCCGGGTCCGGATGTTGGTCAGTGCCGGGGGCATATCGCCGGGATGGCTCCCTTCGGTCCGCTTTATTCCTCGTCGACATGCCCCCGGCACTGACCAACAGATGGGGAGAGCGATGCGCGAACAGCGTGCCAGCATTGCAGACACGGCAGTTCGTCGGAGAAAATGGGCGCGCGCAGTGAGCGCACCCGAAGGGCGAAGGTGCGGAGCACCGAGTCAATCCTGGGATTCAAAAACGCCCCTCGACGGGGCGCTTTTCGAATTAGCTAGCAATTTTCTGATGCAAGCTGGATTAAAAGGCTATGCAGAATCTTCCGGATCGCTGTCGTTGTCGAGTTTCTTACGGGCCTTTTTCTCTATTTCTCGGATCTTCTCTCGCGTGATCTCGAATTGTTTCTTGACCTCGGATAAGTCCATATCTTCGGAATATTCGATACCGAATCGCTCTTTCAATTTCTGCTTTTCTTGCTCCGATAGCGTCCATTTCGGATTTTTACTTTTGCCATTCTTGTCGTCATTATCTGACATCGCTCGGTACCTAACCACGTCTTCGAAACCAGCGGTTTCTCGATCCAAATTCGGATGGAATTTGAAGCTATGCCGCTTCCGATCTGCATCCTCATTTGAGTTCCGGCGTGTAGCCTTCCAGGCGTACCGCTACCGCCTGGAAGCCTGCCATCACTTCACTTCTCCATCACCCTGACCTGCTTGTTATCCGCTACCAGGATTACATCGGCTCCCCTGTGGGCGAAGATCCCCACCGTCACTACCCCCGGGATCCGGCTGAAGCGTTCTTCCATCTCCGGCGGGTTGGTAATACTCAGGTTATGAACGTCGATGATCTCATTGCCGTTATCGGTCAGGAAGCCTTCGCGGTAAACCGGTTGGCCGCGGTGCTTGACAAAGCGCCGGGAGACGAAGGAACGGGCCATCGGTATGACCTCGACAGGTAATGGAAATGCGCCGAGTGCGCCGACCATTTTTTCGTCATCGACGATACAGACGAATTTGCTCGACGCGCCCGCCAGTACTTTTTCGCGCGTTAATGCACCGCCGCCGCCCTTGATCAAATGAAAATGCTTATTTGCTTCATCGGCGCCGTCCACATACAAATCAAGGTCGCCGGTCTCCGCCAGGTCCAGGACTTTGAAGTCAAGTTTTTCGAGGCGCTCCCGGGTTGCTTCCGAGCTTGCGACGACGGAGCTGATCTTCGACCGGACCTGGGGTAATGCATCGATAAAGTAATTGACGGTCGAACCCGTGCCAACACCCAGCTGCACGCCATCTGGTAT
Source organism: Chromatiales bacterium (assembly GCA_002729495.1). Taxonomy (GTDB): domain Bacteria; phylum Pseudomonadota; class Gammaproteobacteria; order Steroidobacterales. The sequence continues at coordinate 40,328 of PBYE01000002.1, forward strand.
GTATTCCAGTGCGGCCAGCGCAGCCTGACGCTTTTTTTCCGATTGATGCATTGATTTCCCCGTGGTTCAGGGCGCCGATTATACATACAGGCGTGCCCTTGCAATCGACCGGGCCGTTTCCCTGGGGCAGAAATGAATGTGCCCGCTACTAGAGCGGGCACATCCTCGGAAACCACCTTAAGGGGTGGCTACAGGAACCTACTTGCGTTTCCTGCGACTAGCCTTTTTCCTAGCCTTTTTCCGTTTCTTGCGTTTGGCCTTCTTCTTGGCCTTACGCTTCGTCTTACGCTTGGCTTTCTTCTTACGCTTGGCTTTCTTCTTGCGCTTGGCCTTCTTCTTGGCCTTACGCTTCGTCTTNCGCTTNGCTTTCTTCTTGCGCTTGGCCTTCTTCTTGGCCTTACGCTTCGTCTTACGCTTGGCTTTGCGTTTGGCCTTCTTCTTGGCCTTACGCTTCGTCTTACGCTTCGTCTTACGCTTGGCTTTTTTCTTAGCCTTGCGTTTTGCCTTTCTCTTTACCTTGCGCTTGGCTTTCTTCTTAGCCTTACGCTTGGTCTTACGTTTCGCCTTCTTACGACTCACCTTCTTTTTCGTCTTTCGTTTCGCCGAAGATTTTCTCTTTCGGGAAACCTTCTTTCGCTTTGCCATAGCAGTCTCCATGTCGGGTTAACCGCGATTGAGTATATACAAGCGTAGCCAAAATTCCAGTGAGTCAAGAATTTTTTAGTAGTTGTGTTAACAAGGATTTTTTACCTTTTTCGGGGCGTGTAAAGTGCCAAAAAAAAGAACTGATGCATGGAAATTTTTGCGTAGGTGTTTATGCGAAGAATGCAGAAAAAAAGATCTGTTATTGGTAGCTATACATCAATAACTTCCGTAACTTTCTTTCTCTGTTATGACAGCATGCACTGGCACATCGCGAGCTGTTAGATGCAAGTCGGAAACGCGCTGAAAGTCATATGCCACACCAATCAGCAACGGCCGGCGAAGTATTTTACGATGTCGCGTAAAAGCAAAAGTACGATCGTAAAAACCGCCGCCCATACCCAGCCGGTTTCCGTTCCGGTCAAATGCAAGCAAGGGAACAATGACTACATCAAGATGTTTCGCCTGTACGCATTGCGCACGTTTGTAGACTGGTTCTAATATCTGGTAGCGATTGGTATGCAGGCGGGTGCCTCTGTCCAGGGGCGCGAAAATCAGTTGCTTACCGGCCAAAACAGGCGCAAAAGTGCGCATTTTGCGCAACCAGGCCGTTTCAGCGATCGGGAGACAATCGATTTCGCCGGCTACAGACATATATATAGCGACCCGTTTTGCACGTCGCAGCGCAGGAATCTGCCAGATTCTTTTGCAAACAGCTGCAGATGCGGTCTGTATTTCGCTATGACTGAGCGCGCGGCGGCGTTGTTTCATTTGTGCGCGCTGCGCGCGGGCATCGGGTTTCATCGCTATCGACTATCTGTTATCGCGCTGTGTATGCACCAAAGAAGAGGCTCCTCCCGCATGTGCCGTTACAAATCATTGCTCTCGAACCAGAGCGGAAGGTGGGGTCAACCGCGGCAGCGAAGGCTTTCCGCCGAAGCGGTTATGCACACAGCTGCCTGCAGAGAACGACCCCGATCTGAAATTTAGGGTCGAGGGACTTCCAGATTCGCATCGAACACGGCAGGAGGAGCCAGAACTGATTATCGGCCCGGAGCTTCGATACCTCCAGTATCGAGGTCACTAAATTTCGAGCTGCTGTCCGAATTGAAGTGCAGTCTCTACACGCTCACGCATAGATTGCAGGCGGCCTGTGGCCTCAACTTCAATGGTATCGCCGTGGCCACGGGCCTGTATCAGCTCGTTTGCCATATTCAGCGCCGCCATTACGGCGATTCGATCCAGCCCGGTAACCTTTCCGCTATCCCGAATTTCCAGCATTTTGGAATTCAGCAGTTCAGCTGAGTCCAGAAGATCAGCACGTTCATCTGCTTTACAGGAAACCTGGTATTCCTTCTCCAGTATTTTTACGTTGACGTGAGCGTACATCTCCGTCATGTGCCGTGCTCCATTGCCTTAAGTCGACTAATCATTGCTTCTACCCTTGCCCGTACCTGCTCGTTCTTTTGTAGCAGGGTAGCCCTGTCCGCAATCAAAGAGTCTTGGCGCTCCTTCAGAGACCGGTTTTCTTCCTTTAACTGTCCGCAAATAACTACCAGTTCATCGAGGCGTTTTTCAAAACGCTCGAGTTCCTGGCCAAAATTATGTTCAGGTGATTCAGACATGCGGTTCAATATAGTGTCTGCACTGCATCATGGTCAATACACGGTTACCAGTCTCAATGATAGGATATACGACCTTTGCAGTCTGGTCGCGGTGATTGCGGCGTCCCGATACGCGGAAACATCCATGCCCGACCATCAGACAGACGATTTTGATGATATAGAACGATTGTTGACCGTTGCCGGATCAGCATGGGACGCGTCTGAAGCACATGGTGCATTTTGCGGTATGGCTTGCCTGGGCGGCGCCGCTGCAATTACAGGCTGGGTGGCGGAATTGCTTTCAGATGCGGACAGGAACGACGTGCTTGCGGAAGAACGCGCGCGTACCCTCAAGGAACTGGCGGCCAGAACAATACTGAGCCTCGAGGCGGGTGATATGGGATTTATGCCCCTGTTGCCTGATGACCATGAGCCCCTGCGTGAGCGCACCATGGGTCTTGCCGACTGGTGCCATGGGTTTATGCACGGCCTTGCAACGGCCGGCGGGGCCGACGAGGGACCCGGGGCGGATGCCCTCGATGCTTCCATTCCGGCCGAGATACTGGAAGATTTTGGCGAGATCACCCGGGCCGGCGTTGACGAAGAGAGCGGCGAAGAATCTGAGCAGGCTTATGCTGAGCTCGTGGAATATGTGCGCGTATCCGCACAACTTGTATATGACGAAACGATGGCGCTGCGACCGTCAGGCCAGAGCTATAACGATAACCAGGCCAGCGAATGAACCCCAGGGAATTTACAAGACGCCGGCGGGCGCTAATGCGCATGATGGGCAAGGGGAGTATCGCGATACTGCCTACTGCACCTGCGACCAGGCGCAACCGGGATGTGGAATATCCCTATCGGCCGGACAGCGACTTTTACTACCTGACGGGTTTTACCGAACAAGAATCTATTGCGGTACTGATACCGGGCAGGGCGGATGGTGAGTTTCTGCTGTTTTGCCGCCGGAACGACCCCGGCAGGGAGATCTGGGACGGCAGGCGGGCGGGGCCTGCAGGCGCAGTCGCGGATTTCGGTGCGGATGAGGCATTTTCCATAGAAGACGTAGATGAGGTCTTACCCGACCTGGTGCAACACTGCGAGCGCGTCTTTTACACGATGGGCGCACGCCCCGAATTCGACAGCAAGCTTATTGGCTGGGTAACGGAGATGCGTTCCAGGGGCGGCGTGGGCGCGCATACCCCGGATGAATTCATTGCCCTGGATCATCTGCTTCATGACCTGCGCTTATACAAGAGCAGGGTGGAACTGGGCGCATTACGCAAGGCGGCAAAAATAGCGGTAGCCGCCCATAGGCGGGCGATGGCAGTCTGCCGGCCCGGGTTGTACGAATACGAACTTGAAGCCGAATATGTACATGAGTTTCGCAGCAACGCCGCCAGCCTGTCCTATCAACCCATCATCGGGGGCGGGAATAATGCCTGCATACTGCATTACGTTCAGAATGATCAGCCGCTGATTGATGGCGAGCTGGTGCTGGCCGACGTGGGTTGCGAGTACGACTACTATGCTTCGGACGTTACCCGGACATGGCCTGTGAACGGACGGTTTTCTGCCGCCCAGCGGGAAGTCTACGAGCTTGTTCTGGAGGCAAGCTCGGCCGCGACTGCGAAAGTGCAGCCCGGTAATCACTGGAACGACCCGCATGATGCGGCTGTGAAGGTTATAACCCGGGGTTTAATCAACATGGGGTTGTTGAAAGGGTCGCTCAAGATCCTGCTGCGCGATACGAAATACCGGAAATATTTTATGCACCGGACCGGACACTGGCTCGGTATGGATGTGCATGACGTGGGAGACTACAAGGTATCGGACCAGTGGCGACTGCTGGAACCCGGCATGGTGATGACGGTAGAGCCGGGCATATATATAGCTGGCGCACGCAATATTGCCAAGAAGTGGCGGAACATTGGAATTCGTATCGAAGACGATGTTGTGGTCACCCGCGATGGACATGAAGTGCTGACGCGTGATCTTCCGACTGACCCGGATGAGATTGAAAAACTGGTGGGTTCTCAGGCGACCTGATGGGCGCGAGACAGGGGTTAGCTGCCGCAGCGCGGCTTCGATCTATATGACAGCAAATGTCCAATTGTGTTAGCACAACGGCATTTTTTGGGTATCATGCGCACTCAATCTTTCAGGTTCGCGTGAGAGTGCCGTGCAGGTAAGTAAACCTTCCTGCCGCAGGCCGCCGAAGGCGCAACTCGCTCGGAAACGCTCAGGCAAACGGACTGCGAACCTGGATTGACTCTGGAGAGCGGCTGCATTGTCAGCCCACCGAAGGGGTGCGGTTGAGCGCTGTAAGACACCTTATTAAGGGTGCGCGCTTGACCCGATCTCTCAGGTAACAGGACAGAGGGGCGGCAGGCTTTGGCCTGCCGCCTTTTTTGTTGCCGGCCTAAGAGCATTGCGAATGGGAAAACAGACACATCTTTACGAGCGGCATGTCGCTGCAGGCGCGAAGATCGTCGATTTCGGCGGTTGGGATATGCCCCTGCACTACGGGTCACAGCTGGACGAGCATCATGCAGTCAGGTCCGGCGCAGGCATTTTTGATGTCTCACATATGACCGTTGTTGATATCGACGGGGCGGACAGCCGTAACTGGTTAAGACGACTGCTCGCGAACGATGTCGAGCGGCTCACAGCACCAGGCAAGGGACTGTACAGCTGCATGCTTAACCCGGCGGGCGGGGTAATCGACGACCTGATCGTTTACCGACAGCAAGGCCCCGGTTACCGTGTGATCATCAACGCGGCGACACACGACGCTGATCTCAACTGGATGCATAAAACAGCGGCCGATTTCGACGTATCAATAGGCGAGCGTACCGATCTCGCTATGCTTGCGGTGCAAGGCCCCGAGGCACGTGCGACGACGGCACCATTGTTACCGGAAGGCCTGGGTGAGCAAGCGCTCGGCCTGGAAAGTTTTGAGTCGCTTGATGCAGCTAATATTTTCATGGCGCGTACCGGCTACACCGGCGAAGATGGCTGGGAAATTCTGCTTAAGCCTGCTGCAGCCGGGAAGCTTTGGGATGAGTTAATCACGGCCGGCGTTCAGCCCTGCGGCCTTGGCGCCAGGGATACGCTGCGGCTTGAAGCAGGTCTGAATCTTTATGGCCAGGATATGGATATGCAGACATCACCGCTGGTGAGTAACCTCGGGTGGACGGTCTGCTGGGAACCGGGTGACAGGGATTTTATCGGCCGACCGGTGCTGGAGGAAGAAAAGCGATCAAAAGGATCGCATCGCCTGGTTGGCCTGGTGCTGGAAGATCGCGGCGTGATCCGTGCGGGTCAGCGGGTTGTGACGGATGCCGGTGACGGCCGGGTGACGAGCGGCGGTTTCTCTCCCACGCTAGAGTGCTCAATAGCGCTGGCCCGTGTTCCGTCTGCCGCAGGCGAACACTGTGAAGTCGAAATAAGATCAAATTTCAAACCGGCACGCATCGTACGCCCGCCGTTCGTAAAACAAGGGCAAATACTCGTTTAACGCGGAGATTTAAAGATGAGCGAAGTACCCGAAAGTTGTCTGTACACGAAGGATCACGAATGGTTAAGACTGGAAGATGACGGGTCTGTCACCGTCGGGATTACCGACCATGCCCAGGAGGCGCTGGGCGAGCTTGTTTTTGTCGAGTTGCCGGAAGCGGGTGCAGGTCTTGGCGTGGGTGATGCCTGCGCCGTCATTGAATCAGTCAAGGCGGCCAGCGATATTTATTGTCCGGTCGCAGGCGAAGTTACCGAGGCCAATGCGTCACTCACGGAAGAACCCGAACTGGTGAACAGCAGCCCCTATGGAGATGGCTGGGTTTTCCGGTTACGCCCCGAGGATGCCAAGGCGCTCGATCAAATGATGGATGCGGAATCCTACGGCCGCTTCCTCGCCGAAGTCGAAGACTGAAAGGCTGAAAACCCCATGCCATTTGTCCCGCATACAGAATCAGATATCAGCACAATGCTGTCCCGCGTCGGCGTTGCCGCGCTTGGTGAGTTGTTTGATGAAATTCCCGCCGGTTTGCGAATAAAGGGTTTAGAGGGGATAGGCCCCGCTTTGAGTGAGGCCGAAATAACTCAACTGATGCAAATGCGCGCGCGCCATGACGGCGAGCCGTTGTGTTTTATTGGTGCCGGTGCCTATGACCATTATGTACCAGCTGCTGTTTGGGATATCGCGACCCGCGGTGAGTTCTACAGTGCCTACACTCCGTACCAGGCTGAAGCAAGCCAGGGGACGCTGCAGGTCATCTATGAATTCCAGACGATGCTGGCCAGCCTGACCGGGCTCGAGGTTTCCAATGCCTCTTTGTACGACGGGGCGACGGCGTTTGCGGAGGCCTGCCTGATGGCGGTGCGCGCGAATCGCAAAAACCGGTCACGCAATATTCTGGTACCCCGGACACTTAGCCCGGCCTACAGGGAGGTTGCGCGGGTCATGTTGAAGGGCCAGCGTATTGAACTGGTCGAATTACCCATGCGTGATGGCATCAGCGATCTTAAAACGCTCGATAATCTTTCCGCCGGGGATTTTGCGGCGGTGGCAATCCAGAACCCGAATTTTCTCGGCTCGCTCGATCACGTCGATGTGCTGACCGACTGGGCGCACAGTGGCGGCGCGCTGGTCATCGGGGTTGCAAACCCCATGGCTCTTGCCCTGCTTAAACCGCCGGGTCAATGGGGCGCGGCCGGTGCCGACATAGCCTGTGGCGAAGGTCAGCCTATGGGCATTCCGATGTCATCGGGCGGTCCTTATTTCGGTTTCCTTGTTTGTCGCCAGGCAGTTATAAGGCAAATGCCCGGACGCATTGTCGGCCGCACAGTTGATCTGGAAGGCAAACCCGGCTTTACCCTTACTCTGCAGGCGCGCGAGCAGCACATACGCCGGTCACGCGCGACATCCAATATCTGTACCAACCAGGGGTTAGTCGCCACCGCGGCAACGATTTACATGTCACTGCTGGGAGCCCCCGGATTGCGCAGTGTTGCGACGAGTTGCAATGCCAATACCTCAGCATTAGTCGAGGCTTTAATTGCCCTGCCCGGAGTAACCAGGAGCTTTGCGGCGCCATTTTTCCACGAAGCAGTGCTTGCTTTTGATCGGCCGGTTGCTGGTGTGCTCGATGCCTTGTCTTCGAACGGTATCCTCGGTGGATACGATCTGTCAGCAGATTATCCGGAACTCGGCAATGCATTGCTGGTTTGCGCAACAGAAATGCGCAGCGCTGCAGATATTTCTGCCTACGCTGATACGGCACGCGAAATTCTTGGAGCTGCGGCATGACTGAACCATTGATCTTTGAATATTCATCCGCCAGCCGTCAGGGTTTTGTAGCAGACTCGGATGCAAGGCCGAACCTGCTGGCAGAAGTTTTGCGTACTGATGAACTGATGTTGCCCAGTGCTTCCGAACTGGAAGTCGTGCGGCATTACACACGACTTTCGCAACAGAACTTTTCCATCGATACGCAGTTCTATCCGCTGGGCTCGTGTACGATGAAATACAACCCACGGGTCTGCAACCGGCTGGCGATGCTGCCGCAGTTTCTCGGGCGTCATCCGCTCGGTCCGGTGGAGCATGGCCAGGGTTATTTGCAAACCATGTTCGAACTGCAGGAGATGCTGCAGGTAGCGACCGGCATGGCGGCCGTATCACTCACGCCGATGGCAGGTGCACAGGGCGAATTTGCAGGCGTGGCCATGATCAGGGCCTATCACGAGTCACGGGGTGACGAGGCGCGAAACCAGATCATCGTGCCCGACGCGGCGCACGGCACCAACCCCGCAACAGCAACGATGTGTGGTTGCGAAGTCGTTGAAATACCCACCCGGGAAGATGGAGATCTGGATATAGACCGGCTGCGTGCGGTTGCAGGATCGAATACGGCGGGCATCATGCTGACCAACCCGTCTACTCTGGGATTATTTGAACGGCAGATAGAAGAGATTGCTGCAATTATTCATGCGGCTGGCGGGCTTCTTTATTACGACGGTGCCAACCTCAACGCAATTCTGGGTAAAACCCTGCCGGGCGATATGGGTTTTGATGTTATTCATATGAACCTGCACAAAACCTTTTCGACCCCCCACGGCGGAGGCGGACCGGGTTCCGGAGCTGTGGGCGTCACTGAACGGCTAAAGCCATTCTTGCCGGTGCCGTTTGTGCAGAAAGTTGACGGTCGCTATACCTGGGCTACGGAAGAGCAATATCCCCAAAGCATCGGTCGCCTGTCGGCCTTTATGGGCAACGCGGGCGTATTGCTGCGTGCGTATGTCTATATGCGTATGCTTGGCCGGACAGGGATGGAACGTGTGTCGGATTTTGCCGTGCTTAACGCTAACTACCTGATGGTGTGTTTACGTGAAGCAGGCTTCGAAGTCGCGTTCCCCGAGCGACGCGCCAGCCATGAGTTTATTGTTTCCCTGAAACAGATTGCCCGGGAGACTGGTGTTACCGCGATGGATTTTGCGAAGGCACTGCTGGATTATGGCTTTCATGCGCCAACGACCTACTTTCCGTTGCTGGTGCCGGAGTGCCTGTTAATCGAACCTACAGAAAGTGAATCTCGGCGCTCGCTTGACGGCTTTGTTGCCGCGATGGCAAAAATTCGTGATGCTGCATACTCAGATCCGGACACGGTAAAGCAGGCACCATTAACAATGCCGGTTCGGAGGCTCGACGATGTGCATGCTGCTAAGCAACCGGACCTGGTGTGGCAATCCGCCGAATCCGGCCAACGAAAAGGCTGATGTCTAACCGGGCAAAGCCGAATCAGGAGTAAATGAATGTCAGCATTGATTTGCGGCTCGATGGCTTACGACAACATCATGGTATTTCCCGGGCACTTTAAAGAGCAGATCCTGCCGGACCAGATTCATATTCTTAACGTGGCCTTTCTCGTGCCTGATATGCGCAAGGAGTTCGGCGGTTGTGCCGGAAATATTGCCTACAACCTGAACCTGCTTGGCGGCGAAGGCTTTGCGATGGCGACGGTTGGCACAGACTTCGCGCCTTACTGGGGCTGGTTGGAGCAGCAGGGCCTCGACAGCCGCTATCTGAAGGAAATAGATACGTCGCTCACTGCCCAGGCGTATATCACGACGGACCTGGACGATAACCAGATTACGGCCTTTCATCCCGGCGCGATGGACCACGCACACCTGAACGAGATTCCTGCCGATGCAGGCATTTCCCTCGGCATGATTTCACCCGACGGCAAACAGGGCATGATTGAACATGCGGATCAGTTCGCGGCCGCCGCTATACCCTTTGTTTTTGATCCGGGGCAGGGGCTGCCGATGTTTGACGGCGATGAACTGCGGGGTCTGGTTTCCAAGGCCAACTGGGTTGCAGTGAACGACTATGAAGGACAGATGTTGCAGGAACGTACCGGCTGGTCCAGGGAAGAAGTCGGCGCACAGGTTGACGCGTTGATAGTTACGCACGGATCGCGGGGCTCCGAGATCTTCAGTGACGGCGAGCGAATTGAAATACCGGCGGTCAAAGCTGCCGATGTCAGCGATCCGACCGGTTGCGGTGATGCGTATCGGGCGGGTTTGCTGTATGGACTGCTGAACGATTTGAACTGGGCCGATACAGGCCGGCTGGCGGCAGTGCTGGGAGCCATCAAGGTAGCGAGCCAGGGCACACAGAACCACACATACACACGCGAGAGCGTTAATGAAATATTTGAGCAGAACTTTGGCTACCGGCTGGATTTTTAGGCAGTCTAACCAGAACGTCATATAGCAGATGTGTATGCACAGTCAGGTTCGCATGCGGCCAACAATTTTGCGTATATCGTTGCTGCTTTTGCTGCTTATGCAGAGCTCCGTCGCCGGAAGTGAAACGGCCGACTGGAGCGAGATGATCGAACGCATCTCAACCGGCGTGGTGTCGCTGAAAATTGATGTAACCCGGTCATTCGATACCGAGCACAACGTGTCCACGCAGGCAACGGGTTTCGTGGTCGATTCAGAGCAGGGACTGATTCTGACCAATCGCCACGTGGTAACGCCGGCGCCGGTGCGCACGGAGGCACTGTTTCTTAACCAGGAAGAAGTGCCGCTGATACCGGTATACCGCGATCCGGTCCACGACTTCGGGCTATTTCGTTATGACCCGGAAGCGTTGAGCTATATACAACCAGCCGAACTGGCACTGACGCCCGAGCGCGCTGCGGTCGGCCTTGAAGTACGTATCGTGGGCAACGACGCCGGTGAACAACTGTCGATCCTGTCGGGCACGATCGCGCGCCTCGATCGCCGCGCACCGACCTACGGGTTTGCCAAGTACAACGATTTCAATACCTATTACATTCAGGCGGCGTCGGGTAGCTCGGGGGGGTCATCCGGATCGCCGGTGCTGGACAAGCAGGGCAGGGTCGTTGCCCTGAATGCGAGTGCCAGCAGCAACGCCGCCTCCAGTTTTTTTCTCCCGCTCGATCGAGTGAAGCGCGCGGTCGACTTGGTACGCAACGGTCAGCCAGTGACCCGCGGCACCCTGGGCACGCAATTCATTCAGGTCGCGTTCGCTGAATTGCGCCGGCTTGGCCTGCAGACCGAAACCGAGGGCAAATTCCGGCAAGAGTTCCCGCAACAAACCGGGATGCTGGTGGTTAGCAATATTCTCCGCGGTGGTCCGGGCCAGGATGCCTTGCAGGTTGGCGACATACTGCTCTCGGTCAACGGCAACAACCTGACAGATTTTGTACCGCTCGAAGCGATCCTTGATGACAGCGTCGGGGTACCTGTGACCCTGATGCTGGAACGTAACGGCGAACGGCTCGAACAGGAACTGGTCGTTGCAGATCTGCATGCCATTACTCCTTCACAGTACATTGAGATCGGCCACGGAATTGTTCATAACCTGTCTTATCAGCAGGCCTGGCACATTAATCGCCCGATCGCCGGAGTGTACGTGGCAGAAGCAGGCTATATGTTTGATACCGCGGAAATCCCGCGGAGGAGCGTTATCGTCGAACTGGATGGTCAGCCGGTTAACAACCTTGAAGACTTTGAAACCGTGTTGGCGCAGTTCGCGGATCGGCAGGAAGTGGCCGTCCGGTATTTCACCATGGAAGACCCATCGAACAGCAAGCTACGTATCGTCCACATGGACCGGCGCTGGTTCCCGCTGAAGCGCTGCGTACGCGACGATAAGCGGGGATACTGGCCGTGCCGGGCGCTGGATCCGGGACCGCCGGCTAAACCCCCGGAACCGGCGACCGCCAGTTTCATCGAGCAGGACAACAGGCTCATGCAGAAACTGGCCCCCTCGCTCGTGCTGGTCAATTTCGATATGCCCTACACGATATCGGGTGTCAGTGACCGCCACTATTACGGCACCGGGATCATTGTCGATACCGAGCGGGGCTATATCGTCGTGGACCGGAACACGGTGCCGGTTGCCATGGGCGACGTACGCATTACTTTTGCCGGTTCCGTTGAAACGGTTGGCACAGTTGAGTTCATACACCCATTCCATAATCTGGCGCTGCTCTCTTACGATCCTGCACTTATCGGCACTACGCCCGTTCATCCCATCGCGATACGGAATAAAGAACAACGTGCCGGTGATGAGCTGATTGCGGTCGGGTTGCGGCCGGACAGCAAACTCGTGAGTCAGGATGTGCAGGTCGCATCCGTCGATTCCGTTAACCTGCCGTTGTCGCGCACGATGAGGTTCCGTGAATCGAACCTCGAGACTCTTTCGCTGGTAACACCTCCGCTGGGTATCGATGGGGTTCTGGTTGACGAGCACGGGCGGGCGGTAGCGTTATGGTCCAGCTTTGCGTTTGACAGCGGTAATGATGTGCGCCAGGAAAACAAGGGCGTTCCTATCGATCTCGTGGAGGAAATGCTCGAGGTTGTAAGAAGCGGCGAGGGTCTGAATTCACTCGAGGCCGAATTCAGCCAGATGCCGTTGTCTGCCGCGCGTGGCTTCGGCTTGTCTGATCACTGGATCGAGCGCATAGAAAAGACCAATCCGGAACGTCGTCAGTTGCTGTCCGTGGTCAGGACCGTCGGCGGTACCCGGACGGCCGAGGTACTCGAACCGGGTGACCTGCTGCTAAGCATAGACGGCAAACCTGTCACCCGGTTTCGCGAGGTTGAGAAAGCGACCCAAAAAGATACCGTCCGGGTGACAGTATGGCGTAACAAGAGTGAGTACAGTTTTGATATAGCGACAACCCGTCTCGACGGACGCGGAGTGCGGCGTGTGATCGCATGGGGTGGCGCACTACTGCAGGCGCCTTACCGTGAAATGGCTGCGCAGCGGTCCATCGACTCCGTCGGCGTGTATGTCGCCTTTTTCGGCTACGGGTCACCTGCATCCAGGTATGGATTGACCGCCGGTAGTCGTATCGTTGAGGTTGACGGAAAAAAAGTCGCGGACCTTGACAGCTTTCTTGAGCTGGTCGGTGATGTACCCGAAGGGGAGTCGGTTCGGCTGACGACTGTCAGCTGGAACAACGTACCCCGGGTAATAACACTAAAGCTGGACCCGGTTTACTGGCCGACATGGGAAATACTGTATAACGGCGACTGGCACCGTATCGCGATTGCGGATTAAAAGCGCTGGCACTCAGCGGCTTGCTATCGCGGACTTGAATGTGAAGTCTTCTGCTAACGGGCGGACCGTTTGTTCGAGCAGGCCGCCACGCGTACGCACAACTTCTTCGAATACGTCGCTGCCATTTTCCAATTGGGATTCAGCACGAGAAGCCACATCGCGGTTCATGGCAAACAGGACAGCTACCATATTGCTGCCCTGGGAGCCCATAACCACGAGCAGTGTTAAACCAACAACCTTACTTCTGTAACTTTTCAGAAGTTTCCGCACCGATGATCTCCACCATCCACATGGCAACGGAGAGTCCGCCGCCATAACCCGAGCAGTAAATGCTATAAGGCTTTTGCCGCAAGCTATGTCGACCAGGTCACGTACCAGTTACATGGTGTGGCCGGACTGCTGCGGTTCCCGGGATTATGGAAAATAAAGCTATGAGCCGATTAGGTCGGAACCTGCAACATTTTTTGTTAATTTTCGGCCTGCCGGACGGCAACTACCGACCATATGCGTGGTCACCGGCCATCAGGCCAGGCACGTCGGTGGTGATCGCTGATGTACCCGCAGGCACTCAGGTCAAGCCATTGAGATATCAGCCGAAAGCAGAGACCGTGCAATCGGCGGACAAAGACTCTGCACTGTTCTGGGGAAATTCCTGGCGGGCCCGGTTGCCAGTGCAAGTGCCTGCAGGGCAGAATACGCACCTAATGAAAACAACTGATCGTCTCTGAGCCGCTATGCGCGCCCTATTCGCGGCTGCACTCGACCGGTGCATACTTGCTCATCCCTGGATTACGTTGACGCTCGTGGCGTTTATCAGCCTGGGCCTTGCGAGTTATCTGCCCCAGTTCGAACTCGATGCCTCCGCTGATTCCCTTTTACTCGAGCAGGATGTCGATCTGCGTTACTACCGCGGGACAGTTGCACGCTATGGAGCCGACGATTACCTGGTAATTACCTACACAGCGAACCGGGACCTGTTCGGTGCAGCAACCCTTGCCGACATACGCCAGTTGCGGAACGAGCTGCTGGAACTGGAAAGCGTGGACCAGGTCATCAGCATGCTCGACGTGCCCCTGATTGACAGTCCGCGCACTACGCTCGCAGCGCTGCAGAAGCACGTCCCAACCCTGCTGGATCCTGGCATTGATCTGGAACTCGCACGTAAAGAGCTGCGCGAGAGCCCCGTGTACAGCAACCTGCTTATGAGCCTTGACGGCGATACGACGGCGTTGCTCATGAAGTTCAGGCAGGATAAAGAGTATGTCGGGCTGCAAACCGAACGCGATCGTTTGCGCGAGAAAATGCTGACCACAAATCTTAGTCCCGGGGAAATCGAAGCCAAGAACCTGATGACGGAGCGCATAAAGGACTTGCGGCTGGCGCTGATGGACCGCCAGCAGGCGGATGTGCAAAAGGTCCGGCAGATCATGGCCCGGCACACCGAATACGGTGAACTGCATCTCGGCGGCCTGCCGATGATCGTCAGTGACATGATCGACTACATACGCTCCGACCTGGTCGTATTCGGATCAGGGATACTTGCCTTCCTGGTGGTGCTGCTCAGCCTGATTTTCGGGCGGGTACGCTGGGTCGTGATTTCGCTGCTGTGCTGTCTCATATCAGTTGTGGCAATTGCCGGTTTCCTCGGCCTGCTTAAATGGCGGGTAACGGTCGTATCGTCAAATTTTGTCGCCTTGATGCTTATATTCAGCCTGTCGCTGACCGTGCATCTTATTCAGCGTTATCGGGAGCTGCATACAGAGCGTCCGGATGCGGAGCAAAGCTGGTTGCTGAGCCAGACCATGCGTGACAAGGCGCGGCCGTGCTTTTTTACAGCACTTACAACCATGGTAGGTTTCGCCTCGCTGCTGGTCAGTGGCATTCGCCCGGTTATCGACTTTGGCTGGATGATGGTCATTGGCATGGTCGCTGTGCTGATTACCGCGTTCGTCCTGTTTCCGGCTGTGCTGGTTTTGCTTGAGCCGGGAATGCCGGCTAACCGCGGCGATTCGACGCGCAGAATCACTGGATTGTTCGCGTCACTTGTCGAGGATCACCCTGTCTTCACGGTGGCGCTGTGCATCGTGCTGTCGGTTGCGAGCGTGGTCGGTATGGGTCGGTTGAAGGTGGAAAACCGGTTTATCGATTATTTCAAGGAGAATACCGAGATTTACCAGGGCATGTTGACGATCGACCGGGAGCTCGGGGGTACGGTGCCGCTCGATATCGTACTGGACGCAGATCCGGAGTTCCTGGAGCAGGCGAAACAAAGCGCATCGACCACCAGCGGCGATGAAGAATTCGACGACGATTTCGACGCCGACTTTGATGACGATTTTGGCAATGAGTTCGAGGATGAGTTTGCCTCGGACACCGAAACCAGCGACCTGGGCGCCACGAGCTACTGGTACAACACCTTCAGGCTGGAGCAGGTCCGCAAAGTCCACGACTACCTGGACGGCCTGCCGGAGACGGGCAAAGTTCTTTCTATGGCTACTACCGTCGAAACTCTGCAGATACTCAACCAGGACGAAGAACCCGGAACCTTCTTTCTCTCGGTGCTGTACAACCGGTTGCCGCCCGATATCAAGCAGGCACTATTCGATCCCTATATGTCGGAAGACGGCAACCAGGTCCGGCTAAACACGCGGGTAATTGAGTCGGATAGGAATCTGCATCGCGATGAGTTACTGAAAGAAATTCGTACTCACATCGTGGATGAAATGGGCTTTCACCCCGATCGTGTTCACATCACCGGGATGATGGTCCTCTACAACAATGTGCTGCAGAGTTTGTATCGCTCGCAGATACTAACGATGGGCGTGGTTTTCATCGCGATCATGGTGATGTTCGGGCTGTTGTTTCTGTCGATCAGGATAGCCTTTGTCGCGATACTGCCGAGCATGCTGTCTGTCAGTGTTGTACTTGGCGTAATGGGCCTGCTTGGCATCCCGCTGGACATCATGACTATTACCATTGCTGCAATCAGCGTCGGTATCGGTGTTGATGACTCGATCCATTACATACACAGGTACAGGCAGGAGATCGTCGTTGATAATGAGCCCATGGCGGCCATGCACAGGAGTCATGCAAGCGTAGGGCAGGCGATGTTCTACACGTCGGTAATCATTATTGCCGGGTTCGCAATTCTGGCGCTCTCGAATTTCATACCCAGTATCTTGTTCGGCTTGCTGACAGGGCTGGCCATGTTGATGGCACTGGCTTCGAACCTGACCCTGCTGCCGCTGCTTCTGTTCTGGGCGAAAATACACTAGCCGGAACGGCGTGCCAGGAGCGGCCGGGTTAAATAACTTCTTTATATTTCTCCAGGTGCAGCGCCCGGGCCTGGTCATGCCATGCGTCGTGTTGTACGCGTTTCTTGAGATTCGGGATACCGAGGTTGGCACGTTCGTAGTCACCTGTCTGCAGTTCAAGTATTTCCCTGAAGCTGAATATTCCGAGCAGGTTGAGTTTTTGTTCGAGCTTTTCGCCGACGCCGCGGATGGACTTGAGGTCATCCCGGCGCAGGGCATCGCCATTGCTTGTCTGGACTGCTGTCTCGTCTTGATGCTCGTTATCAGGCTCATTATCAGGCTCGTTATCATGCGGTTGCACAGCCACAGTCGAATCTATAGCCGATTCGCTGGCATCGTGCCCATTGGACCCTTCCACCGCGCGATGTTCCGGCATAACGTCATCATGTGCGGCGACAGGTTCCTGCACTTCAGGAATCTCGTCTCCGGCGCTGAGTTCAGCCAGTCTCGACCGCAGGATTTTGTTGGTTTTACTCATTACCGTGCAATGCTGTTTCCAGCGCTCTACTTCATTGCGCAGTAATTCAATTTCCTGATGTGCTTCGAGGAGTTCGTCATCGCTGTCTTCCCCGACGTCGTCCAGCCCCGCAATCATGTTACTGCCGTGTGAAAGTTTTGCCTGGACCTCGAGTTCGGTCAGGCGAGTTTTTGCAGTTTCACATTCGCGCCACAGTTGTGCCAGTTCTTCCAGCAATTCGGCCTTTTCTTCAAGTTCTTTGTTATAGCTGGCCTTGGTTGCATTAAATTTCTGCTGGGTATCAGTGAGAGAGTCACTCGTTTTTTTCAACCTGTCTTCCAGTTCAGCAACCTGTTTTTCATGGTCAGCGTTACTGCCATGAAGTTTCTGGGCATCCTTGCGGGCAATGCTCAGGGCCGCATTCAGTTCCCTGATTTCCTGATCACGCGGATCCTCGGTGCGCGGACCGCGATTCCGGTTATGCCAATACAGGGCGCCCTTCCAGCTACCGATGCAGCCGGCCGTGAAAACAAGCAAAAATATCAGGAACGCAACAATTGACATAATGTCTCTTTTCCAACTCTCCCTTCGCGTGAAATTAAAGTAAGCCTGAGCTTCAATCTTTGCGCTGGCTCTCATTTTTAAAGCCTCGTGCGCCTTTCTGCAGCTGCGGGGCTTTCGACTCAAACAAGGTTGGCCGGGGGTTTGCAGTGATTTGGGAGGATGTATTATTCGCGGTGGAACCGTATGTTTATGAAGGGTAGGGAAATGACGCCCAGATTCAAGGATTGGCATGGCTTGTGGCTGGCGACCATGCTGGTTGCGGCCTGCGACGGGCAGGTCTCGGGAGGCACGGCAAAGCCGCGGACTATTGATCTGGACGCGGAGCGCGCGAGCCTTATCCAGGCTGATCTTGATTTTGGCGATACCGCCGGCGAGCAGGGACTGGCTCCTGCTTATCTGCAGTTTCTGGCCATTGATGCGGTTCAACTACCCGATGGTGACTTGCCGATCGAGGGTAGGGACGCAATTTACGAAAACATCCTGCTGGCGACCAAGAATGATAATTTTTCTCTTAGCTGGGAACCCGTGGCTGCAGAAGTTTCGAATTCCGGCGACTTTGGCTATACGTGGGGTGGTTATCGGTTGGAGACGCAGGATGAAACGGGGCAGCCTTTATCCTATGGAGGCAAATACGCTAACTTCTGGCGCAAGTCTGCCGAAGGACGGTGGGAGATAGTACTGGATATAAGCAATCAGAATCAGGTTGATTATGATTTCTATCCCGATCCCGATTTAGATCTGAACGCGGATGGCGTCGAGTACGATGATGCAGGCCTGACTAATGAGCCATTGTAACCGGTGCGTAATCGGGGAAAAAAAGAAGGGGGGCGGGGGGACCCCCCAAGGGGACAAATGGTTTACGAGATTGACGTTTACGACATAAACAACGCGACAAGGTGTTTTATAGCTGATAAATCCTGTCAGCCAAATCCGTTCAGGCAATCATTCCGGCGAGCGTAACCACCGGTATAAACGCGACAACCAGGGCGAGAAAAAACTCGTCACGACTATCGAGATTTCCGAAGTTATTGCTGCTGATCATTTTTAAACTCCCTGGCGGTATCCGTTGTGGCTGCCGGTTTCAGTTTCGATGCTGAAATATTAACGATTGGCCGGTGCCGCTTCTTTTCGGAACGGTAACCGTTTGTAGCAAAATATAACCCATGTAACCCATTGAGAAATAGGCTAATAATACGATTTTGTGCTGCGTAAGAGCCGGTTGAAGGTGGTGCTGAAGCAGTACACTGCGGCACTGCGGCGGGATTTCCGGAGACCCGGTCAGGCAGTCGCTATCTTTGCCTGGATGGACCGGGCATCTTCTTCGGCGGACCGGAACTGTAGTTCGGCGAGTCGTGCGTACAGGGAGTTCTTCTCCACAAGTTCGGCATGGCTGCCAATGTCCTGAATTTTGCCCTGATCCATTACAACGATGCGCTGTGCCTTAAGCACCGTCGCGAGTCTGTGCGCGATAATAATTGTTGTGCGGTTTTGCATCAGGCTCTCGAGTGCTTCCTGCACCAGGCGTTCACTTTCGGCATCCAGCGAACTGGTGGCTTCGTCAAGCAGGAGTATCGGAGGATTCTTTAGAATTGCACGGGCAATCGCTATGCGCTGGCGTTGTCCGCCCGACAGCCGCATACCTTTCTCGCCCAGAAAGGTATCGATGCCTTCCGGCAACTTGTCGATAAACTCGTCCGCTGCGGCAGTTTCTGCCGCAGCCCGAACTTCTGCATCCGTGGCGCCAGGACGGCCGTAGCGAATATTCTCCAGCGCGCTCGTGCCAAAGATCATGGTTTCCTGTGGTACTAAACCTATGCGGCCGCGGACAGCCTGGGGGTCTGCCGCCGCGATGTCCACACCGTCGATCCTTATCGCACCGGATGTAGGATCATAAAACCGCAGCAGCAACTGAAAGGTCGTGCTCTTGCCCGCACCGGACGGGCCCACGAATGCAATGGTTTCGCCGGGCTCTATGTCCAGCGTGAAATCGTCGATCGCCAGTGTGTCGGGCCGGGACGGGTAGCAGAAATTTACACTCTCGAAGGTGATGCGGCCCTGGCTGTCGCTTGCCAGCGGAACCGGATTCTCCGGCGCACGAATATTCGGTTCCGCTTCAAGCAGCTCGATCAGCCTCTCCATCGCGCCGGCAGCCCGCTGCACCTCGCCCCACATCTCGCTCAGCATCGCGCCCGAACTGCCAAGCAGGACCGTAAAAATCACAAACTGGGCCAGTTCGCCCGGCAGCATATCGCCGGCGAGCACTTCCCTGGTGCCCATCCAAAGTACCAGGGTTATGGCTCCGAATAGCAGAAACATGCTGCCAAACGACATTACGAAACGTACCCGGATGCGGCGTATAGCGGCCAGAAAAGCCGCTTCAACGGCCACGCCGAAACGCTTGCTTTGTAATGATTCCAGCGTGAAAGCCTGCACTGTTTGAATGGCATTCAGCGTTTCGTTGGCCATTCCGCTCGAGTCGGCGACCTTGTCCTGGGCCGTTCGCGAGAGTTTGCGCACTTTTCGGGCGATCCATAACACCGGCAGAATCACGGCAGGTACGAGCATCAGGATCATCAGTGTCAGGCTTGGGCTTGTATACAGCACGCCTGCTAAAGAAATAAACATCATCACAGTCGAACGCAGCGCGATTGAAATACCGACACCCGATATAGACTGCACAAGGGTCGTATCAGTTGTCAGCCTTGATAGCACTTCGCCGGTCTGAGTTACCTCGAAAAAAGTCGGATCCTGGCGGATAACGTGTGCGTAAACTTTGTCGCGGATGTCGGCCACAACCCGCTCACCCAGCCAGGTTATCAGGTAGAGACGGGCGGCCGACAAAATGCTGATAGCAAGAATAACGCCGAAAACGACCATGAAATAAAAATCAATCTGCTCAGGATCGCCGGTGGTAATGCCGTTATCGATCAGGTAACGCGCCGCCAGTGGCAGGCTACCGGTTGCCGCCGATGCGGCGAGCAGCACGATAATGGCAACCGTCAGCGTGCCTGTGTAGGGCCGTATAAACGGCACGATCGCCCGTAGTGGTGTAAGCGAGGTGCCTTTAGGGCGCCATTCTTTCTGATCATGTGGAGGCATAAGTACTTCTGCTTGTATTTCTTATCGCACGGACCTGGTCCGTGTGCCGGTATCCGATAGTGACACGATAACGGATTCTACGGACCATCAAGGCATAGTCTGACCAACTGACCGAAGCTCGGCTGATACCGTGACATGTTTGTTCTGGGCCTTGTGCGGAATTCCTGTATAACATAAACGACTTTGTACGGACTCCGGTTGCGCCGATGCATGATCAACATGACCTTAGCCTTATTCTTGACTCGCGGGTGCCCCTGGTTATCGTCGAGACGCATGACGAAGACCGCTTTCTGAACTTTCTGACCGGTGTCATTACCGCTTCCGCGACCTGCGAATACCGGCCTCTTTTTCGCTGGACGATTACCGATGGTCTGCAGCGCCTGGACATAGAAATGGAGCCATAGCCAACGAACTCGGACCCGGACAAGGTGCTCAGGCATATCCGTGCCGTATCCCAGCCAGGCATCTTTGTGCTGCTGGATTTTCATCCCTATCTCCAGGGCCCGGTCAATGTTCGGCTGCTTAAAGATATTGTCATAAAGGCGGAAGACAGTCAGCAAACGATCGTGTTGGTGAGCCACGATATCGAGTTGCCGCCCGAACTGGACCGTTTTGCTGCCTGCTTTGCAATGTCATTACCGGACGACAAAGAGCGCGCGAACATCGTGTTGTCCGTTGTCGAGGAATGGAACGGCGCAAATCAGGGTGCCGTAAAGGTTGATCAGCGTGCATTCGATTTACTGGTGCGTAACCTTGCCGGTATAACCCGGGCAGACACCGAGCGCCTCGCGCGTAACGCCATCTACCATGATGGAGCGATTTCTGAATCAGATTTGCCCGTGGTTGCAAAAGCTAAATATGAATTGCTTAACCGGCAGGGCGTACTCAGTTTCGAATACGAAACAGCAAAATTTTCAGATGTTGGCGGGCTTAACCGGCTTAAAGCCTGGCTGGAGCAGCGCAAGCGGGTTATGCAGAGCGATGCAGTCGGGCCGCCGCTCGATCCACCGCGCGGCCTGTTGCTGCTTGGTATACAGGGCTGCGGCAAAAGTCTGGCCGCCAAGGCGACGGCCGGGATACTGGGCGTCCCACTGCTGCGTCTCGACGTTGGCACGCTGTACAACAAGTATCACGGTGAAACGGAGCGGAACCTGCGTGAATCGCTGCAGCAGGCCGAAGTAATGGCTCCATGCGTATTGTGGATCGATGAAATTGAAAAAGGGCTGGCGACAGGCAGTGGGGACGACGGACTGTCGCGTCGCGTACTCGGTACATTCCTCACCTGGCTGGCAGAGAAAGCAGAAACCGTATTCGTCGTGGCAACGGCAAACGACATTAGCCAGCTTCCGCCCGAACTTGTGCGCAAGGGACGGTTTGATGAGATATTTTTTGTCGATCTTCCGGCACCGCGCGTACGCATGGATATACTGGAAATCCATTTGCAGCAGCGCGAACTCGATCCGGCTGCGTTTGACATTGTGGCGCTGGTAGAAGCAAGCGAGGGCTTTTCCGGTGCAGAAATCGAACAGGGGATTGTGGCCGCGCTGTATGCCGCGCGCGCGATCCGTCAGTCGCCTGAAACGGCCCATATACTTGCCGAGTTCAGGCGCAGCCGGCCCCTGTCAGTGCTGATGGCAGAAAAGTTGCAGGCATTGCGAAATTGGGCAGCGGAGCGCACAGTACCTGCTGACTGACAGAGGCTGCCTATGGCTGATATCCCTGTTTGCTGGCGCTGCGGACACAGTCTCGAAGAGCTCAGTATGCCGCCGGGACGCCTGGACGAATGTCCGGAATGCAGGTCGCAACTGCATGTTTGCCGCATGTGCGCATTCTTTAACCCGGAGGTAATCCGCGCATGCCGGGAGGACGATGCCGACGAGGTCATGGAAAAAGAGCGAGCAAATTTTTGTGACTATTTCCAGGCAAATTCAAATGCATTCGATGAAAGTTTCGCTGCCGCTGATCGGGATGCCAGCGAACAACTGGAACAGTTATTCGGAGAAGAGCAGGATAGTGATGCCAAAGACGAGCCCTCAGGCAAGTCTTCAGGAGGCAGTTCCGCGGAAGATCTTTTTAAAAAAACTGAGCGGCACTAGTTACCGCCAATCAAAACCATTACCACGTTATCGTCACTGTCGAGTAACTCGAGTATATTGCCCGCTATTTGCCACCGACGCGTTAGTTCGAGCGCCTCGAGGAATGCAGTTTCCTGCCCGTTTACAGCCGGTTGGCACATGCGCTTTGTAGCTGCCAGCGGGCTGAATGTCATCGCGTTCGCATCTATCGTGGCCGTTCCCTGGAAATTATTGCAGCCGGCTGTGCCGTCAACAGTGCCTCCCTCCCGGAACTCGAGCACCGATTGCGCCACACCGGCGGGTCTGCCCAGTATGCGAGTGGCTTCCCAGGTCGATCCGTCAAGCTGGCCGGGTGCGCTGGTATCCAGCTGTGTCCCTGGCTGAAGGCCTGCACAGCCGTTAAGTACCGCGAGAGCCAGGATAATCGTTATGGGCCCCATGGGGTTGCCCAGCCGGAACCCGCGCACGAGACAAGCGTGAAGATATTTTTGCAAGGCTAAATCTAAACCAGGCTATTGGATCACGTTCTAATGGATCACGTTCTTCGCTACCGCTTCCGCGATTTCGGGAATGCTGATCGTGATCATGCCGTCTTCCTGCCAGTCGGTGATTTGTATATCTATACCCAGTACATCCGACCAGACTTCTATATGCGGCTTGGTCCAGCGGTCATGGATTTCCTGTTCGGTCAGATCATGCATGCCCATGCGGCGAGTCTGTGTCAATACGTGCCCATAGGGTGCCCGGTAAGTAATCATGCCGGGCGCGCGTTGTACCTGTCCCGCAAGCTGGAAAAAGCAGGCCGTCTGGTCGGTGATTGCAAGCAGTCCAAGTTCCGCGTTCCCGGTCTCATCGATCATTTTCGCGACCCGGGTAAGCATCGGGAACTGGGTCATGGCATCCTGCCGGGCAATGGCTTCCATTCGATCCTGATTTTTAGCGAACTGAATATATTCCAGGGTCATCTTTACGAGCGCATCATTCATCTCGTGCTGATACGCCGAGCTCGAATTAAATGTCTTAATCATTTTGGAAACCGCAAGACCAATCTGCAGTTCCTGGTCTTCAAGAACATAGCGCGGGTCATCCGCCGTGCCGGTTTCCCTGATCGCCGCCGCTACCGCGGCGCCTAGCACCTCTTCATTACCTTCAAAGCCACTGTACTGGCCAATTTGTTTGTGCTTCTTCTCTTCTGCGCCGGCGCTCACTAATCCCATGCTTAGCAGCACGGCCAAAAAGCCTATACCCATCTGTTTTACACGGTTCATGTCGTACTCCTGATTGCGGTGCTATCCGTGGTGTTTCGATTATTGTAGACCATGGCCGGGGGTTTCCAGCACTTGCCGATAATGGTCCACGCCGCGGAGTGTTGCGGGAGCCTGTTCCGGCCCCTACTATTCATGTGCCCCGGCAATAAGGTTGGTGCAAGCCGTCTATACACAATATACAGAGCGGGCGGAGGATTTATCATGGCAGAGTTATATGAGCGGGTTGCTGCTGAGCGACGTAGACTTCGGCAGGTTCGCCAGGCTTTAACACAGTCGACCTTGCAGACATCCGATGGCGATGCTGCCTGGGCGCCTTTTTATGTTGCGATCGCGGATTATTTCGAAGCCGCAATGGCTCGCCTGCATACCCAGGATATCCGTATGGGGGAAATGCTGCGCGACAAGGCCGATATGAGCGAGCCTGGTAATCAGCGGGCGCTTGCGGAACTGGATGAACGGCTCAGCGGTAACCAGCAACACCTGAAACAGATGCTGGCGGCGCGGGACGAGCTGAACGCTGACGCACAGGCGGGCCTGCAGGCTTTCGAAACGGCCGGCAAAGCGTATGCAGACTACATCGTCGCCAACATGGGCCATCACCCGGGCAGCACCGAAATGGCACAAAGGCTGTTCTCGGGCGAAGACTGGGAATACATGGCGGGTATCAGCGAGGTCGACCAGGCGCGTGAGGTGCAATTGTTCGATCAGGTTTTCGCCAACGTGCCGGCAAGTCTCGCGCTGACTGAATAATAAATCCGGATCCCCGGCACGTTTCCTGAACATCCGTTCTGGAATTATTCCCTGGTGCTTTATCGTAAGGGTAGCGTCGAACGTATATACCTCGATCTGTTAACCAACGGTTAATGTTTATAAATATGTCTTTGTTATACTTTTTCTAATCAGTTATTCATAAGCTGAATGAATATAAGAGTCTCCCGGGGGAGGTTGCAATGTCGCACAAAAAAAATTCCGCAGTCAGGAATACGGTATTTGGTGCTTTCGTTTTGTCGCTGGCGTTGCCGCTGAGCGCAGTAGCCAGCAGTCATATCTCTGAAATAGTTGTCAGTGTTCGTAAGATGGACGAGAACCTGCAGGAAATCCCGGTACAGGCAAATGTATTTGGCGAGCAGGTCATAGAGCAGGAGCGCATACGTTCGTTAAGTGATGTTGCCGAACTGACCCCGAGCCTGACGTTCGATACCGGTTTCTGGCCCAGTGATACGCGCGTTTCCATTCGTGGCCTGTTTAACCGCGCGGGCCGCCCGAGTGCGGCTGTGCTCATAGACGGCATCGACGCGATGAGTGAAAGCATCGAGAGTGCCGGTGGTTCTGCCTTACTGAATCAACGCATTCTTGATATCAAGCGTATAGAAGTCGCGCGCGGTCCGCAGAGTGCACTTTACGGTCGGGGCGCCTTTGCCGGCGCCATAAACTATGTAACCCGTCGCCCCCCTGACGAATTGACCGCCAGTCTGAGCGCTGACGTGACATCCAAGGACCACCGGGGCGAATTCCAGGGGATGATCGGCGGCCCGATTATCGAGAACGTATTGAACTTCAACGTGACGCTGTCGGATTACAAGACGACGGGCTTCTACAAGAACCCGAACACCAATCAGTTTGTCGGTGGTGGCAAAAGTCGCGGTGGATCGTTTGCGTTGGAATGGTTGCCGTCGGAAGACGTGAACGTGTACTGGAACACCACTTATACGGATGATGAATTTGAACCGATGGCGGTTGCCGCGATCAAGGCCAACGTGCTGCGGATATTGCTGGACGATGGAACCCTAATTGAGGACGGCACGATGGCCGACTGCCCCGGCCCGCGCGGTGGTGATCCGGGCGAAAACGCTTGTTTGAATGCCTTCCAGGGCACGATCGACGCGGACGAAAGTATGATTGACGCTTCACCGGATCCGCGCACTGCGACTGCCGGTTCACCATTTGGCGTTAGCAATTATTCGGGTACTGATGACGAGACCATTCGATCGAGCCTGATTATCGACTGGGATATCAATGAAAACTACGCGTTTCGTTCCGCGACTTCGATTACCGACAGCGATCAGGCCTTGAAGCTCGATACCGATCAGCAGTTCGCGGGTATGGCCCCGCCGATAGGAACCGGCTTCGACAGCGACGCGAATTTTACCTTTGAATTCAAGCAGTACTACCAGGAGTTCCAGGTCAGCCATGACTTGGATGGGCCGGTGAACTGGCTGCTTGGCTTTAACGCTTTCAAAGAGGAAGCCGAGAACCTCAATCGCAGTCGGTTCTGGTACTTAACTCCCTTGGTGTGTCCTTTCGTAGGATCAGGGCCGGTGTGTCCTGTTTCGTTCGATACGGCTGCACGTGCCAACAAGACAGTAGAGCGTGATACCACCAGTTATTCGTTATTCGGATTGATGGGCATTGACTTGTCAGACAACGTCAAACTAACCCTGGAAGGCCGATACATATATGACGAAATCAAAATTTACTCGAATACGTCAGATTCTGTTCAGGACGCGCTATTCGATGACTTTATTTATCCTGGCACGCCCGGCTTTCGGGACAAGACAAGCGCCACCAATCTTGTGCCACGCGTGAGCCTGGATTGGTTTGTTTCGGATGATGCAATGATTTATACCTCGGCCGCAAAGGGTATCAAGCCACCGACCTACAACACGACCGACTTAATCGATCCGGCGGTTGCAGCCGTAGATAAGGAAAAACTTTGGACCTATGAAGTAGGCGCAAAGACCAGCTGGGACAACAACAGGGTTATTCTGAATGGCGCACTATTTTATAACGACTACAAAGATCAGCAGGTGCTGGTGCAGTTTCCGGCGTTGGATGCAGACGGGGAGGTGGATCCGGACGGCCAGCCGCGCAGTGGTACCGCGAACGCGGGTAATGTCGACGTCTGGGGACTCGAGATTGATGCAACCTGGCGCCCTGACGAAAACTGGCTGCTGAACTTAAGTTATGCGCACACTGAGGGCGATTTTGAAGACTTTGTGCTGCGCGATGCTCAGCCGGCAGAAGTTCCTGTATCGACAGGCAACCAGGCCAAGGCTGCCAGCCGAATCGGCGACTTCAGCGGTAATGACACGCCCGGTGTTCCAGAGAATGCCCTCACGTTTTTGGCCCGCTACCAGGCTCAATTATCGGGCGACACAAACTGGTATGCCCAGCTGAGTGCCAACTGGCAGGATGAGCGTTGGGCCGACGTGTCGAATCTTGCGGAGTTGGATTCCTACTGGAAGGCCAATGGTCAGATAGGGCTGGAGCAGGACAACTGGTTCGTATCGCTGTACGTCGAAAATATGTTCGACGATGACACCGTAACCTATGCGCAGGAGTTTATTGATCAGCAGATAGGCTTTCAGACCAACGTCTTAACATTCCCGGTGGCTTATTACGCCTATCTGCCGCAACCGAGGACGGTCGGGCTCAAGTTCCAGTACAAGACCAGGTAAGGTCACGGCCTGCCTGCAGCGTGCTTAGCTGTTGCCCCAGCCCCTGAGCCGGGTGCCGAATAGCTTGTCCACCTGGGCCAGCGCATCGGGCGCAAGTTCTTCCAGTAGTACCCGGTTGCGCTTCGGATAGTTCTCGGGCCCGCCTTCTTCGGGCCATTGCATCGTGGCGTCGATAACGATCTTGCTGGTCTCGCCCCGCACGATCTGACTCGGGTCAGTTACGGTGCCTATACCTTTTTCAATAATCTCGGTTGCCATGGCAGGTTGCCAGCGGGACCCCATCGCGAACAGCATCTGGATCCGGTCCAGCACGTCCAGGTCCTTGTCGACCACGACCACGACCTTGCAGATGCTGACCCGGTTGGCCACGATTTTGCCAACCTCCAGACCCTGGCCGGGTGCCGTCTTGTCGATACTGACAAAGGACACGCCCATCATGTCCTGCGGGTAGTGAAAATCGATCAGGCTGGGGATGGAACGCCGCATGATGCGTTCGTACATGACCTCTAAAGGCGACGTCGTGAAACCGCGCTGCATGCCGGTGTAGCTGTTCATCAACCACGGGTTACGCCGATGGGTAATACGTGTCACGTTCATCCAGAATACGTCCGTCTTTTCCAGGCCCAGGTAGCCGAACATTTCACCGAAAGGCCCTTCGTTCTCCAACGGCTCTTCCAGCGGCACTTCGCCCTCAATAATCATCTCGGCATGCGCCGGCACAAGCATGTCGCTGTTGTCCGCCTTGACGACTTCCAGTGCTTTGCCCCGCAAGCCACCCGCGATCGCGAGTTCATCGACGGCACCGTCGCCGCGCTGCCGTGACATCGGAGCCCCGCTCAGCAGCCAGACGATCGGGTCCTGGCCGACTGCAATCGCGACATGGCCGACTTTCTCGCCGCGCTCGCGCGCAGCCAGCAACATTTTGTAACCAGCATGGTTCTTCTCCGAATTGATCCGCAACTTCCGTGGGCCGGTGATCTCGCACCGGTAGGTACCGAAGTTGTGGCCCATCTCCGGGTCGGAAGTAAACACCGAGCCCGTGTTCACGTAGCGCGCGGAGTCGGCCGGGTTCGTTTTGACAAACGCGAAACTGTTCAGGTCGCACTCGTCGCCGCTCAGCGTGACCTCCTTGCACGGTGCGTCGTCGCGTGCAAGCTCGACCGGGGCTATCTTTGGCCAGCGGCCGTCGGCGGTCGAGCTCAGCATTTTGTCCATGTACGCTTTGGCGCGCCGGTAGCTGACCTTGATGTCATCCGGATCGGGCTCGAGGCCGAACAGGATGCAGTCGGTATTCACGTGCCCCTGGAAATTGCCGACGACCGGACCATCGATCCAGTCGCCATCGATTTTTATCCTGTCGTAGAGGAACGCGGGTGCACGGAAAAATCCATACCTGTCAGTCGCGCGAAACATGAGCGCCGTCATCTGGTACTCGTCCTGATCGATCTCGGGTACGCGCATAACCAGGCCATGTGCATCGAGCGCAGCCATGTAATCACGGATGCTGTCGAAGGGGGCCTTGGGCGCTGCCGCGATCAGTTTGGCGCGGTCAGCTTTAGTTAAGCAGTCTTTGCCGGCAGCTGCCTGAGCGCCCATGGCCGGCAGTGACAATGCTGCGACACCTGTGCCTGCAAGAAAGTTTCTGCGAGATGTGGTTTGTGCCATCAGAAAATCCTCGATTGTTCTAAGTTGTTATTGTCAGCGTTGCATATTTATCCCAGATTTTGTGCCGGGCGGCATGGGGTAGTCGAGCAATCGAACCGGTTGTCCGCAGACTGACCGAAGGGCGCGCAACCGGCCTCCTGTAAGCTGTTTTCAGTGATCATTTCGGTGTCAGGGCATCCGTGCGGCGCGATACAATACGAATAAAGCTGGATGAACAGGCGTCTGGCATGGCAGCACAGTCGAATAAATGGAGTAGAAACGCCTAAGTGAAACGAGCCATCCTCATCATTGTTGTGGCGGCGATTGCCGCGTACTGGTTTTTCGGCCGGGGTAATGGTGGCCCCGGCGCCGGCCGGCCGTCGTTCGGTGGACCGGTTATCGTGGTTGCGGAAGCGGTTACCCGTGAGCCGCTGGTTAGTTCCGTCGAAGCGTTGGGCACCGCGTTGGCAAGCGAGTCGGTCACCCTGACGGCGAGCCTTACCGAAACGGTGCGCCGGATAAG
Organism: Chromatiales bacterium; assembly: GCA_002729495.1. GTDB lineage: Bacteria > Pseudomonadota > Gammaproteobacteria > Steroidobacterales. Next base: position 69,576 of record PBYE01000002.1, read on the forward strand.
TTTTGAAGACGGTGATTTTGTTGAAAAAGGAACCGTGCTGGTCGAACTGACCGACGATGAAGAGGGCGCTCAGCTTGCCGAGGCGCGCGCCAACCTGAGCGATGCCCGGAACCAGCTCAAACGATTGCGTGATCTCGATGCGCGTGGAATTGCTGCCGCGTCGGATGTCGACGAAGCACAGGCTGCAGCGGATGCAGCACAGGCCAGGCTTGATTCCGTTCGGGCGCGACTCGAAGATCGCCTTATCCGCGCCCCTTTTACCGGCGTGTTGGGGTTCAGGCAGGTTAGCCTCGGAACCTTGCTCAAGCCCGGCGATGCCATTACTACGATTGATGATGTTGCCAAAATAAAACTGGATTTCACGGTTCCCGAGACCGTGATTGCAATAATGCAAGCCGGCAGGAAGATTTACGCAAGCAGTGTTGCGTACCCGGACCGCGAGTTCGAAGGCATTGTCACGGCAGTGGGTTCCAGGGTCGACCCCGTTACCCGGGCAGTTACGGTGCGGGCGACCATACCCAACGACGATCGTGCACTCCGGCCCGGCATGTTGCTGACGGTGAGGGTGGTAACAAATGAACGCGATGCGCTGAGCGTGCCAGAACGCTCAGTAGTGCAAATGCGTGACGGCGCTTATATATATGTGATCGGACCGGACCGGATGGCGGCACGGACAGTGGTTGAACTCGGCATGCGCCAGGGCGGCATGGTTGAGATCGTTGCCGGACTTACCGAGGGGGCGCAGGTGGTTACGGAAGGCGTGATCAAGCTGCGTGATGGCGCGACCATACAGTTCGCCGATGAGGTAGTGGCGGCCGGTCCGCCCGACGCGACCTCCGGGGCGAGCGAGCCGGCGCCCGAGGACGACTGACCAGGACAAGCTTTCCTATGTGGCTCTCAGACGTATCCGTTAAACGACCCGTTTTTGCAACAGTGATCGCTATGTTGCTGGTCGCATTCGGCGCGCTCGCGTTCAATGACCTGGCAGTCCGCGAATACCCCGATATTTCCGCGCCAGTAATTTCGGTAACGGTGGGTTATCCAGGCGCGTCCGCCGAAGTCGTCGAAAGCCGTATTACCCAAATACTTGAACGTGAAGTCAGCGGCATCGAGGGGGCGAAGTCGATCACTTCGAGCAGCCTGGACGGCCAGTCGTCCATTTCGGTCGAATTTAGCCTCGAACGCAGCATCAATGAGGCGGCAAATGATGTCCGCGACCGGGTGGGCCGGGTCGTAACGCGACTCCCCGACGACATCAACGCGCCCACAATTGCCAAGCAGGACGCCGATGCACAGCCGATCATGTACATCAACCTGGAGAGTCCGAACCTCAACGAGATGGACCTGACGGACTACGCCGAACGCTACGTGCGTGATCGGCTCGCCGTAGTCCCCGGGGTTTCGCAGGTCCAGATGAACGGCCTCGGCCGGCCGTCGATGCGAGTCTGGCTCGACCGGATTGCGCTGGCCGCGCGCGGGCTTACCGTTACGGATATCGAGAATGCGCTCCGCCGCGAAAACCTGGAGTTACCGGCCGGTCGCGTAGACTCGAAGGACCGGGAGTTCCAGGTGCGCGTCGCCCGTAATTTCACGACGGTCGAGGAATTCCGCCGGCTGGTCATCGGTCAGGGTAACGACGGTCACCTGATGCGCCTGGGTGAAGTCGCCAATGTAGAAGTGGCCCCGCGCGATTCCCGCACCATTTTTCACACGAACGGACAAAGCTCGGTCGGTTTCGGCATCATCAAACAGTCCACGGCGAACACGGTTGATGTCATTTTCGGCATTAGCGAAGAGGTAGACCGCATCACCCCAACCCTGCCACCGGGTATGGTACTGGTAGTCGGCAGCGACGATTCAGCATTTATCCGGGCAGCGATACGTTCGGTCTATATCACCATCGCCATAACAACCGCGCTGGTGGGGCTCGTCATCCTCGCGTTCCTGGGGAATGTGCGCGCGATGCTGATACCGGTAACCACTATTCCGGTATGCCTGATCGCATCGTTCATGATCCTCGCGCTGTTTGGTTATTCGATAAACCTCGTCACACTGCTGGCGCTGGTGCTGTCGATTGGTTTGGTCGTGGATGACTCGATCGTCGTACTCGAGAACGTGCATCGGCGTATAGAAAACGGCGAGCCACCGCTGCTCGCGGCCTTCAAGGGTACGCGCCAGGTTGCTTTCGCGGTTATCGCGACGACCGCTGTGCTTGTTGCGGTATTTGCGCCGATCGCGTTCCTGCGCGACAACATCGGCCGGATTTTTTCTGAACTCGCTGTAACCGTTGTCGCGGCAGTGGTTTTCTCCAGTGTGCTCGCACTATCGCTGGCACCGATGATGTGTTCCAAGCTGTTGCGCTCGGGCAAGCGCGAGAATCGCGGCATGCACATGCTCGACCGTTTTTTTAAGAATCTTGCCGATTCATACCAGCGCGGCCTTGAGGCCAGCCTGAATGCACCGCGCAGGATCGTGCTGATGATGGTGGTCATCGCGGCGAGCGTCTGGGGTCTGATGGAAAACCTTCCGGAGGAATATGCGCCCGGCGAAGATCAGGGCGTGTTCTTTGCGATCCTGCAGGCGGCTGAGGGTACCAGTGTCGGCCATATGGAAAAGCAGGTCAAAAAATTTGAGGCACCCATGAGGCCGCTGATCGAGTCGGGCGATATACAGCGTTCCCTGATCCGGACGCCCATCTGGGGCTCAACGAACCCCAATGGTGGAATCATAATTGTCACGATGGCGCCCTGGGGTGAACGCGAAGTATCCACTGCCGAGGTGCAGGGCCGGATGATGGCGAGCTGGGGCCAGATCCCCGAGGTGCGCAGTTTCAGTTTTATGCGTTCCGGAATTTCACGGCATGGCGGCGGCCAGCCCGTGCAGTTCGTGATCGGCGGCTCAGACTACGATGAACTGGCCCGCTGGCGGGATATCGTCCTGGCTCGAGCGCGTACCAATCCCGGGCTTACCCGCGTCGACGCAGACCTGAAAGAAACGCAGCCGCAGCTTAACGTGCGTATCGATCAGGACCGCGCGGCCGCGCTGGGCGTATCGGTGCAGAGCATCGGCCAAACCCTGCGGACCATGATGGGTGAGCAGGTCGTAACAACTTATGTCGTCAACGGGGAGGAATACGACGTGGTGTTGCATGCGCGGGAAGACCAGCGGGCAACGGCAACGGATCTTACCAATATCTATGTGCGGCAAAACCGGTCGCGCAACCTGATCCCGCTGTCGAACCTGGTAACCACCCAGGACACAGCTGGCAGCGGTAGGCTGAACCGCTATAATCGCCTGCGCGCACTGACCATCAGCGCAACCCCGGTGGCGGGTTACGCGCTTGGCGATGCACTGGAATTCCTGGAAGAAGTCGTACGCAGCGAGTTGCCGACGACGGCGCGCGTGGACTACAAAGGCGAGTCGCTGGAGTACAAGGAAAGTGCGGGCGCGACCTATTTTACGTTTGGCATTGCGCTGCTGGTGGTGTTCCTCGTGCTCGCGGCGCAGTTTGAGAGCTTTGTCCACCCGCTCATTATTATGGTTACGGTACCACTCGCGCTGGCCGGCGGGTTGCTCGGACTCGGCGTTATGGGCAAAACGCTGAATATTTACAGCCAGATCGGCGTCGTGATGCTTATTGGTATAGCTGCGAAAAATGGCGTGCTGATAGTCGAGTTTATCAACCAGTTGCGTGACGAAGGGATGGAGTTTGCGAAGGCAATTGTAGAAGGCGCGCGAATTCGTTTCCGCCCGGTTGTCATGACCACCGTATCGACATTAATGGGGTCAATTCCCCTGATGCTCGCGACCGGTCCCGGGTCCGAGAGTCGCAGTACGCTCGGCATCATCATGTTCTGGGGCGTTTCTATCGCGGCGGCCTTTACCCTTTTCGTCGTGCCGGTTTTCTACAAGATGTTTGCCAGGGGTACCGGCACCCCCGAAGCTGTCGCGAACGAGCTGGAGGCACTGCAGGTAAACGATTGACCCAACAGGGGGCGTCAGGCATATATGTTAGCCATGAAGAGCGGTTACGTACTTGCCATAGACCAGGGAACCACCGGTTCCACAGCGCTACTGGTCGATCATGACCTGAACGTGATCGCCAGTGAAAATGTTGAATTTCCGAATATCTTTCCGCAGCCCGGCTGGGTAGAGCACGATAGCGCTGCCATCTGGAGTTCGGTCGAGCAGTGCGTAAGCCGTGCGCTGAATGCCGCCGATATCGACGCCGGCCAGGTTCAGGCTATAGGCATTACCAACCAGCGAGAAACCTCCCTGTTCTGGGATGCAGCTACCGGTGAGCCTTTGCAGAATGCACTCGTGTGGCAGGATCGCCGCACCGCCGAGCGATGCGAAGAACTCAAACAGGCCGGCCATGAAGAAATGATTCGGGAAAAAACCGGGCTGGTCATAGACCCGTATTTTTCGGCGACCAAGGCTGAATGGATGCTGCAGGAAAACCCAGGCGCGTCGGAAAAAGCGGAAAAAGGTGAATTGTTATTTGGCACCATCGACAGCTGGCTAACCTGGCGCCTGTGCGGAGTTCATGTCACGGACACATCGAACGCCTCGCGAACGATGTTGTTCAATATACACAGTGGTGACTGGGACCCGGAGCTCTTAGCATTGTTTTCTGTTCCGGCCGCGTGTCTCCCGTCGGTCGAGGATTCGTCAAAAGTGTATGGTCATACCCGCGGTGTCGGGTTTCTGCCCGACGGCATTCCCGTCGCAGGACTGATAGGCGACCAGCAGGGCGCTTTGTTCGGCCAGGCCTGCTTCGAACCCGGTATGGCGAAATGCACCTATGGGACAGGTGGTTTCGTGTTGCTGAATACGGGCAATAAACCGGTGAATTCGCAACACGGCATGCTGACCACCGTTGCCTGGCGTATTGACGGCAAGCTTTGTTACGCCGTTGAGGGCAGTGCTTTCGTCGCGGGTGCAGCGGTGCAATGGTTGCGTGACGAGTTGCAGATTATAGATTCCGCGCCCGAGATCGAGGCGCTCGCGACCAGCGTACCGAATTCCGACGGGGTTGTTTTCGTGCCGGCACTTGCAGGCCTCGGCGCGCCGCACTGGCGGCCCGAGGCGCGCGGCATGATCAGCGGCATAACACGCGGTACAACGCGCGCACACATTGCCCGCGCTACGCTGGACGGCATTGCGCTGCAAATTGCAGAAATAGTGGAAAGCATGGGCCGTGACTTCGGCACGGCTGTGAGCGAACTGCGCGTGGACGGCGGCGCTGCACGAAACGATTTTCTCGTTCAGTTGCAGGCGGATTTGCTCGAGCTGCTGTGTGTCCGACCGGTCGTGCTGGAAACGACCGCGATGGGCAGCGTGCTGCTGGCCGGCCTCGCAGTGGGCTTCTGGTCGTCACGGGAAGAAGTTGCAGGCGCCTGGCGCGAAAGTCAGCGATTTATTCCCGACACCGGTCGCCCCGAGCTTGCCGAAATGCGTGAACGTTGGTCGAGGGCAGTCCGGGTTGCGTGAGGGCTTCAGTATTTGCCCGTAATCGAGTGGTCACGATCGATACCGGCATCTTTAGCCGGTTGTTCCGGTGCATTGCCGGCAAAGAAATTCAGGATGTGCCGCGCGACTGTGGCCGGATCTTTCTCAGCAGGCCAGTGGCCGGCTCCTTCGGCTATATAAAGCTTGGCGTTCAGCGTTTCGGCAAGCCATTCGCTGTCAGCTCTTGGAACTATTTCATCGACCTCGCCCGCGATAACCAGTACCGGTTTATCAATCAGCGCAACATCATCCGGCAGACGAGATATTTGCTGTGTATCACTTATTGCACGCAGTCCGTCGACGGTATTTTCTATCAGTAACAAGTCGAGCCAGTGACATACTTCTTTATCGGTAGCGCACATGCGTGCGACCAGGCCATTCGGACTGCCGCCCAGCGAATTCCAGGTCAGTGCGCGTCCAATGCCGAGCGGTAGCTTGCCGAGTAGCTCAAAAGGATTAACCCGGTTCGCTCCATAAACATGCCCGGCGACAAAAGTTATTGCGCGAACACGCTCGGAATAGTCCAGCGTGAATTGTGTTGCTATTGCACCGCCCATCGACCAGCCAACCAGGTCGATTTGCCCGATGCCAAGCGCGTCCAGCAAGCCATTAATCAGTGCGGCCTGGCCCTGGTGTGTCAGGTCGTCATGGGCTTCGGTAATGCGTTCGGAGTGTCCGAAGTTCAGCATGTCGATTAACACCACGGTCCTGCGCGCGGCCGCAAGCTGGTTCGCCCATGGTAACCACGTGGCATGGCCCGCTGCCGAGAAACCATGCAAAAGGACAATCGGGGCACCGGTCGGGTCGGCTTCGAGTTTGCCCTTGATTAGCACATGCATGTTGCGACCGTTGACCGCGACAATACGACCCGGCGCATTTTTGGTCGCGGCAAAGATTTCCCATTCATCTATCTGCTTGTTTTGCCCGTCAGCCCAGAAAAGAGCTGCAGCGAGGCCGAGCGTCATGACGAGCAGCAATAAACGTCCGCACCATCGGAAAAAATGTCGCATATCTGCCGTTACTCCAGGCTAGCCCGATACCAGTATAAAGTCTTGTCCACCGATACCCCATGCCCCGAGCTTGTAGAATGGGTACCCGGGGGAAGGCAATGCATAGCAGGAATAATTTCGCTGTCCGCAGCAGCCGTTGGCTGGCAGCCTTTCTGGCGCTCGTCCCGGTTTGGGCCGCCGCCGAGTGCTCGTTGAGTACCGAACAGTTCCCTTCCGGCGACCACGCGGTGCTGCTCTGCGGAGAAGGCATAGAAATCGAAACCGTAATCGATGGGGCTGAAGATGCGGGAATTAAATTTCACTACAGGCAGTATCTGCGGCGTTGCGAACCGGGTAATC
>PBYE01000003.1 GCA_002729495.1 Chromatiales bacterium
TGCCCGTCCGATGGCGATGCTGTTCGTCATGAACCCGGTAGGCTTGAGGATGGGATCTCCTCGTTTGCTCTGACCGTCATCTTCTTGAGTTTGAGCGCCATACTGACATTGGTCGCCTCGAACTCGTTCGACTCCATCCTGGTTCATGATCTTTTCCACCGCCTGTAGCTGCCATGAAGCCGCCCAATACGGATGTTCATGGACGAAGTACCGGCCGCCGTCGATCTGCTCCTGGTAGAGCTCGCAGACGAAGTTCATGTGTACGATCGCTGCCGTCTTCGCCTTGGCCATGGCCTCGCGGTCGCTGCTTCTCGCGGCGTTGATCGCGTGGAACGTGGTGAACTGCTTGCACTCAGGAGATCCTACCAGGACGTAGGGCTTCTGCTCCCTCAGCAGTTGCCGTGCTCTCTCACGCTTGTGCTTGAAGCTGAAGTCCCACGGCTTGCTGTCGATGGGGTCGTTCACGGTGAGGTCCAACGCGTAGCCCGGGAGAATGTGGCGCATCCGACTCTTCCTGATGAGGTCCGTGACGCGGGGCGGGGAGTAAATTTCCGAGACAATACGGCGCGCGGCCCGAGATGCATCCTTCTGGTACACCTTGCCGCTGCTGCCCATCTGGGCGAGGAGGAAGTTCGAGACCTCGTCGTCGAAAGAGGGCTCGAGCTTGCCGATGGCGTTCATGACCTCCAAGGATCCGACGAACTCCATCTCGACGTCGTCGCCTGCGTCGCCAGTGTTGTCGACTAATTCGCCGTCACTATCTCTCGGGCATCGAGACTCGGCGTCGCTGTCGTCCATCGCGTCGTCTTGTCCAGGCTGCCACGTGCTGGCCCTTGCGACGTCTGGATCGTAGAAGGGAGGTGTCGCGGGGGCCGCACCGCCGCCGTCGACGTCCCGCCATTCTGGCTCCTCCTGGGAAGCGACTCTGGCCTTAGCTGGCGGTGTCGCGCCCGCATGCGAAGGGGCAGACATGGACTTCGTTGCGGGCGATTCCTTCCGGACACTGACTGCCTCCTGCTCAGAGCGACCGCGGTCGTCGTTGCTGGTAGCAGTCGGTGTGGAGCCGGGATCAGTCGCTTGACCATGAGGTAGCCCGTGTGGTTCTCCGTCAGGGGCTCGAGCAAGGAAGGTACGAGTAGTCGCAGTCGGAGACGTAGATGCAGAGGTAGGAGTAGTCGCAGTGGAGCGTTCATTATTCTCCGACGTTGCCTGTGCCCTGCGTTCTTCTTGGAGTTGTAGGCGTGCTCTGCCTTCCTCGTATTGACTGAGCGCCTCGACGATGCGGCTGCGACATCGGTCACTGTGCCCGCCGCCGGGCCGCGCTTTGCCATACCTCTGTATGTGCTTGCACTGCGGGCAGTCCGTGTCGTAGCCGTACTTAACCAGGTCGGACTGATTTATCCGAAGCCGCCTGATCGCAGCCTGCTTCACGGCGTCGGTGGTCGGCCTGATCTCGGTCGCCGCGTCGCCGAACCTCACCTCGTCGCGCTTCTTCTTGTCGTAGCCCGTGCCCGGTACGACGCGAAGCTGCTCGAGTCCACTGGATCTCCACCTCTCCTGCTCGGGTACTCTGGAGATGGATCGTGCGGCGGTGTACCCCTCCGCAGTCGCGATGTGGAAGGTGTTTGAGCCGCGGTTGAAGCCAAGGAAGACGCCCTCTTTGCCCAGGGCGCCAGTGTTGCCGTCAGGGGCGTGTTGTGGGCCTTTCGCCGGGTGACGGTACAAGACCGTCTCGCCAAACCCCAGTAGCTGTTGCGCAAATGGCCGCCCGCGCACGCGAGCCCAGGCCGTGGCGCCGTCGTCGCCGCGCACGAGGGCATTGAGCAGCAAGGTCACGTGCTCAACCATCCAGGCCATGATCGGGTGGTCTACCGGGATGTACTTGTCCAGCCTCTGCTCGAGGCACAGTTTCACGGTCCTGAGCATGCCGCGTACCAACCGCACGCCCACCTCTGTGCCGCCGTTTGACTGGGAGTCGTAGGTCGCCGGGTCCTCCTTCGTCATCTGCTCGAGGTCCTTGAACTCAACCTTCGCGAGGCCCATCACGCGGTGCACCAGCGCTTGCAGCGCCGGTTCGCCATCAGCCTTGATGATGATCTTGGTGTGGCCGAGCCATGCCAAGTCTGCGAGGATCGTGTCCACCACCACGTCGTTCTCGCTGACGCCCTTGTGCTGGACCACGTGTGCAAAGATCGCCTTGGTCTTCATGCACCGGATGAGGATACACTTGACGACGTCGCCGTGCGCCCTGGCTTGGTCCAGAGCTCGCTCGCCCTCGTCGTCCATGGTGTACTCGAGCTCGTCGCGCTTGCGTACTCCGCCCTTCGTGAGGAAGAAGTAGTCGAAGCCCACGATGGGGATGACCGAGCCGTTGGACTTTCGATGCTGAAATCCACGGCCTCGGCCCAGATTGCACCATCTGCACCACGACCTGTAAGGCCAGTGAGTCATGCGGTGCTCCTCGACTTGACGCCGCGTGGGTTGGCCAGGGTCAGGCGCTATCTTGACGGCCTCGACCTCGTCGCTACCGTCGTCGATCCTGATCTCCATGCCCTCGTCCACCTCATCGTCAGCCGGAGCGAGTAGTGACTCACAGACCTTCTCATCATAGGTCGTGATGCCGCAAACAACACAACGTATGTCAGGTCTTACGGATGCTGGAGCGCGTTGCTGTACGGCTACTTCTCCGGCTCCTGCCGCCGAAAAGGCGACATCGTCATCTCACCCACGTAGAGGTTGCCGGTCCGGTCGTACTGAGCGACTGGTCTCACCCTCTTCAGAATTTCCTCAACAATGCCGGGCGGCACAACGACGCACTTCTTGTTGTTGAAGAGCACGTCTTGTTTGCCAGTGGGATGCTCCTGAGGCCCACAGACCGTACTCACGGAGTGCAGGGGCCGTGTGACGTCGGCGAGTTGCCATCCGCAGCCAACGTCCCCATGCTCGGAGCTGAGCTTGGTCACGCATGAGCCGAACCTCTTGATTCGCCCTCCTCCTGCGCCCGTGAAGTGCGTGCCCGTGTCGTTTGGCACAACCTCGACGCCGTCCGGCAGCTCTGCGGGATGCACGACGTTGGCGACTGCGCCCGAGTCAATGGCGGGCTTGATCTTGACGCTCTCGATGGCCGTGGCGATCATGTCGTCGTCCTCACCGCCGTCCTCATAGTCCAACACGTTGAGAGTCTCTTCGTCGGCGATGTGCTGGATTTCCTTCAGGGCCGTCTCGAAATCAACGACCCGTCTCCGTGGCCTCGGCGGCGTGTGAGGTTTCGCTAGGCAGCTCTTCAGTGGGGGGTCCCATGCCTTCTTGGCCGGCCTGCCGTGGCTCGAAGTCGAGCGCGTTGCTGCCGCCAGTGATTCCTCATGGTGATTCCCGCCGAGCGCGTCCCACATGGTCGCGTCGATGAACGAGCCGAGATTCCTGGCCGCGACTGTGGGACGTGGAGGTCGTCGGCCGCCACGGGGCCGCACGTCCTGGAAGCCCTCGTTGTCGACCATGAAGAAGCCCTTGAGGGAGTCGCCGTCCCCATCGACGGCGTTGACGATCCTCTTGTTGGGGCACTGCCTGCTCGAGTGCCCCTTTTTGCCGCAGCTCCAACATGTCCTGTCCTCGACCGCGATGGGAGGCTTCGGACAGCGCGTCGACGGGTGCTCCTCATTGCAGTTCGGGCACTTGCGGGGCGGCCGCGCCCCCGTCGCCGAAGGGGGGCGTGACTGGCTCGGGGCTCGGCTCTGTGGCCTATCCCGCTGCGTCTGCCGCCCGCGCCGCTGCTTCCACTTGTCCACGACGTTGACGAGGTCCTCCATGTTCGAGACGCCCTGCAAGATGTTCATGTCGAAGAAGGTCTTGTCGTCGTCGTCCCCGATCTGCGACTGCTCGGCGCTCACCGCATGGACGGGGAGCTTCTTCTGGTCGAGCAGCACCTGCGCGGACTGGACGAGGACCATATCGCGGAATTCTTCGAAGGTGCCCTTATCGCTGGAGTTCCAGAGCAGCGCGTTGCGCAGCGCGGCTGGGAGAATGGCCTTGAGGTCGGACTTCTTCTCCGTCTCGCCCTGTGGAGTGCCGCCGGCGAGGATGTACTCGTTGATGGTGTTCTCGAAGGCGGCGATCCCCTCCTCAACGCGCTCTAGGTCCTGGATCGGGCGGAGATGCATGGTCTTCATCTCCCGCCTGAGCGTCTCCAAGCGGATAGCCTTGCCGTGGTTGACATGGCGCGTGACGAGTCGCCACGCATCGACGCCGTTCAACACCTCGGCCCGCTTGAACAGCGTCTCCGCCGAGCCTGAGAGCGCCGTGGATAAGAATCCCCATATGGCGGTGTTGGCCGTAAGGACTTGATCCTCGGTCATCCTCCCGCCGACGGCCTCGATCAACTTCTCCGGGGCGATGATGTCGAGCTCCTCGTCCTCGGCCCACTTGAGGATCTTGCGCAGGACGGGGGCACGCGCGATGAAGTGGCGCTCGACCTTGCCCTTCCACGCGAGGCCGCCCTTCACGCCGTTGAACCGGTACTCGTCCTGGCTGGCGAGCTTCTCGTCGAAGACGGCGCGTTCCTTGTACCCGATCGCTCCGATGGGGTCCTTGAGCTCGAGGGGCAGCGACTTCTTGGCCTGAGAGTTCCCGCTGCCTGGAGTGCTCGACGGGACTGCGCCCTTGGGCTGCCAGGCCGTGTGTTGGAGAAGATCTGGTCCACGATGATCATGATAGTTCGGAGCTGGCTTGTTGAGCGTCTCCAGAACTTTGACCTTCTCCATGAGCTCCTTGACATGGATGCAGTGGCACGTCCCGTTGCCGCCCGTCACGGCCCTCAGGATGCTCATGTGCCACGGCTCGCCGTCGGAGCTGCTTGCCGCTCCTCCAGACGGCGTGGGGGCGCATGGCGCTTGCCATCCGCCACAGGCGCCTTGCTGCNTGCCCCCGCATGGCTGGCACTGCTCGCCGGCNGAAGCGCGCTCNGGCGAGTTTCCTGCCGCGCGTTCGACCTCCTGNAGCTGGNCCTTGATGAGCTCGATCTCCTGGTACACGCCCGTGACGCTCGTGGAGGCGAGGTCCTGACTGGCGGCCGTCAGACGNTCCTCCATGAANTTGAGGCGGCCGGGGATGTNCTTGAGCTCGANGAGGTCGTTGTACATCNNGTCCAGGAGGTTGAGCTTGTCGNNGGTCCAGGCGGGATCCTTCGAGGGCTGAGCCACGGNCTTGATGTCGANGATCTCCTTNGCCTGGTGCTGCAGNGCGGCGACGATGGCAGCACCCTCCTGGGGCCGGGCCGTGTCGAGCTCCTGCAGCTTAGCGGCCATGATGCCCTCCCGGNTCGCGGCCCCTCCGACGTGCTCGTAGAGGACGTCGAACTTCGCCTGGANCTGCAGGATCTGGTGCTCGAGCTTGTCGANGACCGNGCCGATCTGTGCGCCCGGGCCGCCTGCGAAGAAGGTGGCCATGCGCGNCGGCACCTGCTCGAGGCCCGTGGCGAGGTCGNNCTCNAGCTTCGCCTTCATGCCCGAGAACTCTGAGCGGAGGTCGAAGCCGACGCGTCCGAAGCCGCCGATCATCTCGCCGTGATCGCGCAGCTTGGCGTGGTCCCGCTCCGAGCTCTGCATGATGGTCTTCACCGCGTTGGCCACATCATCACGCCACATGTGGTCACGCTGGGCCATCTCCTCGAGCTTCTGGACGCGCTGCTCGAGGGAGGTATCCGCCGCCGAAGGCTCCAGAGGAACGTGTGGGCGGATCTCTGGGCGCCGTGCCTGCGGAGACGGCGTCCGCGACATGGGCATCCGCCCGCGCAGGCCGGGGCGACGCTTGCTCTGCGAGAGGGACCGGCTGTCCCGTGGGCCTGTCGATGCCCTGGCCTTCTGTGAGCGCGCTCCGGGCGCTCGGCTTCCTGCGGCTGCACGCCGCGCTGATCCTTCCGCGTCCTGCATCTCGGGGGACAGGGCAAAAAGGTCGCTGAGGGTGTCGTCGTCTTGAGCGGCGGGCGACACGTTGTGCGGAGTCATCGCCTCGGACTGACCCTGGCTGGGCGCTGCAGGAGCGCCGCCGGGGTTCTGCAAGCCAGCCGAGAGCGACGAAGCGGCAGCCGGATCCTGAACACCGGCTCCGCTACCATGTTTACTGTCTAATACAACGGGAACGGATGGCTGCATCGTGTCCGTGTATCTGCTTGTTCACTTTGTTTTTCCGCTTTTGTTTTGAAACCCTTAAGAAAGAGTTGAGAAGAAAGGGCTCGAAAAGACTTGAGCCAAATAGAATGGGATCAGCATAACTCTCTGGCAGAATGGGTGGTGCTTTCTTCACACTCATTACCCATCTGCTGGCCCCATTTCGGCCCTTCAAGTTGATTGCTCGCAGAGTGAGCAATCAACGTTATTGCAAAACTACGAGAACTTCGTCGACCCCAAAATGAGCACCCAAACAGTGCCATAGGACTACAAATCCTAGCACTCCTCCTGCGCCAGGACGTCGAGTCCGTGGGCGTACCAGAGTTTGTGTCCTTTGCAGCTTCTGCGTCTGCTTCGCCTCGCCTCGCCGCAAACGAAATCGATGAAACACTGACAAAAGACAGAAAAACCGAGTTTGGCGGGTACCCGCCAAACTCGTGCAAATCGGTTTCTGCACGAATATTAAGCCGGAAACACTGCCAAAATTGAGAAACGCTGAGTTTGGCGGGTACCCGCCAAACTCGTACAAATCGACTTAGTTGAGCTCGTCCGCGTCCTCGCCCTTGGTCTCGCTCGGGTTCCGTTTCCGTCCTTCACGCGTGGCTCTCGACTGGATCTCACCGGCTATCTTCAGGCCTTGCTGGTAAACGGCGTCGCGGGAGTCATCTGCCAAGTCGTCCAACTGAGGGTCCTCAGGAGCCAGGATCCTGGGATGCAGCTCGTTCAGTTGGCTTTCTGAGTATGACAGATGTGGCATGACTGGCTCGGGCCGTCCGTCGTCACGGCCATCGACGTCGGCGCCCAATGCCATCGGATCTCTAGGGCTATGGTCTTTAGCGTCGCCGCCTATGACCGCACCTAAGTCCTTGGACGCACCTGCCATAGTTGTCTTAGCTGACTCGCCTTTCCTCAAGAGTGGTGCCGAGGCCGCTCGTCCGCCGAGGTATCTGCACCCAAAGAGGTCCACCAACTTCTCCATCCGCCCGCGGCTGAGGCTGTGTTTCGTTAGGAGGTCCGCTGGGTTCTGCTCGCCGTCTACCTTACGCAGGTCGACGCGTCTGGTCCGCACAGCTTGTTGGATCCATAGCGTGTGCGTATCCAGATGGCGCATCTTGCCGAGGCCCTGGCGCGTACAGATGCCTACGGCTGCGCTGGAGTCGGTCCAGACCCTGAGGGGAGCCGTGACCCCAAGGTCTTTGAGAAGCGCCTGATACCCGAGGCCTTGGCCGGCGCCCCGGATAACGCCGGCGAACTCGGCTTCCCCTGAGCTCAGCGCCACACTGGCCTGTGTGGAGGACCAGTGCTTCAGGGTGTGCTGGCCCACGAGCACGCAGCCGCCGGATGTCGACTTCCGGGTCTTAGGACACCCGCTCCAGTCTGTGTCTACATACACATCGATGTCCTCCACGGTCTGTTGCTTGTATGTGTAGACGAGTCTAGGAGCGCTGTTGAGGAAGCGGCAAATCCTCTTCAGGGCCTGCCAGGCGTGGGTGTTCGGGTTGGCCATCCATCGACACACCTCTTTGAACGCAAACTGGCCGTCGATGCGGTCCGCCGCTAAGTAGTTGCCCCGCGCCGCGGCTCCACGGAAGGCCGTGTGGAGGTGCTTGGGGAGCGGCGTATCCTCCTCGAGTTGCTTGAAGGTGGGCTTCACGCCCGGCGTAGCCACAGGTTTGCTGCCCTCCAAGCCGCACTCGGCCACCAGGCGTTCGACCTGCCTGGGATCGGCCTCATACTCGATGTGGCCGTCGCACCACCTGATCACTCGATTCAGCGCCCGGCCCTCTTTGGCATCGTCTGATCCCGGTCCTATGCGGGGCTGGATCGTGATCTCGTAGTGCTGCTGGATCGAACTTTCCAGCCAGTCAAGCGCTGTGCGTGGGCCGCTCGAGGCAAAATCGTCTCCGTGCACCGAGCAGACGATCTGCTTTGCCTTGTGGTGGAAGAGGTTCGGGCAGGCTTCGCCCTGGCGGAACCCCAGGCCGACTAGCATGGTGGAGTACTCCTCCTGCCAGCCGTCTGCGGCCATACGGGTCCCGTACATGTGGCGTAGGAGCATCGCACACATGTTGGCGGCATCGGGGTCTTCGGCTGGCAGCTCGACAAAGGTGGGCGCCTCCTTCTCGTCGATCTTAGCGTTGAAGTAAGCACGGTTCACGTCAATGAGGCTGATCTGGGTCCGGTCTGGCGAACTGGGATCCCAGATCGGTTGATGATCGCCGATGCGCGTCATCGCTAAGCTCACGACCGTTCTGAGTGCTTCGAGGGGCGGTGCAGGCGCGAAGTAGGTCTGGCCCGACCGGTCGAGGGCCTTCATCTGTCTGGCCACAAGCCTCGACCGGTAATTAGGGTTGATTTCATCACCCTTGTTCACGTCCACCCATCGGACGGATATGGGTGGACGGCCAGTGCGGCTGCGCGCTGTGGCTCGCTGAACCTTTCTCCACACGCCCTTCTGGTTGAAGTAAGCTAGCTCCTTCGCCCGCGCCTGCTTGACCAAGTCGTCCTTCAGCACTTGTCCAGTAAGGTCGTCTTTGTACCTGCCGCTGTAGCCTTGCTCCGGCCCGTACATCTCCTTGAGGATCTCCGCGTCGTCGTTGGCCACCTGTACGCCGTAGCACCCGTCCAGGAGCAGGTTGTCGACCTTCAACTGTGCTGTTATGCCTTTGAGGATGGCTCGGCAGAGACCCCGTGGGTATACCGCTGCATCTTTAGCATGTCGCCCAGAGCACAGTTGGTGTCTGCCGCCTTTGCGCCTCGAGCACGTGCCGTCGATCGGCCCGCACGTCTTGGACAGTGCCTCGGCCACGGCCTGGGAGTTGGTGAGGAAGCCGGTCGGTTTCATGACAGGCGCGCCTCTATTCTTGCCTCGCACGATCTCGGCGCCGTATTGGCATTGGTCTCCTCGTACACGTATCACTCCTGGAACCTCCATGAGACCTGCCATTTCCTCCAACTGCCATGATGTGGCCCATTGTGGATGCTCGTGGATGAAGTACCTGCCGTTCTCGATTTGCTCGTAATACAGCGAGATCACGAACCTCATGTGTACCTCCGCTTCGATCTTGGCGCGGCGCTTGGCCTCGGGGTCGGAGAACTTGTGCTGGTTCAGCGCCTGCCATGTCGAAAATGCGGTGCACATAGGCGATCCTATGAGAACGTATGGCCGGTGCCGGCGAAGCAGGCGCCTCACCTTGTCGCGCTTCTCCTTCTTGCTGAGGTCCCACGGTTTGCCATCGTCCGGATCGACCACGGTCAAATCGAATGCGAAGCCGGGCAGGATGTGCCTGGTCTTGATCTCGCGCATAAGCTTGGTCACACGCGGCGGCGAGAATATCTCGGTGACCAGTCGGCGGATGCCCCTTCGCTGCTCGCGCTGGTGGCTCTTCGAGCTCCCAAGTTGAGCCAACATGAGCTCCGAGACCACGTCCTCGACCGAGGGCTCCAGCGATCCGATGGATCCGATGAAGTCTGTCTCCATGTCGTCTGCCTGCTCGGTTTCCATGGAGTCGTCGTCCATCGCCTCCGGCTCGTATTCGACCTCTTCACCCTCGTTACTGCCCATCGCGTCGGCTGCCGTGGGCGTCGTCGGCGCTCCTGTGGCACGGCTCGTAGGTGTCATCGGTGCTTGCTCTCCGCCTGGTACATCCTGCCACGGCGCCTCAGGCCCCTCTTCGCTTCGTCGCCGGCCGGCTGCCTCCACATCTGGCCGTGCTGCTGCCTCTGCGTGCACTCCTCTAGGGGCTCCTCCTAGGACAGCACGCCCGGCGTCGTCTGCTCCGGCTCGATGCGATGCTGGTGGCAGCGCCTCCTCGACTCCTGCTCGGGGTGCCGCTGCTGCCTGTCTGTCGCCGTGCTCGATCCGCTCGGCTATTGCTCTGTCGACGCGCTCTTCGTGTGCTGCGAGTCGCTGCTTGCCCGCTTCTGACTCGCCGATGGCTCTGAGGATTCGGTCTCTGCAGCGAGCGTCATGTGCTCCTCCTGGGCGGGCTCGCCCGTATCTTTGTATATGCTGACATTGAGGACATCCTTCGCTGTAGCCATATTCAACGAGGTCAGATTGATTAATCCTGAATCTCCGCGGCATCGCCGGGGCTGCAGCCTCGGCTGCCTCGCCGGGTACAGCTGCCGGCTCCTGGAAGCGCACGCCCACCTGTGGCTTCTCCCTGGATGACCATGGCGTGGTCTTGAGCTCGGCCATCAAGTCTGGGCGCCATCGCTCAGCAATAGGTCTCCGAGTGATCGACCTCGAGTGCGCCAGGCCATCGGGCGTGCCCAGCACATAGGTGTTCGATGACCTGCTGTATCCTAGGAACACGGCCTCGCGCTGCTGTGCGCCCATGTTGCCGTCCGGATTGTGCCCCGGGCCCTTCACAGGCAACTTGTAGAGCACGGTCTCGCTGAAGCCCAGGAGCTGCTGGCCAAACGGCCTGCCGCGGACTCTGGCCCACGCGGTGATGCCGTCTTCGCCTCGCACTAGAGCGTTGAGGAGCAAGCAGGTGTGCTCGAGGAGCCACGGCATCAAGGCATGCGTCACCGGGATCGTCCTATCCAGCCTGGCCTCTAGGCAGCACCTGAGCGTGCGGAAAAGGCCTCTGATGATTTTGATGCCGACCTCGATGCCGCCGTTCGACTTGGACTCGTACTTGGCTGGCTCCTCCTTAGTGAGTTGCTCCAAGTCCTTGCACTGCACGCGCGCGGCCTCCAGTGCACGCTTCACAAGGCTTTGCAGCGCTGGCTCGTTGTCCGCCTTAAGGATGAGGCGCGTGTGGCCGAGCCACTCGATGATCTCCACGACGAGGCCCACGACGTAGTTGTCCTCATCGGTGCCCTTGCATGGCACTACGTGCCCGAAAATAGCCTTGGTCTTGAGGCAGCGTACAGCGATGCACTTGACGATCTCGCCACGCTTCCTCGCTTCTTCGGCTTCTCTGTCTCCAGCTTCGTCGCAGCTGTACTCGAGCTCGTCGCGCTTCTTCACACCGCCGCTGGTAATGAAGAAATAGTCTAAAGCAACAACAGCAATGATGGACGCGAACTTCAGTTTGTGAGGATGACCAAGTCCGCGGCCCATCACGCACCATTTGCACCATAGCCTGTATGGCAGATGCGCGCGTCGGTGGTCTTCAATCTGTCGGAGGGTTGGCTGGCCTGGATCAGGCGCTAGCTTGACGGGCTCCACCTCGGTGTCCTGCTCGTCGTCGATCCTGATCTCGCCCTCGGCCTCCTCGTCCTCCGCAGGCGCCACCAGCATGCGCTCGGTCTGCCCCACACTGGCTGTGGTGCATGATCTTGCATGTTTAGGCGGTGGTCTTACAGATCTGCGAGGAACCGATGTCGTACCGACTACCGAGCCTGATCCTGCCGAGGAAAACTCGACATGACCATCTCAGCCACGTAGAGACCGCCTTTTCGATTGTACTCTGCCACCGGTTTGACGCGCTTCATGATTTCATCGACAATGCCCGGCGGCACAACGTAGCCCTTGCGATTGTTGAAGAGAATATCCTGCTTGCCGTTGCCGTCCTCGGGCCCCGCGACCTTGCTGAGCGAGTGCAAGGGCCGCGCGACGTCCGCCACCTGCCAGTTGCAGTCGATCTCGCCGTGCTCCTGCTCGAGCTTGGTCATGCAGCTCCCGTACTTCTCAATCTTGGTGTTGTTGGCTCCGACAAAGTGGCGACCTGAAGAGTTGTCAATGATCTCAGCGTCGCACGGAAGCTCCTCAGGGCCGATCACATTGTCGACTGCACCGCTATCCATTGCCACAGAGATAGAAACTTTCTCGGTGGTCGCGCCGATAAGCTCGTCGTCCTCCGGCTCGTCTAGGATTAGGTTAGCCTCCTGCCGCTCCTCCTGCCCTAAGATCTTCTCGGCGCCCTCGAGCTCTTTCCTGATGATGCGATCGATCTCCTCGATGGTCATGACCTCGGGCTTCTGCTTTCCCTGCTGGATTGCAGGTCTTTTCTTGCCTCCACCTGCATCACGTCCTCGGAGTTTCGCCTTAGGCTGGCTCATCAGACGGGACGCTCCATGCTCCCGTGACTCCGTGATCGGAGTCGATGAGTCGCCACCCTCATCCAGGACGTTGTAAGTGTTCTTACTCATGAAGTCCGCAATTGTCGCCGGCCTCGGAGTGGGCCGTACGGTCCTCTTCGCTGGTGTGAAACCCTCGTCCATGATGCAGCCAAAGAAGGGCCGCGGCGCGTCCTCGATCGCCTTGATGGGCCGCTTCTTATCGGGGCAGTCTCGGCCGATATGTCCCTTCTTCTCGCAGACCCAACATTTGCGATCCGAGACCGCAACTGGTGGCTCGGGGCACTTCAAGGCCGCGTGCTCCTTGCCACAGTTCGCACAGCGCCGTGGCCGCCGAGGAGGGTCACCAGCGCGCGGTGCCTGCTTGATCGTACCTTTGACGCCGCCTCCTCCTCCTCCTGCTCGGCCATTCCGGTTGAGCCGGTTGAAGGCAGCGATGAGGCCCTCCACGGTGCTGATCTCGCCGATGTCGCTCTCGTCATCGTCATCGTTCCGGTTGAGCCGGTTGAAGGCAGCGATGAGGCCCTCCATGGTGCTGATCTCGCCGATGTCGACCGCGTGTATGGGCAGGCGCCGCCGGTTCATCAGGATCTTGGCCGCCTGCGTGAGCACCATGTCCCTGAACTTGTAGAAAGGGCCCTCATCGGAGGCTTTCCAGAGCAGCGCCTCCCGGAGGTCCGTCGGCAGCACTGCCAGGAGGTCGGACTTCATCTCCTCGTTCCCCGGCGCCGTGCCTCCGGCCTTCACGTACTCGTTCATGACGTTCTCGAACTCCGCGACGCCCTCCTCGACCTTGTCGAGACTGGTGATCGGCTTGAGGTGCAGGACCTTGACCTCGCGCCGCAGAGTCTCGAGCCGGATCCCCTTCCCGTGGTTGATGTAGCGCACGAGGATCCTCCACGCGTCCAGGCCGTTGAGCATGTCTGCGCCCAGGAACATGGTCTCGGCCGTGCCTGACACCGCGCTCGAGAGGAAGCCCCACATCGCCGCGTTGACCGTGTCAATCTGGTCGGCGGTGAGCTTGGGCCCCGCGGCCTCGGCGATGCGCTCGGGCGTGATCTTCGCCATGTCCTCGTCCTCGACCCACTTCAGGAGGTCCTTCAGGATCGGGGCCCTGGAAATGAAGTGCCGCTCAAGCTTTCCTTTCCACGCGACCCCGCCCTTAAGCCCGTTGAACTTGTACTCCTCCTGCGTCGCGAGCTTCTCGTCGAGGAGCGGCCGTTCCTTGAAGGCTATGGCGCCGATCTGACCCTTGAGGTCGAGGGGTAGCGCTCGGCGCACTGGGCCGGGGAGCTCTCCTCCTCCTGCAGCTGGGCCTCCGTGCGGGTATCCCGGCTGCCATGGGTCCTCGCCCTGTCCGGCTCCGGGGCTGCGGCGGTCCGCGCGGCCTGGCTGTCGCTCCAGCGCCGCGACCTTCTCCTGGAGCTCCTTGACGTGCTCGCAGTGGCAGCGGTTGTTACCGCCGATCACCGCGCGCAGAGCTCCGAGGGGGTCTCCGTCCCGGCTGCTTCCCGGGACGCCGGGAGGCGACGAAGCAGGCCCAGACCCGCTCCCCAGGCCCCAGGGACTGGGTGCGCCGGCTTGGCCGCCGGCGCCGCTCCCGCTGCAGCAGCCGGCACCGCTCTGCTGGCAGGAGGTTGCTTGGAGACCGCCGGCGACGCCGCAGGTGTAGGCCTGCGCGGCCGCGCTGTTCTCGAGGCCCTCAACGCGGCCGGCGATCTGGTTCGACGCGACCCCGAGGGCGTCCACGACATAGCCGATGGTGTTGATGCGCTCGTGGTTGGCGGCGACGCCCTTCGCCAACTCCTCGACGCGGCCCATCTTGTGGAAGATCTCGTTCATGGAGCGGTCCATCTCCTGAGTGAACGGGATGCCGGCCGAGAGCGCCGCAGGAGCAAGTCCGGAAACGATGTTCCGGACCTGTGAGATCTCCTGCGACTGCGCGTTGAAGGCCTGCTCGATCGCCTGGCCCTCGGCAGGGCGCTGGCCGACGATCGTCTCGAGGCACTTCTCGACCTTGCCCTCGCGGTCGTCGACGCTGGCGGCGTGTCCGGTGAGCGCCTCGATCATGCCCTCCACCTGCTTCATTTTGCCCTGGAACTCTTGGTGAAACTTGTTCACGCCGGCCATGATCTCTTGCTTCGTGGTGCCCTCGCCTTCGTTGAAGTCTTTCTTGAGGTCGAAGGCGAGCTGCTCGAAGCTGCGTGCCGCTTCGCCCTGCTCGGCGATCTTCCGGTCGAGGAGCCGGAAGGCCTGGGCGACCTCGAGAAACAGAGCATGGTCGTGCTGCTGCTGTTTCTCGAGGCTCGCCAGGCGCGCCTCGGTTGAAGAGTCGTCCGTCGCCATCAGGGTGTGGGGACGGACGGAAGCGCGCGGCGAGGGCGACCTCGATCCTCGCCGCAAGTCGGCGAGCTTGCTCTTCAGGCCCATCTTGCCCGGCGGCGGCTTCTCCCCGCGCGCGCTGTGGAACGAGGCTGACCTGCTCGGGGTCCGCGTTCCCGTTCCACGCCGCGCAGCGGGCCGCCGAGTCGCCGGGGTCTCCGGCGAGTCCTCCGAAAGCGCCAGGCCGTCGCTGTCGATCATGAACTCGACCGCTGGCTCTGGGGCTGCTGCTGATGTCTCCGCCATTGCGGAGGCCGTTGGATCGATTTTAGCTCCGCTACCATGTTTGTTGTCTAATTCCTGAGGATTCATTCCCAAGGGAAAGACGGGGTCGAGTTAAAGACGCTGAAGAGTGTCGATTGTTTTGATTTTGTTCAGGTGAACTTCTCACTAAAAGCACTTGAGCCAAAGTTCAAGCGTACAAGAGTATGCCAAAAGTAGTCAAAATTGCCTTCGGGAGCAATGGTCCGGAAATGCGTTTTTCGGACCATTGCTCCTGACAGCATTAAAGCGGGTGTTGTGTCACAATTTAACCCTTGAATCGTATTGTTCGACAAAAGACACTCCGGAAACTTAAGACCGAATAAAGCGACAAAGATCGACGGGGCCATGGGAATAGTCATCCCCACACCCCCCCACAGACAAGCCGCACCCCCTGAGGCTTGGCTGTAAACAGATTCCGTGGCCCATCAGATCTCATCAGAAAACTTGTCGTTCCGGTCCAACTCCTCCCCAGTGTCGCGCCCAAGATTTCCAAAGCGCGTGGCAGTTTTGCTCGCGGGATGACA
>PBYE01000004.1 GCA_002729495.1 Chromatiales bacterium
GTTGAGGGCGCACCCGGAGGTCTGGACAACCTTATTTCTCATCCTCGTCCTCCAAGTCGAGAGGAAGGGGCTTCTTGGTGTCGCTAACAGCGTGAGTATCTCCAAAAATCCCAAGAAGCCCCTTCTGAGCGACGAAGGAGGGCAAGAAGGGTGAAGAAGGAGAAAGGCGAACACACCCCGAGTGCAGCATTGGTATCGTCAAGTACACATCATCTTGTCACGTTGCCTAATCGGTGGGCAGAGAGTCATCATGGGAAGTGGGAGGAAAGTAACACAAGTGAATGATGAAGCGAAAAGTAACCACGGCAAACTTACGTATCGCGTATCAGAGTGTCACTAAAATGTCGATTATCTGGGCCGATTAATCAGTTGCACCGTGTTGGACCGGCGATCGACTACGATAAGCTGGTCCTTGGTTCGCATGAGTTCAGCGGCGTTTCGGAGCAGTAACAAGGGAAGTACCCGCTGCGGATACCTAGCGTAGTCATCGGAATACGATTTCCACATTTTGAGACCTGTAGCAGGTCGTGCGGAGTTTCGCTTGAACCACATGAATCTGCGGTTAATGTTTCTGATTATATTCGGATCCGTGAGGTCGACTTTCGAATCCTCCGCCACTCTCCTTCCGCATATCGCCGACGTCCTCCTCCCAGAATGTGTCGAGCAGGAGTACATCTTGAAAGAGAGGTAGTCGACACGATTGACCGTCGGCGTCGGCACTTCACACCTCACGCAGCGCATGGCGGGGACGTAGAATTCGCATTTGCACTCCATTTTGAGCGGCTCGATCCACGCAGCGCACGTCTTTTGTTTGGGAACTTGCACGGTCGTCATCGATTTTTCGACATGAATCGAAGGGATCGCACGAAAGGCGGCGATTCTCCATCCCAGGGTCGTCATCATGATTATGTTGGGATTGTTCTTGGTCATGCGGCCGAAAGTGGCTTTGTCGATGCATGGTGCGCGTCTTTGAGGAGTGTCAGGGAGCGCCAAGCGTGAGGCCGTGACTCCGAGATTCACGCTGAAACAAGAGGGGAAGCGACGCTTCCCCTGTTGTAGAAGCCGTCATACCCTGCGCTGCTCGAAATTTGGGCGTAAAATGGTAGACGATAACGTTATTGAGTCCAACAGGCCACCCACGTAGTTGGCAGCGCTCTGGGACGTAGTGACGCGCTGGGTCTCCACGAGGTGCTCAGCCCAACGCCAAACGCTCTCGTATCGGAATGCGGGCTTGGGCGCGAACTCTCTTTTGTCCACCACCAGCTGGAGACGCGTACGCGAGGCCCAGGAGAGAAACGCTTCGATAGCGATGCTCGTCCACTCGGTGTGGAAAGGAGTTCCCCATCGAGTGTCCGAGTATCCATGCGTCGTTTTGGACGCCGTGGTTGAGCTGCGATGTGCGTACAAGCCCAGCCGTCTCTGAAGCGAGATGGCGTCGTAGACGAAGACGGTGTTCGCGTACGTAATCGAAAGCGTGGTGTACGTACCTCTGCCGCTCTCCCTCTGCCGCGTGCCATACACTGGGGTCACTACATCAAAATCAGACATCTTCCGAACGGGTCACCATAAGGCACGAGAATCCCTATCCGTTCACGATCAAGAGACGAAAATAATCTAGTTGCCGTTTGCCTCTTGCTGAGTTGACCCGAGACACGTTGACTTCTTCTTTTCATGATCCCATCAAACACTCGCTCCTCACACAGGCGCGTCTGTACGACGCCAAACCGCAACGAGAGTCCTTTTGCTCAAATCCCTCTCACAGTTTCATCGATATCCTGTTTCATCCGTTTACTCGAACTCACTCCTGCTCCTCGGGTTTCTCATCATCATCATCGACGTGTACATACCATCAGCCCGTCATCATTGTCATTGATTCGTCATGCATTGAATAATGCTCCCGGGCTCAGGCACTCAACCCAACGGTACGCGCCAGTTAACCTCATGCTGTCCCCTCACAGAACCAAACCACTCGTCATCTCCTCCACCTCCGTCTCATTCTCCACACTCCTACTTGAACTTCTTACGCGGCCTTGTTCAGACGTTCTTCGACCAACGCGCTCAGGTGCTCGACAACATGTCTCCAACAGCTCGCGGCGTCCTTCTGCACCTGAATGTTGATCTCCTTCTGTACCTGAATGAGGCTGTCGTCGCCCACGGTATGCACGTTGTTGCAGGCTTTGTCCGCCAGCCCCTTTGTCTTGCACTGGGCACCCCACGGGCATTCGAAGTGCGCCCTGGTCTCCTTGGCCGTGCGAGAATTGCTCGTCCACTGCTTGCGAGCGACCTCGGTGATCAGCTGAGCCTGATGCATGCGGAGCGCGTCCCTGCCGGTGGGGATCTTAGCATCGAGGTCGAGCGAGGGACGAGCCGGCGCCTGCTGAGCGACGCTGGGCTGGGCGACGAGCAGCGGAGCTGGCGACGCACCAGCGGTCTGCGCGACCACGGAGGGAGCAACTGCCTGCGGCGTCACCGGAGGTTGGGTGATCTGGTGCGGAGGCATGACCACCTGTTGCGGAGGACGAGCAGCGCTGTCCTTCAGTTTCGCAAGCTGCGTGTCCAGTTGCCACTTGTAGTTGTCCCATTCGCTCTTCTGAACGAGAGACGTCAACCTCATGCGCCACGTTGCGACGCCCCACGGTAGCTGATGCTCGGATCCTTATGCAGGGGGGTTGGTTTTACTTAGAGAAGTCCTATTTAGCCGAAGGTCTGATGTTTATCGTTTCAACTCCGTGCGCCTTTATGTGAAGGCCGTCGAGAGTCAGAATACACGTGTACGGAAATGGAATGAATCATGATGGCCGCCACACCCCTGCGATATCTCTCGCCAGTGTTGTGCGCGTTTCGCAACTCGGGAAGGATCTGTGCCAGGAGCGTCTCGTAATTCCATCCGACCTTGTGCGTTCTCCCGTCCAGGTCGGCCAGGAGCTGGTCGCACTCGTTGTACGTTTTGCACGCCACCGCGTTGCTGCTTTCGAGGCAGCACAAGACGAAGTCTTCGAGCGTGAGCTTCGCGAAGCCGCCTTCCGTGGGGAGCTCGCGGCGTTTGAAGGCTTGGCGAAGGTCCTTGATCGGCTTGCGCACGTGTCTTTGCTAGTGTCCTTTCAGCGAAAAAGTCCTTATATCATGTTAAACTCTTGAACGATATGATGTCTTTTAATGAAGCTGACGACATTCCGGCAGTGCCTGACCTTGACACTAGCAAAGAATCTAGTCTGGCACGCTGACTGCGGAGGAGGCGCTCGCTGCGGACGAGCATCGATTCGTGCGCCAGCTTGACGTCGTCGCGCGTGACTCCGGTAGCGTCCTTCGGTAGGGCCAAGTCCGGGAGCTCCAGGGCCGAAACCTTGTTCGCGGTCTGGATCGCAATCTGAGCACGGAGCCCAGGACGCTGGGTGGCCTCCCTGAGAAGAGTGACGATCTCCTCCGCCTCGAGGTTCGCTACGAGGATGCTCAGGCAGCGCGCGCTGTTGCTCGAGAGCCTGAAGGAGAGAAAATGAGCATATCAATCTCTGGTGGTGTTCCTCATTACATTTCTTATTCGGATCTGTACGACAGGACATGCTGGGAGACTGAGATAAAAGTGCACAAAGACGGTATGTCAAGTTAAGCTCCCTCCGCCGGTCATTATACCAAGCCAACTCTTCCTGGTCGTAACCCTCGACGTTGCCGTTGTGCAGGCGAAGCGCGTTGATCAGCTCACGCGCCGATTCGATGTTGAAGCTCGACACGTATCCTGCCGTCACACCCTGCGTGGGAGCCGGGGGGCAATCGATCGATACGCAGATCTGCGCGAACGTCTCGGACTGACGATTCGGTCCACCGAGCAGCCGGTCCTCCCACTGCTTCAGCGTGTTGTCGTCGCGCGCGTCCTTGACAGTGAGGATGCGCGGGTACCAATACTCCTGATCGCGTCTGTACTCCTGAACGTAAGCCGTGTCGGTGGCTACGACGTTGCGCGAGACCACCACCGGGGCAATGTAGTACGCGACGATACCGGGCGTGTCGCCAGCGTTGATGACTCTTGACACGACTAGCCGCAGTCTCAAGGAAGCTGAGCTTCCTTGAGTGCTTAAGTCGTCATAACTCCTTCACGGGGAGGCGCATGACGTCGATGGCGGCCACTCCACCGGTCGGCGCCTTGTTCGGCGGCGTGATGATGTGGCTCGTAGCGATCAGCTGGAAGAAGTTGAGAGCGCATTCGCCCTGCGTGAGGCGGAGGATGACGTCGGCCTGCTCGCACTGGAGGCGGATAACGTCAGCGGTACCGAACTTGTTGGCGAACGCGAGGTTCCTGCACATGCACTCCCAGATGATGGCGCGGGACTGTTCGTAGCCGTCAATCACGAGTTCGATCAGATCATGCTCCTTCGGACCGATGGCACCGGTCAAGAAGTGGATGGCGGCACCGATGCCGGCGGCGCGCCACTGTAGGTAGCGATGCTCGAGTCACTGAGAGCGATCCGCCTTGTCTAGTTGTGTACGATTCACGTAGAACCCTCGAGTAATCCTACGCAGCTTCAAAAATCGATCTTATCGGTTCGCTCTCATGTACCGCACACGTTCCAGCGATGATATCGATCCAGGTGTCCTTCTCAATTTCGCCGTCGTTCCTGCAGCACTTGCGGACCATCATCTCGATATCCTTCTGCGCGGCCCTAATGTACTCGAGCTCGCCATTGATCTCGCGCACAGTGCCCATGCCCCTCTGATTCTCGTTAGGAGTAGTTGTCTCATGTCGATCCCGTCCATCTGTGATAGAGAGCATGGAAATGTTGCATCTACTCCAGCACCCTGACCTTCATCCGGCGAGAGCGACTCGGCGTCATCATCGCTGGATCTGGCTGAGACATGAGAGCACTATGTCTCTGCGGACGTTCTTCCGATCATATCACAGAGCCTAAGTTCGGGATTGACTTTCGTGATCTGGCATAGGTCTAGTGATGAAGAGAAATGCTCTAAGCAAAACATACGATCATATGAGAAACGATAATCTCTGGTCTCATGTCTCACCTTAGACGAGGAGTGGCGGTTCTTGGCGGGCCTTCGGACGGACGGCCTTAGGCTTGGCCTTGGCCTTGGCAGCCTTCGGTTTGGCCTTCGGTTTGGCCTTGGCAGCCTTCGGTTTCGGCACCGGAGCGTTCCCGCCAGCCGGCGGGTCAGCACCTCCTTGCTGCGCGCCTTGCGGTTCCGGCGGGCCCTGACGTTCGCTCATGGTGATGATACACGCGATAATGATGATTTATTTATTGGTCCCTGTGGTAGGTTTTGGTACATAGGGGAGGCGAATATGTGACCGATATGAGACGCTCCGGTGTCGTATGATGTGGGATCTTTTCATGAATCACATTTCTCTCATAATCCTTTGTCATGAAAGCGCGCACATCAGTCTCAGCCTCTCAGTGATATCCTGATCCTATGCGTATTGACCCGCTTTTAGCGCATAACTCACTCTCTGTGATGTTTCAGATTCTCTCGAACTTTCATCGACCAAGTTTGCGTTCCTCTCTGCATGATACCAAAGTCTGCCTTCATTCAGATGCCCTCGAATCANGATCTAGATCTTTTCGTTACCANCCTGCTCTCAATGCGNGGTGGATCGTTCACCNGAATTCTTCAGCTTTTNCACCCTCTCACCATNCCGTTCAATCTCCACGAGTTGTCCGTNTCTCACANGCCACTCCCCGATTCATGCCTTCATATCCCGAGTTCTCTCGCTCCTAAAACTTCTCCGTCCCATGAACGGGCCAAACGTCGCACAACGAACCCACTCAGCTCATCTCTCCTCAGTTTGCGCGTTATGTTATCTCGGTCACGGTCACAAAAACAGTATTCTCTCGTTAATCGTCTTCTACAGTTAGCCGTACTTAGCTAGGAATTTCCCAATTTCTCTGTGAATGACGTTATATCTGTGCGGTATGTTAGCCGCTTTGACACCAAAACAAAGGTCATTCAACTCATCGTACCTCTTTCTGAGGATTCGTCTCATGACTTCGATGATGCGCTCGACCACGCCTTCCGCGTCATCATCAAGGCGTTCTATCGCCATCCGTTCACGAATCATGTTCACGGCTGCGCCTCGATTTTTAATAAAATATACATTGTCCACTACGTATTTCTTGACGCATTTCTCGATCCATTTACCCGAAGCCGGTGGCCATTTCGGGACGCTCCTCACGTGGGCGGCGAGCTTTGGCCAAACTTCCTTGACTTCTCCCGGGTCGTCGCTTTTGCCCCGTTCCCGAGCCGCCATTCTGAATTCGGCTACTATTCTAACGCTATCGGTCCCTGGTTCATTGGCTGTTAAAAGGAAAAAATTCCGTTTCACATTAGTTCACTTCTTTTGAGCAGTTTTCGTTCCTGATTTCATGACTGGTATCGTAAATTTCTTCACGCTCGATTGTCGAATGATATTCGCTGCCTCTTCGATTTCGCTGTTTCGTATATCTGCCGCGATTTTGGCGTACCTGCTGGTGCGGATGTCTTCACTCGCTTTCCTGAGAAACTCTTCAGATTCGGATATTGACATGCTGTGGAACGTCTGATCTTCTTGTTGCGACTTGTAGTTCCCGGTAAGTATCGCCTCGTCGATCTCAGCGAGGTTCTCCGCATCGGATACATACTTGTGGGTCCATCCTGTCGGAGATGTGTACGAACTTCCCGAACGCGGGTGCCAGAGAGTCACCCGGTGGTCATTCGTATCGTGTGCTCCGCGGATCTCATGGCGATGGCCCACATGAGAGGTGCATCGTTCTTGTTCTCGCGTAAGGTCTCGTTGGGCGCAAAACCGCACGCGTGCATTACTATGCAGCGACGATCGTCACGGAAATGCGAAGCAGCCGTCCATAGTGATAAGCATTGTATGCGTGCCTTGCAAGTCCGACCACCGTCCGCTTCCTTCGAGTCTTCGTCGCAGTTTACGACTCCGGACGTGCCTTGTAGTAGCTTAGCCGCGATTCCTCCGTTAGCGCAATGTACGTCCACCGCGGCGACGGAGAAAAAGATCTTCCCTGACTTCTTTCTCGCGCAGACGTAGACTATTACCGCTGGCAGAGGGGGCATCGATGCGGCGGAGAATTCGCGACGGGAGAGATGCTTTATCGTGGAGGCTAGTAGCGCTAGTCTTGTCTTCAAGTCTTCGACTTTGTTCTTGAAAGTCATGAGTCTCCTCACCGTGCGTTTCTTCGTCCACCCAGACACCACGCGACACAAAGCCCTCGCGCGAGGGTCCAAATAGACGGGCAGTGCCGCGATGATTGATCCCAGAAATTTTGCCACGGAATTGGGATCCACGTCCTTCTTTTCGAGTTCTTGTAGGATCACGATCCTCAGGCGCTCTATCTTCATGGCCTTGTTATCCGGTATTTCGAGAATCTCATAAACTCCAAAGTGCCGTAGGATCGATGTACGCCTAATACTCGATATCATGCATCCCTCGAACTGTGGAGTTTTTGTAGTATGTCGTTGCAGAATAGTCGGTACGCCATACCGAGTACTGTTAACGCGTGTGCTACCTTGTCTTTCAGATCGGCAAAGGGCTGCACTGCTAAGTTGAAGAGCAGCGACGTCAACGCGAAATCCGTCTCCTTCATCTGGGCTTTCGTCGCTACCGCTGTAGGAGGTGCTGTGGCTCAAGTATCGACGGCACCTCCTACGCTACTATGACGTCGTCTACATAGATGGAGGCTGGGATGAGATGATTTCGTTCACTCGGCAAAGATGGGATTCCTACCAATCCGAACGAAATGATCATAGGCCAACGAGGTGTAATCCATGGAGGAAGGCTGCGCTGAGATGCAGCGCTGCACAGATGCTGTGCAATGACCCGAAGTCAGTCTACGATCCCATACCAGGTGAGTGAGTGGAAAGTCGACCTAGAGTATGTAGGCAATGCAGCGTATGTGACCGTAGTTCCTAGACCATGAATGGCAACCAGTAGCATGTTTCGATCGATCGCCAGCCGCCGGGATGACGTAGTCATCCTGTCGGCCGGGGAGTTCAGATTCGTCTTGCATCGTATGCGGGTTGAAAATTGCGACAACGATGCCGTCCTTCGAGGGGATCGTCATTCGGAGCGTCCTCTCCTGTTGCAGCCTCAACAGGAGAGGAACACAAGAAATAACCTTCCATGTCGCGAGCGATCAGCACAGACCCGTTCTCGACATCAGATTCGTCACGTCCAATCCATTTCCCAGGCAGTGATTCCTCAACCAACGATTCCCCCACTGTTTTGTCCGGCGTAGCGGCTGTTGTGGGCTGTTTAGCGTTCTTCTTCCATGCAGCGGCCTCCTTACGCGACATGGGGAAATCGTAGTAGCCGCGGTTGAGTATTCCGAGAGCTGCCGCTAGAATCCCTTTGTGCGCTGAGAAGTGTAGTTTTTCGGATTCTTCACTCGCTGCGTTGAGGGGTCTCGCGTCCGTGCAGTCATGGCAGTTCGTGTGAGAGGCGAGACTTCGTTTCTTCCGACCGCACGAACAGTGTCATGGCCTGCATTTTTCGAAGTAGAAACGCTTCTCGTCTTCGTCCCATCGCGGGGCGGCGACACTGTTGCAATGTTCCCGATGATATAAACTGTCGTCACACGAAATTAAGTGCTATCCATTCGTAAGTGTCGCGTACCCCTCTACGCCTCTCCCTGCATGACGCCGAACATGAGCACAGCAGGAGGCACAAATATATGCGGATCGGGCGATGAATCCGTCATATGTGTGGCCTGTATAGGTTCGCACTCTAAATCTTCGACCTTGATGCTACGAATGTGCTTGGCCGCCACGTGGCCGATGAATTTTTTCTTGAACGAATCGTAGCATTGTCGTGCGTTGGGCAGATCCGCTCGACAGTGATCGGGTGTGCGGTAGACGCCCTTGCTCTCCTTCTTGCGTGATATCGCCTCGCGCCTCTTCTCGCCACGCTTCTGAGCTTCGTCCCGAGAAATTTCATCGAAGCACCCGCTCTTGAGTACTTCGCCGTCATATGCCCGCCCGACATCGGCTATTGCGCTCAGTGAGTCAGCGCCCGCGAACGGTTTTACGAGCGAGTTGGACTGCTTGCCTAGCTGTACCAGAAAGTCGATCTGTCTGTCGTTCCACACGTCTCTGACATGGTCTTTCATTCGACCCTTGCGGGCTTCGTGCTGCGGGAGGCTTTCGCGGTGTATCGAGAGCAGGAGGTGTGACATCTTTCGATTATGTTCCTCATTCTCGTCCGTCGTACGAAAACCCTTCTCGAGAGCGATATGGTTTATTCTAGCGATCTCGTCCGATTTGGCTCCAGCAACTTCCAACTTCTTAGTGTGCTTAGCGATTATTGCGGTCCAAAAACGAGTAAGGTCGTCACCGTCCCACGAGGGCGGTGACGAACTTGACGACGAAGGCGTAGGCGGCGACATCCTGTAAGGTTTGGATTACGTTGTGTACCGAAGGTTAGTCAATCCTTTTGGTCATGTACAGCGGGCTAGGCCCGGACTCGCGCTCTTCTTGTGCCGTGTTTTGATCTGTCATCGATAATTCGCACATTGACACGATCTGTAACGCTCCGAGAGAAGAGGGTCGGCATCTAGAACGGTTGGTCGCACGGCCTCAATCAGTTGCTCCCCGAAGAGAGTTAGTGAGAGGAAAGGCTCCCAATTCGTTCCAGAGTCCAACACCTCCCCCCGACGCTGCGCAGCTGCACCGAGGAGAGGCGTAGCCCCCGGTCCGAACTGGCGAGCGCAATCCTGTGCCGAGTTCTGTGTAACGTGTACCCAGGATAGAGTCGCGACGACGACTGACGTATAGAGCGATCAAGCGTCCATCAGGGCTGTCTACGGTGCGATGCAGTCGAAGCGGGTACGATAAACGCGGGAACAAGGGGATCGATGACGCAATGTCGGTGTAGCTATGCGGCAGCGTTGTAATATGTCATTGTGGTCCGAAGACAATGTGGCAATGTGGCAATGAGTCCGAAGACAATGTGGCAATGTGGCAATGTAGCAAAGTACCGCTGACTGGGGAGCCAGAGGTCACCGATGTGTCTAAAACCTCATCGGAAACCCCTTGACAGGTCGTCCCATCTATAGGGGATCTTTAAGAACCAAACCTAGCGCCTCCTCAATGTTGTCGTTCACAGCCCCGGTCCGACGACTGCACCAGCGCCCGCAGAAACGTGCAGCCAGGAGCAGCGCAGCGGACGAGCTTCTGCGTACTGATCGAACGTCTCATGCGGATCAGGAGGGGAGAGACCTAGCATAAGTGGAGCATAGGCTCGTTCAGGTATGTCATAATAGCGTCATAGACGCTGACTTAACTTGATAATAGGCTCCATCACATAATCGCATCCTGGTACGCCAACCAGCGCCGGACAGGCCGACGTTCGATCAGCCAAGATCGGCCAGGATCCTGCCGCGACGTATAAGGTCGTCTAACTCTGGGGGTCTAATCCATGTTATCGATGAAGATATAAACACGGTCTGGAGCATCACCAGACCGAGTAGAACCCACCAAGACCAACAGAGCCAGCGCCGAAGGAAGTGCGGCAAGGACTCCATCGCGGTCAGCACGCGCAGGAGCGCCCCAGCGGCAGGCGTCGGTGGAGATCTTCATCGGCGTATAAGTGTCAGCCCCAGACGTCAGAACCAACCACAGAAAGGTATCCCAGAGCATTACTGGCATACCCGGTAGGACGGACGAGAGGGACAGCACCTGCCGTATAACGCTACGGCGCGAGCGTGGCTTGCCTTCAGGCCAAGCCATGTTCACGGCAGAGGCCCCTCCATCTTTTCAAAACCTGAAAAGATAGAGAAGCCCCTCCCCCTTATGGTTCCGCACCCTTACTTTAGAGTCTCAAGGTGGACCCCCACTTTTTAGGCCGTGGGCAGGCCGGATGCTTTTAGAACGATCTCACCCAAGGGAAAAATCGCTCTTACATGGTTCCCAGCATGAGTCGCTTTTTACGCCATCCTGAGGCACCCGCACATCATGAGATCGGAGAGTGTCAAGGGGGTGTGAATCACATCGTATCCGAACACCGCCATGCATGCGCCACGTACTCGCCCTCGATGTTTCGCTCCACAAGATGTTTCGCACAAACAAAACAGATCGCCCAGCCCGGCCCGGATGGGGCTGCCTTGCGGGCCCAAACTGCCCAAATTGGACGTCCAGAAACACAAATTTCGACAGGTTTTATAAGGTTTTTCGACATGGTGAAATGCCATGTGGTTTATAGTGAAAAACCTAAGGGCACGCGAATTTGATTGCCAGTTTCCCGTCCGGGCCCAGGCCAGAAAAGTAACCAACCAACCAACCGAAATAAAAAAGGTGAGATAAAAAGCTGAGGTTGGGCCGTAAAAACAAAGTTT
>PBYE01000005.1 GCA_002729495.1 Chromatiales bacterium
CAGGCTGTTAGCCTGGTTCCTCGCGAGAGTACAAAAAGCGGTAAATTCCCGATTCTGTTCCGTTCTGTCCCGCGACTTGTCTTGGGTACCGTCCACAGTCTGTGGATCCTGGTGTGTATGCCCTCTCACTCGTTCGGAGACCCTAAAATTATTTCGTTCAGTTCAGCTGGCTTCTCGGGGTTCTCATTACTGTTTTTTTCGTAGAGGGCATACACACAGGGACCGGCTTATTTGCCACGGTGTTTTTTACTTAGTGTGACAAGTCGTACGGACAAGATGACGGACCAGGGCGGCGGTGCCGAGCGCCTCTTAGGCGACGTGGAAGCTGGTATAAACTTTTCGTGGTGGTTCTCGCCTCCGTAGGGGGTTGACGCGGTGTTTTTCATTTTTTCCCAGACGACAATATGCTATTCAGGCTGTCGGCTCCCGATCGGGACCGCAGTAGGTGTAATCGATCGATGTAGGTTCGAGATCAGTACGGTGAAGTCTTCACCATCGGGGCACGATCGATTCTCAAATGGATCCTTCTTTCCCAACATTTCCACAGGTAATGGAGACGGCGGTTCCGACCCGGGGGTTTCGGAGGTTGACGATGCTTCTCTACGAGCACAGCCTTCGTCCGGGAGTTCAATTTGGACATCACCGCTGGATAAGATAGCACACCGAAGAAATGCCTTTTCTAAAGTTCGATGAAATCTTCGGTGTGCTAGACCACGATGATCCGCCGAGCAGCTCTGCCGGCGGAGACGAGCCCGACGCTACCAACGCGGCGCTCCTCTGCGAGGATCCTGAAATCACGCACTTGCACAACAC
Source organism: Chromatiales bacterium (assembly GCA_002729495.1). GTDB lineage: Bacteria > Pseudomonadota > Gammaproteobacteria > Steroidobacterales. Next base: position 814 of record PBYE01000005.1, read on the forward strand.
GCTCCTGTCGGACGTGATCTTTGGTATTCCAGCCTCCCTTACCGTTATTTTTCGATTATATTGGACGAGGTTCGATGAGACTCGCTCTCACGTGCGTCCGCTATTCGTGTCGTTCATCTTTTAGCTCGGTAAGGGAGGCTGTGGAACTGAAGCTGGTGCAGACGTGAAGGATCACATCGCGGTGGGGCCGCACCCGGATATCATGAAGTTCCTCTTGCTGGAGGACTTGCAGAACCGGGGTTCCAAGGTATCGGCGGCTCGTGTCGGTTGGTCAATGACGGGGACGCTCACGCGCAAGGCGGTGTTGTCCCTCTTCCTCCACAATGATCCGTGCTTTCCGGTGGACTTCAAGGGTGTGTGCAAGACGTGGTGGCCTGGTTCCGACCAGCTTATGTCACCGCTGCACCCGTGGTATGTCCTGCATCGATCCTGGTACCGGCCGGAAAACCTGCTGTTATGGTGGGGGATCCGTATCCGGAAGAAAGTGTTGGATCCGATTATCCCGCCTCCGACGGTCCTGCTCGCGCGGGTTCGGATGATCATTGAAGCTGCGGATCTGAATGCCGTGGAGATTGATCACTCGGGTTACGAAGAAGGATCCTATGGGCGGGAGTGCGAAAAGCGCGTCCTGTCCCTCCGTCGGCGGTTCGCGCTGAAGGACTACCTCATGTTCCTCAGGGCGGCGACCACGGTTCGCCTCGACTCGCGGATCACCGCGTATCAGGCAGCGTTCCACGACCGGGAGTTTGCCGACACCGGGGCGTCCTCACTCCTCCTCGAGACGAGCACGGTTCATGATCCGGGCTATGCGGCTGCTTCGCCTTTGCGTGTGGTTCCGGCCTTGGGCCCCTCTCCGACGCTGAAGCTGGCCGCGCAGACTAAGGGCAGGCTGCCGCCGTTGCGGGCGGTGGAGTTCCGAACGTTCGAGCCGCAGTTGGGCGACAAAAATTGTCCTCGACTGCAAATCGGCACTCTGGACAGGCACATTCGGGGAGTCATCGCTGACCACCCGGACATTTTCCTGCCGGTCTACTGGACTGAAAAAGCCTTTTTCTCCGACGCGGACAAGGCACGGCTCGCAGCCGCGGCCCCGGGTTCGGATGATATCGCGCCGGTCCCCTGGGCTCCTCTGACCTTTCCGGATGGTGTTCACGACGGGCACCCGAGCATCGTGTACACGGACAAGCAGCGTGCTGCCGCGTTGTACGGCGTTACGGATCCCTGTTTCCCCATCCCGGAATTGCACGACCGTGAAGTTCTCGCTGCTCAGGCCCTCATCAGGTACGCGGATCGTCTTTTCCCGTGGATCCTGAACAGATGGAAGGGTAGCAGGAAGTTTTCGGCGGGCACGCCGGATACCCAGCTCGAACGCCCGCCTTGGTGGATCCCCTCCGCCAGGTGGCCTCTCCAGCTTCCAGAGGTGTACTGGACGTTTGCAACGCACATCCAGATCCATCCTGTGGGTGCGGGTGCGGATCCAACGCTGGGACCAGTGCAGTTGGGGTTGATCAGAGACTTCTTCCAGTACCGCGCAGAGAGGTTGGCGTACTCGGTTACAATCGCGACCGCGGTGGATCACGCTCTCCCAGACCCGGTTTCTCCGCTGAGATTTGGTTCCAGTGCGCCGCCGTCGGCTATCCCGTCAGACAGCTTGGAGCTGGGAGCTTCTGCGGTAACGCCGCCGTCTCCCGGCCGCGCCCCGGGCCCGAAGGCTCCTCGTCCCCAGCTCCTGGTGGATTTCGACTCGGAGTTGCACTCGGCCAAGAGGTTGCGGATCATTCCCGTGCCGCGCACCCGGGACGAAATTCCCGCGTTCCTGGCTGCCCAGGATGGCCCGGTCGACGAGTTCCGCAAGGTGGAGGATGCAATGGCGTTCCATGCCATCTCGCTGGATCCCGCTGTGGCGTTGGAATTCGGCGTTCCGGAACGGATCCGTCGCCAATGGTTCGGTGGCATCCGGTTAGAGCTCGCGGAGGAATTCCTGCCGAAGATCTACCCGGATTTTCCTGCTTTCGATGAGCAGCCGCGGATTGGTCGTGAGGTGCTCGAGGAGCTTACGGATCTGCACAAAATCGTGTGGTACAGGAGGAAGGACGGTTCGCCCATTGCGGATCCTACCACGATTCCTGGTTTTTCGTGCGCTCCAGCCAACTTGATCGACAAGATGGAGGGGATCACTCAGGTCGGCTACCGGTACATTAAAGACTGGTCGTTCACGGGGTTCAACCAGGCGCTCCTGGAGGTTCCTGTCGACTACGCCACGGTTCAGCAGCTTTTGCGCTTTTGGTACATCGGTTGTCTCATCCAACAGTCCCCTGATTGAGGAGAGCTTGGCTTTCCCCGATCGCGGTCGGGTTGTTGCTCGGATAGGCGGCGTGGATATCAAGCACTGCTTCTACCTCTGGCTGGTTCACGCTTCGTCGCGCCGTTTCGCCGGTGTCCGGATGTCGAAAGCCTACATGGGCCTTCTCTCCGATTACGCAGCCCGGAAGGCGGCCTCCGACAAGGATCTCCCCGTTCTCGACCGTGCCAGGGTGTCGGCTAGCATTCGCGCAAAGCTCCCCAAGGTTCAGGACGGCGCCGAGGAGTTGGAAAAAGGCGACCCGTCGCTGCCGGACCCCGTCCCGGCGGCTCTGCTCTCGGACAAGGATTGGGTTCCCCCGGGCGCGTATGGTTCCCTCCTGGTCTGTGGCCAGGGTATGGGGCCAAGTCCGGGTCACAATGACGCCGGCATTAAGGAAATCAACAGGGTTTGCTGCCCGGCCGACTTGGCTCCGCATGACTTCGTCGACGACATCCGCACAATTCCGGCAACTCCGTTTGAGGATCCGGCTGTGGTGCTGGAGAAGTTCAACGTTTACATCGAGCGGATGACTAAGCTGGGTGTTCCGCTGCACACGAAACCGGGAAAATTTTTTCTGCCTACTACTGCTTTCGAGTGGATCGGTTGGCGGTTCTGTTCCGTACGCAACCTGATTGGGATCGCCCCGGGAAGGATCGAGCGTGCTGTTCTGAAAATTTCGCGGTCGCTGGCGCAGTCGTCGGATAAGCCGTACGGTTACTCCACCCGGGATCCCGCACGCCCTCAGCTGCCGGTAAAATTGGTCGCCGAGTTCCGGGGTATCATCATTTCCTTGGAGCTCGTCACCCGCGGTTCTGTGCCTGCATTTGTCAAAGAAGCGTCCAGGATCATCACGAGCACTGGAGCGGAGGCAAAGTGGGCGCGGGGCGAGCGTAGCTACGACCCGTTAGTCCGAGTTACACCAATCCTACTGCGGGGCCTGCAGTGGTGGATCATGGTTCTCACGGACAAGTGGAACACCGAGGACGATGACTCGTTCTTGGGGCGGATGATCGTCCAGGACGACCCGACCAGTTCTCGCGCGGGAGCTCACCTGTGGGAGCCCGTGCTGCCGCATCCTAAGTCCGGTTACTTGGACATGCACGTCACGAACTTGGTTCGCATCAAGATCGACGCGTCGAAAGAGGGATGGGGTGCTTCGGTTGCTTTCTTCGGGCAGGAGATGGAGACTTTTGGTTCCCTGTGGTCGGAGTGCGAGAAGTACGAAGCCGCTGTCGGATCCACGCTGGCTCCGAATTGCCCGTCTTTCGCCAAGGCGCACAGCACGGTGTGGGAAGCAACCGCGGTTCTCTGGCTCATGGCAGTGGATCTCGGAAAGCGCCTGCGCGGTCACACGATCTTCGTGGAGTCGGACAACATGCCCACGGTTTCGTTGCTAGCGAAATCCTTCGCGCTCGACCAAGCGGATCCGGGACAGTTCTCCAGTATCGCCATGGCGGAAATCGGACTCAAGGTTCGTCTCTGGGAGCTGCGCCTGAGATGCGTGGTTTCCGGACAGCATATCAAGGGTACCGACAATTGGTACGCCGACAGCGTTTCCAGGCTCCTGGTTCGCCCTGCTGACGTGGATCCTTTTCCGGCTCGCTTCTGTTCGCGTCGGACTCTCAATGCGATTCTCCAGACGTGCAAGGTACGGTTCAACGTCGAAGCGTTTGGACCGTTGCCGGGAACTCCTGGCGGCTTCCTCGCCGCAGCTTCGTTGAGGGGTACCTCCTACAGCCTGCTTCGCCCGTTTTTCGATTCGGCGACTCAGGTCTTGGCTTCCCCGCACAACGTGGTGTGGATGTTCCCGCCGGTGGAGCTGTCACAGCAGGTTCTGAAAGTCCTTTACAAGGCGCTTGGAGCTGCTGCGGACGACCAGCGCCCGCGCGCCGCCGTTGCGTTGATGATTCGAGCCGATTGGCGTCGGCGTTTTCAGTTCCGAGTTGCGGCGTGGGAAACTCTCGCGTCTTTCAAGCCGGGGGAGCAACGGTTCTGCGCGCCGGTCGCGGCGCCCGACAACATTCTCACGGTTCCGGTTCGGGATCTCCCTGTGGAAGAGCACGCGTGGATGCTCATTTCAAATAAATCCCGCGTTTGGTGGTCGCGTCTGCAACCGACGACCTTTTCGAACCGTTTGATTAACAGGTTCCTGGACAGATAGGTGGCCATTGCCGCATTGTATGAGTGGTTTTTTGAGAAATTATAATTTTCGCTTGTTGTTCGCTCGTTGAAGTTGTATTCGCTTTGATACCGCTCGGCGGCACCACAAATTTCAGGTATCTTCTTTCCCCAGCCATCTTGCTGCGGGGTGATTTCGGTTCATTTGAGTGTGTACCTTGCGCGAATTGGGGGTTTAGAGACCTTCCCGTTGGATTCGTGTAAGGCCATTCCTTCGGGCTACGGCTCAGGATGGTTGCTCGTGATTTATTTCGCAAAATTCAGTTCCTTATCGGTATTTTCCACGACCTTGGTCGCTGGGTGATTTCGGTACCACGAGGGATACACCGCAGGAAACAACGGGTTCTCTAACCCAACTTGGTTCCTGCGGAGATGCGGCTCCGCCGCATCTTTGATTCATCATCGCATGACTCGCCTATGAAAATTAGCCTCTCATCTCGGTTCCGTGGTTGTGGATTTTCCCCAGCTCTCGACTGTGTGGGTTATTTCGGTTCCGAGGGATGTGCCAGCAGGAACGAGAGGGTTTAGAAACTTCCTCGTTAATGGTTCCTGGTGGGCTTGTCATTCTCATGACAAGATTGATGATGACGCATGAGTTGACTTTTCGAGCACCTTCGGGTGGTTTGCCGGTTCTCCCACGAAATTGTGGAACCTTTCTTTCGCTTTCATCATGTTTGCCTGACTCCTTACTTGTATCAAACACATAGGAAAATTTATATTTTCGCGGTTAGTACACTTTGTGCGTGTGTGTTTTTTCTTAGTTTAGTCAGGCATTATGGAGCAAGAGTTCGGTTTGCTGGGAAGCCTCCGGGTTAACGGGGCGCTCGACGAAATTAAGATCAACGAGTACGCGTTGGGCGAAGAAGCGTTTTGCATCGACGCCGACAATGATCAGACCTACACGGTTCCTCTCCCGACGGACGAGGAGATGAAGGTTCCGTCCATGTGCAGAAACTGCCTTCAGCCCGCGGTCGCGAAGCCGGAGGTCGATATCATCTGCTCGTTCTGCCATCGCCAGAAGCTCTGCTCCTCATGCAAGAGTCTAGGGCTGAGATTCATCCATGAGGAGATTTGTCTTTCCCCTGGATGAGCTTCAGCCCACCCATCCCGGGTGCTATGGCGGTCTTTGGGACGGATCATCCGGTTCCGGTGTGTTCCCACTGCATCATCATCAAGAACCGCACTCAGGAAATGAGGTTCGTCAAGCGCAAGTTCCTGATGACCGATTCCGCGGAGACGGTGGCTGAGCTGGTTTCGCTGTACAAGTGGGTCCAGGGTATACGCTTTGGTGATTCGCTTTAGGGTTTGGATCCGTTTCGGTCTGTCAGTTGACCTTCCATCCCAGCTTAATCTTACCATCTCTCCCGTATCGATCCTATTACATCTTACTCCCCTCCCAGGTGTCTACGACAACAAGCCGGAGGCTCAGAGGACGGCGTATGCGGATCTCAAGCGCCCTGAATTTAAGGACGCCGTGGTGACGCACGAGCACCTGCAGAAGGTGATCCAGGTCGCCGCTCTGCAGGGCCAGTTCACGCACGTGGACAAGGAGACATCCAAGGTGGTTCAGGAGGTTCAGATCAAGGCTCTCCGCGAAGCAAAGCTCGGTTCCCGCACTCACAAAAAGTGTGATGCTATCATCATGGACTCGTTTAATTGGTAATCGGTTACCCCGGTTATCTTTTGGGCGGTTCCATGGCGATAGTACCACGGGGAAACCTGGTCGAACTTCACGAACCTCACGGATCTCTTGGCCCACCTGCAACAGGTTCGTGCTCACAGCATGCCGCGGTGGTACGGTTCCTCCGCGCCGAAGGATGAGGCTACGGAAAAGCTCCGCGCGATCACCTGCCACATGTGTGACGAAAGGATCGCGTTGGTTAACTTCCTGCGCGTCAAGTTCGAGGATCTCACGGATGGCGGGGTTCTCGCGATCATCGTCTCCGTGTTCAAGCAGATGGCGCAAACGTTCAAGAAATCCCAGGTGAATTACACGGAGCAGATCCATGAGAAGATCCACGGGAGGTTCATCGCGCACGCGCTAGACGTTTACGCCGTCACGATGACAAAGAATTTGGGTTCGGTATATAACCTCCCTCGTTCTCGCTTATCTTATCAAATGTGGGTCCTTTATGTGGCAACAACTTCCTGCCATCATCATCGATCTTTCATCGTTCTCGGCAAAATCTTTTCCCAAAAACTTCCTCAGACGGCGCACAATGCTGCGGCGTTCCAGGCGGGTTTGACGGACATGCGCTTGTCGAAGAAGCAACGCCGTGCGCTGAAAAAGCAGCAAGGCGGTGGTGCGGCTCCTACTCCGGCGATCAAGCCGAATGAGAAGACCCAGCCGCAGGGAGGGAAGCAGCAGGATGCGTTCAAGAAGTTGGACGGGGTTCTCAACTCCGGTTCCGCAAACTGCATCCGTGTCATGACGGACCTCAACAAGAAGAACAAACAGTTCGTGCAAAAGTGGTTCCAGGCGCGCAAGGTGTGTCTGGGAACTCTCCTGCTGCGTTTTTGTTTGATCATTGTGATCCGGTTGGATCCCTTTCTCCCAGCAGCAGGAGGGTACACGCTGAACTGTTTCATCGGTGGAAAGGGCGCCCAGGCTGTGGGTCATGCGCGCAAAGAATGCGAGACGCAGGGCAACAAGTATGACTTAACCGTCCACCGGTAGGAACTAGGTTCCTCCGCTGAGGCTCTTCCTTAGAACCGGGCGTTAAGTCATCGCCATTGCTTCATGAAGTGCAACCACAAGACCTGCGTCAAGGCGGGAGCGGTTCACTGGCTCGCGCAATGCCCGCACAAGGGCGCCAAGGCAACGCCGGCGGCGACTCCGGCGGTCACNCCCCCGGCGGAGGATCCGTAGGGGAGATGCGTTTGCATCAGGTGGTTCACCACTCGCGTCTTACATCGTCGTACAATGATGTGAAGCGTTTGCTCGTCGCAAAAGCGAAGAAATGGGCAATGATGTAGTTCCTGTACTGGTTCACGACGTCTTCCTATTCAGCTGCGGCTCGGAACCAGTACGCACAAAGTTGTACTAACGCGATAAATCCCGGCTTTTGCGGTCCCTGATGTTCTGTTGGATGGATCGGATCCGAATTGTTGTGTGATGAAGTGTGGTGTGTGCAACACTTTGAAAATCTGATGAACCGTATCGATTACAGTTGCGTCATTTTTTCCTCATTTTCCATGTTTCCCCAATTGTAGACAATGTTGAACTTGGGTGGTTGGAATTCGGCTCTGGCCGGCAGGGGAGATGGCCCAATTTTTGGTGGTTCTTTGGGATCGCGAGATTATGGGCTGGCCTTCGGGATCCGTAATGGTTTGGTTCATAAGGCGAATTGGGATCGGATGCGGTCACTAGCGGGGAAGAAGTCCTTGGCTTCACTCCTTAAAGCTATCGATCCGAAACCATCCCCGACTCTCGCCGAGTTTTTGAAAGCGGATGCACCACTTCTCGATGATGAGAGCGAGGAACAGCAGCCTAGCAGTTCCTCCTCGTCAACCTTCTCATTCCAGCCAAAGTTTAACTTCGGTTCGGTCGAGGCAGGCTTGACGGACCACAATCGGGAAATGGTTCAGTCGGTCATGGCAGAGGCGAACGCTATCAAGAGTTCGTCCATTCAGGCCAGATCGGCGGCTAATTACGCTTCGTTGATCCAAACTCATGTCCCTCGTGTCGAGGCGGTCTTGTCGCTGCGTCTCATTCCCATGGACACTCTCCAGAAAGCGGTTCTTTTCTTTTCCGCCTTAGTGTCGCGGCAGGATTTCGCGCCTCGGTCCTGGGTTCAGGTTCCGGGGAAGGAGGATGGAAAGCTGGCGATCCGTTGGGGCTTCATTCACAGTCTGAAGTCGGCGCTGGTTCATTACCACCGCGCCAACGCGGCAGTCACGGTTCTCGAGAGTGAGGATCGCGAGTGGAAGGATTTTTGGCGTGGGTTAAAGAAGCGTGCGGTTCATGTCACGCGCCCGAAGACGCCAATTGCGTACACGTGGGTCAACAAGATTTTCTCCTCGTGGAAAGGTTCCTGCTCGGATTTTCAGAACCAGGCAATCAAGCTGCACGCGAATCCGCAACCAATCACGGATCTCGCGGCGCGCTTGCTGTCAGGTAACAACGTGCATCCGGTTCCGTTCATTGATGCAGTTGCGCCAAAGTTGTGGTCATGGGCGCTCCCGAGCGCCGTCAACGAGCTAGCGCTGCTGCGGCGAAAAGCTTTTCTTGCGGTTGCGTTCTTTGGGGTCCGTCGGAACGATGAAGTTCGGCGGTTCCGCGCGAAGCACATCATTCCTGCGCAGGAAGCGTTTGGGTTCTGGGTTTACGTCCCGGACGCAAAAAACGACCGTTACGGCCTGGGAAATAAAACGTTCATCCCATCGATTCCGTCGGCGGGCGTGGCGGATCCTGTGTTGATCATGGGAACCTATTTCGCTGCTCTGGCTTCCTGGAAGGCGGATCACGATCACCGTCATCCTGGATCAACTCCGGATTGGGGCGACATGTTTGCGTTCCCGGTTCTCAACGGCAAGCGCTGCGGCGGCGAATTATCGCCGGACCACGTGCGAAAAGAGATGAAAGGTCTCCTCACGGATCACGGTTTCGCGCCGGAGTTGCCCAGTGCACGAAAAGGAGGAGCTTCATGGTACGCAGAAGCGGATCGTCAAGTTTCTTTCCTCCAAGGCGGTTGGATCATGAAAAATATGCTAGACATGGTCTACGCACCCATTTCCCCGTTGTCGCAAGCGGAGCGCGCGACAGTGGCGGCAAAACAGCTTCATGCTGACAATCTCGTGGAAGCGGCGTTGCGCGAGATTCAAGTCGCGTTGACGGCGGATGCGGTTCATGTGGTGGTTGATACGGTTCTGCCGAGGATCCTCAAAATCGAACCCGCGCCCACCATTCCCACCAGTAGAGCGTTGGTAATGTGCCCTGATTTCCGGCTGCTGTTTGCGGTTCCCGATATCGTCATGCCATGCTACATGTGCAGATGGTTTTGTGGTTCGATCAAGACAGCATCCGGGAGAGATCTCCGGCCTACGGATCCGGTGCGCGTTTCCAGCACAATTCGCCGTTTCGTTTCCAAGGAGCATGTGATCGTTCCCGCCACGGGAGGGATCATGGAGTTTGGTGGGATTTACAAGACGGTTCCTGTCGAACCGGAACCGGTGGAGGTGTCGGTATTCTCGGATCCAAAACCTTTTCCCATCGATTCGTCTCACTCCCTGGCAGGAGCCAAGAGACAAAAGAAAGATTCTTAAGTGTCATGACTTGCCACAAGCATTTAACCATTTTCGTGGATGGTTCGTTGTTGGCGTTGTTCGTCTCAGCACTTTTGATGAAATTGGTTCTCATGTGACTGTCGTTCGTAAGACAGGAAAATTCCGGTATCGTTGGATCTGTGTCACGCGTTACATACGGTATCACGTTGATCTGATTCCCGGTTGAGAAGTCCTCACCCTTTTAGTGAGGCATGAGATCGTTCCCACAAAACTTTGCAATCGCTTAGGTTCCTTTTTTTCAACGGTCGATACCGTTCTAAAGAATTATGGTTCCTTCATAGCAGCAAGTGTGTCTCCTGACGTGTCGTCGGAGACAAGAAAATTTTCTGTGAGAACTCACCAGGATCCCTGGTGTTTCAAAAAACTTTCCCCGTTTTTTCGTTCCCCCTCCCAACGCGAAGATGGTGAAGTATCGCCATCAGGTAGCGTTCAACGGATCCGTTGAGACGGAGTGGATCCTCGCGCCGGATCGCTATGGCGCTGCCGACATCTGGGCGAAGTCGGTTCAAGAGGTTCCGGTTAAGTAACTACTTGTCGCTATCCGGTGGAGCTTGCTCCGCCGCGTGAGAGACAGTAGCCACAACTACAAGGAGGGTTCCCCCTTCTTCAACAAGGATCCGATCATGCACGCGGCCAGCATCTCGGTCGAAGGGATCACGTCGCTCCCGCACAAGCAGGATCACCCCGGCTACGCCGTGTCGCTCATGTTCCCGCGCTACTGGGAGAAGTTCATGCGGTTCAACGCGAGGGGTGGAGAGGTTCCTCCTCCCAGGCAGTTTGTCTCATAGAGACTGCCAGGGTAGGAGGAAGCTCTTGCAGTCCGTCGCTGCAGATCTTCGTGGACGCCCACGTTCCGCACTCCCACGCGGTTCGCTTCGTGCCGGTGACTCAGAAGGTTCTCGCGGCGGCTGCCCGGGATCAGAAGGTCGCTCTGGCGGACGAATGGGCGGAAGAGGTTACGGTGTGGCTTGCGCTCCCGAGACACCAGATCCCCATTGTCGTCGACGACGGCAACGGCGGCGAGCAGAAGCGGTTCGACACGGTTCACAACGTTCCGGGTGCGAGCTTCGGCGGTTCCTCGTTGGCCGAGAACATCGCCATCTTGTTCCACCGCTACCTCATTTCCATGTTCATGGACGGACGGTATATAGGATTTTGCGAAGGAGGATGGATCGTTGTTATCGATGCCGATATCGGTTAAAATCACTTTCATAAAATCAACCTCTCCCGTTCCAGAATTTTTCCCAATAATCCTTCTCAGGTTCGCGTTCATCGGCACCGACCGCCACGAGATCCGTTCCGCGCTGCGTTCCCAGTACAGGATCCTCGAGTCCTCGTGGCCGCCGGAAGGTTCGCAGGGGCTGGTTCAGGGTGAATGGGGCACGCCGAGCGTCATGCAACGCACGGCGGCGATTCTCGCGGCGAGGCGCACGTTCATGACCTCCTCGGTTCTGCTGCGGTGGGATCCGTCGATCTGGTTCCACGCTCACCAGCAATACGGTGCCGCCTACAACACGGTGGACGAGATGGTTCGCGCTCGCGCTGAGAATGAAGGCGAGAGGGTTCCGGCTCTGACGGTTCTGCGATGGAATGGGTTCGTCACCAACGGCGTGGTGGATCCGACCCTCGGCAACATCAAGGGCCGCGTGGATCTTACTCGACCTCGTGTCTGATGAGACTCATCTCTCCGACACAAGGTCGCGGTCAACAATGCGTCGGTTCTCCCCAGAGCGGCTCTCGATGTGGTGCACATCCGCGATAGCATGAAGGAAGGCGGGACGGATCCGTTCACCATCTTCGTTCCCGCGCAGGCCTTGCCGATTTCCCCGCATCTGGCGGCTGCGCTGCAGCAGGTTCTTGGCGCCAACCGCCTGACCGCAATGGTGAACGCGGGTCCGCGACTTCTCCCGGAAGGGTTCAACGACGCGGGGTTCCACGCCTTGGCAAATCAGCCGCTGACGGCGGACCGCTTGCTGGTCGGCACGGATATCATCGCGCTGCGCGAGGTTGAGGATCGGCTTCCGGCGGCGGCTGGAATTCACGGCGTCGTTACGAATCAGCGGGTCGCAGTGCGTAAGTCGCCTCCTCCACCATAAGGTTGTTTTCTCATCCTTTGGTGGAGGAGACGATTGCAATGACGCCTGGGCGCAGGTGGTTCAGTTCCACCCGGGATTCGTGCATCACGATGACGAAGCTGCCGCGAGGGCTAACTTTCTTGCGGGCTTCATGCACACCAACGAGGTGGTCCCCTTCGTCACCGCCGAGCAGGCGGAGAAGTACGAGGAAGCGGTTCGCGAAGAGGAGGCTTTGGCGACGGTCGAAGATTCGCCGGCCGCGGCCGACGTGGATGACCCGCCTCCGGTTATCGATCCGTATGCGGATAGCCAGAACTCGGAGCTCGAGGAGAGGATCCTCGCCTTTTGGATCCAGCGCATGTCCGCGCAGGTGTGGAAGGACCAAAACGTCATCGACGGCCACAACCGGTCCCACACGTCCTACATCGATCCGGCCATCCCGATGTCCCAGACGCACGGTTTGATCGACGCGATGGTTCTGCTCTGGTTCACGGGCTACGGTGCGACGCCGGTGTTCCGCATCTTCTGGAACTTGATCATGAAGAACCAGATTCTCCTGAACATCTTCAACCTGGAGAAGGCGCGCATCCAGCGTCTGGTGGATCAGCGGATCTCCAACCACGGCATGTGGGCCACCGTCTCGAATCTGCCGCTGGATCCCGTGCAGCCGGATGAGGCTCCCGAATGCATCTCCATGAACGCTCCGGTCTGGACGTGCGGTTTTCCGCCGGATCTTCGCCAAGAGTAGGCAGGTCCTGTTTGTGAGGGGATTATCCTATCTTTCTTATCACAACACAGGATCTCCCTCCGGATGGCAGTACGAGGTTCTGGAACACGACGAAATTCCGATTTGGGAGTGCAAGTGCGCGCTCTGCCGCGCCACGGTGCAGCATCTCGGAGATTTGTGGGACCGTGCGCAGCGCGGTTCCCGCCCGCCCTCGGAATGCTCTTGCGCGCTGTGCGGCCGCCTGAAGATGCTCGTCACCGCCGGTTTCCTCCAGTGGTTCGACACTGACGACGCGCTCATGGCCACGGCTACGTTCCCCTACCTGGAGTACCAGTTCTTGGTGTCGACGTTCCAGCCGTTCATGGGTTCCTACTTCAAGGACGAATACGCCCAGTTTATCGCTCCCGGCGACATCAACAACGTGCGCCGCCGACCGGACAATGCCGCGATGGATCTCAACCACCTGGCGGGTTACGTGGACGACACGATCTTCATCTCCGCTACGTGCTATGCGCTGCTGGGGGATCCGGTGGAATACCCGGGTGGTTTTCTCTCGAGCCTCCGCCTGAACAGGGTTCACGGACCGGTCAACTTCCCGGTGGTGGAGCGCGACCGCTTCGTGCTCGGTTTCTGCAAGCTGGGGAAGCGAAGCTTCCCCATATTGTATGACAACCGTCTCTTGATCTTGAAGAACTCGCAGAAGAAGAACCTCGCTGCGCGTGCGGCAGGTGACGCTGCGCAGCAGTTGGCGCACCAGCTGACTACTGCGATCGACGCCGTGGATCCCGCCGGTAATGCGGTTGGAAATTTGCTTGAGGCGGCGGAACAGGTTCACAGCCTGCTCCCGGAGCCGGCCACGCCGGCGGAATCGCTGCTCACGGAGCTTACGCCGCGTCCGAACCCGGACCCGATCGTCGTTCAGGCGGTTCCCGAGATCCCGGAAACGGTGGGCCCGGAAAGGATCCCCATCGACCCGAACGACAAGTCCACGTGGCCCATGATGCCGGACATCAAGTTCCAACCGACGGTTCCCGGGACCGTGAAGGTTCCGCCCACCACGGAAGTGCTGCTGTCGTCGGAAGTCCACACTGCCCATGGCGATGGTAAGTGGACGGTTCACAGGGAAACCAAGCTGGGGTTCATTTCGCAGCTCAAGCTGGGGTTCGCCTACGTTCCGTACCTCAAAGAAATCGCCCCTGTTGTGGACGATCCGACGCTCAGGATCCTGCACAAGCGGAAGCTCGAGGAGGACGAGATGGATCGCGCCCGTATCCAGACGGAGCAGGAACTATAGCATATCCTCTTGTTCGATGGGATGTCTTCCATTTTCTCATGAACAATAGGATGCGCTTATCATCGCGGGTGCGCCGCCGTTGGATCCCGTGATGGAGGAAGCCAACAGGTTCAGCCGCGCCATGAAAGCGTTCCCCACTCCCGTGACGCCGACCGCGTGGGAAATCACCGAAGTCCAGCAGGCCAGCGGTTCGCTTACGGTTTCGACGCCGCTCGGTGAACCGGTGGATCCGTTCATGGATCCGTTCATGGTGGCGACTGACGCCGAGGTCGAGGAACTCTGCGCGGACTCGAACGGTTCCGGCGCTGCGGCATCCTCGCCGATGGGTTCCGCCACTCTGCTGTTCGTCGACGACATCTGCACTGTTTCGTCCCAGCCGCTGGCCGGCGACGGTTCCTCGTTCGCGGACATCCGCGACGACTTCCTGTCTGACGACTCGCAGGAGGTTCTCGCGCGCTCGATGCCGGCCATGCGCGATCTGAATGGTACGGTTCGCAAGCTGTCCCATGGTGCGGTTCGCAAGGACTCCGGAACGTCTTGCACGGACTCCGACGCGTCTGGCCTCCCGCCGCCGCCGCCGTCGCCTACGCCGTCGATGCGCGGTTCCGTCAAGGTTCCGCCGCCGAAGCAGCATCCGCACTGGGTTACGCGCTTGTCGGAGACCGACATCGCGCTCCCGAAGACTGTCTCGCCCGGCAAGATCGGCTTCAACCTGCCCATTCCGAAGGCTGGCGCCCTGGCCCAGATCCAGGAAGCTTTGCCGGAGGCGGAGGTTCAGTACGCGGGTCCGGTTCCGGCGGTGCCGGTGGTGCACACCTCGGTGGGATCCCTCGACGATCCGGTTCTGCGCCGCGCGATGAAGAAACCGGGATCCGCGGGTTCCTCCACGTGGAAGAAGTGGGATCAGAACACGAATGCCAAGTGGAGCTCCAGCTCCGGTTGGTTCTGAAATACCGTCGGTTTAAATCCAGCTATTAAATTTTCAAGCTGGTTCGGTTAAATAGGTCTCGCTGCTATCAGTGGCGGGACTATCTTTAATCATCATCACCGCCGTCAGGCCTGGTTCTCCGTGAACCGGTCCACCACAATATCAGTGGCGATAAAGCGGTTCTCCGCGACGATTAAGAGTCCCGACCGATCCCTCTTTGGGTGATCCTAGGGCACCGCCTCGAGGGCATCGGTCGCTAACTTTGGGATACCTTCGTAAGGATCCTAATATGTGTCATCTTTTGCCGCAAACCGGCTTTCAAACAATCCCCATCCGCCTTTCAGAGATGGTTCGTCGGATATTCTGTCTGACGATCACCTTTCATGCTGCATTCAGTGCGTGAAGGGTGGGTTCACCATAAAATTTGGAACAATCTACACAGATTTTCCTCATTTGGGATGGATCCGGATGGATCCGTCCTCGATGCTCAGACTCCGACGGGTTCGGCTATCGACCGGAACCCGTCATTCGACATTTTTCGCAATCACTTCTCAGGGGAGGCCCGTGTGCTGATCCCCGCCCGTGTTCGTGGTTCGCGTGCGTGTCGTTGTGTCTTGATAAGTTGAGATTTGTCCGATCCCTTCGATTTCGTGATCGGTTCCTTTTTCCTCAGGCTTGTCTCATCATTTCTGATTACCGTCGTAGCCTTCGGTTTCTCTGTGCTCCGCTATATATTGGTTGCTAGGCAATTCGTTACTCATTGCTGGTTTTCCATTATGGTTGGTTGGCGCAACTCAACGTGACGTTCCTGTCAACTCACGTGTGACGTTGCCCTATCAGCATCCACTACATTGGAGCACTGTCCTCGCACTGTCGTGCCTCGTTCTA
>PBYE01000006.1 GCA_002729495.1 Chromatiales bacterium
TGTTTGAGGGGAAACACATCGTGAGGGAAGGTCGAGGGAGCCCGTTATGGGAGAGCGAGACCTGGAAAGTCGTTAAACTTATCCCCTCCGAGTCCATGGTGAGGACTCCCGTGGAGGGTCAGGCGGGTTACTGACCTGCGTTTTTGGAGATGACGCGTACACATCTCCCCCGGTGAGACAAGGGTTTTGTCTCCGTAAGGCAACATATCATACCTATACCTAGTCATCCCTTGGCAGGGGATGGAGAGGGCAGGGATGGTGGGCCGCGAGTCTATGGCAACACGGAATATCGATCAATACTGAGCCATAGGCGACAGGACACCAGCCATAACGATCTTTCAACTTCGGAAGGGCTGGTGGACTGACGAAGAACATGAATCGAATGGCTTCGCCCATCGCAGAACAGAATCAAATGGCTTCGTCCATCGCAAGGCAGAATTAAATGGCTTCGTCCATCGCAAGGCAGAATCAAATGGCTTCGTCCATCGCAAGACAGAATTGAGTGGCTTCGTCCATCACAAGACTGAACTGAATGGCTTCGTCCATCACGAAACAGAATCAAATGGCTTCGTCCATCACAAGGCGTGCCGTACGGAACAGAAGCGGGAAGAGGTCTGCAGCGCCAACGCGAACGAGATGGGGTGGGTCCTGGTACAGTCGCGTACGCTCGAGGGCTCTTGCCCTGTACAGTGTACCGTACGATCAGTGATGATCTGATCATACGAACTCTCGAGACGAACCAGGCCCACTCGATGGGGGGACGGGCACGTTATAGCGCAGCGGTATCGGGACTTCTGTATAAGTCGTCATGTTTTGGGAGCGTATGTTAGGTAGGGAAGTCGTATGGTACGTTAGTCATTAGGATGACAGCCGTCAGCTAGGGAGATAGTATGGCACGCACATGACAGGGACGGCTGTATCAGATGACGACGTTGTGTTCCTCCTCATAGCAAGATAGAAACGAGTAGATACAAAATGAGTACAGAAGTCTCGAGAGAGTCAAAACGAAGGGGAAGACGAGATGATCAGGGACGTCTGGGAGTTTTATCGGGGATGCCTTAGTGGAATGGCGCGAGAGGGGACCGAGGCCCCGCTCTCAGAACCATTCTACGGTACGGGGACATCACGGATAAAACACCCAGTCGTCTTAGTGGGTCGGGAACAGACTACGTTGGACGCAAGTCTGACGCCTGTTCCGGACCCTAGAGGACGGTCGGCAACGCCCGACTTAAGCGGACCCTTGAGTCGGGCGTTGCCGACCGTCTCTCTACGAGTTGAAGGCCGGGATAGGTTTGATCGGTTAGCCCGCTCACCGACTCCTGTTTAGTCATTCTCAGCTCTTACAGAGTTCGGTTGGTGACCCCACTTTGCTGCGGGAAATGAAATGAGCAGGGATCAGGAAGGCGGCAAATGAAAACGAATATAACCTCTACAAACACAGGAAGACGACATGGGGCGTGGAAGTAAGAGAAAGGTCCCGCAGGACCTAAATTTTACGGATATAATACGCCAGCACATTCGTCTCCTCCCGGTAGAATTAGCAAGGGAGAAAGAGCTTACAAAGTTGTTTGACGCCGCAGTAATCTATACGAACAAAACATCGGCGGAACGCAAACAAAATAGGCAAGATAAAGCAAAATGGTTGGCGCAACTCGATGCCAGGACGAAGGCGAGGGACGAGGCGACGTACAGCGGCATGGACGAAGCGGTCGCCGCAGTATGGAATAACCGAAATTTGGGAGCGTATGCTACAGCGGTAGAAGAGACGGGCTAAGAAACTCTCCTGTCGGTCGTCTACAGATATTAATCGGGCCCAACGCGGACATATGCTGATAGGAGAGTCAAAAGCGAAGTGGGATGGCGCCGCAGCGATGAGCGATGTCTACCGCTCCGGGTGGGACTGCACGAAAGTGCTCGAAACCGGCTTCTTGCAGCAAACCGCGGACGATGATAAAGGAAGAGTGCCGAAGAAACGCCTGGAAGACAGAACGTTGAAACCGGGACAGAGCGTCGCGTGGATGCCGGACCACGCGAAAGTGGACGGGCCAGCGAAAGAGACGTGGGCGAGCTGGCAGAAGAAGGTGCTGGGAGGCCCGGCGGCGAAATGGAGGAAGAGGAAAAGGAAGGGATGACGTGGGCACAATGGGCGACGATAACGTCCCCCTCCTCTACCTCCTCCACATACGTGGAGGAGGTGGAGGAGGGGGACGTCACGGTGATCCCAACGACGATTTTTGGGGTAAAGCAACAATTTAAGAAAACTCTCCTGTTATACCGCTCACTCTAGTCTCGCCACATGTTTGGATACCACACCAACAAACGCCGACAGGAGAGTTGGAGCGGCGTGAGCTGGACCCCGTGGGATGCAGATTCAGCCACAAGAAGGTTCGTCCATGCGCCGACTGCCGCGGCATCAACGGAACTATGGCAACTAATCGACTCTCCCGCTGGTAAGTCCAATTGGGAGAAAAGCGGGAGAGAACAATACGGAACGGATCCATTACGGCGCACATGAAGCGATTATAGGCTCGCTTTCGGCCATCATGACGGGACAGCGACCACAACGAACAGTCTCGAAGAAGAACGTGAATCGCCAGATAGCGAGGGAACAGCGCGACTTAGAAGAGATGCTGAATGACGGGGCATGCGTGATGGAGTCGGGCCCGTCCGAGGGAGTAGAGACGAAGGACCGGCCGACGAAAAAACGAAAACACGACGAGCAAGAAGGAGGCAGTTCATCGAGCAGCGCGACAGCGGCAACGGATGAGCAGGACGGGAACCGAACGAAGAAGGAAGCGGCAATGGCGAAGAGGGATTGGGAGAACTAAAGAACTCTCATAGTGCGAGTATTGTGGATACATCTCGAGCGGCATTAAGAGAGTACCCACATACTACTTCTCCTTGCCGGTGAGCCGCGCGTCGCGGCGTCACAATCTGTTTAAAATTTGGGATCCGAACGAAGGGCGCACAAGATTTTTTCGCCTCCCGTTTTGTTGTTTTGGGTCGCTAAAAGAGCTCTCCTACCCGCAAGTGGGTAGGAGAGTCCGCACATATCCTCAATCTTCGCTGCGGTACAGTAAAACTCTCCTGCCGTCGGGATGCTTTCGTCAGCTCGACGGCAGGAGAGGTCTGCATGGGGCCAAGGCCTCCTTCACGTCATTTTGTGGCTTGGCGTCGTGTTACTCTCCCACTGCCGAGCTGGTAGATGAAGACTGGGTTGATAAGCGGTGAGAGTATGAAGCTGGCGACCTTGTTTTTAGATGACACCATCATCTACAGCGTTCACTCCTATGGATGACGGGCTAAAACCTCAGAAGCCCTCAACAGGAGCGATCAGCAGTTGCGCACTCCTCAGCGACATAGACGAAGACGCGGCGCTCGTGGACATGCTCTTCGCCATCATCAGACAAGCGGCCCACAAACTCTCCTGCCATTGAAGATCAGGAACCTACAACCTTTTTTAAGTAGCTTAGGGCAGGAGAGTTCAGCAATTAGAACGAAAAACAAGACCAGCATAGCCGCATCCAGAAAGCGGTTATCGCGTTGGGAATGAACTACACGCTCAACATCACTCTCCCAGAAATCTTCCTGTCACCGACGGAGACGAAGATCCTGAAAATGATTGCCGCAGGCCTCGACATTATCGAGACACCACGCAATAACATCGATGTCAAACAAGTGCAGAAATTCAGAGGCCTGATTGAATGCCTCAGCGTCCTGGCGATCACAAGAATAAGGAGACTCCACCACTGAATCGGAGTGGGGGAGTCCTCACCATCGGCAGCCCGGCCATCCGAACTCTGGCAGCCTTCGCGGATGAGAAAAACATCCGTCGCCTCAACAGGGTAGCAGCCGCTCGCCGGAATTTGGATCAGTCGGTTATCGAGCTGGTCGAGACCGCACGGCAGATACCGGACATACCGATCAGCTCCTTGGCGCCCGCTAAAAACTCTCCTGCCGTCGGATAATTCCCGTCTCCACACCCTAAACGACCTGGACAGGAGAGTTGCGCGTGGGCCGGAGATCATCATCTACACCGATGCTAGCGACGATGCGGAGGGGGTATCTCTCGGTGGAACCACGATCATTCAAGATGCGGAAGGACACTTTCAGGTGGTGTCCTCATGGACCGCAGAACGTTCGAGGGAAGACATGGTGGCGGCAGGCGAAGAATACAACATACAACAACTTGAGGCGCTGGCGGTCTTGCACGAAATAACACGCGAGGGCTCATACGCGAGGGAAGGAGCGCGAATAACATGGGGCTTGGACAACCAGTCGGACTTATACGGGCTCGTAAAAGGAGGAATCAGCTCAAATCGCCCGTTGAGAGCAACCATCCAGGCTATCGTGACACGTCGCCTCGCAATAGACTGGCGCTGGGTCGCGTCCGCACGCAATATCGCCGACATATTAACACGAAAAAAGTGGAAAAACTTCAAGGGTACCTGTCCGTTGGCAAAGGAAGTGGTGAGAGACGTGAAAATCGAGCAGTGGGAAAAGATCAAGCACACCGCGGAGACTGCACCGGTCAGGGGAAACACGGAGAGCAAGTCAAACGCTCTCTTCATCGACGAAATGAGAAAGATATTACAACAGGGTTCTATCAAGAAGAATCATGTGCACTGACATATCTAAACGCGCAGCAGGGACGAGCATAACTAGAATAAATATAAACTAGTCAGTTATAACGAGAATACAAAATGGATCCCTTCTACCCGAGACGCGTGAGCGTGGACATCTGGAGCGCGTATCTGGCCTTTCCCGATGTCCACCAGGAGAACATGACTGTGGACATCTCGACGCCGTCGACAGAGAATATCGGTATCGTCAAAGCCCACGCTCTGAGGCTGAAAATCAAGGAATCTCCCTGGCCTGTTAAGCACGAGGAGGAGACGATTTCCGTAATCAATGACAAGTTGCAGTCCTACGGCTTCAAAGCGGGGAAAACTCTCATCCGTACGGTCATCAGGCAGATGTGGATTAAGGAGGCTATCAGACTGGTTAAACTCGAGGACGACTATGAGGATGACCCGCCGCGAGGCCGTAGACTGACCAAAAAAGAATCTGACGTAGTCGACGCTATTAACAGCGCACGAAAGAATAACAACTGGTGATTATGAGTGGTTATAAAATATCTGGGACGCGTCCCCATTGGGTTGATGATGATAAAGAAAAAACACATGAAGGGATCGGATGTTCGACATGTCCACAAAAAATCACGCAACGAGTGGAAGAAGCCGTAGTGGACGCTTACCTGACGTTGGGCCCACCAGATCATGCAAGGTTGATCTTGACGAAAACAGTATGGAGATTGGCAGTGAGAGAGAGGCTTATCGGCATCGACAACATTTCTCAAAGCGACGATGATATCGACAACGTGATTATCGATTTCTGCACTCAATATCAGGAGATCTTGGTGGCGAAAGCCGCCAAGCAACACCTTGAGCCTGCTGAGTCCGAAATCCTTACGGCCCTAAACCGTAAGTTAGGATGAATTGGAGAGAAGAATGATCCGAGAGAATCCTGTTACCGATTCAGAAAAGCAAGATTGGTCCGCAACGAGCGTCTCACCAACGGAATCATGCGAACTGAATGATATTGGGATGTGGGTTCGACAAAACTGGAGTGATCGAGCGAAGAAAGGAAGAACAATCATCAATATATCTGGTAAAAGCATTGGCAATACGAAAAGAGATCACGAAATCTGGAGACTCCCATATATTACGCTGGGCGATTCATGTGGAGACGAAAAAAGGGGCCATTCCTTCCTGTTTTCTTCCAAAACGAACGTACAACAGGGACAAGATATAGCCGACTCTGATCGGCTTTTAAAAAACAATCATCATGAGCGACCTCGAGTCGAACGACGGCGACGGGATGCCGGGACCGCAGCCCCCGCCGCCGATGGGGAAGGCTGCACCGCCGCAGCCGAAACATGAAATGGGGGCGAGTCGTCAGATCGAAAATAGGACGGTGAATAATCTATACGCGACCATTCGTCTGGAGGAAGGAGAAGTATTCCCATCGACCGTATTGTCTGCTCGGGTAGAGATTATGAGAAACGATCAAGGGTCTAGCATGACGCCCCCATTTGACTGCGGGGCCCAAGGCGAAGGCCAAGGCGAAGGTGGGACCCAAGGCGAAAGCGGGTCCGAAAGCGAAGGCGGGCCCGGGCCCGAAGGCGAAGGCGGGCCCGAAGGCGAAGGCGGGCCCGAAAGCGGTTCCCCCGAAGGCGGGCCCGAAGGCGAAAGCGGGTCCGAAGGCGAAAGCAGTCCCTCCTCAGCCACAACATGTGCCGCTGCAGCCTAAAGCGTGGACCACTCAGACAGGGAGAGATAATATTCTCCCAGGCTGAGAGGATCACGTCACGGTGATACGGACGATGAAATGGAAGAAGAAGACGGCGCGAACTGGAGGATGCTGTCGAACTGCGTTGATCTCCTGCTGAACATCCTGGAGGAACAGTCGGCCGCCAACAACCACTCTGATCGCGNGAGGGTGAACTGTCCTGCATCGTGTGAGCGNCCCCGAGAATTGAGTTGCAATGTCCAATCGATCGANAATGAGATGACAAATGGTATCTAGGGTTAGGTGATATGGGGCGCACACTGAAGCAGGACATCAACATGGCAAAGACAGTCCTTTTCACCGCCATGATCGAACACCGGCTGATCCGGTCCTGCTTGGAGAGAGAGCAGTTGCCGTTGCCGCACCGTGTGGCTCTGAACGCGGTGCGGGCAGCCCGCAGACAGTGCGTGATCCCGACAACGCGCAGCTGCCTCGAGTGCGTGGCTGACACGCCGGTCGCCATGCTGGAGCGGCTGGCCGACGGCGACATGAACGTGGTCAGGGACCTGCTCGCGGTCAACCAGTGGCTCGTGGACGTCACACGCCACAGCATGATGCAGAACGCCATCGGCCGCGGAAAAGTCGAACCGAACGGACCCAGGGAGCCGAATCTTGCAGCTCATACAGGTAGGGAAAAACCCCCCTTTTCCTTCACGTGTACGAGCTGCAGACAGGATGATCTCGACTTGCAGGTGCTACAGCGGATCTTTCCGGCGGAGCAACCCGTGGCGCTCGACTACCTCATGGGTCAAGTGGATTTCTACGACGTCGGGACCATCACCACCGTCGTCGACGACCACCCGCAACAGAACGAACCTGTTCGACCGGCGCGCGCACAAGGCGGTGCACCCAAGATCCTCAACATCTATGATCCGCGCGATGAGACGACCAACGCAGAGATCGATCAGAGGCTGATCGACAAGCGCGAACGCCCCGGATTCGAGGAACTCTGCACGCTCATCCGAGCATGCGAGCGGGAGATGGAGTGGTTGCATCACGAAAAAAAAAAAAAAAAAGAAAGAAAACAACAAGGTCTTCTGTTATTTTCAAGTTTGTGATTTCTCGCTTCGAAGCGGACGACATTTCGGTTATTCATGACGATTGGCTCGCCTCAGCCGTGTTACTCACTTTTTCAAAAAAAAAAAAAAAAAAGAAAAAAAAAGAAGAAGGAAAAAGACCTCAGCATGAGACAACCACTCCTGGAGCAGAAGATGGCGTTCGAGGCGACCACCAACACCTGGGGAAATCAGGTCTGCAGCTGGGTCATCGAGCTCGGAAAGGCGCTCAGCAGGAAGTGGGCGTCCGACCATGACATGGCCGATCACTGGGCTGACGCGGTGAGCCCGAACGTGCGTCTCGCGTTGGCGGTCAACGTCATCTACAGCGAGATCGGCAAGATCGGCGGTCTGCCGGCTGATCTGGAAGAGATGAACCTTCTCGACAACGTCATCCAGATCCCGCACGCAGCGTTGATCGAGTACGCGGCGAACACGGCGGAAATCAAGAATGAAATATGTGCTATCCTACCCAGTTCTGATCAAGAGCGGTTGAACAGGAATGAATCGAGCTGTTATGCACTAACTATCAACAGAGTCGCGTTGGATTCAGGTACAAGATCGATTTGGGGTAGGATAGTAAGCCATCGCCAGGCTCGGCGCGAAGTTGGCGGAAACCGAGCGTTTTGCGATGCCCAGCATCTACCAAGGCATCAAGGCTTTCGTCACCAAGCTCCAGAAAGTGGAGTGGATGCATCACCGTTAAGTTGACGTGCATAACCCTCCCTAGGGCAATCGCTCGTGGTAGGTTTATTAGCGGATACCTCACTGTGAGACAACCACTCCTAAAGCCGTCGTTTCGTGAAGACGGCGACTCCGGCCCGCTGCGCCAGCTCGTGGAAGAGATGAACTGCGAGGAAATGTTGTGGGCGATCCACGAGTGCGCGAGGAAGGACGCGTTCTTCCCGTTCACGAATGCCGAAGGACCGTCGAAAGAAGAACTCGACAAGTTCCTCCTCAAGGACAGCGTCGCCAAGGTGAGGTTCAAGTACCCCCAGGACTCCACTGCGGTTGTCGCGGGCATCAGGCAGTTGATGTTCGTCCGCGATGGTCGCATCGCGTACCGCGAATCGCGCGACAAATTCGCCGTCATGGACCGCTTGGAGATGCTCATCATTTCCAACTACATCGCCAACCCGAAGCAGAAGCCGCGCGGGGGATGGCCGGACAAAGGCACAGCCTGGGGCGGGGAGTGGGCGAACAAGGGCGGCTGGGGGACGCAGGATCAGCCTCCGCCGAAGCGGCACAAGCACGACTTCACCGACCTGTACGTCTGGGATGGAGAGTCGCCGAGACGCGGTGACTGGGGACTGGCGTTGGCGGTTTTCAGGAGCTGCAAGCAGAATTGCCAGCTGACCGACCCGGAAATCAAAAAGATAGCCTGCCCAGTGGGCAGCTCCTGCAGATACCGCAACAACAGTTGCGCGTTGGAGCACAGGCAGGAGAAGAGGGCTCAGCCGATAGCTGAAATTCTCCAACCCGGAAAAAACATCCTCGACATGGAGACTCTCCTGTCGTCAGCATGATCGGGATGACAATTCGTATGATAAGTTTCTGACGACAGGAGAGCGGAACGACTGGCGAAGGAGCTCGCACGCAGGATTCGCCACTAAGAAGAAGGAGAGCGACAACGTTAACGGGAGGAGGAGTAGAAGTTCGTGGGAAATGTGTTGAAATGATGGGTCAATCGGAGAATTGCCAATGATGATGACACAAGGTCACTCCGAAGCAGGGAAACATAATGTACAAGCATGAAAAACTCATGCGAGGAGCTCATATGATGATTGAAATGAGAGGGCAGGCATGAACGCGCAATGTTCTCCTACGGAAAGACGAATTGGAATAACGCATGTCGGTGCAGCATGGGATTACTTGGTTACATGTCATGACGTTTGGTTTGAAGAAATGACGAATGGTGCATGACAAGTACGACTGGAATTGATGACCGGATGACATGGTGATTCGGGCCCAGGAACTCCTCTCGGAGGGGAAGCCTTCTTTCCCCTTGACGAATCAGGAGGAGCATAATGGCTACGAATACTCCCGACGGGAGGCGTGACGCTTACATGTGACCCGAAAGTTTGAAGAGTACTGACGACCAGAAGAGGTCTTGAAACCGCTTCTTGTTCGAAACGAGATGGTGGCTTACTGGACACGAGATCCCGTGTCAAACGATGGTGCTGTATCCGTGATTCGATACTTTCCGATTTTTTCTTGTTATCACATGACATCATGCCCCGACGGGTCGGGGCACT
>PBYE01000007.1 GCA_002729495.1 Chromatiales bacterium
CACTACCAGTCCGGCAGCGAGGTTTGCAAGCATAGCCGCGTCTTCGATAGTCAGGCCAGAACCAATCCCCGCGGCGAGTGCGGCAATAACGGTATCGCCTGCGCCGGTTACGTCGAACACCTGCCGGGCACGCGCGGGCAGCAAAGTATCGCTGTCTGTGCTGACGACCAGCATGCCGCGCGCACTGAGTGTCACGACTATTGCCGTCAGGTCGAGCTCCGCACATAACGCACGCGCCCGTTGCACCAGGTCAGCGTCATCGATGCCCTTACCTGCGACCGACTCGAACTCGGCAAGATTCGGAGTAAGCACGGTCGCACCCTTATAGCGCGCGAAATCAGATCCCTTGGGATCGACCAGGACGGGGACGGCTTGTTCACGGCATGCCGCGATCAGTTTACCGACCTGCCCGAGACTGCCCTTGGCGTAATCGGACAGAATACAAACGTTTGTATCGCCAAGTACTTTCCCGGCCACTTCGACGACCGCGGCCGCGTCTGCGTTACCGTACACCTGTTCCGTATCGAGCCGGATTAATTGCTGGTTGCGGCTTAAGACCCTGAGCTTAGTAATAGTCGGATGCTTCGATGAATGGGCCAGTGCGGTCGTAATTCCTTCCACTTCCAGGAGGCCCCGCAGGTCTTTACCAGTGCCATCATCGCCCACGACACCGGAACACGTAGTCTGCACGCCGAGGCTGACGAGGTTCATTGCAACATTCGCCGCCCCTCCACCCCGGGCCTCGGAGCGTGTTACCTGCACGACCGGTACAGGGGCTTCCGGTGAAATCCGGGACGTCGGCCCGAACCAGTACTGGTCGAACATCAGGTCTCCGACTACAAGTATTTTCAGCGCGGAAAAATCCGGAATTGAGAGACTCATAAACCTGTTCTCTTGTGGAGCCTGGCCTTTTAATCCGTCTTTATTAAGACGCCGCGATGGTAGCACAGCGTAAGGCGCTTAAGCGTTGCGGCGCCTTGGCCGCAAACGAAAACGGGCCCCTTCGGGGCCCGTTTCCAAGCTTATTGCGACCTTCTTCAGGCGGCTTCGCCACGTGGCGGAGCGGGTTCCTGCGTCCGGGAATAAATCTCCAGGCTGGAATGACTGGGACCGTAGTCCTCGGTCGGCGCCGACAGGAACTCGGGATAATGTTCCTCCGCATAGGCAAGTGCCTGCGGCGAAATGATATCGGTGGTCGGGCCGCCGGTCATCGAACCGTTGTACAGCACGTGACCCTGTTCCTGCCCCATCAGCATCCAGGGCAGCCACGGGGTGACCCGCACCCAGGTGCCGGTGTATGGCACGGATGTCAGGTCCGGGTTTTCCAGGTCGGCACGGCTGACGTTGTACCTCATCATTTCGGTTACCTGCACCATCGGGCCCGAGGACTCGCGTACGAACTTTTTCGGGTCCAGCGAGTTCGGGTAGTAAAGGTGCATATCCGTCGACAGGCTTAGCATGTTGTCGCCAAACTTGTACCACGGGAATATCAGCGGGAACTTGCGCGGCTTGGATTTCTCAGGGTCGGAGCTCTTGAAATCTTCCGGCGCAAGAATCAGCCACTCGCTGATCGTGTAGTTAAACGGATCGTTCGCCACCTGCACGACGTTCACTTCTTCGCCGGTCCAGGGGTTCGTCCATGTTTCGATGATCTCGCCGGTGCGCGGGTTGGTGTAGAAAATCACCTCACGGTTCAGGCGGCGAATCGTGCCATCGTCCTGCGGCACCAGCCGGGTCGCGAGGAAGGCCTCGAAACCACACAGCTCTTTAACGGCCTCGCCGGGCTTTACGCCCAGGATAACCCCCCGCACATCCCCGAACTTCTGGTTCTCGGGATTGAGGTCGCCCTGCATCCGGGACCATGCATCCCTGTTCCAGATCGGGTTCATGAAATCAACTTTTGTTTCGAATTCGATAGACATTTTCTTAATTCCTAATGATTATTATCTGGTGTCGGGCGCCCCGCTGATGCGAAGCAGACGGCTGATACTAGCGGAAAGCGCCTGTCGGCGCACGGTGCAAATTGAGGCGTGTCATCAGGTGGAACGGCCGGGTCACGGCCACCGGCAACATAATGCCGGCCCGGCCCGAAGAGCATTGCAGCACCGTTATGGAAAATATGCTGAGCCCCGGCCTATCTCATTCCCGTACAATCGCAACACGTTTTGCACCCACACAATTGCAGTGAGATTTTTTCTAAGTCGACAATCGTTTCAGCCTTTTTGTGACTCGGAAATCGACTCAGCCTGAGTTTTGCACTATGAGCAGCATTGCCACAAAAATTCACAACCGCATTAAATCTAAGCTTAGGGCACAGATACTCCGGGTAAGGCGGTTTTTGTCGCTTTATCAATGGCCACGAATCCCCGAGCCTCCACTGTGGCAGTTTCCCGCAGGCATGACGATCCTGGCCGTGGGTGGAGCCGGCGTGCGTGTTATCGACAATTTCGTCAGTCGCGAAGAGGCCCGGCAACTTATTGATCTATACCGTCAGCAACTAAAGCGCAGCACGGTGATAGGACCAGATTACAAGTCAATCAAACACGGCTATCGGACCTCCAGTGATGCCCTGATTCAGCTCGTCGACGCGGACCCGCTGGTGCACCGAATCATTTACCGCGCTGCCACGATGGTCGGGCTGCCTTTTTCCCATGCCGAGCGATTCAGCCTCATCCGCTATCAGAATGGCGAGTATTACAAGATTCACTCGGACCACGACGGCAGCATCAATGCCGACCGCTTGTATACGGTTCTCAATTTACCTGAGCGATCTTGCCGAAAACGAAGGCGGCGAAACCATGTTCAGCAAGCTAAACCTGGTCGCCCAGCCTATCTGCGGGCGCGCTGTCGTTTGGCCAAATTCGTATGCAGACAAAAGTCTGCGACCGGAATCACTGCATTCGGCACTTCCAGTATTGGTGGAAGGTGCCGAAAAATGGGTCGCGCAACTCTGGTTCAGACCCTACAATACTAATAATCAAACCCGCCTGCCTGAGCGGCAAGACCGGCCAGCCGGTGTACCGCTGGAACAGGGTGATGCCCTGCCCCGGGGAGTTTCATTACCGGACGATACGCAACTGGCCGCTGAGAAATAGATATTCAGCCAAATAATATCCGGGGTTATGGCAACTATGAGGGCTTTTACGCGTCAACTAAAATAATACCCGTGATAGCATTTTCTACGCTCCAAACTGCCCCATTGAGCAACCATGGCCATGACTGAATCCACTTTGCACGCCGACTCGACAATCCAGAGCGGTGATCTGAGCCCCGACGAGCTGAAGTACCGGCTGCTCATGGATAACTTTGCCACGCCGGAGGAGTGCCGGGACATGATTGCCTTGGCGAATAAGCACGGAACGACCGGCGGAGGCTTTGGAGTCAAGGCATCACCAGCCAACTCCCCGTACGAAGACTACACCGGCTATGGTATTCGCCGAACCTATACGGATGCAGAATACCTGAAAGACCACGAGGTGACCCTGCGCGTAATCAGTCGCGCCCGGGATTTACTCAAACAGCATTTCCGGGTTCCGTTTCTATGGCTGGATCATGCAGAAATAATGTTGCGGGAGCCTGCAGTAACCGGCCCGGAAGCGGAGGCGGAAGAGTTTAGTATGCAGCTCCATTTCGATAATAACGGCCCCACTATCTGGCGTCGCACGCACACCGGCGTACTTTTCCTGAACGACGAATTTGAAGGGGGCCGTACCGCCGTGACAGGCAAAGACGCCAACTTCGGACCCTACCGGGAAATCCAGCCCAGTACAGGACGACTAGTCGGCTTTAAGGTGGCGGAAACGCCACATGGTGTCACCAAATTGCATAGCGGCAAACGATACATTATAGCCATGTGGTTCTCGTCACACTGGAACAATGTAGGCCGGCAAATAAAAGTCTTCCACCCTTCAATTGCGAATGTTATCTATAAGCTGCTGGGGAAGTAACACGGCAGATGCTTCATCTTTAACATGTGGTTCTCGACCTACTGGTCGAAATTCAGGAAGCATTGGAAGATTTTTCGGGGACGCTAGTCAGTTGCGGACAACAGATTTATCTTGTTGATCACAACGCGCTGGTCGGCAAACACCGAGACATGCAGGAAATTATCGTCCCGACCCGATCCCATGCCGGTTGCAGCCAGCGTAAGTTTGCCGTCCTGATCAAGGAAATAGTGGTCGCGCGTAGCTTCGGCCCCAAGGTCCCCGGCAAAAACATACACCGGCCTGTCATAGCCCTGTAGCAACGGCTCAACATCGGTCCAGAAATTGCTGGCCGCCTGTTTGGGCAGGTGGTTCACCGCAATCCTGCGCTTATCCGGATCTCCCATCGCCCAAAGTACACGGTGCATAAAAATATAAATATGTTCGGCTGACCCGGCGTATCGCTCCAGCGCCGTTTCAAGAAACTGCATTTGCAGACCGGTAATCAGCCCGTTATCGATCTCTGTATCGAGCAGGATAAACAGGTCCTTCGCATGGCGGAAATAGGAATAGCTGTGGCCGAATTGCCGCTCGTACAATACTCGGTCCAACATGTCGTGGTTACCGGGTGCGATGTGAACCCGGACACCCAGCCGTGCAATGTCATGCCGCACATGATTCCATTGCGACTCGGTTCCGTGCGAAACGAGATCACCGGTAAATATCCCAAAGTCTGCGCCCAGGTCCGCTTTTTTTTGTTCCCAGGTCTGCATGAACGGAGGGTACAAGCCGCGAGACCGCGACCGGGCTTTGCCGTAAAGATGACCGGCAACGAAGAACGAGTACACCGGCTCGACGGCCGGCTCAGCCCGAACCCCACCGGTTGCAACGGCAGTGAGAACGACAGCGACTCCCAGAACACAACCCGTCCGCCAGCTTGAAACCACGCCTTGCATGTATCCGCAACATCCTGCTGCGCGCTGCACAGCTTTGTCAGTTACGCAGGATTATGCCGCGGGCCCGGGGCTCTTAACACCGGCATGGGTCTCAAAATCGGATGCGCGGGACGACTGGCGGGCGCTAGAGTGGCGGGGGGATAAAAATGAACGCCCGGCCTATTTCAGCCAACTTGCGTGACACAGAGCCTTTAACCCGCCTACCCTGTGTTTGAGCCACGAGATTGGTCGGCTGACGCGGCGCAGGCCTCCGCGACTATTTCAGGTAACCCGCTAAACTTGTCCAACATGTTTGAGTGGTGATTCGGGTTGTCTGGCGAGGCCTGGTGCGGCGAGAGAACCGGAGTTTACAAGCAGTAAATGAGGGTTCTCGAGCCGCGCCGTAACGAAGCCTACCCACTTCGCTACAAAGCTGTTTGAGCCGTGAGATTGGTCGGCTGGCGAGGCGCAGGCCTTCGCGAGTACCGGAGCATACAAGCAGTATGTGAGGAAGCTCGCGGCGGGCTGCAACAAAGTCAGGCGGGTAAGGTCGCGCTCAAACCTAGCTACATTTACTATCGCCGCAGGCAAGGCAAACTCTACACCCATCCATCATAATCACGGCCACAGTACTGCACTTCCCGCACATCTGCGATCCTTCCGGAAACTCACTTTTCGCAAACGCGTCCTGCTGTCTTTTCGATTCCTCGTATTCCTGGCGCTTCGCCTCGATGAGTTTCCGCTGATGTTCATCCAGGCTTTCCTTCGGCAGCATGCCGATGTACTGCAGATGCTTTTCTACTATGTAGCCCAGCTCGGCAATGATGGACGGCATGTACTTGCCGCCCGGCTGCCAGTAACCGCCCCGCGGGTCGAATACGGCTTTCAGCTCTTCCACGATAAATGCCACGTCGCCGCCTTTACGGAATACTGCCGACATGATGCGCGTCAGCGCCACGATCCACTGGTAGTGATCGAGGTTTTTTGAATTCACAAAGATTTCGAATGGCCGCTGACTTTCGTACTCGGTGCCTTCGTTCAACACTACGTCATTTATTGTTACGTACATCGCGTGATCATCTACCGGCGTTTTCACCTTGTAGGTGGAGCCGCGCAACATCTCGGGGCGGTCCAGCTTTTCGTGCATGTGCACAACTTTTCCGTCCGCGCTCGTCGGGAGATCGGCGGTTTTGGCCTCGACAATCTTTTCTTCCGGCTGCTCGATGCGGTAATCGACTATTTTTGTTTCAATTTTCATAAACTATTTCCTGCGTCCGGTATCGCTCAGAAGTCTATTGAGAGATGTTCAGGCGCGTGCAGAACAAGGAAGAAGTGGACGAAAAAAGCGTAGTGTACAAATGAGTACATGAGCATTTTGAGTCCATTTCTGATGCCGTTATGTGCCGCATGAATCTTCTCTCAATCAGAATTTGCCGTAGTAACCTTCTTTAAGGGCGTCGAATAAGTTAGCAGCGGTATGTGTCTCGCCGTCATATTCCACCTCTTCGTCGCCCGCAAGCGTGACCTCCGAACCGTCCTCCAGCACGAAGGTGTACTTGGTATTCTGCAAATCTTTTTCCTTGACCAGCACGCCCTGGAAAGCCTCCGGGTTAAAGCGGAATGTCGTGCAACCTTTGAGCCCTTTTTCGTAGGCATAGAGATAAATGTCCTTGAATTCCTCGTAGGGGAAATCCGTGGGGACATTGGCCGTCTTGGAAATAGAGGAATCCACCCACTTCTGCGCGGCCGCCTGGATATCGACGTGCTCGGTCGGTGTCACGTCTTCGGCCGAGGTGAAGTAATCCGGCAGCGCGGTGCTCTCATCTTCGGATAACGGCATCGCGTTAGTGTTGATCAACTGCCGATACGCCAGCAGTTCGTAGGAAAAGACACCGACCTTTTCCTTGGTCTTGCGGCCTTCCCGAATCACGTTCCTGAAATAGTGATGCGCGAAGCTGGGCTCGATACCGTTACTGACGTTGTTTGCCAGCGACAGAGAAATCGTTCCGGTCGGCGCAATGGAACTGTGATGGGTAAAACGGGCGCCCTCGTTGATAAGCTGCTCGACCAACTCCGGTTCGACCTCGGCAACCCTTTGCATGTACCGGCTGTAACGTCCGTGCAGTTCGCGCCCCTTTATCTTGTCGCCGATCTTCCAGCCATCGTCTGTCATTTCCGGGCGCTGGCGCAGCATCTTGGGGCTAACTTCGAACTCTTCCCGCATGATCGGTGCCGGACCTTTCTCGCGGGCAAGCTCTAGTGCGGTTTGCCAGCCGGCAATGGCGAGTTCACGGGCGACCATCTCGGTAAATTCAACTGATGTTTCCGAGCCGTACTTTCTGCGCAGCATCGTCAGCGTCGAACCGAGGCCCAGGAAACCCATACCATGACGCCGCTTGCGCAGGATCTCTGCGCGCTGCCCGTCAAGCGGCAAGCCGTTAATCTCGACCACGTTGTCGAGCATCCGGGTAAAGATACGCACGACGTCGCGGAATTCTTCCCAGTTGAAATGCGCCTTATCCGTGAACGGCTCGCGCACGAAACGCGTCAGGTTGACCGAACCGAGCAGGCATGACCCATAGGGTGGCAGCGGTTGTTCGCCGCAGGGATTCGTGGCACGTATATTTTCGTCAAACCAGTTGTTGTTCATGTCATTAACATGGTCAATCAACACAAAGCCTGGCTCGGCGAAGTCGTACGTGGAAGCCATGATCATGTCCCACACGCGGCGTGCCGGAAGTGTCTTGTAAACCTTGCAGGCAACCTGCCCCGTATCGTCGGTAACGTAACCCTCGGTAACGGGCCAGTCACGCCAGACGACCTGCGCGGTATCGTGGAGATCGATTTCTTCCTGCTGCAACTGCTTTTCATCCAGTGGGAACGCCAGCGTCCAGTCCTTATCGTTCCGCACCGCCCGCATGAAATCATTGGTAATCAGCAGGGAAAGATTGAACTGGCGCAGCCGGCCGTCTTCACGTTTGGCCCGGACAAAGTCGATGATGTCGGGATGGCCGATATCGAAGGTACCCATCTGCGCACCACGACGCCCGCCTGCCGACGACACGGTGAAACACATCTTGTCGTAGATATCCATGAACGACAGCGGGCCGGATGTATAAGCGCCTGCGCCGGATACGTAGGCACCCTTGGGGCGCAACGTGGAAAACTCGTAACCGATACCGCAACCGGCTTTCAGCGTCAGGCCGGCCTCGTGTACCTTGTCGAGTATGTCGTGCATCGAATCACGGATGCTGCCGGACACGGTGCAGTTAATTGTTGAAGTGGCGGGCTTGTGCTCCTGCGCACCGGCATTGGAAATAATTCGCCCTGCCGGAATTGCGCCCCTGCGTAATGCCCACAGAAACGACTCGAACCATTGCTCCCGATCTTCTTCCTTTTCTACGCCTGCCAGCGCTTGCGCAACACGCCGGTATGTATCGTCCATGGTTTCATCAATTGTCTGACCATGTTTTGACTTGAGGCGATACTTCTTGTCCCAGATATCTATAGAAGCTTCCTGATACTCGATTGCCGGTCCTGCGGCAGGTTCCATTTGCACTGCAGTTTTCATTGTTTGCTTCCACTCCCCTGATTAATCACCGACCCCGATTAACCCTATGTCCCGTCAAGCCCCGGCTGTCGGTGCGGAAATTTGCGGCCCTGGGAAGCGCGTCAACCCGAAAAAGGCGTTAAAACACGCTTTCTACCGTAAATGTTCCCTAACGACCATAAATGGCCGATTTGCCCAAAAATGCGGCTGCCCCGTCCAAAACACCAACACTAGATGTTGTGTTGGCTGCGGACTAGATTATGCCTGACCATAGGCACTGTCAAGCGCTTTTTTTGCTGGTTATTTTTTATACAACCCTTTTAACAACAATTACTTACAAAGTATTTGTCAAATCAGTAAAGAAGGCATATGATGCTTGGCCAACATCGCGTTTCGCGCTGCACAAACACAATATCTTGTGTTTTGCTTTCCCCAGCAAATACAGCCTGTTTCCACAGTTTATCCACAGAATTGGCCTTATCCGGGGGTCACAATCTTGAATTTGCCCGGAGCGACCCCATTTTTCTGCCGTAAGGATTATTAAATACGCAGGAGAATATTATGAATGTTGTGCGCTATGACCCACATTACAGGCCGCTCGGGTTGCTCGGACGCCTGTTACAGGACTCTGACCTGGAAAGCCTGGTCAATCGTGAACCCGATACCGTATCGGACTGGTTACCGGCCGTAGATATACAGGAAGAAACCGACCGTTACTTGCTGCGGGCCGATCTTCCCGGTGTCGACCCGGAGAATATAGACGTCACCATGGAAGATGGTGTGCTGACTATCCAGGGACGGCGTGAGCAGGAATCCGACAAGAGCAAGGATGGCTTTCGCCGCTACGAACGGGTTAGTGGCAGCTTCCTGAGGCGCTTCACGTTGCCCGATACAGTGAACGGAGACGAGATCAAGGCAAGAACCGTTAACGGTGTGCTGGAACTCAGCATTGCCAAGCAGGCCAAACTGCAGCCTCGAAAAATCGAAGTTCAGTCAGCCTGAACCAGCTCTAACAATCGCCGCAACGGCCGACACTACACCGGCGGGCTGAAACTTTAACCCGCCGGTGTTGTCGTTACTTATTCAACTGAGGCTGAACTAGAGCTAAAGCCCCTTACCCGGGCGAGTTATACTGCATGCCAGTTTTTAATTAAGGACAAACCCTGATGACGCACATGCGAACCACCGGACTTTTAGGTGCCGTTGTTACTCTCTTCGTTTCAACAACCCTGGCCAATGCTGCCCTGCCGGGTAGCCTTAACGGCAGTGAAATGCCAAGCCTCGCACCGCTCGTCGACAAGACCTCACCGGCGGTCGTAAATATCCGTACCAAGGCGACGCTGACCGCGCCAAGTAATCCCCTGATGCAGGATCCGTTTTTTCGACGCTTTTTCGGTGTGCCTGAAGGCCGGCAAAGGCAGCGCGAGGTCAGCGCAGCCGGGTCCGGTGTTATCGTCGATGCCGAGAAAGGCTATATCCTGACAAACCACCATGTCATTAATAAGGCCGATGAAATCGAAGTTTTCCTTAATGATGACCGCGCGCTTGAAGCGACCGTTATCGGTTCGGACGAGGGAACCGACATTGCGGTTATCCAGGTCAAGAATCCTGCGAACCTCACCCAGATGCGGCTGGGTAACTCGGACAAATTACGTGTCGGCGATTTCGTGCTTGCGATTGGCAATCCCTTCGGCCTGGAGCACACGGTAACCTCGGGTATTGTTTCCGCGCTTGGCCGGCGTGGAATTCAACGCGATGGTTACGAAGATTTCATCCAGACCGATGCATCGATTAACCCCGGTAATTCCGGCGGTGCGCTCATTAACCTGAACGGCGAACTGGTAGGCATTAACTCCGCTATTTACAGCTCCAACGGGGGCAACATCGGCATCGGCTTCGCGATACCGGTAAATATCGCCGAATCGATCATGGCGCAGATCCTGGAGTTCGGTGAAGTTAAGCGAGGGCTGCTGGGCGTCAGTATCCGGGATTTCAGCGCCGAAACGGCCGAAGCACTCGGCATAGAAACCGACAACTATCACGGCGCACTGGTCGAAGAAGTGTTCCCCGACTCGCCCGCCGAACAGGCTGGCATCGAGGTCGGTGACGTAATTACGGCTGTGGACGGCAAAACCATCAGCGGGGCCGGCGATCTGCGTACGACCATTGGCCTTAAGCGCAGCGGCGAAGCGGTAAAAGTCACCGTCCAGCGGGAGGGCAAACGACTGCGGTTCAACGTCACACTCGATGAACTGAAAACAGAACCCGAACTCGTCGCAGGCGAGATCCACCAGGGCCTTGCCGGGGCCACATTTTCGACCTATGACGGAGAGTCACAGCCCTACGATGGCGAGGGTGTAATCATTGATTCGGTCGCCGAGGGAAGTCCGGCAGAGTACCG
This sequence comes from Chromatiales bacterium, assembly GCA_002729495.1. Taxonomy (GTDB): domain Bacteria; phylum Pseudomonadota; class Gammaproteobacteria; order Steroidobacterales. The sequence continues at coordinate 10,810 of PBYE01000007.1, forward strand.
TGGTCTGCAGCCTGACGACGTTATCGTGCTCGTAAATCGGCGGCCGGTTGCATCGGTCAGCGATCTGCAGCAACTGGCACAGGATCAGAACCTGCTGGTGCTGAAGATTTATCGTGGGCGGCGCACCTTGCTGCGCACCATACGGTAGGTCATTCACCAGGCAACATCTAAGGACTTTCCCCGGCAACGGCCAACAGTTCCTTTATGTGTTCCCTGCGCGTGTCGGCGTCAAGGTCCCCCAGGTCTGCGGCACGTGCGTAAAAGCATTCGAGCTCACCTGCACATTTTTCCAGCAGCTGTTCGAATGCGGGCACGTAGTCGGCATAGGTCGCGATGGCGCCCAGCGACGCGTTATTAAGACCCGTTGCAAATATGCCTGAATAGGGGCGCCGCTTAAGATCATCCCGGGCCCAGCTTTCGACAAGTACAGCAAAGTTCATGTTCAGTTCCGCAAACAAGGCGTGCTTTCGCGCCCGTTTTCGCCCGGTATCGATATCACTTTCATACAACCTGGCAAGCTGCGCGCGGGTAGAGTTAAGCAACGCCATCACCTGCTGCGTCTGGCCCGCAAGTTCAGCGGTCCGGGCGTTCGCCGTTATTCCCTGTGCCCGCTGCCAGCGGCGCTGCCCTTCGGCCTCCACCGCAGTCGCAAAACCCTCGTTAAATGCGCTGTCATCGTGCACGTAGAGTTGCTGATGTGCGAGCTCATGAAACAGGAGGCCGGCAAAATCGGCTTCACTCATCTGCAACATGGTGCTTAACAGCGGATCACGAAACCTTCCCAGCGTTGAATAGGCTGCGACACCGCCGACATAAACATCCATACCTTTTTTGGCAAATTTGTCCGCATATTTGCGCGCCTTGCTTTCGCTGAAATAGCCCCGGTAGGCGATGCAACCCACGACCAGGAAACACCAGGTCCGGGGCTCCAGCGAAAATTCAGACGCGGCAAATACATTCCACACAACATACAGCCCGTCCGTATCGTAATAGCTGGTATAGCTGCCATTGTCCGGCAGCCCAAGTTCATCATGGGCAAACTTGAGCGCCACCTGTGATACCTCGAGTCGTTCATGCAGCTCAACGGAAAGATCATCCCGCTGCAGGAGTTCCGCCACCGGCTCGCGGGCCCGAACGATACGCATATGACCGGTCGTAGCCTGCCAGTAATAAGGAACAGAACATCCGGACAGCAATGTTCCGACTACGATCAGGATGGCAGTGACTACCGGCAGTTGTTGTGACTGGCTCATGCTCATTTGAGACCACACGATACGGGTACAATGCCACAATGGAAATCTATCTCGTTGGCGGTGCGGTTCGCGATAAGTTACTCAATCGCCCGGTCGGCGAAAAGGACTGGGTCGTGGTCGGTGGCAGCGCAGCCGAACTGGAGGCCGAAGGGTATAAAAGGGTCGGTAAAAGTTTCCCGGTTTTTCTGCACCCCGGAACCGGGGAAGAATATGCGCTGGCGAGAACTGAGACAAAAACCGGGCCAGGCCACCACGGATTCGATGTATATGCGGAAAGCGATGTCAGCCTGGAAGATGACCTGCTGCGGCGCGACCTCACGATCAACGCAATTGCAGAGGGTGGCGACGGCATACTGACAGACCCTTATGGCGGTCAGGCTGACATCGAAGCAAGACTGCTGCGCCACGTATCCGATGCCTTTCGCGAGGATCCGTTGCGGGTATTGCGGGTGGCGCGCTTCGCCGCGCGCTTTCACAAGCTCGGATTCCGGGTAGCAACCGATACGCTCGATCTCATGAAAGACATGGCTGCCGACGGCGAGCTGGACACGCTGGTTCCCGAACGAATCTGGAAGGAAACAGCCATTGCGCTGGGTGAGAGCCGCCCCGACATCTATATCGAGACACTCCGCAACTGCGGCGCACTGGAGATAGTTTTCCCCGAAATCAATTGCCTGTTTGGCGTACCACAACCGCCGAAGTGGCATCCCGAGATCGACACCGGCATACATGTGCTGCTGGTCATGCGCCTGGCTGCACAATTATCCGACTCTGTACCGGTACGTTTCGCCGCGATGGTCCACGACCTCGGCAAGGGCATGACGGATAAACGCTGGTGGCCGAGTCACCGGGGCCACGAGCAATGCAGCACAGATTTGATAAACGAGCTGTGCAATCGCCTGGGGGTACCGAATCGCTGCCGCGACCTGGCGATTAATGTCGGTCTGTATCACGGCCACAGCCATCGTGCCCTGCAACTCAGGCCGGACACCGTGCTGAAACTGATCGAACATACCGATGCGTTCCGGCGGCCGGAACGCTTCGAGGAATTTCTGCTTGCCTGTGAGGCGGACGCGCGCGGCCGGACCGGACTGGAAGACCGGCCTTATCACCAGGCCGATATATTGCGCACGGCATTCGCGGCCGCACTCAATGTCAGCAGCGAACAACTGCAGGAACAGGGCCTGGAAGGTCCCAAATTCGGCGCGGCGCTAAGAAAAGCGCGTCTCGAAGCAGTTGGCAGCGCGTTGACGGAAGTACGTGGAAGCTGATGGAAACCACTTACGCACTCTGGGCCATCGCCACAATATTCGTGTTCGTCGGGGTTGCGGGCCTGGCATTACCCGCGGTACCGGGCGCGCCGGTATTGTTCTGCGGACTGGTGATCGCGGCCTGGTCCGAAGACTTCGCATACGTGGGTCTGGGCTCCATAATCGCCCTGGGCCTGATGGCTTTGCTGACCTATGTTGTCGACTTGCTGGCGAGTGCGTTGGGCGCCAAAAAATTCGGGGCATCGAAACAGGCAATAGTCGGCGCAGCGCTGGGTGCGGTCATCGGAATATTTGCGGGTCCCCTGGGTATTCTCTTTGGGCCATTCTTCGGTGCAGTGACTGGCGAACTCTTGCTGCGCAAGGAACTTCGTGCGGCCGGCTGGGCAGGTATCGGCGCGACCATAGGATTTCTGCTCGGCGCAGTAGCCAAGCTGGCGATCGCGGTTTCGATGATTGGTCTGTTCGCGATGATACGCTTCAGCTGAAGCCCGAAGCGGTCAGGTGGTGAAAATGACAACGAGAATAAGAGCGAGAACGACCCGGTAAATTGCGAACGGCAGCATGCTTACGCGTGCCAGCATATTCACAAACACCTTTATACACAGGTATGCCGAGAGGCAGGACACGATGGTACCGGCAGCGATGATCAGCCACGGAACCGGGCCCTCGATCTGAATCAGTGTCCAGATCTCCAAAAGCGACGCCAGGGTGATAACCGGGATCGCCATCAGGAAAGAAAACCGTGCGGCTGCCTGACGCGACAAACCGAGCGCCAGCCCTGCCGTAATCGTGATACCCGAGCGCGACGTGCCCGGGATAAATGCCAGCGCCTGTGCGCAGCCAATCAGGAGCGCTGTCCGGAAATTAAGGGTGTGTTCGTCCGCACCTGTGCCCCCACGCCGGTCCACGAGCCACAAAACCACGCCGAAGATGCCGGTGGTCGCAGCGATTACCAGCGGATCGCGCAGATGCAGATTAATAAGGTCCCGGAAAAATAAGCCGACCAGTCCTGCCGGTACCGTTGCAATGCATATGTACCAGCCGAACATCGCCTCGGCGTCGGGGGTCGTATGCCTGCTAAGTGATGCATACCACGACTGGCAGATCGCGATAATCTCGTCGCGAAAATACAGGCAGACAGCCAGCAGGCTGCCCAGATGAACCGCAACGTCGAAAGCCAGGCCCTGGTCTTCCCAACTGAGTAACGCGGGCACGAGGATAAGGTGTGCAGAGCTCGATATCGGCAAAAATTCCGTGATCCCCTGCACGAGGGCAAGCAAAACTGCTTCCAGGTATCCCACTATTAATCCTTGTTACACATTAAAGACTGGTGCGCATATCACGCCCCGTCATTCCTTCGGGCACCGTCACCTTACCCTTGCCGAGCGCCAGCACCTTGATCGACTCGCCCATTTCGCCCGGCATTATTAATTGCCGCATCCCGTGCGCCATTTCAGCCTGTAACTTTTCGTCCTGCACCACCTTTCGGCCGACGATCTCGTCAAGCCCGGCCGCCAGCAGAAACTGTGCCTGCGTGGTGTAGCCCAGGACATCCATATCGGCGTCCCGGGCAGATTCTGCTAGGAGGCTAAAGTCGACCCAGGCGGTAATGTCCTGCAATCCAGGCCAGAACAGCGGGTCATCGTGCGCACGATGCCGATAGTAGCAACGCAGGGTACCTGAGCTACGCTCGGCCAAATAGTACTCAGGTCGCGAAAAACCGTAATCGAACAATAATGCCATGCCCGTCTCAAGCCAGCCCGAAACAGAATGCAGCCATGCCGGAAGCCGGAGCGATATTTCCGACTGGTAGCCGGCAACCGCATCCAGGCCGGGCAGCGCGCGAACCGGTTCCAGTGCTTTGACAAGTTCGGAGCCCGCCGGGCGGGCCTCAAGGCGGGGCTCGCCGTTAATCCACACCACGCCGATTTCACAGGTATCGGCACCGTCCAGCAAAAAACAGTTCACGGGAATCGCGTCGGCAACTTCGTTTGCTACCAGCACACCCCTGATCGGTTCCCCGGGACCGGTATCCAGCCACTCGACGTATTGACTGAGCGGCCCTGCCCGCTCGCGAATAAAGGCTTCCTGTCGTGCACGCAGGTCCGCGCTGGTTTCGAGGACCAGGTACCGCCCCGGCAGGCGACCGAGGCGTTCCAGCTCGAGCAACATGTCGGCTGCCATGGCGCCACTGCCCGCTCCCAGTTCCAGAATATCGCCGCCGCCCAGTTCCTCGAGCACCCGGGCGCACTGCCCTGCCACGCACTGTGAAAACAGCGGTGATATTTCCGGGGCGGTGACAAAATCACCGGCCTCGCCGAACTTGGCGGCACCGGCGCTGTAATAACCTAAACCCGGGGCGTAAAGCGCAAGGTCCATGTAGTCCGCGAAACTGATCCAGCCGCCCGCGGATTCGACACATTCACGAATATGTACGCGCAGTTTTTCGCTGTGCGCGCGGGCAACGGAATCCGGTTCCGGTAATTCAGCGAGCATTGTCAAAGGGATAGCGTTTTAGGAGCGTAATAATCCGGACGTGTCTTATTCAATCGTTGGTGAATAGTACGTGCTGATGTAATCTTACACGCCTTCCGGACAGCCCAGGCTGGTAAGCAGGCTATTGTGAACGCATCGATCACAGACAATTCGACCGCACTGGACGGCCAGTGGGTATTAATTACCGGCGCCGCAAGACGCATCGGTGCAGCCATTGCGCATGCGCTGCACGCGCATGGCGCAAATATCGCAGTTCATTACCGTGATTCAGCCGACGATGCCGAACAACTCGCCAACGCCCTGAATGGCGGACGGGCCAGCTCCGCTCTGACCGTGAAGGCTGACCTGCTCGATAGCAGCGGACTGGCGCAACTGGTTGAAGGCGTAGTGGAACAGACCGGACGTCTTGATGTGCTGGTTAATAATGCCTCAACTTTTTATGCGACCCCGCTTGACGAGGTTACCGAGAAGGACTGGGATGATCTGCTCGGCACCAACCTCAAGGCTCCCCTGTTCCTTGCCAAAGCCGCTGCGCCACATTTGCGCGAAACGGGCGGCTGCATCGTCAATATTGTCGACATCCATGCGCACCGGCCGTTAAAAAATTACCCGGTGTACGGGCCGGCCAAAGCAGGACTGGCGATGCTGACGCGTTCGCTCGCAAAGGATCTCGCGCCGGAGATACGTGTTAACGGTGTCTCACCCGGTGCAATCCTGTGGCCGGAAGACGACATGCCGGCAAAGGTGCAGCAAAGCATAATCAAGCAGATTCCCATGGGACGAACCGGCGAACCGGACGATATAGCCCGTACCGTTCTGTTTCTCGTGAAAGATGCGCCGTATGTCACGGGCCAGATAATCGCCGTCGATGGCGGCCGCTCGGCAGGCTGGTAACTGAAAAGCGCTCAGTCAGTGCGAGGCAAGGCAAGAAACGGCAAGGCCGCTCCCGCCCCTCCCTGGGCTCCGCGGCATTCGGACATCCTGTCCAGCACGGAGTGTACACAACCAGTACATGAGCATTGTGAGCCGGTTTTTAACGCCGCATTGGAATTTGCGTGTATTCGGACACGCTATTAACAAGTCGCGTAGCGACTCAACCTGACCGCAGGTCAGGAAAGCGGCTGAGGGTTTTTCGTTAGTTCACCCCAATGTCTACTTTTGTCATAGGGTGTTCTTGCTGATCGAAGTCACCCCAGATTGCCTGCATCGTTACGCCACTTACGGGATGGCGCAGTTCGGGTGCCACCTCGGCCAGCGGCTCAAGCACAAAACCATACTTTTCTATGTCCTCGCGCGGCAGCATCGGGCGGCGGCGCACCACGTCTCCGTACAGCAGCAGGTCAAGATCGAGGGTACGTGAACTGAAGGGATCGGAATACCGGACCCTGCCCGCCTTGCGATGCAGTCGTTCGATACGGTTAACTATGCGCTCCGGTTCTTCGGCGGTAGCGAAACCAACGACCATGTTCAGGAAATTGTTACCGCTAAAGCCCACCGGTGCATTCTCGTAAACCGAGGACAGCATCAAATCTCCGTAGTCATTCGTGAGCTCTCTGCAGGCCATGCGCAGGTGCTTCTCCGGTGCGATATTGCTGCCCAGGCTCAAAAAAACGTTTACCGCCGTACCGCTGCCATCAGCCATGACTACCTCGCTCTACGACTACACCCACCGATTGTGACTGCGTCACCGCGTGCGGTTTCTGAACTGACACACGAATCCATGGGACCGAAAACTCGTCCATCACCATGTTCGCAACCGCATCCGCGGCGGCCTCAACCAGCCTGAACTCCTGTTCCTGCACGAATGTTTCGACTTTTTGCGATACTGCCTTGTAGTCCAGCGCATCCTCAAGGTCGCCGCTCGCCGCGGCCGCGGAGATATCCCAGCCCATCTCCAGATCTATACTGACAATCTGCGGCAGCTGCCGTTCCCAGTCCCAGACGCCGATAATGGTCTTGAAACGGAGATCCCGCACAAAAACGATGTCCATCCGCGTCCCTTAGTTAAGCGCAGCCGGCATAGGCTTAAGTTCATCCAGTTCCCACCTCGGCCTTGCAAGCACTTCGCCGGTGGATTGATGCCCGGCTGCCAGGCGTAGCAATCCCGCGTGGGCGACCATCGCACCGTTGTCCGTGCACAACTCAGGGCTCGGATAGTAAACCTCGCCGCCTGTTTTCCTCAGTGCTTCGCGCAGTTCTGTCCGCAGGCTGCGGTTTGCCCCTACGCCACCGGCAATCACGAGGCCGGAATAACCCGTGGCCTCTATCGCCCGCACCGACTTGGCGACCAGCGTATCGACGATCGCCTCTTCAAATGATTTCGCCAGGTCGGCCTTGTCGGATTCATCCAGGGGCCCGGCCGCTTCAATTTCTTTCACGGTAAGCATCACCGCGGTCTTCAAGCCACTGAAGCTGAATTCCAGGCCCGGTTTCTTCAGCATGGGCCTGGGCAGGTCGAAGCGACCCGGCTTGCCGCGGGTAGCCAGTTCGGCCAGTGCGGGTCCGCCCGGATACGGTAGTCCGAGCAATTTTGCCGTTTTATCGAAGGCCTCCCCGGCCGCATCGTCCAGTGTCTGGCCCAGCACTCGATACTCCCCCGGAGCAACCACATCGACCAGCATGGTGTGACCGCCGGATACCAGCAGGGCGACGAACGGAAAACCGGGTGCCGGTTCTTCGAGCAGGGCTGCCAGGAGATGTGCCTCCATGTGGTGGACCGGCACCGCGGGGATACCCCAACCGAGCGCCAGGCCTTCTGCCACGGTGCCGCCGACCAGGAGCGCGCCGATCAAACCCGGTCCCGCGGTATAGGCCACCCCGTCCAGATCACCGGTCGTCGTTCGCGCGTCGCCGAGCGCCTGATCTACAAGCGGCAAAAGCTTGCGTATATGGTCCCTCGATGCGAGTTCGGGCACCACGCCCCCATAGTGCTGGTGGAGTGGTACCTGGCTGTACAGGCGGTGCGCAAGCAGGCCGCGCTCCGAGTCGAATACGGCCACGCCTGTCTCATCACAACTGGTTTCTATGCCGAGAACCTGCAAACCACCCCCCGGGTTTGGTGACCGCTAATCATGCCTGAAACCGCCGGAATCCGCGCCCCGCCTTTGCATTTCAACGTTTGCGGCGGTATATTTGCCCGCCTTCCGGCAGCAGTGCCGGTTTTTTTCGCTCGCCATGAATGAACAAGTAAGAGCGATAAGCGGTAAAGGACAAGAGTTTTGCCAAGCGTACGAGTCAGAGAAAACGAGCATTTCGACGCAGCCCTGCGGCGGTTCAAGCGCGCCTGCGAGAAAGCCGGCATCCTGTCTGAACTGCGCCGACGCGAGTACTACGAAAAGCCCACCCAGGAACGGAAGCGCAAAAAAGCTGCTGCCGTGAAGCGCCAGATGAAAAAGACAGCGCGCGATGTAAACCGCCGCCAGCGCCTTTACTAGGCTGGGTCACCCCGGATCAGCCGCATCCGGCAGATCGTCAACAACCAGCGGGCATAAGCGATCAACCTGCACCATGTCCCTCAAAGAACAAATCCGCTCCGATATGAAGGTGGCTTTAAAAGCCGGCGAAAAAGAGCGGCTGAGTGTTATCCGGATGCTGCTCGCGGCCATACAAACCCGCGAAATCGAGGACCGCGAAGAACTCAGTGACAACACGGTTCTGCAGGTCACCGAGAAACTCATCAAACAACGCAAGGATTCGGCGAAGCAATATGCGGATGCGGGTCGCGCCGACCGCGAAGCGCAGGAGCTCGCGGAAGCGGAAATTCTCAAGGCATACATGCCGGAACAGCTTGCTGATTCTGAACTCGAAGCGATGGTCGTTGATGTGATCGAATCAACCGGCGCCTCCGGGATGCAGGATATGGGCAAGGTCATGGGCATACTCAAAGAAAAGGCGCAGGGCCGCGCCGACATGGGCGCTTTAAGCGCACTTGTCAAAAACCGCCTGGCGGGCTAGTCGGCCAGCGACCCGTCCGTTCGCACCGTTGGACTCACCGGGCCGGCAGGCTTATGCTGGATTGCTAACCCCTAGTTATAACTGGCCATAACAAGCCGCCGGACGAGACCCGTTTCCAACAATGCCAGGCCGAATTCCCCAGGATTTTATTAACGACCTGATCGATCGCTCCGATATCGTCGAGATCATCAGCAGTCGTATACAGCTAAAAAAGGCCGGCCGGGAATACAAGGCATGCTGCCCGTTCCACGGTGAAAAAACAGCATCGTTTACCGTCAGCCCGGAAAAAGGTTTCTATCACTGCTTTGGGTGTGGTGCGCATGGCACCGTCATCGGCTTCCTGATGGAACACGACCGGCTGGAGTTTATTGAAGCCGTCGAAGAACTGGCGTCACTAAATGGTGTAGACGTACCGCGTGAAGCAGGTAATGCGCCGAGCTCACCGACATCGCCCCTTTACGACCTGATTGAACAGGCAACGTCGGTGTACCGGGAGCGCCTGCGGGAAAACCCGGCGGCCATTGGATACCTGAAGTCGCGCGGCCTCGATGGCGATACCACGGCCCGTTTCCAGATCGGCTATGCACCGGCGGGTTGGGATTTCCTGTTGAAACGCTTCGGCAGCAACGATGAGAGCCGCGACCGGTTGCTGAAAACCGGGCTGGTCCTGCGCAACGAGGAAGGCCGCGTGTACGACCGCTTCAGGGACCGGATCATATTCCCCATCCGTGACAGCCGCGGCCGGACCGTCGGTTTTGGCGGACGGGTAATGGACCAGACCGAACCCAAATACCTCAACTCGCCGGAAACACCAGTCTTCCACAAAGGACGCGAACTTTACGGGCTGTTTGAAGCGCGCCGCGCCAATCGCAAGCTCGACAGGCTGATCGTGGTCGAGGGTTACATGGACGTGGTCGCGCTCGCCCGGCATGGCATCACGAACGCGGTGGCCACCCTCGGCACCGCAACCACCCCGGACCACCTGCAGCGGTTGTTCCGCGCGGGCAATGAAATCATTTTCTGTTTTGATGGCGACCGCGCCGGCCGTGAAGCGGCATGGCGCGCGCTGCAGGTCACGTTGCCGGAACTGCGTGAAGGCCGCCAGGTTCGCTTTCTGTTCCTGGCTGATGGACAGGACCCGGACTCGATGGTTAATGAAGTCGGACCGGAGGCCTTCGCGAAACTGGTTGAGCAAAGCGACCCGCTGTCCGAGTACCTGCTGGAACATCTGAAAGCCGAAACCGATCTCGGCAGCATGGACGGGCAGGCACGCCTCGCCGAACTCGCCAGGCCGCTCGTGAACCGGATACCCGAAGGGGTATATCGCGAGTTGCTGCTGGAACGGCTGGCGACCGAGGTCGGGCTTAGCGCCGAACGGCTGACCCGGTTGCTAAGCGATGCGGGAGCAGCCAAGCCCCGGTCTGCGGAGCCAGTGGTGCGCTCTTCGCAGCGGGTGACGCACGGGCGTCCCGGTCCGGTGCGCCAGGCCGTAACGCTGGTGCTGCATCAGCCATCGACGGCAAGCCTGGTCCGGGTGCCGGAGGGTTTCGATGAACTGGACAAGCCCGGTCTGCAGCTGCTTCGGGACCTGTTAGCTGCGGCCGAAGACACCCCCGACATCAAGCCGGCGAGGCTGGCGGAATCGCTGGCCGATCATCCCGACGGGGGCGGTCACCTCACGAAGCTCCTGACCCTGGAGCTGCCGCTCGACGAAGAGTCTGACTGGGAGGCGCAGCTACAGGACACGCTGGACGGTATTGTGCGTGACGACCTGGAACGTCGCTTTGCCGAACTGGCCGACAAGGCCAATCACGGGCTGACAGACGCTGAAAAGGCAGAATTCAGGGAACTCCAGGAGCAGATCGCGGGTCCACGTTCACAGGCGGGCTAAAGCACTGGGCCTATGCTGCGGCGCGAATGCCCGTGGCCCGGCCAGCCGGCAAGGCCGGAACTTGAGTGCCCCGGGGCTTTAACCCCTCCCGAAAAAGCCGCCTGAATCTGGTTAAAATTCGCCCACTTTGTTAAAATTAGCCGTTTACGTTTTCTGACTGAGGTCAGCCGAGTGAAAGAGCAGTCCGATTCTCCCAAGTCCACTTCAACCCCACCACGAACCGGTTCACCGAATTCGCAGTTAAAACTGCTCATTGCCCGCGGCAAGGAACAGGGCTACCTGACGTATGCCGAAGTGAACGACCATCTGCCCAACGACATCGTCGACCCGGAGCAGATCGAAGACATCGTTAACATGATTAACGACATGGGGATCACCGTCTACGAGAAGGCTCCCGAAGTTGACTCGCTCGTGCTGTCGGATGCCGCAGCTACCGGTGACGAAGAACAGGAAGAAGCTGCAGAAGCGATTGCTACGGTAGATGCCGAGTTCGGTCGTACGACTGATCCGGTGCGCATGTACATGCGCGAAATGGGCACGGTTGAACTGCTTACACGCGAGGGTGAGATACGCATTGCCAAGCGGATTGAAGAGGGCCTGAACCAGGTCAAGGCGGCGATGTCCCTGTTCCCGCCCGCGATTGCGCAGCTCGAAGAAACTTATGCGCCGGTTAAAGCAGGTGAAGGCAGGCTTACCGATATCCTGACGGGCTTTATAGACCCGAACGCACCCGACGTCATTGCCCAGCCCGGGGCCAAACCGGCCGAAAAGAACGACGATGAAAAAGAAGAAGACACCGGCCCGGACCCCAAGGAAGCCAACAAGCGCATGAAATCACTGTTCCGGCGCCAGAAACGGCTGCTGGTACTGTTTGAGAAAGACGGCACACAGTCAAAGAAGGCATTGGCAGCACGCGAAAAGATCACCGCGGAGCTGGCCGAGATACTGCTGGCGCCAAAACTGTTTGAGGCTCTGTGCAACAACATACGCAGCACGATTCAGAGCATTCGCGACCTCGAGAGGCAGGTAATGCTGATCTGCGTGCGCCACGCCGGCATGCAGCGCAAGGATTTCATCGCGAGCTTCCCGAAGAACGAAACCAACCTGAAGTGGATCGACAAGCACATCCGCGCGAAGCGCAAATATTCCTCGATCCTGTCGAAGATGAAACCGGATATTCAGCGTGCGCAGAGAAAGCTGATCCTTATTGAAGAAATTACGTACCTGAGCATTGCCGAGATCAAGGACATCAACCGCAAGATGGCGGTCGGTGAGGCCAAGGCACGGCGCGCGAAGAAAGAAATGGTCGAGGCCAACCTGAGGCTGGTTATCTCGATCGCGAAGAAATACACGAACCGCGGCCTGCAGTTCCTCGACCTGATCCAGGAAGGCAACATCGGCCTGATGAAGGCCGTGGACAAGTTTGAATACCGCCGCGGTTACAAGTTTTCGACCTATGCGACCTGGTGGATCCGGCAGGCTATCACCCGCTCGATCGCTGACCAGGCGCGCACCATCCGTATCCCGGTGCACATGATCGAGACCATCAACAAGCTCAACCGTATTTCGCGCCAGATGCTGCAGGAGATGGGCCGTGAGCCCACACCCGAAGAGCTGGCCGAGCGCATGGAAATGTCGGAAGAGAAGGTGCGCAAGGTACTGAAGATTGCGAAAGAGCCAATTTCGATGGAAACACCTATTGGTGACGACGAAGATTCACACCTCGGCGATTTCATCGAAGACACCACGGTTTCGTCCCCGGTTGATTCAGCTACCGGCTCAGGACTCAAGGAAACGACCAACAATGTGCTGGCCGGCCTCACGCCGCGCGAAGCCAAGGTACTGCGCATGCGTTTCGGTATCGAGATGAACACGGACCACACGCTGGAAGAAGTCGGCAAGCAGTTCGACGTCACGCGTGAGCGTATCCGGCAGATCGAGGCAAAGGCGTTGAGGAAGTTGCGGCATCCGTCCCGCAGCGATCAGTTGCGTAGTTTCCTTCTGGAAGACTAACAGCCTCGTCGCATACAGCTGTTAACGAAACTATCGGCAAACCAGTGATTTGCCGATGTAAATTCCACTACTGGCATTCCGCGCGTGTTTCTGCCGCACGGAATGCCGTGTCATTTAAAGCTTCGGCATCCTTCGCGTAGTGATCAGCTTCGTAGTTTCCTGCTCGAAGACTAGGAAAAAGAAACTCTATCAAAAAAGCCCTCGTTAGCGGGCTTTTTTATGTCGGGAGCAATTCCCTGTAGGAGCGCCTTTAGGCGCGAACCCGCCTAAGTTTCCAAATAGATTGCATGGAAAAGCGAGTTACCCGACCGAGCAGTCGGGCCGATAATTTAGCGGATGAAAATCCGTCATAACCATAGCCTTAGAAAAGGCAGACGTTGTATTGATTGGCAAATCTACCTGGTAACTACATGCTGTTTCGACAGGAAAGAATTGTTTAAAGACGTTGTTGCGGGCCAAATTGTCGCTAACGAGATAAGGAGAAGCGACCTGTCAGGCACAACGCATACCATCGCCTTTGTCGTCATGCCTGATCATCTGCACTGGTTGTTTCAGCTCCAGATTGGCCAAAGCCTGAGCCGGGTTGTCGGAATTGTTAAGGGGCGTTCAGCGTTTTACATTGGCAAGAAGTTTCCATACGTGAAAAAGGCCTGGCAGCGCGGGTACCATGACAGGGCCTTTCGACGCATGGAAAGCATCAAAGCTACCGCGGACTACGTGATCGCAAACCCGCTTCGAGCCGGATTGGTGTCGCGAATCTCAGACTACCCTCTTTGGTACCAAGAAAATTAGCTCTGGTGGGTTCGCGCCTAAAGGCGCTCCTACAGGAGACGTCCGAACTTCTGCTAGCCCCTTCGCCTGCGCACCCAGCCCAGCAATCCGAGTCCCGAGCCGAATAGCCAGACGGCCGCCGGGATCGGTACGGCCGCGCCGACAACGATATTGTCGACGATTACCGGCGTCCACGGAGGCTGGATCGCATAGAAGGTAATGCTCTGGATGCTCAGGTATTCACCTGCTCCTGCACCGGATAAGTCGGTGGGAGAAAAGTAGCCTTCTCCGGTATTCACGGTGATCCCGCCCAGCTACCCGCTCAAATCAGCGGAATAGAGCGCGAAGGGCGCGCCGTCGGTGCGGCTCATGAATATATCCCCTATCACAGGGGGACCGCCGATCAACTCAACGCTGTACGCATAGACTTCGTCGTCACCGTCTGTATCGATATCGCTGACGCCGCCCAGGAGGAAGAAATAAAAGCCCTGGAGTTCAAACGAACTATATCCGCTGGGGTGATTGACGATCGTGCCCGGTGCGGGATCATCGAAATTGATCGTGACCGGCGCGGCCAGGGAAATGCCCGGTAAGACGAATAGTAAANCNCANNNCAGTNGTCGCATGACGTTGCCCTCTGTTGTTGTTATCAGGGCCCCGAACGTTGACAGGTAGTATATCAAACATGTCGACAAAACCTGTTTGGTTTTGCAACATAAAAACCGCTCATCAATTAACTTCCTGCTGTTCCGGCTCGGGATACAACTCGCTGACCAGTACCGAACGCCCGTTATTCTGCACGATGCGGCAATGTTTACGTTTAAGTTGCCGTGGCTCGGTAACGCCGCACGAGTGCGCGATTACACCGATCTCATTTTCCATCGTCTGCTGGTAACGACGCACCCGCTCTGCCTTATCTTCCAGGACCAGGCCGCGCTGCAGACTTTTCTTGTGAGTGGCGATACCGGTCGGGCAGGTGTTCTGGTTACATTGCAAAGACTGTATGCAACCCAGCGCAAACATGAAACCGCGCGCAGAAATAACAAAATCAGCGCCCGTGCAAAGTGCCGCCGCGGCCCGGTCGGGATTGATGAGCTTGCCGCTGGCGATCACCTTTATCCTCCCGCGCAAGCCATGCCGGATCAGTGAATCAACCAGCAGTGGCAGGCTTTCGCGCACGGGTAGACCGACGTTATCTATAAGTGACATGGGCGCTGCGCCCGTGCCGCCGTCACCGGAATCGATGGTGATAAAATCCGGTGCACTATCAGGGCCACGCTCGCCTATTTTCCCAAGTATTTCCTCGAGCCAAACGATGCTCCCGATGACTGTCTTAAAGCCCACCGGCTTGCCGGTAATGGTTCTGATCCGGTCGATGAAATCCAGAAGCTCATCGGCGTTGCTTATCTCCGGATGCCGGTTGGGGCTTATAGAATCCTTCCCCTGCGGGATACCACGTATCTCGGCGATCTGCGATGTGACCTTCACGCCTGGCAGGATGCCGCCCTTGCCTGGCTTGGCGCCCTGGCTGAGCTTTATTTCAAACATGCGTACCTGTTCGTGGGCCGCGATGGCTGCAAGCCTCTCCTCGTTCAGGGTGCCGTCGTCGTTGCGCACACCGTATTTTGCGGTACCTAGCTGGAAGACGATGTCCGCACCACCCTCAAGGTGAAACGGTGACAAGCCACCCTCGCCCGTGTTCACCCAGCAACCTGCCTTGCGGGCACCTTTCGACAAGGCAAGCACGGCCGGCCTGGAAATCGCACCGAAACTCATTCCGGAAATATGGAACAGGCGATCGGTGGTGTAAGGGTTCGGACATCCGGGGCCGATTGTGACAGGCGAGGTCGGCGACCCATCCTCGTCCAGTGTCGGATAGGGGCAGTTAACAAAAATGACGGTCCCAACCGGCCGCAAATCCTTGGTTGACCCAAATGCGACCGTGGTGTCGATCCCTTTTGCCGCCCTGTAAGCCCAGGACCGCTCGGCCCGGTTGAAAGGCATCTCTTCGCGATCCATGGAAAAGAAGTACTGCCGAAAAAACTCGCCCATGTGTTCGAAAGCGTAGCGAAACCGGCCGACGACCGGAAAATTTCGGCGTATCGCGTGCTCGGTCTGCGTGATATCCACAAAGAAAATGACGATAACCCAGATAACACCCAGCCCGACTATCATCACGAACGTGTCGACGAGAAGCTGAACGATCTGCGTGAACAGATCCATCATGTAAGACCCTCCTTGCTACCGTGAATCCGGCCGGCCCGGATTTTCTGTTTGGTACTAGAATCGTCAGAATCGAAAGGTTCGACCCGATTAGGCACCGGTCGTTCCGCAACGCTACCACGGCCGGGCGACTTGCAGAAACCCTCCCGGGCTAATGGTCGGAAAGCGTGACCTGCAACTGGTCAAAGCTGCGGTTTGAGCGTACTCTCTCGCCTATGGATACATGGATGTACAGGGCGCTCGGCGCCTCCTTGCTGCTGCTTTCACTCACCAGCTGTTTCGGTTCCGGACAGAGTGGCGCTGTAGATTCCCTACCCGCCCGGATCGCCAAGGAGGCAATCTCGGTGGAAACCCAGATATCGCTCAAAGATATCCTTATCACCGACATCGAGGCTATCGATTACAGGGATTCCAGCCTTGGCTGTCCGCAAACCGGCATGACCTACCTGCAGGTGATTACGCCGGGCTACCGGGTTAAAGCCCAGGCGGGTGTGCGCAAATTTGACGTGCGTATTGCCGGGGACCGGGCTGTAATCTGCACGCCGGAAAGGAGCCTGGAACGGCAGATATCCGGCATGCTGAACGACCCCAAGCGCTGCACAGCAGGCCCCTGGTCAGGAACGGTCTGCAAAGAATAGAAAGGCGTTACTGCCGTTGCCGGCGCTTACGCGCCTGCCGGAAAGTTATCGTGCGCCAGGTGCGCCTGAATAATCGAAACACGCGCTCGATAATGGTTGGTCGATACCACCGCCTATCTTCAGCAGAAATTGCCGAGTAGTCCCGGTGATATTTCAGTTTGACCCAGGCGTTGTAATCCACCCTTCGTACAAAGCTGAACAGCAAACGATCAATCATGCCGCCATCGCGCAGCACAGCCGTTCCGAAATCAATTACAACCGGTTCCTCACCTTCGGTTACCAGCACGTTTTCTTTGCGCTTGAGATCACCGTGCGCCACGCCCGCTGCATGGAAGGCCGCGATGATTTGGTGCAACCGGTTGTAGAACACTTCGGGTTCGCGGATTGACGTGCGCCTGATTTTCAGTACAGGCCCTTCGATGTACTCAAGCACCAGCCAGGTATCGTCGAGCATACCGGGTGAATGCGGCACTCCCTCGACCTCGGCAAGCCGTTCGTAGACGCGCGCCTCACGCTGCAACATGCGCCGTTTCATCCAGCCGGTAAGCAGATCATCGCTGGCTTTTTTTATGACCAGTTGCTGTCCGCCGTGATCGAAAAGATAGGCCGACCCCTGGTTGCCGGAACTCAGCAACGCAGCCTCGCGACTCTGTTCATCGCTTAGCCAGGTTCGCAAGTCTTGCTGCAGCTGGGCATCCATCGTGGAACGAAGGCCGCCTTCAGCCGGAACCGGGCAACGCCGGTAGTTGCTGCCACAACCACCAAAGCCAGAACAACGAATACACGACAACGCCGGGTTCGATATTCTGCTTCAGGCTTTTGGCGAATGACCAGCTACTGTCCTGATCCCCCACACCGGCAACGGAACGCGGGATTAACGCAGGTGTGCGGCGGCTCCACTCCTGCCAACGCTCGCCAAAAATCTTGTTGAGCTTGCGATCTTCGTATTCAATCGCCGGCGGATACCAGAACCACAGGAAAAATGCCGTAACCAACCAAGGCCACAGCTGCCCGTTAGCGAGTGAGTAACCTGCAAACATCAGGATATTGCCCGTGTACAACGGATGGCGCACCAGTGCATAGGGGCCGCTGGTCGCAAGCTCCTTGTTCTTGATAACAAAGCCAGACGCATACAGGCGAAACAGGATGCCGATAAGCGCGATAACGGCACCGGGCCAGAAGAGGCTTTCTACCGGGGCCGCCCAGTAACTGTAAACCGCGATGAGCAGAATACCGATGAACTGACGGGAAAACTCGTGGTAGCGCATCTCGCGAATGATGTGCGCCAACCCAGTGAGTTCGGGCAGTTCGCTGGTTCGATTTCCCATGCTTGTTCCGTTCGTGTCCCCCTGAGAGGGCAGAATTCTAGCAGCATTAGGTGGCAGGTGAGCCTTTGGTGGCAGGCCATTTCGGGCCCCTCCGAAGCATCGGCTAGTGCTACAATCGCGCCCGCTGTCGGGAGGCAGCATGTCACGAGATGGGCCTGTAGCGGGGTCGCGCCGAAGCTCGGCGAGGAGCCGGGCGAGAAGTGACAAGGTGGAGCAGTGGACTCACAGCTATGTCAGGGTTTGCCATCCACCTGGTGTCACAGTATTGCCACTTGCAAGGGCGGGAATTATCGTTAGCCCCTCGCGACAGCGTATTAAATATAGGGCCTGTAGCTCAGTTGGTTAGAGCAGTGGACTCATAATCCATTGGTCGGAGGTTCGAGTCCTCCCGGGCCCACCATTCAATGACGGCAGATTTACAGTTTTGCGAAGCAAGGCTGGAAATCAGCTCGTCCGTCAAGCTAATTGGTGCGGATTCAGGCTTCACCATCAGTGTAAGAAGTCAGGGTTTGTAAGATTTTTCCAGAGCACTGCGGAGTGCACCGTAACGCTCCTCAATCTCAGTACGCATTGAACTGCGGCCCGCATCATCAAGAGGCAATATAAAAAAATCACCACGGCACAATCCTGCAAGTACAAGATTCGCAGTTTCTTTCGGGTCTTGTCCCCAAGCCTTCAGACGTTCCTTTGATTCTGCAGTGCCTTGCTTCGGACCGCCGAATCTCGCTTGTCGAAAACTCATTGAGTTCCAGGCATCTGTGTTCACTACGCCTGGGCAGACCACGCTAAGCCCGATGCAATCCGGTGCGAGTTCCTTCCGCATCGCATCCGACAGGCCAACCACCGCATGCTTCGTACCTGCGTAAGCTGACGGCTGAACTGGGCCCATTGACGGCACTGCCAAACCAAAGCCGGAGGACACATTGACGATATGCGCAGTTTCGGAGCCCGCCGCCGCCTTCAGCAATGGCACAAAATGGCGAACCATATGGCACATACCAAATACGTTCACCGAAAAAAGCCACTCGACATCGTTTGAGCTTGTTTCATGCAACTTTCTTACCAAGTTAACGCCGGCAATATTGAATAAGAGGTTTAGTTTGCCAAATGTGGATTTGGTTTTGTTCGCCAGTTTGACGACATCTTCTTCGTTAGATACGTCACACTCAAAAGCAACTGCTGTTGCCCCAAGCTTTTCAAGCGAGGTTACTACTTCCTGAGCCGCTTCAAAACGGATGTCTGAAACTACAATTCGGGTGCTGCTCCGATTTTCTGAAGGAGTCGCTTTAGCAAGTTCCATTGCCACGCTTCGACCGATTCCGCTTCCGCCTCCGGTTATTACCGATACGCAGTTGTCGAGATTTACAGATTGTCCAGAAGACTTAGTCATTTAGATAGGCTTCTGAATCGATAAGGTTTGCGATGTTTCTGTCACCAAATGGATTTACTCTGGCACCTCCCTGAGCAATTTCCGCCAGCTCAAGGAGTGCTTCGAATGCCGCGTTAGATGATTTTTCTATAGGCACCAAAGGGTACAAGACGAGTGATATCCCCATTTGCGATAGATCATCGATCTTTAATGCAGATAGTTCCTTATTGTTCATAATGTTGCATGCGACCGGCGCCCGCCCCTTAAATTTTTCGCAGAGCTCGGTCAGTTCTTCTTTCCTTTTTATGCCTTCAACGAAAATCAGGTCAGCACCCGCTTCAAGATAAGCTTCAGTTCTGTCCAGTGATTCGGCGAGCCCGCAAGATGAGAAACTATCAGTGCGTGCGCTAATTACAGTGTTTGTATAAAGCTTTGCATCCTGGGCGGCCTTTATCTTGTCTGCCATCTGCTCGAGCGAAACGAGTGGCCGAAGCATTATCTGCTCTCGATCCTTGGTTTCGACCTGATCTTCCAGTTGTATTCCTGATGCACCCGCATGTTCTAGCGTTCGTATCGTCCGCCTGACGTTATGAGCGTTCCCAAAACCAGAATCTGCATCTACCAATATCGCTGCATTTGTGCGGAGGCGAATACGTTCCAATGTGGAGGCCAACTCGGTCAGTGTGGTCAGACCAATATCCGGGCATGCCAGCTGCGAAGCAGAGACTGCAGCGCCGGAGAGAAATATCGCTTCGAATCCTGCTTTTTGAGCAAGCCAGGCCGTCATGCCATCGAATACTCCTGGCACAGCAAGTATTTTGCTTGATTGAAGCAGTGCTTTTAGAGAACCCGATTGATTTTCAATGCCCACTGCAACAAGACGATTAGCTATTCTTGTGGAAAGAAGGTTGGACAACGAATGCCTGGCACGTTTGTGTGTTAGCCATCTAGCGCAAGAACCCGTTACTTGGTAAACCAATAAAATCCAATGCTCAATTGAGGGCCGACTTCACTGCATGCCGGCTCTTTATTGCGCTCGCATACGTAGCCACTACATAGCTGGCATGTTTGCACTTGCTTGCGGTCGAATTCCGTCAGCGAGTCGAATGTCCCGGAGAAATGCTTTTCTATCTGAGATCGCGTTGATCGTCGCGGGCCCGCATTAAGCCTGTCGTCGTCATTCATGCTCTCCCAGTGCGCTAGCATGAAGTGGCCTCCTGGCTTCAATAAATGAGAGATTTTATCTCTGTAAGTCAGGATTCTCTCTCGCCGCATATTGTGCATTAAACCAGCATCAACCAGCAGGTCAAATTTTTCGTCACATTGCCAATCGATAATGTCTGCTTGAACGGCATTGAGGCTTACGTTGTTTTCCTCGGCGCGTTCTTTTGTCATTTGTATCGCTTCTGTCATGAAATCGAGGCTGGTAACTTCCCAACCCTTGCTCGCTAAAAAAACAGAATCGACCCCTGTGCCGCAACCCATATCAAGTGCTTTGCCTGGTTTTTCTGCTTGCTCGACGATTTTAGGGAGAAAGCCCACAGGATCTTTGTGATGCCATGCCAATTCTTCGCGTTTCTTCGCGCTGCCATAATATTCGACGAATACCTCTTTCTCATCCATTCTTTTCCCATCCTTTGATAGCTATAACTACATATTTCAAAAAATATTTTGCAAATGATTTCTGCTGTTTGAGCAGTGAAAATTAACTCATAGGTCTGGCGTCTCCGAGTATCGGTAGTCGATGCATTATTCGTCTGTCGTTTGTGTCATCTACACGCCGGTGCAGAGTGCATCGGTTGTCCCAGATAGCGAGGCTTCCAACACGCCATTTATAACGACATTGAAACTCGGGTTTGCTGATATGCTTGAATAAGAACGAGCAAATAGCATCATTTTCGTCAAAACTCAGACCTATAATTGAATGCATAAATAGCTCGTCGACGAAAAGATATTTCCGGCCAGTCTCTGGATGTGTGCACACTATTGGATGTTCTGACCGATGCTGCAGAAACGCGGTTGCGATTTTATGCGTCTTTTGGCCGCCGCGTATGAATCCATCGAGCGCTTTTCGATGTGCGGCGGAGAATAATCCCTTTTTGTCTAGCAGAAATTGCTGCATGGAATCAGACAAAGCCTCCCACGCCGCATATCCGTTGACCCAAATCGTATCGCCGCCAGCCTTTGGGATTTCTACGGCATACAGAGCCGCACCTTTGCTAGGGACTTCCTGCATAGACACATCGATGTGATAAAGGCATGGGTTTGGCGCCCACTCCTGCACTGGATGCTGGCCCAGTATTTCGATTTCATCGTCGCCTTCGATTTTTCCGATAAATTCTTCGATTTCGATCTCGCCGAAATAGTGGGCCACAGATTTGAATTGTTGATTGGTTAACTCCTGGTCTTCAAAGATCAGGACCTGGTATTTCAACCAGCCTTCCAGGAGCGCCTTCACACTCTCTGCAGGTAGTTCCGAAGCAAAGTCGACCCCGGAGACCAGCGCGCCCAAAGAGCCTGATATGGGTGTGAATTCAATAGATGTATTGGCCATTTCTATGGCTCCTTGTTCTTCGATATTTGTGGTAACGTACCGGACGTCCGGTCAGCAATCAAGTATGCGATGAAGTCTCCAGCAGAATCCAACGAATCAAACAAGGGAGGCTTGTCCAGGCGCGCGGCTGCCGGTGCTCAGACCAAGAATAAGATTATTGAATCGGCGTGCCTTCTTCTAGCGAGGGAAGGTCTGCACGGCCTTAATGCCGCAGCTTTAGCTAAAGAGGCGGGAGTGAGCAAGGGTGCGTTGTATCACCACTTTCCCAGTATGGATGAAGTCGTTAGCTCTTGTTTCGAGAAAACGGCAACAGACGTTTACGGCGAACTTCAATTGTTGAGGCCTAAAAATCTTAGTGAATACCTGGATGCTGTGGAAAATGTACTTTTCAATAAGTTGTTGAATGATAAGAATCGAATACGAATATTTTATGAGCTTTCCCCTAAAGTCATTTTCGAAAAGAAGTTTCAATCACGTCGTAGGTTAATGTTCGACAAAGCAATAAAAATAATGACCAAAAGATTGCTTAACACTTTCGAAGAGCCCATTTCGGAGAAACATTTGGAGAAGATTCTAAGTGGAGTAGGTGCTTTTGTTACGGGGCTCTCATATCAGTCTTTGTCCATGCGGAGTAGTGAAGAAAGCCGTGAAATATGGTCATGGTTTCGTGCAACGCTTGAAAATGATCTGACAATCTCAAGCAAGGGAAGTGCATAAAATGCAGTCCGCACTATTGAAGGCTAAAACCTCGCGGCTCGAGATTGCCTATGCATCCTGGGGCAACCGCAATGGGCTTCCGGTTGTTTTTGTGCATGGTTTTCCAGATTCGCCGGTTGGTTGGGAGGCTGTTGTAGATTGCCTGGGAGAGGGTGATGTTAATGCTATTGCTCCATTTGGCTGCGGGTTCGGCAGCACTCGGCGTTTAGATGAGCAATCACCAAAATATGGAAGAATAGCGGTTAGAGCTTATGACCTGGTTGAATTTGTGGACGCTCTCGGGCTCGATAGGTTCATACTCGTAGGTCATGATATCGGTGCGCTGACTGCTCAGAGTGCGACAATTTTGTTACGCGAGAGAGTGGCTGGTTTAGTAAGTCTTTTCGAATACGGAGTGTCGTTTCAGGCGGTGGTAGGCGATCTCACACCGGAACACCTGCACGCATTGTGGTATCAGTGGTTCTTTAACCTTCCGTGGTCAAACTACGCGTTCAAATCGGACTATAAGAATATATGTGAGTATCTGTGGCGGCAGTGGTCTCCTCAATGGCGATTTCAACCTGGCGAATTCGAGTCTGCTGCTGAAGCATTCGAAAATAGTGACTTTGTAGATACCGTTATCAATGGTTATAGAAGTGATGCTTCGTTAGCTAAGATTGATGTAAAGGAGTTCCTTGAATTTGAAAAGCAACTGGCTTCAGGCCCGGTCGTTCCAGTGCCGACTACGGTAATTGTGGGTGATGCCGATGGTCTTGCTTCGCCAAGGCCCCCGGAAGAAGAATTTTTTCCTAATGGTTACAAAAGGGTAATTCTCAAAGGTGTTGGGCACTTTGCTCATAGAGAAAGCCCGCCGCAAGTCGCAGATGCGATACTCGAGCATATAAAAGATTTTTAAGCGTGCTTTTTTCCTGGTCGTTGCGAGCGGAGCTCGGCACGCTCCGATCGTCGCCGATCGAAATATGGGGTCAGTAAGTGTCCGGACCCACCATCTCAGGTAAGGCAAACTCACCCCGCACCTGTTCGAATGCATGACCAATTGCCAGCAATTGGCGATCCGACCCCATCGGCCCATCGAAACTCAAACCCACGGGTAAGCCTTCGTCGCTAAGGCCCGCCGGCACTACCATGCTCGGGATGCCCGCTGCACTCTGGTGGACGGTGTTGTTGATCACGGCGCTGAAGCCACGTTTCACCAGCGTGCCGTTAACAACCATATCGGCGATATCGTCGCCGGTATCGCCCAATAATTCCGGTGCCGGGAACGGCGTGGTGGGGAAAATCATGGCCGCGACGTCGTGGTCGGTGAAATAGGACTGGAGTATGTGTTGGAGTTGCGGACGATACTCATCCATGGCTTTACGATAGCGGGGCTCAAGAGCCGCGAGGTCCACGGTGCCCGGGTGGAACCGGTCCCGTACCGTCGACCAGG
The DNA here is from genome assembly GCA_002729495.1 of Chromatiales bacterium. Classification (GTDB taxonomy): domain Bacteria; phylum Pseudomonadota; class Gammaproteobacteria; order Steroidobacterales. The sequence goes on from PBYE01000007.1 coordinate 34,717, forward strand.
CGATACCGGCAACGATTTCATCAACAGTTAACGATGTACCCCGACGTTCCATATAACCCGGCATTTCGCGGGCGACTTCGAAAGTGGAGATGATCCACGCCGTTTGCGCCGTAAGGTTAACGATATCCGGCAGATCGACTTCGACAATAATTGCACCGGCGTCCTGCATTCGCTCTACCGCGGCGTCGATCACCCGGACTACGGCATCATCCATCAAGCGGTAGAACTCACCGCGTGGTCGACCAAGCCGCAGCCCTGCAAGACTGACGGGCGGCAGCGCTTCGGGTTTGGTGCTTAAGCGTTCATGCGCCAGCACGTGATCCAACAACGCAAGATCCGCCGTCGAATTCGCCATGATGCCCACGGCATCGCGGGTGGGTGTTGGCGGTATCACGCCACCGAAGGGGTAACGTTGGAACGAAGGCCGCAGGCCAACAATTCCCGATAGCGAACACGGACCGCGGACGGAACCATTCGTGTCGGTCCCCAGTGCACCCGGAACCATGCGCGCGGCAACTGCTGCTGCGGGACCACTGCTGCTGCCCCCGGGCATGCACTTCGTATTCCAGGGGTTCCGAACCTCTCCGAAGTGCTTGTTATAACTGCTGCCGCCGACTGCAAGTTCATAGAGGTTGGCTTTGCCGGCGATGAGTGCACCGGCATCCACGAGACGCTGCACGACCGGCGCATTGTGTGCAGGCGTATCGTGTTCCAGCGCTGGTGTGCCGGCGCTGGTTGGCAAATCCTGCGTATCAATATTGTCTTTGATCAGCAGCGGCACGCCATGCAGCGGCCCGAGCGCAGCGTTCGCCCGGCGGCGTTGATCCGCTGCCCGGGCGGCAGCGATGAGGGCGTCGGGGTCCTGGCTGATGATGGCGCCCAGGTGAGCAAATGTTCTGCAGCGTTCAAGCACGTCCCCGGCAACCGCCTCGGCCGTGATCGTGCCATCAGCGATGGCGGCGGCAATTTCGGCTATGGTGAAAGGGATGTCCTGGTTCATTGGCTAACTTGGCCACATCCAGCAACATCACACGGTTGCACGGGCAAGGTCGCGAGTAAAGCTTGTCTTTTCGCAGCCGGGTCCAGCAGTAGTTCACCGCGGTAGCGGGCTACTTCCTGTTCCGAATAAGGAACGAAATCTGCCGGCAAAGTCTGCTCGCTGAAACGAGCCAGCATCCAGTTCAGCAGTTCGGCTATCTCGGCATCATCGAGCGGCGCGTTGGTCGTGCCGGGAACCTGCACGAGGTAGGCACGCCCGCCGTCTACCTGCAGGAACATGTCGAGTTGCCCGGCAAACGACGGCACATCAGGCGGCGTGCCGGCGCCGTCGGCCAGGTGGCAACCCTGGCAGTGAATCATGTAATTGTTGTGTGGCGACTCGCCGCCCTGTGCAGTCGGTACCGCGATAATTCCGGCCAGCAGCACCGCAAAGAACCCGGTACGCGACCGGCGACTCGCAGCTCGGGACATTAGCCGGACCCGGCCTCGCCGATAACGACCGCAATCGTGCAGTGATAGATATTGCTGTTCGTACCCTGGCACCAGTTGATGTCATTGCTCTTGGGCGGCAGGTAAACAGGTTTGTCGCCTTCCGCACGAAAACACATGCACCGGCCGCACGGACTCTTCCCGCAGCAATCGTTATAAGAAATGATGTAGTCCTTGCCGTTACCGGGATTGCGGCAGGTGCCTATCCAGGTAACAGCCGACAACTCGGTGCCCGGCGGACAAGCCGTCTCGGAACCACCGCAACATGCGCACGGAAAGCCATCGATCGCGCAGTGGCGCCAATAGTTGCAATTGGTCGGATCGCCCGTCTTTCCCGGCAGCGTTGCGTCGTCCGGCAGACCGTTGTCCGAAGATGCTGTTGCCCGGGCAACCGGCAGCAACGGCAGGACCGACCCACCGAGCAGCAGCACACCGAGCCTGCCCACGAAGTTCCGGCGCGACGTCCGTTGTGCGACGCGCCGTGTCCTTGTCTCGACCCACCGGTCAAGTAACTTCACGGTCTGTCTCCGTCTGCATCATGCAACATCTTTCTCCTGCAGCTTATCCAGGTAGTCCTGAACCGAAGCCACGTTGCGTTCCATCGCCTCGAACAGACTCTCCAGGTGCTCACGCGAATTGATGAGCCCCTTGCTGCGCAGGATGCCGTGTTCATCTATCAGGATCCCGTAGGGAAGTTTCGAGACCTGGTACGCAAGACCGAGTTCGGCGGACAGGACATAGGGAAAAACCGCAAGACCATTCGCAGCAACGAAACTTTGCTGGGCCGGCAGATCACCGTCGCTTGCTAAAACAATCCGCAGCCAGTCGCGTTCGCTCTTGCGCATGGCATCCAGAACCGGCAGCAGTGTCTTGCAAACAGGGCACGTCGGCGAAAGGAAAAACACCAGCGTGCTGCGATTTTTGGAGTCGGGGCCGCCTAATGTGACTGTCTCGCCGCCGAGCGTGGGCAACTCGAACTGCGGCGCCTCTTCACCAACCTTTGGACCCTGGTCAAGCATCAGTGCGCCGGCCGGCGCAAGGCGTTCGTGCAGTACGCCAATCTGGCGGACCAGCGCCACAACCACGGCACAAAGCGCCAGCACCACGAGCCACAGGATTACATTGGATACCAGCAGTGTCTCAGTCATGGCGCGTCACCAGTGCTCGCAGTACGGGTGCATTCGTCAACAGGTGATTCACCGTCGTGTACAGCATGCCCAGCGACATGACGGCGAAGAAAATTGTCGCAAAGTCCCACACGAGCAGGCTGCGCTGATCTACCGGAAGTGTGGCCGTCAAAGCGATCAACACCAGTGGCAGGTTGCGCACGAGGAGCCAGCAGCTCAACTTCCGGCCCCGGGTATCCGGGGCCCGGGCAGGACCCACGCAGCCGCAGTCGATGTGCGTTCGGCCGCGTGCCAGGTTGATGGTGATGGCAAAGGTATAGGCCAGTAACAAGCCGAAGGCGATCCACGCACCAAATGCCGCGGTGGCCGGAATCAGTAATGTGATGGCCGTTGTGCACTCCAGCGCAACGAGGCCGGCGGCGGCAACCGTTACCAGGCTGTTCGGCAACAACCGGTAATCGCCAACGACGGCGCGAAACGAAACCGGCTCGGCAAGCTTGTGACAAACGGCACTCGCGAATACCAGCACGAGCAGCAGCCGGCAGGTCATTGCCACGGCCGGGTCGATAGTCAGCAGGTTGGAGAACAAATCGGGCATTTAATCGCTTCAGTTAGTCTGCAGCATTGTAATAGTTGAGCCGAGCTGGCTGATGCTCCGCAGGCGTTCGCCGGTATTCGGGTCATAAACAGTCAGCTTCGGCATACCAATGAATGCGGCCAGCAGAAGCGGCTCGTCGTCCTGGGTCACCTGGATCGAAGTAGCAGCACCTTTCAGTTTAATTCGCCTTAGCCGTTTCCGGGTGGCCAGGTCGTAAACCCAGACTTCGTTACCGGGATCCTTGTGGGTATCGATGCCTCCCTGGTGCATGAGACTGAAAAGCAATCCCTGCTGCTCGTGCACAGCGAGCATCTGGATGCCGCCGATCCGCCAGGAATCCTTGCGGTCCCTGCGCGTAAGCAATGACCACGTTGGAAGAAAGCGCGGTTCTTCGCCCGCAATATCTACCGTATGAACCTGGCCCTCGAAAGAGACGAACAGCCATTGATCCTTCACCCGCACGCCTTTCACGGAGACCGGGTCCTGCCACGGGTCGAAGAACGGTTTGCTGCGTGTCTGTCCGGCAACGCCGCCCTCTTTATCCAGGTTGATCGTCTGCAGACTGCCGTCACCGCAGAACGACATGAAGCGGCGCGGCCCGGTCGGAAATACAAGGGTGCACCCGGGGGTCGCGATTTCGCCGGCAAACTTTCGTTCCTGCATATCGACGACGCTTACAGACTGTGCCGGGGTCAGGTTGGCGATCAGCATAAAGCGCTGATTATCCGTCAATGCAGAATGTGCAATTGTCGGTGCGCCGGTCATGCGCTTGGGCGGGATCACGATCTCATCCACCGGGCTCAGCGTTTGCCGATCGAAGACCGTTACAACATCGGTGCGCTCGCCGCGGTTCATGCGGGTGTAGAACGTCGCTGCCGCATAGATCTCCGGCACGTTTGTCGGTAATTCGAGTTTCTTGAAGAAACCGCCGGTGCTGAGCGTCCCGAGGAATTTTTCGGAATCGGCATCGACGAGGTAAGCCCGCCCGTCCATCATGTGCCCAAAGGCGATGTCATCGACCCAGACCCAGTGCGGTTTATATTCGGCGGGCAGCGTGGCGGTCGTCATCCGCTGCGGCAGCTCCTGCGCGAAGCAGGCGGTGCCAAATGACAGGAATACCAGGGCTGCTAACCAGCGCATGGTTGCAATTCTAAGGAAAAATGGAATCTGACGCCGTTTTTTCCCATGCACACATCAATGGGTTTCCGTCACGGCGACCCTGTGCATGATGCGCGGTTCCTCGCCCAGGTCCGGCAGGTCTGCATAGATGCCCCGGTGAATTGTCGAAATGTTGTCCCAGAATGCGACGGAGTTCCTGGCCCACTGGAAGCGCACCATAAATTCCGGCCGGACCATTTTTTCGATCAGGAACGCCAGCAGGTTCTTGCTCTCGTCCGGGTTCAGATCCTTGATGTACGAGGTCATCAGCGGGTTGATGTACAGACACTTTTCACCGGTTTCCGGGTGAATGCGCACGACCGGATGTTCCACCGGCGGAGTACGGTCCCGCGCCGCCTGCCATGCTTCAGGGCCCTGTTGCTTCAAAAGGGCCGGACCCATGATGTCGATAACGTCATGCACCGCGGTCAGCCCTTCGAGGAATTTCTGCATCGGTTTTGACAGGCTTTCCAGCACTTTGACCGTGTTGACCCACACGGTATCGCCACCCGCAGCCGGCACCTCTTTCGCATACAGGAATGAACATTTCTGGGGCACTTCCATGAAACTGTTGTCGTGATGCCAGTCGACGTCGCCCGGAATATTGCCGCCGACGGACATATCCTGTAAGCGTATCTCCGGGTAACCCTCGACGGTCGGGATGAACCGGGAAATATCGAGTTCACCGAAGCGTTTGCCCAGCTCGATGTGCTGTTCCGGTGTCAACTCCTGGTCACGAAAAAACAGTACCTGGTAGCGGTGCCAGGCATCGCAGAAACCCGCGAAGGTATCGTCATCCATCGGTTGCGACAGGTCCAGGCCGGTGATCTCGGCCCCCAGTGCCCCGCTCATCGGGCGTATTTCGAATCCGGCAGTATTCATGCTGCGTCTCCGTTCGGCTGCGGCCACTATGGCCGCTTTCAGAAAATAAAGCAAGTGCTTTAATTACTAGTGTAGGAAACCCGGGCCGGGGCGTCCATAAGTATTAACCCCAGTGCCCTGCGCCTTTAGGGGCACCATTTTCAGGGGCCTGTGTCCGCGTGTTTCGAGATTCGAGATTCGACCTGGTCAGGAAAAGCACCCTGTCGCCCTCCCCGAGCCGGGGTTATTTACTCAGTCCTTGTCCTTCACCAATTCTTGAATGGGCAGTTCATAGGATTTTTTTACAGTACGCAGTGCAAAACTTGAGTGCACCCGGGCAACGTTCGGCAATCCCGTCAGCACCCGGCTGTGAATGTGTTCGAAATCCATCGTATCGGCGACGACTACCCGCAGCAGGTAGTCGTACTCACCTGTCATCAGGTAACATTCCATGACACTGGGAACCTCGCGCACCGCTTTCTCGAACGCCTGAAGATCCGCCTGCTCCTGACGCTGCAGCGTGATACTGACGAACACGTTGCCCGGCAAACCGGCAGAGGCCTGGTTCAGTACGCCGACATAGCCTTCTACAAGGCCCCCTTTTTCCAGCGCTCGTACGCGCCTCAATGTCGCCGACTCGGACAGGTTGATGGATTTGGCCAGCTCACTGTTGCTGATACGCCCGTCATTCTGTAGCGCATGCAGGATGGCATGATCATAGCGGTCAAGCTTCATAGACAGAATATTATTTCTTAATATACCTATATTCAAGCAGAATATTGTCTATATAAGAGTTTAATCACAATATTCACAATAATATTCTTCCCAATCGCTGCTAATCTGGGCGTCAGGGCTAAACGCCCGGCATGGAGGCAGAACAATGCAAATAGGCGTCCCGAAGGAAATAAAGGTTCACGAATACCGGGTCGGACTCGTGCCCGCAGCGGTACGCGAACTGGTCGACGCAGGAAACAGCGTTGCCGTGGAAACCGGCGCCGGAATGGGTATTGGTGCTACAGACAGTGACTACAAACTCGCCGGCGCATCGATTTTGCCTCGTGCCGAAGATGTCTTTGCCGTAGCGGACATGATCGTCAAGGTTAAGGAACCGCAACCTGCCGAATGCGCCATGCTTCGGCCGGACCAGCTGCTGTTTACCTACCTGCACCTCGCCGCCGACCCGGTTCAGGCCAGCGGTTTGTGCGACTCAGGTGTAACCGCCATTGCGTACGAAACCGTCACGGCGGACGACGGATCACTGCCCCTCCTGACCCCTATGAGCCAGGTTGCCGGCCGGATGTCGATCCAGGCGGGCGCTGCCTGCCTGGAAAAAGCAGCCGGAGGTCGGGGCATCCTGCTTGGCGGCGTACCGGGCGTCAGTCCGGCAAAGGTTGTGATCATCGGTGGCGGCGTAGCCGGGACCGCAGCAGCCGAGATCGCGATCGGCATGCAGGCCGATGTAACTATTCTTGATGTATCGCTGGCGCGGCTGGCGGAATTATCGGCCCGGTTCGGTAACCAGGTAAAAACGGCTTATTCGACTTCGGGATCGCTCCATGCACATACGTCGGATGCCGATCTCGTAATCGGGGCAGTTCTGATTCCGGGCCACACGGCACCAAAAATCCTGACTCGCGAAATGATCAAAAAAATGAAGCCCGGCTCCGTGGTCGTCGATATCGCCATCGACCAGGGCGGTTGTTTCGAAACCAGCGTGCCCACGACGCACGCCGAGCCAACTTATGTCATTGATGATGTGGTGCACTACTGTGTTGCCAACATGCCCGGCGCCGTGCCCTGTACATCAAGTTTTGCTCTTAATTGCGCGACGCTGCCGTTCGTCAAACAGCTCGCAGACCTCGGCTGGCGACAAGCCATCGTCGCTAACCCGCACCTGAAAAACGGCCTGACGGTTCATGCGGGCAGCATTGTCCACAAAGGGGTTGCAGAGGACCTTGGCATGGATTACCAGGATCTCGAAAGGCTGATTCCGGCATCAACAATATCGAACACTGACACGCGTCACCCGTCTGCACATTCTGCAGGCATATAGCGTTCGGTTGCGCCCCCTCCAGACAGGCCCAATTTATGCCTGGTCGCCCGTGGCGCAACGCATCCGGGCCCTTTAACCCCATTCTTGCTTCCCCCGCGTTTAAACCTGTATACGCGCCCGCCGCGGTGCCCGATACAGGAAAACATCATGAAGTACTCAACACCGACAGACTGCTTTCGCCACTGGCTGCACAAGCTCGCGCTGGTTTTGGCCGGTGCCCTTGTCGCACTGATGGCCTGCACTACCCAGACCGAGCAACCGGGAAAATCGCAGGCGCTAACAACCCCGCCGTCGGAAGACACCAAGGCGGAACAGTCCTCTAACGCGAACCTGCCTCCTGAAGCAGCACCGCCGCAGGTACTCGAGGACATGCCTGTGTCGGTGGCTCCATCGTCCAGGGATGAGATCATGGTCACCGCGCGCAAGCACGGGCGAACGATGCAGGAAAATGCTTCGGTACTTTACGACGCTGCTGCAGGAAGTACTTTTGCCCCGCACCCCGGCCAACTGGATCACCTGCGCATGCCGTCGGAACCAATCAACCGTGAAAACTATGCGCACCTCGACAGCAACCCGGTTCGACTGGTCAGCGAAGACCCGGTTTCGACTTTCAGCATCGATGTGGATACGGGTTCTTATGCAAATGTCAGGCGGATGCTCAACGACGGTTACCTGCCGCCGCAGGATGCGGTCCGGGTTGAGGAGCTGATCAACTACTTTTCCTACGAGTACGATGTCCCGAAGAACTCGCGCACACCGTTCAGCATCAACATGGAAGTCGCGCAGACACCGTGGAACCCGGACACGCACCTGCTGCAGGTGGGGCTGAAAGGCTTCGAGGTCGAAGCGGCTAACCGTCCCGACGCGAACCTCGTGTTCCTGATCGATGTCTCCGGCTCCATGCAGGACCCGGACAAATTACCCCTGCTGAAGAACGCATTCCGGTTGCTGACGAATCAACTGGGTGCGGACGACTCGATTTCGATGGTCGTCTATGCGGGCGCAACGGGCATCATCCTGGAGCCGACCCCGGGCAATCAGAAAGCCAGGATCATGAATGCGCTCGACCAGCTCAGCGCAGGTGGCCGCACCAACGGCGCTGCAGGTATCAACCTGGCTTACCAGATGGCCGAGCAGGGCTTTAAAGCCGACGGCATCAACCGCGTGATCCTTGCAACCGACGGTGACTTCAACGTCGGTACAGTTAACTTCGAAGCGCTTGTTGACATGGTCGAGGAACGCCGCAAGAAAGGCATCTCGCTGACGACGCTCGGCTTCGGTACCGGCAACTACAACGATCACCTCATGGAACAACTTGCCGACGAAGGCAACGGAAACTATGCCTATATCGACGGCCTGAACGAAGCCCGCAAGGTGCTGGTCGAGGAACTAAGCTCGACGCTGCAGACCATCGCCAAGGATGTGAAGATCCAGGTTGAGTTCAACCCTGCCGTCGTCGCCGAGTACCGGTTAATCGGCTATGAAAACCGGATGCTCCGTCGCGAGGACTTCAACAACGACAAGATTGATGCGGGTGAGATCGGCGCGGGTCATACGGTAACTGCACTGTACGAAGTCAGCCTCGTCGGATCCAATAGTCAGCGCATTGATCCGCTTCGTTACGGCGAGGACAAGGCCCGTACGCTTGCCAATGGTGAGCGGCGTCAGGATGAACTGGCCTTTGTAAGGCTGCGTTTCAAGCAACCGGACGGTGATGTAAGCACCCTGATCGAACAGGCCGTGCACAGAAATGAGATCGTGAATCTCGACTCTGCCAGCCCGGAACTTGCATTTGCAGGCGCGGTGGCTGCATTCGGCCAGGCTTTGCGCGGTGGCGAATACCTCGAGGATTTCGGTTACGAAGGTATACGCAAACTGGCCGTTAAAGGCCGGGCAAATGATCCGCACGGTTACCGCGGTGAGTTCATCAGCCTTGTGGACCTGGCCGACAGCCTGTCTGTGCAGACAAACGATCGCGTCGCTGCCAGGTAGCGTTAGCCTTAAGGTGATGAACATCCGGGCGGGCGCTCACGATCTCCGGGGCGCTCGCCCGGCTCTGTCCCGGCAGTTACTTTGGCGAAGCCTTGGGCGTATGCTCGAAACCATGGCGGCAGAGTTGAATGACACCGCGTTGATGTTGCGCTACAGGGACGGTGACGTTAACGCATTCGAGACCCTGTACAACCGGCATCGTGGAGCGCTGTTTCGCTATTTAGTCCGCCGCATCGGAAACCAGCAGCTTGCTGAAGATGTTTTCCAGGAAGTCTGGAGCCGGATCATCCGGAATCGGCAAAACTACCGCCCGGCTGCGAAGTTTACGACCTACATGTTTCATATTGCGCAAAATTGCACGGTTGATCACTACCGCCGGTCAGGCAAACACCAGGCCATGGTGTCAGACCAGGATGATGGTGTTCCGGAACCGACCGCAAGCACGGGCAACCCGGTCGCAGAAGCGGAAGCAAGCGATATACGCAGGACATTGACCGACGCACTGAAAAATTTGCCAACCGAGCAACGTGAAGCGTTTCTGCTGCGCGAAGAGAGTGGCCTGACACTCGATGAGATCGGCGAAATCACCGGCGTCGGTCGCGAAACGGTGAAGAGCAGGCTGCGCTATGCGCTTGGCAAGTTGCGGCAGTGTTTGCCCGAACCGGACGTGACAGGTATTAATGATGGCTGAAAAACCACACGACAAAACCGAACCGGTATCGGAAGAAACGCTCGACGAGTACCTCGACGGGGAATCACCCGTGTCAGCGGCTTACCGCGAACTCGATCCGGTCAAGCCGCCCGAGGCAATTGATCACGCGATTCTCAGGAAGGCGCGAAACGAGGCCTTTACCAGCGGCGTTAAAACCGGCTTCTGGCAACGCTGGATGAGACCACTGGGTACCGTTGCGGCGATGGGTTTCTGCCTCACGTTGGTGCTGCAGGTACTCGACCAGGAGCCCGCGGCGTTGCTTGATAGCGCGCAAACAGATTCGGACCTGCTGCTGTACGAGTCCGGGAAGCAGGCTGCGGAAGATGTGAAGGAAAAAGCTGATGTTCGCATGGACTCGGCAAGCCCTTTGCCACCGACTGTCGAACAACCACCGATGCCCGGTCGCGCGGAACTCGAAGATGATTCTCCCGGGGCGGATTTCCCGGCAGGTGTGGCTGCGTCATCCGCGTCCGCTATGTCACCGGAACGCCCTGCTGAAATCCAGGAAATGGTCGTATCCAGACGCAAGGTAGAGCAAAAACTACAGGACATTCCGGAGTCTGTCAGTGCCTTTTCGGCAAAGAGCACTGACGAACTCGAAACCGGCGCCGATACCCATGAAGATATATTTGTCGTGGCCCGCAAGAGAGAGGTCGATCTTACCCTCGCCGACAACGCGCTCGATGCCTGGGAAAACGGCGCTCGGCCCACTGCCCAGGTCTGGCTGATGGGCATCGAGGAACTGATCGACATGGATGAAGCCGAACTGGCCCGTACGGAGCTTGAAAAAGTGGCGCTGGTTTATCCGGAGGCAGCAGAAGAATTCAGCGCCGGCCTGCGCTTGCGGTCAAACGAGATGGGCAGCCTGCTTGCCCTGAGGGAATCGGCGCAGGATTCTGCAGCCGGCGCGTTGGCAGTGGATGAAATAGCCGTCGGGAACGCGGCAGACGGCCTGGCGGATCCCGGGGTGTGGGCCGAGGGTATCAACCGGCTACTTGATGCAGACGAAGACGCGCTTGCGGTGTCAGAGGTGGCCAAGTTCCGGCAAATCTATCCCGACTACGAGCTGTGAGCAGGCGCTTTGACACTCAGGCTGATTTGGCGATCTGGATACCTTTATATACCGAACCCGGATCACTCAACATCGCAAGCATTTGTTCGGCAGCTTCCGCAAAGCTGACCTCCCACTTGATGCGCCGGTCCGGCGGCGACCCCTCCCAGCGAATGATTTTGCCTTTGCTCACTTTCGACACCAGCCGGGCTGGTCGCAGCAATGTCCAGCGCAGCTTGCTGTTGCGTATGACTTCTTCCTGAACTTCCTTGTCGCGCAAAATATATTTCAGTCCGGTTCGCTGTATCAGGCCTGTGATCCAGGTGCCCTGCCCGGCGCTCTCGCCACAGCCCAGTGAGGTCATGCAGACGAAACGCTCGATGTGCTGCGCTTCGAGCGCGTCAACAATAACCCGCGTCATATCCGCGAGCGGCGTGGCATCACCCATATGTGGAATACCCAAAGTCGACACGGCCGCATCGAATCCCTTTGCAGTGACCTTACCTAGAAAGGCGGCATCGTCCAAAGCACCCTCGACGATTTCGAGATTCGGATGATTCACAGATAACCGGCCGGCATCCCGAAGTGCGGCAGTCACCGTGTGGCCCCGCTCAAGCGCCTGCTCAACCATGTGACGCCCGGTTTTGCCGCTCCCGCCGAAAACGAGAAGTCGCATAGGTTCTGATGTATTTTTGCCTGCTTCTGTCATATTTCTTTCCGCACTCGTATCACTGTATCAGGCTCAATAGCACCCTGACCAACGCCCTGAACAGCAAGCCATGACCATTCGATCGAAAGCAGCCAGCTACCTGACCTGGGGTACTGAAAAAAATGTTGCGGCAATCATCAACTATTCGCATAATCTGCCGCACAGGCTAATGGTCCGGCAATCGAATTACTATTTTTTCCTTGGAAAACAGGCACATGGGAATTTATATCAACAAGGTTTTTGGCGCATCTCCTGCTATTCCTCTGCAGGAGCATGGCAACACCTGTTACCAGGCTGCCAAGGAATTGATCACCCTGTTCGAGCACGTGGTTGCTGAACAATGGGACAAGGTTGAAGAGTCCCGGGAAAAGATAGTCCACCTGGAAAATGAAGCGGACGAACTAAAGAAGCAGATTCGTTCGCATCTACCCAAGAGCCTTTTCATGCCGGTATCGCGGGAAGATATTCTGAATCTCCTCCTGGTCCAGGATCGCATCGCGAACAAGGCCCGGCATGTATCCGGCCTGGTGCTTGGCCGGCGCATGCGTATTCCTGAAGCTCTGCAGCAGGATTTCATCGCTTTTACCAGCCGCAACATCGACGCCGCAAAGAAAGCACGGAAAAGCATTCGGGAACTTGATGAGTTGTTCGAAACCGGGTTCCGCGGTGCCGAAGCAGACCTGGTGATCAGCCTGGTCGAAGAACTCGATGCTATCGAGAACGATACGGACGAAATGCAGGCACAACTCCGGACCAAACTTTTCAAGATCGAGAAGGATATGTCGCCTGTAGATGTCATGTTCCTTTACCAGGTTATTGAACTGGTAGGTGATATCGGGGACGTTGCTGAGCGCATAGGAAGGCGCCTCGAACTGTTGCTATCTCACTGAAAAGTAATCTCTGAGGAGTGCATCTTTGGAAGACGCGATCGTCTACATCGCCCTTGCGGCCGGTTTCGGCCTATTCATGGCCTGGGGGATAGGCGCGAACGATGTCGCAAACGCGATGGCTACCTCCATCGGCTCACGCGCGATCACGATAAAGCAGGCGTTGCTTATAGCCGCCATTTTCGAGTTTGCGGGCGCGGTGCTGGCCGGCGGTGAAGTAACCTCAACTATCCGCAAGGGTATGGTCGACGCGAGTTTCCTTATCGACAAGCCGGAAACACTCATATTCGGCATGCTCTCCGCACTGCTAGCCGCCGGTATCTGGCTCCTGGTCGCATCCATGAAAGGCTGGCCTGTTTCAACGACGCACTCCATTGTCGGGGCGATTATCGGTTTTGCACTCGTGGGCATCGGGCCGGACTCGGTTAACTGGGATAAGGTAAGTAGCATCGTCGCAAGCTGGGTGGTATCTCCACTGGTTGCCGGCATCCTCGCCTACGTGATATTCAGCTCGGTGCGCTGGCTGATTCTCTCGCGACGTGATCCGCTGGAACGGGCGAAACGCTTCGTACCCTTTTATATTTTTCTTACAGTTTTCATGCTCAGCCTGGTCACGATGTTCAAGGGGCTGAAACATGTCGGTCTCGAGATCAGCACGATGGAGTGCTATCTAATCGCGCTGGGTATAGGCACCTTTATCGGGGTTTGCGGGAAAGTCTTTATCAACCGGATTCAGCCTGACCCGCAAGCCGAGAAGGAATTTCACTACGTAACGGTGGAACGGGTATTCGCCATACTCATGGTGGTAACCGCTTCAGGCATGGCCTTTGCGCACGGCTCGAATGACGTTGCCAACGCGATTGGTCCGGTTGCCGCGGTCATTAGTATCGCCAATACCGGCGTCGTGGGTCAGGAGTCTCCGATATCAATATGGATTCTGTTACTCGGCGGTATGGGCATTGTGGTTGGACTGGCGACCTACGGCCGACGCGTGATTGCGCTGGTCGGCCGGCGCATAACCGACCTGACACCCAGCCGCGGATTTGCCGCCGAACTCGCGGCGGCAACAACCATTGTGGTCGCATCCGGTACGGGTATCCCGATTTCCACGACACATACGCTGGTAGGTGCAATCCTGGGTGTAGGCATGGCCCGCGGAATCGCCGCTATAGACTTATCTGTCGTCCGCAAGATTTTCCTGTCATGGGTGATAACTATTCCGGCCGGCGCACTTTTGTCGATCATATTTTTCTTTATCCTGCGGGCCATACTAGGCTGAGCGCAATCCCTTTAGTGGGTCGGCTCGAGGTCTTTGCGCTCTGCCAGGAATTCATCAAAGCCTTCGCTGACCTGCGCTTCCGATAACATCTTCAGCGTTTCAGTGGTGGTCTCGTAGGCGGCCTTTTCGGCGTCTGTCTGCGCCGGTATCGCCTTCATTTGTTTGCGCGCCATGGTCATGGGCCCCATCGGCGCTTCAGCATACGCCGTCAGTTTCCACTCGCCGTCCGCTTTACGAAATACCGCCATGATGCGGTCCCAGCCACCCATGGGCGCCCTGCCGACCAGCTTCAGATCATAATCGATTCGATAGGTTGCAACCGCGATGTCAGGCGTCAGGTACTTGGCGCGGACCTCGCTGTATCGGTTATCTATACCTTCAAGGATCTTTTTACCCGGAACCGGATTTAAATAATTGTCCAGCCGCTGTTTGCCGTACAAAGGGAAGGGCACTTCTTCGGCCATGTAGATCGGGTTACCGTCGTCGTACCACATGCTTTTGAGGGCACGGTAATTCTGGTTGTTGTACACCTCGGCATAATCGACCAGGAACGCACTTATCTCACCCGCAAGCTTTTCCTCGTCGGCGACGATTGCATCTTCTGTGTTCTGATAATGGTAGTCAGCCATCACCTGTATCGGTGCCAACAGAAAACCCGTAAAGAATACGAGCAAGCGTATTTTATAAACTGGCATGATGTGCTCCATAAGTTAGTCGTGGGCCGGCTTCGGAAAAGTGCCGTCCTCGGTCATGCGTTCCATGACCTCCTTGTACAGTTTCCTCAGTTCAGCATGGTCGTGCATCGGGTCTTTGAAGCAGTTGGGCGGAGTAATCGTCTTCGTATAGCCGGTGTATAACTCGGTCCGGAGTTGCGCCATGAAGTTCAGCGCGCTGGGTGAATGCCGGTGGGCGCGGAGCTGCTCGATATCGATTAAGCCCCGCGCTTTCATGCTTTCGCCGGGTAGTTTGTGCTCCTGGAATATCGTGCCCATGTAATCGATCATGATGGTACCGCCCGCGTTGGTCGACTCAAGCAAACCGCGTTTACTGACCCAGCCGCCCGCATTGGTGGATATCAGGTAGCAATTGTTTTCCATTGCCCGCGCCTGCTTGCACGCGACCCAGCCCGGGAAATCCGGTGAATCGTTGGTGGGGTTTATCAGCAACTCTGCGCCCTGCAGTGCATACATACGTGCGACTTCCGGGAACACCACTTCCATGCAGGGGAACATCGCGATGCGTCCGAGCTCCGTATCGGCTACCGGAAACAGGGAGTCGGCACCGCACTCGGCGATGTATTCGTCCAGGAAATCGTGCGGCGACGGCGTGATCGGGCTGTGCGTACGACGGTACTTGAGAATGACTTCACCGGTCGGGTCCACGAGGAAGGAGCAGTTGAAATAGCGCGCCGGCCATTTCGGATCGAATTCGTAGGCATTGGCGGCGATAAACACACCGGCCTCTTTCGCCGCATCCAGCAACGGCTGTATTTCGGGCCCGGGAATTTCCATGCAGGCGACATCCAGCCAGTCCGATGACGCCCGGTTGCGCCAGCCGACCGGCGCCAGCGTCAGGAACATTTCGGGGAAGGTAACGAGTTTTACCGCACCCAGGTTATTACCCAGGCCCTTCCACATAAGGCTGATCGCGGCATCGAGGTTATCCCGGATAATGGCGCGCCCGGCCTTGCGGTCGGCAACGTCCTCAGTGATCGGACGAACAATAGTCTGGCAGGCCATCGCCTGGTAACGAGCGATCATATTTTTTCCTGTACCCGCTATACGAAACTTTTCTTACCTGATGCTGCCGCCGGCGGAACAAACAGGTCCTGTTGCTGCAGGTCATTAATAACCTTCATACCAGCCTTGATATTGGCCAGGTTGCCGTCCGGCGGATTCTCCGACCAGAGTTCTTTGGGCCACAAAGCTGTATCGGTGTAGTACGGCGCATGCACGTGAGTCTGCAACTGCGCAAGAAAATTCATTTGCATTTGCCCGCGACGCTGCCGCAGTCGTTCGAGTTCGATATCTGCCTGCAATATGGTCTCGCCGGTCGTCTCGGCAATCGTGATAACCCTGCCATTGAAATCGATGATCTGCGAACGGCCGCGCATACGGTCTGAAGGAAAATCGCTGCCCCGGAATTTGCCCTGGTTAGCCGATATTACGTAGGCCAGGTTTTCATATGCACGGCTGCGTTTGCCGATTTCCCATCCTCCCTCGTCTTCCAGCAGAAACGGCGCACGTCCCTCCGAAGTCGGGTGCAGCAGTATTTCAGCACCGCTCAGTGCCAGGCACCGAGCCATCTCGGGAAAATTAATGTCGTAACAAACCAGGCAACCGAGGCGACCGTAAGGCGTATCAACGACGGGAAACAACGCATCCTGCCCGTAACGGGCTACGTATTCCGTCATGACGTCGCCGGGTTTTGTTTTGCCCGTGGGATCGTAGTGCTTGTGGTATTTCAGTACGACTTCGCCCTCGGGACTGCAGATGAAAGCCGTGTTCCAGTAGCGGCCCGGCCAGTCATCCATTATTTCCCACACCATGCCCGCAATGTAGGCATCGACCTCACTGGCGAGTTCGCACAGGCGTTCTGTTTCCGGGCCGGGAATGCGAACGCACATGGCCTCGGTTGCTTCAGGTGAACTTCCTATACCCGCTGCACCGGTCAGGAAAAACTCCGGAAGCACATAAATTTTTGATGGATTCCAGGCTGCCGAACGGGCAATCAATTCAATCGCACGATCCAGGTTTTTTGTCGCATTTTCCGGGGCGGGCGGTCCTTTCAGGCTTGGAAATACAGGCCAGACGTCCGTCTGCACTGTGGCGGCTGTATACAACGGCACCATTCCTTTCCTCCCATGATTCTTATGCTTGTTATATAAAGTGTTTGAGAAAGATGAGCAACAATAAACCCGAACCTCACCAACTGACGCTCACTCAGCAACTTGGCTGGGCAACAGGTTCGCTCGGCACTGCGATTATGCTGGGCGGACTGACAACCTATGCAATGGTCTTCATGACCAATTACCTGGGCATCAGTGCCGCTGTTGCCGGCTGGCTTATTGGCCTGTCGAAGTTCTACGATCTGATCACGGATCCGCTGATTGCCCAGGTCAGTGACCGTACGAAGTCCGGTATGGGCAGACGTCGTCCCTACCTGCTAGCTGGCGCGGTATTCTGCCCGCTCGCCCTCGTACTGCTGTTCGCCGTGCCCGATTTCGACAGCCACACACTGCTGCTCGGTTGGCTGGCGATCATGTTGCTTGTGTATGCAACCGGCTTCACGCTGTTCAACGTACCGTATCTCGCCATGGCTGCCGAGATTACGAGCAGCAAGCGCGAGCGCACGCTAATCATGGCACAGCGAATATTCTTTTCGACGCTAGGTGTCCTGACGATTTCAGCGTTGGGTCCCGAACTCATCGAGCTGTTCGGTAAGGGCGTACGCGGTTACCAGGGCATGAGCCAGGTGTTGGCAACCGTGGTCTG
Organism: Chromatiales bacterium; assembly: GCA_002729495.1. Classification (GTDB taxonomy): domain Bacteria; phylum Pseudomonadota; class Gammaproteobacteria; order Steroidobacterales. Next base: position 52,126 of record PBYE01000007.1, read on the forward strand.
CTTCGCGATGCTGCTCACATTTGCTACGACCCGCCGCGCACCTACGATCGCACCGTCATCACGGGAAGCCTATGGACTGAAACGACAAATCAGGCTGCTGGCAGGTAACCGTCCGTTCCTTTACTACGTACTCGCGAAAATCTTTATGTTCCTGTCGCAGTCATCGGTGCAGGTCGTCATGATTTACTTCGCTTACTACCTGCTCGGCAGCGACGAGTCCATACTCCAGGCTTTTGGGGTGGGCTACACGGTTGGCAGCGTACTGACGCTGCCGCTTTGGAACTACCTTATTTCGGGTTACCTAGGCAAGCGCAACGCGTTTATGGTGTCAGCGCTCGGGCTCGGTACGGTATTTCTGAGCTGGCTGCTGGCCGGTGAAGGCGAAGCGACCTACCTCTTGTATATAAGGTTCGGTTTGCTGGGCGTATTCTCGGCCGGCAGCCAGGTGGCAGCCTCGTCGATGTTGCCGGACATCATGGAATACGACCGCAAACGGACAGGGTTAAACCAGGAGGGCCTGTATGCCGCCGCGTTCAGCGTGGTCGAGAAGGTTGCGAATACGCTCGGGCCGATCGTGCTGGGATCACTGCTCGGACTTACGGGTTACGTAGCTGCCGAACGTGGCGAGTTTCCAGCGCAGCCGGACGCTGCCATCACGGTAATCCAGCTGATGGTTTCGGTGATCCCCTTCGCAATGACGGTACTGGCGGCCTGGTGCATCAGCAAGTACACCCTGTCGCCGTCTAGGGATGAGCTGAAAAAAACTCAGTGACAACGGAGTTGAACTCATCAGGATATTCCATGTACGGGACGTGACCCGAATTGTCGAAGGGTTTAAAGG
>PBYE01000008.1 GCA_002729495.1 Chromatiales bacterium
AATACGAACGGGCCGAGGGGGACGATGATCACTACATGTATCGTTTCGTACCGCCGTATATCGAGAACAATTGCTTCCATCGTGAGGGCGGCGGCATTTCCGGAGGAGCGGCTATCGACCCGCGCGCCGGTGCTCGCTCGGGTGGCTGGCTCTGCGGCGAGCTGAAGGATTATGGCTATCCTGCCAAGGTTAATATTCCGCACATGCTGCGTGGAGTCACCACGAGGCCGCCGGGCAGCCCAAGCGTTACTTCCGCACCCGCATCCTTCCTCGGCATGCGGGAGAAAATCGACCGTTTCTTTGTAGACGCCATAGCCGATATCGGCGAATACACGCTAACCACGCGCCTGGGCCACAATGAAGGCACCTCGGAGTATATGCGTGACCTGGACCGCAGCTACGCGTTGGGGCCCGCCAACACGGGGTTATTCGAAGCGCAATCGCGCGACGAATTTGATGATGATTCCCTGGAAATTCGCTTCGCCTCGCCTGCCGACCGGGAAATACGCTGGCAAGTAGGCACTTACTGGTACCACTGGGAAGAGCTAGGCGACCAGCGTAACTTCAACGCCTTCGGCAATAGTTTTCGTTTCGAAAGCGACGGCACCGCGGAGGTCACGAACAACGCGATGTTTGGCGATATTGAGATCGACCTGACCGATGACATCACATTCGCCTTCGAAGGCCGGTACGCCAATGAAAAGACCGAACGCGCAGGCCCTGACTGTAAAACTGATCCCAAACAGTGCGCCCGGGAAACCTTTTACAGTTTCTCGCCACGCGCAACGCTGACACTAGCAACTAGTGACGAAGCAACAGCCTACGTGCAAATAGCAGAGGGCAATAAACCGGGTGGCTTCAACTTCGCCTATTTTGACGGCGGCGCTGACTTCAGCCGCGTGGATCCGGCTAACACCATTATCCAGGAGGAAAAAGCCACGACCTATGAGTTCGGTTGGAAGACTGATGACTTTCTCGGGGATGGCGGCACGCTGAAGGCTAACTTCTCGGTATTTTTCATTGACTGGAAGAACCAGGCCATTAATGTGCTGCGGTGTCTCCCGGAAAAAGAAGGTGGACCGGCTGGCGATGAAGACCCGTTCAGTACCAACTGCCAGGATAACAACGTGGTCGAGAACGCGGGTAAGTCCTCGGTAAAAGGGCTGGAGCTGGAATTAAACTGGAAACCAACTGATTACCAGGGCTACACCCTGGGTTATGGCTACACGAAAAGTGAAGTCGACGAATATATCGATGACGAGTACGCAGTTCTGCGGTGCCCAATCGAGTGTTTTGAAAGCCTGCCGGGCGACGAGCTGGGGTTAACAGACGCGGCTAAAGCGCTTCGTGCCGAATATGGTGATATTGCCGGCAACAAGGCGCCACGTGTGCCGGAACATAACCTGGCGGTCTCCCAGACTTACCAGGCACCGCTCTTTTCAGGTGACGCCGAGTGGTTCGTGCGGAATGACTTTATTTATGAGTCCAAGAGGTACCACACCACCAGCAACCTGACCTGGGCGCCTTCGGCCTGGACCTGGAACAGCCGGGTGGGTATTGAGTCGGAAGCATGGACGCTGACCATGTATATAAACAATCTCACCGATGAAAAGTCCCCGGTTCAGATCCAGGACTTCCCGTTGATGGACTTCTCAAAAAACTATCTCGGTGTCGGAGACCCAGGCGATCCTGCCCCGACAGCGACACCGGAGGTATTCTCGAACTCATTCCTGATCTTGCCAAGACGGTCGAGGAACATGGGCATCACAGCCCAGTATCGCTTCGGCGCGAACCGCTAGGGCGCTTAGGCAAACAAAAACAGCTAAACAAAAAGGCCAGACCCCGGCGGGTCTGGCCTTTTTTTTCGCCCGAGCCGGTATCTAAGAGGCACCATCAGCCTTGTAAAATGGCGCAGAAAACATATCATGAGCTTGCGATATTTGTTTACCAGAGTCAGGGGGGGTACCAATGAGTGTATTCCGAGAACTGGCCGCGCCGTTCGCCTATGCGGCCCTGGCCATTTCGGTCGCTTTCCCAGCAGCCAACGATGCAATTGCAGGAGCTGCCCTGCAGGACTCGCCCGTTGCCGCAGACACCATCGACTCTACGGAACTTGAATCGGCCGGCACCGGCGACCTGGACGAGATCTTTGTGTTTGCCCGTAAACGCAAGGAGAAACTCACAGACGTACCGATTTCGATTTCGGCGTTCACCGCGAAAGCCCTGCGCGACCGTAACATCGACAACGCTTACGACCTCGCCGATTTCACACCCAACTTCAATTTCAACAGGGTTCTTGGCCGGCGGCTCGACAACCCGATCATTCGCGGCCAGTTCGGCCCGCTGATCGGCGGCACCGCTCCGAACGCGTCCTTCTTCGTTGACGGGGTCTTTATCTTCGCCAGTATCGGCAGCACCAGCACAGCAAACCTTGCCCAGGTCGAAGTCCTGCGCGGCCCCCAGTCGGCCCAGTTCGGGCGGGCGACTTTCGCCGGCGCAGTTAACTACATCACCAGGAAACCTTCCAACAAATTCGAGGGCGAGGTCAATCTTCTGTCCGGCCAGGACGGTGACAGTGAGCTCGGCGCCTGGGTGAGCGGCCCGATTATCGAGGACAAGCTGTTCTTCTTCGTGGGCGCCAACACCGACCAGTGGGACGGCGAATGGCGTAACGGCCTCGAGGAATATGACGTAGACGCCGCCGAACAAGGTTTCTTCGGGCCCTTCATCTGGGCGCCCAACCCGCAGCTACCGGGCGACCCGCCCTGTCTGCCTACCGCCGTGGGTGGCTGCGCGCCGACCGTAGGCGATGATAGCCCTTTGGGTGGCGAAGAAACCAAGATTTTCACGACGAAATTCACTTACACCCCTACGGACGCACTCGAGTTCAACTTCAAGTACGAACGCTCGAAGGCCGATGACGGCCACTTCATGTACCGCTTCGTGCCGCCGGCACTAGAGCACAACTGTTACCACCGCGAAGGCGGCGGGCTGGCGGGTGGCGCGGCTATCGACCCGCGCGCCGGTGCTCGCTCGGGTGGCTGGATCTGCGGCGAGCTGAACGACGAAGGCTACCCGGCCAAGGTCAACATCCCGAACATGGTACGCGGCGTGAGCACCAATCCACCGAGCCCTCCACCACCCGGACACCCGACCTCCTTCGTTACTTCAGCGCCCGCGCCCTTTATCGGTTTGCGTGAAAAGATCGACCGCTATTATGTCGATGCTATTGCGGATATCGGTGACTACGAGCTGACCGTACGCCTGGCCCACAACAAAATGGATTCCGAGTACGTGCGCGACCTGGACCGCAGCTACGCGCTGGGGCCTGCTAACACCGGTTTGTTCGAGGCCTATACCCGTCAGGAGCTCGAGGACGATTCCCTTGAGATTCGCATTGCCTCCCCGGCCGACGGTTCAGTCCGCTGGCAGGCCGGTTACTACTGGTACGACGACATCAGGCACGACACGCAGCGCAACTTCAACGCTTTCGGCAGTTCTTTCTGGATACACGGCATAGGTGACGCGACGACCCGCAACCATGCCGTGTTCGGCGACATCGCTATCGACCTGACCGACAGCACGACCTTTGCATTCGAGGGCAGGTATGCGAAGGACAAGGTCAAGCGCTTCGGGCCGGGCTGCCCGGCAGACCCCAGGCAGTGTGCGAACGAAACCTTTTACAGCTTTTCGCCGCGCGCGACGCTGACGACGGCGCTGAACGACAACGAAACCATTTACTGGCAGATTGCCGAGGGCAACAAGCCCGGCGGCTTTAACTTCGCCTACTTCGACGGCGGCGCGGACCTAAGCCGCGTGGATTCGGCGGACACCATCATCCAGGAGGAAAAGGCCACGACCTATGAGGTCGGCTGGAAATCCGAGGACGTGCTTGATGACGGCGGATCGCTGACAGCCACTTTTGCGCTGTTCTTCATCGACTGGAAGAACCAGGCCATCAACGTGTCGCGCTGTCTGCCCGAGAAACCAGGTGGGTCCGGCGGCCCGGAGGACCCGACCAGCAGCAATTGCCAGAATAATAATGTCGTCGAGAACGCGGGCAAGTCCTCGGTCAAAGGCATGGAACTGGAGTTGCGCTGGAACCCGACCGATTACCAGACCTATACCGTCGGCTACGGCTACACTGACGCGGAAGTCGATGAATACATCGATGAGGAGTTCGCGATGCTGCGGTGTCCCATCGGGTGTTTCGAGACCCTGCCCGGTCCTTCGGTGAAGTTAACCGACGAGGCCGCGGTGCTCCGCGAGGAATTCGGCGATGTGGCCGGCAACAAGGCACCGCGCGTGCCCGAACACAACCTGACCGTCTCGCAACTCTACCAGGCGCCGCTCTTCTCAGGCGATACAGAGTGGTTTGTGCGGAATGACTTTATTTACGAGTCCAAGAAGTACACCAGCACGAGCAACCTGACCTGGGCGCCTTCAGTCTGGACCTGGAATAGCCGCATCGGTCTGGAGACGGACGAGTGGTCACTGGCCTTCTATGTCAACAACATTACTGACGAGAAGTCCCCGATAGAGATCCAGGTCTTCCCGTTGCTCGACTTCTCGCAGAACTATCTGGGTGCCACAGAACCGGGGAACCCGACGGGGCAAACCCCGGAAGTCTTCGCGAACACATTCCAGATGCAGCCGCGCCGGTCTCGCAACCTTGGCATTACGGCCCAGTATCGCTTCGGCACGAACCGCTAACAGATAGTAAAGCCAAACAAAAGGTCAGACCTGGAAAGGTCTGGCCTTTTTTTGTAACAACCGGTCTCGCCTGAAGGCTATAGCTGTCGTTATTCCGCCAGTGCAGGCTCGACGGGTGCAAAATGCGGTTCAGGGAACTCCACCACGCGCCAGTAGCTATCGATCAGCTCAACGGCACGGATGAAACTGTTACCCATATCCGACTTCAGCATGTAACCGGCAACATTCATATTGAAGGCCTCAAACTTGTCTTGCTCGTCATTCGAGGTCGTCAGTACAAAGACGATCAGGTGCCGTAACTGGTCGTTGGCACGAACGTTGGTCAGTAACTCAAGGCCGCTCATTCGCGGCATATTGATGTCGAGAATTACCAGGCTGGGAGCATCTTCGCCGCCATTGGCGGCACACTCCTGCAGGAATTCCCAGGCTTCCTGGCCATCCCGCTTGATAATAATCGGGTTACTGATCTTCAGCTTCCCCATCGCACGTTGAAATGCCTTTACGTCAATGCTGTCATCTTCAACCAGCAATATCTTCACAGGTGCTGTCTGTCGCTCGCTCATCTTCGTCATCCTTTTTAATCATAGGTGTATCGTGACCATGGCATTGCTCGTGAGCGTGCTCGTGGTCGTGGTTGTGGCCATGGTCGTGATCTTGTGCTTCCTGGTCCTCGAAGGCATTCGTTCCTTCGCCTGCCGGCATGTCCTGCGGCGATTTATTCCAGGTAAACCGGAATGCCGGTACCGTCATCAGCAACAGAAATTGTGACTTTTTCATCCTGATCGTCGCAGGACACGGTGATGCAACCGTTGGTTGGATTCGGATGATGCTTGATCGCATTGCTGATCAGATTACGCAGCACAGTTTCCAGCGCAACGTGATGCGTGGTCAGGCACGGCCAGCCTTCGCTGGTGACTATCTGCATACCTTCGGGAGGCCCGATGAGCACGCCAATATCTCTTACAAACTCGTCCAGGTGTATATGTTTGACATCGCCCACCTTGCGACCGGCACGCGAGTATGCGAGCAGATCGTCGAGTAACCGGGCGAGACGGCCGGTACGCTGACTCAGCAGAATCAGATTCTCTTTTACATCGCCTTCTTCGTAGTCTTCCAGGTCATCGTGAAGCCATTCGATAATGACCTCCACTGCACGCAAAGGCGCTTTAAGGTCGTGCGAGGCCACATAAGCGAATTGCTCAAGGTCCTTGTTCGACCGTACCAGCTCTTCACTCTTTGCTTCAAGGTTCTCTTCTATCCGGCGTCGTTCGGTAATATCGATGCCAAGCGTTATGACCCCCTCTACTTCTCCATTTACATAGTGAGGCTTATGCATAACGGCCAAGTGAACAGTGGAACCATCGGGCATGGAGCGGCTGGACTCAGATTGCACAACACCTCCGGCAAGTGCTTCGTCATACCGCGGCTTGCGTTCGTTGAACATTTCTTCGCCGAGTAACTCACCGATATGTATGCCAATCAGTTCCTCATTCGTGCGGTCAAAAATACCCCGGTACTCTGCGCTCATGAACATGACCGTATAGTCACGATCAATATAGGAAAAGAGGCCGGGGATACCATCCACCAGCTGCTGCATACGTGACTTGGTAGCTACAAGATTGCTTTCCAGCTCCTTGGTTGTCGTGACGTCGATAAAGACGCCCCTGATAGTCAGCGCGCCTTGATGGTCGTTTACCGTATGTCCACGACCACTCAGGTAGCGATGCCCACCGTTGGATTTAACTACCCTGAATTCACACGAGAACTTACCTGTTTTTTTACACTCTGAAACCGCCTCCATGTACCCTGCCAGATCGTCCGGCTGCACCTTCTTCTAAGGTAATTCCTCCGGCGCTTTATCGTCCCATCCGAGCTCATAGAAGCTTTTGGAGACAGGGTCGAGAATTAACTGATCGTTACGACCATCCCAGGTCCACATGCCGACACCGACCGAAGACATCAACCGTTCGGTATCGCCAACGTTTGCGGTTATCGTTATCATGTCAGGTACTTGGCGCCCAGGTTGAGTATGCGTGCGTTTTGCGTTTCGCTGTTTTTGAACGAAATTGTCGGCTTTAGCGAAGCGAAATTCCCTTTAGAATGGTCCAGCAACTCAATTATTTCTTTGCCCCAGATGGGATGGCCAAAGAGATAACCCTGTGCGATGTCACAACCGTTTTCCTTCAGGAATTCAAGCTGCCGCTCAGTTTCTACGCCTTCGGCAACTGTTTCAAGGCCCAGGCTCTTGGCCAGGGAAATAATGGCCTTGCAGATCTGATCACTGTCAGCAGATTCACCTACTTCGTCGACGAAAGACTTGTCAATCTTGAGTATGTCGATCGGAAACTTACGCAAATAGGCAAGACAGGAGTTGCCGGTGCCAAAATCGTCAATCGCTATGCTCAGCCCGATCTTCTTGAGCTTCTCCAGGCATATTTGGGCTGCATCCGTATCCTCCATGAGCAACCCCTCGGTTAATTCCAATTCGATCAGGCTGGAGTCAATCTCGTGCTGTTCAAGAATATTGGCAACGCGATCCGGGAAATCCGCCTGTTGAAACTGCCGCGCCGACACGTTCACGGAAACCGGGGTTACTTTCAGGCCATCCTCCTGCCAGGTTTTCAGAGTCCGGCAGATGTCACTCAGTATCCAGTACCCCAGCGGCACGATGTAGCCGCTCTCTTCTGCCGCGTGAATGAAATGCGCGGGCCTGACCAAACCACGGGTCGGGCAGTTCCAGCGTATAAGAGCTTCCATACCCGTGAGCTGGAGCGTTTCTATGCTCACTTTCGGTTGGTAAACCAGTGCGAATTGCTTCAGCCGAAGCGCAGTCTGGATATCCTGCTCCAACTGGTGGCGCTCTACCAGTTCCGCGTGCATATGCTCGGTGAAGAACTTAAACTCGTTGCGCCCGCCTTCCTTGGCCTGGTACATCGCGATATCAGCGTTCTTCAGCAATACGGCAGCTTCATTGCTGTCATCGGGGAAAATGGAAATGCCGATACTGGCGGTTACCTGGACTTCCCTGCCATTCATCATGAACGGTTCGACGAGCGAATTCACGATATTGCGCGCAAAGGACTCGGCGTCATGCGCCTGATTCAGCCCCTCGATAACGACTGCAAATTCATCGCCGCCGAGCCTGGCAAGCACATCGCCGGCGCGGGTATGTAAATAAAGACGCTGGGCCACTTCCTTGAGCAATAAGTCGCCGGCATCATGGCCAAGCGTGTCATTGACAGCTTTGAACTTATCGAGATCAAGGTAGAAAAGGGCAACCTTGTTACCCGCGCGCTGGGCACGTGCGATTGACTGATCAAGTTGTTCGGTCAGGTACTGGCGATTGGGTACGCCGGTCAGGCTGTCATACTGTGCCAGGTAATTTAGCCGTTTCTCACTGCGCTTGCGTTCAATGGCAAAGCGAATAGAGCGAAGTATCAGTCGGCCCTTGCCTTCCCATTTAACCAGGTAATCCTGCACACCTATACTCAGTATGCTGATCGCGAAGTCCTCGTCATCCTGTCCGCTGAGCACCACGATAGGCATGTCCGGGTCTGCTTCCTGCATGGCTTCTACACATTCAATTCCGGAGCCATCGGGCAGATTCAGATCAAGCAGAATCACGTCAAAACCGCCCTTACGAACAGCTCGAGTACCCTCCTTGATCGTGGTGACATGCGTCAGGTCGACGTCTTCCGCCTTACTACGTCGCAACGAGGCCTGGAGAAATTCAGCGTCGGTTAAATTGTCTTCTACAAGTAACAGTTTCATTGATAAATCTTTCTGATACGCACAAGATGGGGCCGTCCGGGAGTTCCTCGGTCTAGCCACAGAAGTTACTTTCAAGCCATGCCTCCGACTGCGACGCAGGTCACGTTATGGAAAATACCGGGAATTCACAGTCATCACGCGGACTTGCCGGCCCGGATGCCAGCGGGTCGGTAGTGGGTTAGGATAAGTAGCGGAGAGATAAATGCAGGCCTGCCAAGGGCCCAAAATATTGGGGGGGGAAGCATGCTCAAGCCACGATTTCCGGGAATGGCGGTACTGCTGGTCTTGTTGGCAGCAACAGGCGGGCATACCACGGCGATGGCCGATCCACATAGCATGGCGCTTGCACGAACCTGCGCTGAAAAAGCACGGGTTTTTCTGGACAGCCTGGACAGCGACCAGCAAAAACTGGCCGGGCAAGCCTTTGATGAAGCTAAACGGAGGCACTGGTCCTATGCGCCGAACGTTCCACAGTTAACCCAGCGGCTCGAAGGCGTCGCGCTGCAAGACATGTCGGAACCACAGCGTACGGCCGCGCACGGACTGATTGCCTGCGGCCTGAGTAGCCAGGGCTACCAGAAATCGACATCCATCATGTGGCTGGACGATATCCTCGCGCAGACGGATTTGTACCGGCCGATGGAAAACCTGCCGATTGGCTCACCGTTCTACTGGCTGGCCGTATTNGGGGACCCGGATGGCGATGAACCGTGGGGCTGGCAATATGAAGGTCATCACCTCGTACTTAACTTTACGGTNGTCGATAACGAAGTCATNTTTGCNCCNGCTTTCATGGGGGCNGACCCGGCAAGNGTNCCGGATGGCGAACGNGCNGGCTGGCGCATACTGGGCGCGGAGATGGACAAGGGATTAAAGCTGATCCGGTCGCTGTCAGCAGATCAGCGTAAGCGCGCCATAATTGCCGACGAAATTCCGGAACGAATTATTACCGGTCATGGCCAGGGTGATGCACTTAAGGAATATGCCGGATTACCGGTTTCCGATCTGGACGCCAAACAATTACTGCTGTTCTGGAGCCTGGTCGATGAATACATCGGTAACGCCGCCGATTCAGTCGCTCGCGAGCACCTTAACGCGATTCGTACAGATGGCCCCGAGGACATCTATTTCGCCTGGATGGGCGGAACATCCGCAGACAGCGGCAAGTATTACCGAATCCACAGCCCATCACTGATCGTTGAATTTGTTACCGCGAGAGATCGTCAGTCGCCGACCCGGGCGCCGAACCCTAACCACGTGCATACCATATTTCGTTACACGGGAAATGATTTCGGGACCGACATGCTACGCCGACATTATGCAACCAGTCCGGGCCACCAGGGGGAATAGACATGCTGCGCTTACAAGCCCGCTCACGACCCGGCCGGTTGTTGTCACTTGTGGCCGGCCTTTGCGTAAGTCTGACCGCACTCGCCGAACTGCCCGAACCCTATATTGCGGAACTTCTTGCCAGCGGCACTTATGACCAGGAACTTTGCAACACCGCGCAACTTCAGATACTGAATGCGCAACCCGGAGATTTCACTTTTAATACACTTGTTGCTGAAGGCGGCACATTTATAACTGAGCAGATGGATGCCGACGGAGATAGCAATACCGTTTCCGTTGCGTCGCTTACGGTAATGGTGCAGATTTCCAGGCAGAACCTGGCAGTGAATGTTGCCTGTAAACAGATTAACCAGGCCAGGGCGAATGACATACTCAACCTGCAGCTGCCGGCACCGCCTGGCACCTGTCGCGATGTCAATGAACTTACCTACAGGCTGGCGCTTGGAGAATTGACGGCTGAACAAAGGCGCCAATATCTTGCCGATGGTGTACCGTTGCAATTTACAGACGACTACAGGGCTGTAGCGGGCGGTGAGTGGCTTCCGTCGGTGGTAAGTGACTTTATTACGCCACTCGGTGACCCGAACCAACCTGAGGCAATACAAATACAGGCACCCTCTGTGCAGGTACCGTGGCCAGGCCCGGCAGGCGACTGGTTCCAGGGCACACATCATTGCAAGCTGATTACGCTGGCAGCAATGCAACGCTGGATGACCGTGGGTTCTCTGCGCGGTGATACCGAACTTTTTCCCCGGCCCCGGCCGGAGTGCACCGAACCGTCATCGCGTACCTCTGCTGCCGGTAGTTGTTTGCTGTATTTCGGTCCGGCCGGCTCCCAGTTCTGCCAGGACTACAGCGGTTCTGGCTGGAATCTGTCGTCGGCGCACGAAGACTGCGACATTCGTCACTCAAGCAAAACCGCCTGGGACGAGGGCGGTGATAAATACACCGGGGACGGCGGCGTCTTTAGCGCGGAAAGCTGCGCAGTCCGCGGGGCCGTGGCGGAAGCTCGGGAGAGCCCTTTTGATGTAGCTAACAGTGCCAACATCGGCACCTGTGTATTCCGCTGCAACACGCCTGCCGAAGCCCTTTGGCATCAGCTGAGTCCGATGCCGGGTGATCCTGACGGGCGCATGATGGCACGCACCTGCGACCTGTTCCTGAAGATTCAGTGGTAGTGGCAGCTGCGTATGATTTAACGCCAGCCCGCCGCTTGTAGGAGCGCCTTTAGGCGCGAACCTGCGGCAGGTGAGCGCAGTGCCTATTGCAGGGGCTGTTGATGCGGGCCCACATCGGATACTTCTTCCGTATAACAGGCAATGATTGAAAGTACGGCGGGTTCGCGCCTATGCCGGACAGGATGTCCAAATGTCGCGCGACAGGCAGGAGCCTAAGTGCCGCGGAGCGCAGGGAAGCGCGGGAGCGGCGAGGCCATGGACGACCGAGAGCGACAAGCCGACTCCTACAACAAATTATTCTCAGCGGCTGTCTATTCCACCTGCAGGAGTGCAATTGCCGGACAGGGCTAACTAAACTTTGACCGAACGCATACTCGCGATGGAAATCTCCGGATGCCAGGTTGATTCGGCATGCGCTCCGCGGCGGGCAATGGATGCATCGACCATGTAGGGCCTGCCATCGCGGTTTGCATCCGCGGCACGTTTGAATACCTTCTTGATATCGCCGAGTTTTTCCAGTTTCTCGCCGGCGATACCGAAGCCTTTGGCGATATCGACATAGTTTATGTCCGGATTGCCCAGGTAACAGGACATGTCTTTCCAGGCTTCCTTATTTTCCCGGGCCAACTGCGACATCATGTAGATGCGACCACGCTCACCGTCGTAACTGTGGTTGTTCATTACAACCATTATTACCGGAATCTCGTACCGCGCAGCCGTCCACAGTGCCTCGATCTGGCCGAACAACATTGCCCCGTCGCCGACAATGGCAATAACCTGTCTGTCAGGTTGCGCTATCTTCACGCCCAGCGATGCCCCGATGCCCCAGCCAAGCGCATAGCCGGTGGTCGGGCCAACCAGGTGCTTCTTGTCCGGTGCTATGGTCATCCAGTTCTGAGGCGACCGGTCGCCCGATTCGACCACGACTATGGCGTTCTCTTCGAGTACCTGGTCGAGCTCATGGCACAGACGCTCTGCAATCACGGGTTCGTTGTTCCAGAGTTTCTCGAGCCGTCGTCGCTTCGACACCTGGGCTTTTTCATAATCCCTCTGCGCTTTTTCCAGCCGCGGCGTACTGATATTTTTCAGTCGCTCAGCGGTGGCCTGCGACCTGACAGAGTCGAGCAGGGCACGAACCGTTTCACCCATGCCGGCGGCAATGGCCAGTTCGGTGGGGTGCCGGTTCGCGATGACGTCATACTCAAGTCGCGCGTTAATTACCCGCGTCGTATCCCGCACGGGCGCAGTAATGATCGACTCATCCGGCATCAACGAACCCAGGTTCAGGAACACGTCGGCCCTGCGGAGTCCCTTCGGAAACCCCATACCCGCGAAGCCCTGGAATAGCGGGTGGTTGAACGGAAAATCGCTGTACACACTGTAGCCCTGCGATACCGGGGCGCCCAGCAGTTCCGCCAGCTCGATAACGTCTGCATTAGCTCCCGCCCGGCTGACCTCGGAGCCGACATTGATCAAGGGTTTCTCGGCTTCGATCAACATGCGGGCCGCTTTATCGATCACGTCCGCACGTGGCGCCATTTCAACCGGGACATGGAAGCTGTCCTGCGGATGCATGGTCTGTGTAACGTCCTGCGCGGTCATGACGTCGCGGGGAAACTTCACGTAGGTGGGACCACCGGGCGGAGTGCCCGCCACTTTCAGCGCCCGACGGGTCATTTCTGCAATACGGTCGGGGTGTCGAAGGTCCCAGTGCCACTTCGTGAACTGCTCCGTGGGCTCCATCCAGTCTGCGACCTGCTGGAAACCGTCACGGCCCACCATGTCGGACGACTGGCCGTCGGAAAAGACGACCAGTGAGGAACGGTCTTTCCACGCGTTGTACAGGTTACAGAGAGTATTCGGCATGCCGATACCCGGCATAAACAGGGCCGCAGTTTTGCCGCTACCGAGTTCATAACCGTGTGCCATGGCGGTCGCTTGTCCTTCCTGCAGGGCAATAATCAGCTTCAGGCCCGGGCGCTGGCCGCAGGCATCATAGAAAGTCGCCTGCCCGGTCGAGTTGGTATCGAAAACGTATTTGACGCCAGCCGCCCTTAGGCACTCGGCGATCACTTCGCCCCCGTTTCCGGTGAACTCGTAAGCGCCTGTTGACGCCCCCTCCGCCGCAACAGCAACAGAACTCAGCACCGATTCGGCAGCCGCCGAGCTGAAGCCCATGGCGATCATCGCCTTGCCGAAGTCGCGGCGGGACAGCTCCTGATCGAGTAATTGTTTTACCAGATGCCTCATTGATTCACCCCACTTATTTTTCTTTTAGCGGCAGCGCCATGTCATCGACACTTATGCTCATTAGCACCCCTGTAAGGTGTGCCGCAAGTCCAATTTGTTTTACGAATAATTCGCTGTCGAATGTCTGGATTCCTGCACGGGTAGACCAGTAAGCACTCATATTAGTGCTAATGCCGTAACCCGGATAGTTCTTTTTAACAGAGACATCACTCATGCCGGACCAGTTCCCCTGGCCGCCGCGTGGTGGCGACTGGACCATCGTTCGCGGCACTGCAAAAACCTTTATGCCTTCGATAGCGCCGTTAATAAGTGTGTCGTTGTCCTGGGCAAACACAATGGTCGTTTCAGGCAAACCGGACTGTATGAAACGGTCGCCCTGCTCCGTGTACTCACGCTGCCCCAGGTGTTCGACACCGATCGTCGCAACGATGTGCTCGACGATCTCGGGATGCATCTCGTACCAGTCGTCCATATGCCGGTGCGGCGTAAAGTGCTGTGAATCGATCATCACTGCCAGGGTGCGCGGGCGGTCTTCCTGCGAGATATTCGAGAAATACTGAACCAGCGACAACAATGCAAAGCCACCGTTGTCCTGCGTCAGATTCGGTCCGTCGCCGTGCGTTATCAGGAACACATACTCGTCATCGTCAGAACCGTAATTCCGGCCCGGCAGGAAACCCGTGTAGAAATGTCCGTTGACCTGCTCGCGCTCCGCGATCAGCCGCAGCGTCGCCTCACGACCCTCTTTCGCTGCCTCAATCACAGGTGCACCGTTAACCCGGTCGAGGTACAGACCCGGCACGCCTACAATGCCGGGTTCGAGCAAGGGAAAGGTATAGAGCCCGGCTGCACGTTCAGGGCCCATGCTGAACACCACCAGCGCGCCGGCTGCGCCGCTGTCTTTCATGACGGCGTTCAGACGACCGAAACGTGTGACATAGTTTGTCTGGTACCACTGGTCCGACGACAAAATCTGATTCGTTCCAATAGTTTCTTCGTCGGTGGCGAATTCGTATCCGGCTTCCTGAAACAATTTCGGCAGCGGTTCGGTCAGGCCCGGCACCTGGAAGACGATGATCCGGCCCTCCATGGACTCGGGAGGGCTATCCTTGTCATACAGCAACAACGGTGCGGTCACTCCGGATTCACCGGTGGATCCGGAATAGGCCCAGTACGATGCAACCGGAACGGACTTGCCGTCCAGGGTGAGTGTCCACTGCCCCGCGTCGGCGTTGTCCGAGGTAAACCAGCGTTCGTAGGTAAACGGGTCGCGGATCACATCGATCAGGCCAGCTTCTTCCATTCCTGCTTCGACAATACTCATAAAGTCGTGCCAGGAAGGACTGCCGGTCAGGGTATGGATACCCGCCGCTTTACGTTCGTGCCAGTCCTGAACGACATCGGCCGCGGGCAGGAAATCAGGATCGATCTGTGTCAGCCGATTACCTGCCAAACATCCGGTCGATGTAATTGCCGATAACGCTGCAAACGCGGTTAGCCCCTTCCAGCCTCGCATCTCGTACCCCTTTTGCTCTTTTCACATGCCCACCGGGCAGCTGTTTATGAACCAGAATACGGTCTGCCCGAGCATGGGACAACGCTATCCAGCCGGGTCTGCATACAGCGGACAGGCCTGAAGTCCGCCGTGCTACTGCGTTCAGGAGCTTGTTATGCTAAACAGTATCGGGAAAAACAAGAATTAAGGAGTACCGCATGAACCAGGTTTACCGTTTTGCATGCACTATCATTTGCCTAACCCTGAGTACATCGTGCATAGCCGAACTGAAAGGTCCCCCGGAAGGCCGCCAGCAACTGGTCGATGCGCTCGACGCGGCCTGGGTGCGCGCCCTGGATGATGGCGACGTCAGGGAGCTTATAGGCCGTTTCAATGCCCAGGACCTGATTGTCAACATGGCAGACTGCCTGCCCGACCCGGAAGTAACGCGCTATCCGGAAAACCCGACGGGCACACTCAAACGCATACTCGATGAAGGTGTCATCAATGTCGGTATCTCTAACACCGGCAAGATAGACGAAGGTTCGACAGCCTTTCACTTTACGCGCATGGGCGATGCGCTGATCGATCTGATACTGACACGCATTGCGAACCACTACGGTGCCGACCCTATAAAACAGAATATCGTTTACATTCCGCCGCCTTTCCGGAATACGGACTATCTCAATTCGGGCGAGGCAGACATACTCGGCCTGGTCAATGCGCTTGGCGGATCGACCCGGGACGGCGAACGGCGCCGGACCGCGCGGCGCTATACCTGCACGATGACCTCAACCGGACAATTCGTATGGATGCTCAAGGACGGCGGTCCTGACTGGGAAGATATAGATGACGCCCTGAATGCATCCGGTGTGCATTTTTGCGCCGGGCCGCTCTCGAACGAACTGACCAAAACCTACTTCGACCAACCGGGACAGACGAAGAAGACCGAGTTCATGAGCGACCTGGCACTGTGCCTGCCCAAGCTGGTTAACGGCACCGCCGATGCGATGATCAGCCCGCTTCCGAATGAAAGCTATTTTCCGGAATACATCGACACCGATGGCGACGGCGAAGCGGAAACAGCTACCGTGGGATTGTTTCGCGCCATCAATACGATGATTGTCGCGGGCACACCGCTCTGGGTTGCAGTCGACTAGCTAAGCGTCAGTCGAAAACACCGAATACGCTTTCGCCGACGGTTTTGCCCTCGGCGCGTGCCTTGTCGATGATTTTCTGCGAATAGGTCCAGTGATTTTCCTGGAAACCCTCGCCCCATTCGGTAGGCGCATGCGGGTACTCGAGAAACTGCGGATAATGTTTCTCCATGTAGCTGACAATCTTCGGATCGATATCGTCAACGCCATTTTGCGTAGTGAACGCCTGGCTGTGATACACCACGAATCCCGGCCGGTTACCCATTTCGAAGAACGGTTCCCACATGGAAATACGCCCCCACGCCGTGTGACAGGGAACCCGGGTATTCTCGGGGTTATTAAGGGCTTCCATGCTGCCGTGTATTGCCCACAACTCACCCGTCTGGTAGAGGTCCTGCTGTGAGTGCAGTGGGTAATCCTTGCGTGTCAGCGGATTATTGCCCGGTGCCGGCGGCCTGAACACATCGACCTGGAACACCAGGTTATCGCCATTGATCATGTACGGATACGGCGGTGCAAACGGTCCTTTCTCCAACGGATAGAAACGCTGTACCGGATCGTTGTGGACATGCACCACCCGAACCGTCATGCCGGTAATCGGGTTCTTCCAGGTATCGACTACCTCCCCGGTCTGCGGATCCGTGTAAAGCAGGATCTCACGGTGGTAGAAACGCCAGCCCTGTTCGTCCGGGTTGTATTCCAGCCGGCTCGCACCCACACCGTAGGTATGAAATATCTCGGTATTGCCCTCGCCGGGAATCCAGATCCAGGCCTTGCCCGGAAAGATGCCGATAACCGGCTCGCCGGACAGGTCGGCCTGCAGTTTGAGCATGGCAACCTGGTTATCCAGCGGTTTCTCCATGTCGAGCGGGCCCGGATTGAACCCGGGTGGTAACGGATCAAGATACTTAGCCATTCCTGTTCTCCTGTGAACTTGTTCGTTGTTGGCGGCGGCAGTTTTTACCAGCCCCATTTTAGCCGCCAGTGTTGTTAGCAATCCCAGCGCGGCAGAATCCCGGAAAAACTTTCTTCGGCTAAAGCGCTTTACGAGCAGTCGTTTCGCACGGGCCATTTATAGTTTCTACTTTGGTGCCGACAGGTACTCATACAAAGCAGCTATTTCATCTTCCTCGAAGAATCCCGCAAAATCGGGCATCTCCTCTGTAACCCCTTCCAGCCTTTCCGTCAGCGCATCCAGGTCACCCTCGAATGCCTGCAGGCCTTGCCGGTCAGCGCCATGACAGTTTTCACAAAAATCGCCATACAACTCCGCACCTTCGGTAGCCAGGCTGCTTCCCGCAAACGCTGCACCGCCCGCTGCAAACGTACCCAGAAATACCCCGATAAGGATGCGGCGTGACCAGGCTATGGCTTTCATCGACATCTGCGCTCCTGAAAATGCCATGTTAACAACCGGTCAGACTTTCCGGGTACGCAGTTCGGCAATCGAAATGCCCGGGTGCCACTCGTGTTCGCCCCCGGCGCCCCAGCGTTCGGTCCGTACATCCAGCAAGTAAGGCCGCCCGCTCGCAGTAACGGCCAGCCCTCTTTCTATAGCAGCCCGCAAATCAGCCGGGTCAGATACGATTTCACCGTCGATGTCGTGTGCTTTGGCAAGCAGGGTGAAATCCATATCGGGGTCGCCCAGGTAGGTCAGCATGTCCTTCTTAAGCTCCGCCTGCGCGCCGCCCCGTGCCCAACCGAATGCACGGTTCATGTTGTAAGCCCGGTTGTTGTAGATAACAATGAGTACCGGTGCGTCATAACGGGACAACGCCCAGAGGTTATTCGAGAACATGAATGCGCCGTCACCCGAGAGCGCGACGACCTGTTTGTCGGGTTGCGCAAGCTTGGCGCCCAGGGCGACACCCGTTGCCCATCCCAGGACTTCACCCGGTTGCGGGCCAATCTGCATTTTTGCATCGGGCCCGAAATCAAACCATTCCGCCACGCCGAACAATGACTCGGAAACAACAATCGCATCTTTTTCGAGCGCATCGTCCAGTTCGATGCTGAGCCGTGCATTGGTCATGGGTGCCTTGTCCCATTTCCTCCTGGCGCGCGCCATCATCCGGTCGCGCTGTCCCTTGATGTAATCGGCAGCCACATCGTAATGGGCATTTCGAATCGACCGGAGTTTCCGGCCGGATGCCTGTTTCTTAACCGCTTCGGTAAGCGCTTTTATTGCCTCACCGGCATCGGAAACAAGGCTGATGTCCGTGGGCTCTGCCATCGCCAGCATGTCAGGGTCCATGGAGATATGGACGATGCGGGCATCCTCGGGCAGGGGTCCCGTGGATATGTAGTGGCCGGGATCAGGCATTTGCGCCCCGATCACGATAACCAG
The DNA here is from genome assembly GCA_002729495.1 of Chromatiales bacterium. Classification (GTDB taxonomy): domain Bacteria; phylum Pseudomonadota; class Gammaproteobacteria; order Steroidobacterales. The sequence continues at coordinate 18,262 of PBYE01000008.1, forward strand.
GTCGACACCACGCGTATAGCCCAGGTAACGCGTGAACCAGCCAAGCGACAAGGGGTGCTGACTCGGAAAATCGGCGAACAGGCTCAGTCCCTGTGCAACCGGCACGCCAAGCAGTTCGGACAATTCAACCAGGTCTTCAACTGCGTTCGACTTGCTGACCTCCAGGCCGGGAATGATGATCGGCTTTTCGGCATTGATCAAAAGTTTTGCTACTTCTGCAATAACGTCTTCATCCGGCTCGATACTGCCCTGCACCTCGTGCATGCGCTGGGGCATGACCGTCGCTGTGCCTTCAGTAACGTAAAGGTCTTCGGCAAAGCCGAGGAAAGTCGGGCCGCCGAGTGGCGCGTTGGCAACCTTGATGGCACGCCGGGTGAACTCGGGCACCCGCTCAATGTGTTCCATCTTGTAGCTCCACTTCATGAATGGGTTTAAGACTTCTTCCCATTCAACAAGTTCGATATTGCCGCGCCGGTTTGAGTACTCGTTCGTTTCACGGGCGGTTAGTACCAGCACCGAAGAGCGGTGCGCCATTGCGTTAAGGATATTGCCCGCTGCATTCGGCAGACCGGGCCGCGGCACGATCACCATGCCGAGTTCACCGCCGGAGGCAATGTGATAGCCCTCGGCCATCGCAACGCACTGCCCTTCGTTGGTCCCGAGGAAGTTTTTAAAGTCGGGGCGTGTGACAAAAGCATCGAAAAAGCGGTTGGTGCCGCCGCCGCAGCCATGGAAGATGTAGTTCACATCCGCATCAAGCAGTGATTCTGCCAGCAGCTCAGCACCGGTGCCGGTAACCTCACGGCCACGCTCGATCGGGTCACCGGATTCCGCCGCAGTTGCGTCACTGACTGCCCCTGCAACCAGCGCATTCGCCGATGCAACGGTTACCCCCAGCGCTGACATCTCCTGCACGAACTCGCGCCGGGATATCTGGTTATCTACCAGCAGCTTATAGAGCCTTCTCATGAATCCTTCCCCTTCTTAAACCTGGCAGGTATAGCCACGATCGGGAGGCACCCGCTTCTCAACTTATGCCGCAAATATAAACCATTGCGGTGCCGGACTGCCGCAAAAAACCGGCAGCGGTCGCCTATCGAGCTTGGCTGTTACGGCTTTGCCCTCTCCTGTAATTCTTCCGTACCGTGGCGGTCGATCTGGTCGAGCACATCCGCATATAACCGGGTGGCGCGCTCCATACCCGTTTCCTGTATCACATCGATACGGTCGGCAGTCGAGTGATACCAGATGTTGGCATCCAGGATCTGCGCGACAACGTAGCCGGCGCGGTACAAATCGAAAGCATCACCGGTCGGTGGGCTTAGTTCCCGCTCCGCATTAATAACAAGGCCATAGCGGTCTATGGCCTGGCGATAAAAGTCGACCAACAGGGCATTACCGTTTGAAACATTAAGCGACCGCGTTCCGTGCGTCGTGGTCGTAGCAATCTGCCCCGGCACGGTCGCCCGTTTAAACTTTAACGGACCCCGGTAATAGCTAAACGTGGACGAGGGGTGCTCGATATTCATAACAAGCACGGAATTATCAAGGGTTTCCTTGTGTTCCCTGATCAGGGTCGCGACCCCGTCCGAGAATTCGTGGTGACCGCTCGTGCCGACGAACAGCATGTTGCGCTTCGGCTTTTCAGGCGCCTCGTTAGCGTAGTAATTAGCAAGCGCCAGCATCGATGCAAGTCCGCCACCGTTATCGTTGGCTGATTCGAAATACCCGTCGAGATGCGAAACGATGACAACGTATTCATCACTTTTCCCGGGAACCATGCCAAACACGTTTTTACCCAGCCAGCTGTCACGAATTTCTGTCATCAGGCCTATGCGTATTTTCAACGGGTTTGCGGAACCGGCTGCGGCCATCGCATCCAATAAAAAACGGCCGTCATCGCCGCCCAGTATCAGTGCCGGCACGTGCCCCGGGCCCATGTCTTCCAGCGCGTACTGGTGATTCCCCGGTGTATCCATGATCACAAGTACGCCGACAGCGCCTGCCTCGATAACCCCGTCCATGTATCCGCGTGCAGTCTGAAAAAACCCGTCCGACTGCATAGCCGCTCGCACCACCGCAACCTTGCCCTCGATATCCCGACCCACGAGATCGACCGGCTGACCATAGCCCACGAAGGCCAGCTCTGCCTCAAGGCCTTCAATTGCAACCGGATCCCCCTGCAACTGCAACGCCGGGAAGGCGGAATCGAAATGAACATCGGTTGTGCCGGAACCGTACGCCTCGCTGCCCAGTAAAGTTGCCTCCCACTTTAGCGGCCACCATTGGGCGCCGCCTTTCACGTCTTCGAGGCGCACCTCTTTTAATCCGAATTCCTGGAATTTATCCGCAATGTATTCAGCGGTCGCCACTTCCGAACGGGAACCTGCTATCCGACCCCAGAAACGTTCGCCTTCCGGCCTGGTTTCCACCGAAATATTCATGATGTCCTGGAGGTAGCCGTAAACCTCGGCGCCCGTAATCGCGGTGTAGGGGTCTTCGTCGGGGGGCAAACGCAGGCTCAGGGCGCCAAACTCGGGATCGGCTACGCGGGCCCGGGCATTTTCCGATCGCTTAATGCGTTTCTCCAGGCTTTCCACACCAAACCAGGCATCTGCAGCTACGGCGCGCTCCGGCATTCCCGCAAGCAACAGGGCCAAAAGCCCCGTAAGTATTGCTGTATTACGTACCCTCACCATCGTTAATCCCCGCATTTTCTTATCCCCAAACGCATATTTTCACCTAATAGTAGTAGCAGAACGCCGGCTCTGATCGTCCGGGGCTAAAACCTGCTGCCAGATGGTCACGCGGCATTTGGGAGGGAAAGCAATGCATCGCGCCGGCTGTTGTAACCTGTATCCGTGGAGATATTTATGAAAGCGGGCGGCAAGTATGGGGCGGCGGTCACATTGCACTTCATCCTGGCGCTGGTACTTGCTGTCCCGGCGGCGGCTGAACCGGTCGAAGAACTGGATGTGGACGGTGGATATTTCGACCTTGAGTGGCGCGGCGAGTTCTCCGCAGCCGAGCGCGGTAAGCTGAAAAACTGGCTGCAATCAGTCGCTGCGACCATGAAGAAACTGCACGGCACTCTGCCCCGCCCCAGGACGAGGATAGTCCTGCAACAATACCCTTCCAAAACCGTGGTTCCGTTCGCCCGTGTTCTGCGCAACGGTGACCAGGGCATACTTTTTTATATCAACCCGGAATACCCGCTGGATGACTTTATAAATGACTGGACCGCTTACCATGAGTTCACGCACCTGTTCATACCCTTCCCGGGCCGGTCAAATATCTGGTTCTCGGAAGGGCTCGCAAGCTACTACCAGAATGTACTGCAGTATCGCGGCGGGCTACTGACCGAAGCGCAGGCCTGGCAAAAACTCTATGAAGGTTTCGAGCGGGGCCGCGCCGACAACCGCAACCCCGATTACACCCTGGCAGAACTCTGCAGCAATTTGAGAGAAACGCATGCGTTCATGCGTGTTTACTGGACCGGCGCGCTGTATTTCCTGGAGGCCGACCTCAGGTTACGCAGCCGTAGCAAAGATCGCATAACCCTGGACCATGTGCTGCAAACTTTTGGCCGTTGTTGCCTGCACGAGCGCAAGCGCTGGACCGGAATGGATATCGCCGTGGAATTTGATCGCATCGTCGGTGACGACCTGTTTGTACCGCTGTACTCACAGTATGAAAACTCGACTGCAATCCCGGACTTTATCCCGGTGTTGAATGCGGCGGGTGTGAAAATCCGCGATGACCGTGTCGAACCGGACTCACACACATCGATGACCGATATGCCGCTGCGCGCTGAATAAGTCGCCGCTGCGGGTCCTGTGCGCCCCATTTGATTGCCGGGCCGGCGCCCCGCAAAGTGTTTGCTGCCGGGGATTTCAGCCTGGATAAGCAGCCATGGAATAACTTAAGCACTTCCGATGAAACTTTCCGGTGCATTCACCGGTCAATACAGCAAGCTTTTGAAATACCAGCCAAATAGGTCCGTAAATCGCTTTTAAAATCAGGGGGATCCAATTATTTCGGCCTATCGAAAAAAGATCTGATGGCTGCAATACTTGGTGGGTTGCGCACAAAAATTGTCGGCGGGACTGGTGGCGTTGTCGCTTAGGTCTCAAAGACGGGAGCCCGGCAATTGTCGGGATTAACGTCCCGGGCTCTTCCGGGTAAAACGCAGAAAATGGAGATTTTCAATCATGTCGAAGCAAGCAATTCGTAGGCCACTGGCCCTCGCACTCGGTGCTGCTGTTATAAGCACAATGGGTGTCGCAGGTATTGCCAATGCCGAAGAAGGTGAAGGTATCTTTGCTATGGAAGAACTCATGAGCGGTCAGCTTCTTGCCGGTGCCCATGAAGAAGGCGGCTGTGGCGAAGATAAAGACAGCGGCGAAGGCGAAGACGAAGGCGAAGGTAGCTGCGGTGAAGACGGCGGCGACGGCGAAGGTAGCTGTGGCGAAGGTAAATGTGGCAGCTAACTCACTGCTGAATTTGTGAGTAGCGTTAAATATAGAGCCAAACCCGCACAGCAGGGAATTCTGCATGGCGCGGGGCTGGGACTGCGGCGGGCCCTTCTGGGCCCGCTCGCAAACCGGCTACCTGAACAGATCAGTTTTCTTGAGGTCGCTCCGGACAACTGGATTAACGTCTGGAAAGCGGTTTGCAGATCATGGAGAAATGGCGCGAGCTGGGTGTAATTACCGGAGCAATTGACACCTGATTATCTTCCAAGGTCTAAACCATGCAATTTCTTAAACGGCTGCAGAGCTTACTGGACAGCACCCGCGCCATTGACTGGCTTGGACCGCTTGTGTTGCGCCTTTACCTGGTTCCCGTATTTTGGGTAACCGGCATGAACAAGGTTAACGGCTTCGAGAATACCGTCGCATGGTTCGGGAATCCCGACTGGGGACTGGGCATGCCCTTCCCCGAGATCATGGCATTTCTCGCTACCGCCACAGAGGTGGCCGGTGCTGTCATGCTTTTGATTGGGCTTGGGGTACGGTGGATCTGCATCCCATTGATGTTCACAATGGTCGTCGCTGCAGTTACTGCACATTGGGAAAACGGCTGGCAGGCCATTGCAGACCTCAAGTCACCCTTTGTCACCGAGCGGGTCGAAGGCGGCATAGAGAGGCTTGGAGCGGCTAAAGACATACTCAGGGAACACGGGGATTACAGCTGGCTGACAGAGAACGGCGGCATTGCGGTAATCAATAACGGTATCGAGTTCGCCGCGACCTTCTTCGTTATGCTGCTGGCCCTGTTCTTTATTGGCGGCGGTCGCTTCGTTAGCCTTGACTACTGGATTGCCAGGCGGGCCAGTTCCTGACGCAGGCACCCCTTAGACCTTCAGCATTGTAAATTTGGCTGGAACAAGGCCAGCCTTTAATCCTGAATGAACTTATCTGTGGGCGTGCTGTCTTTAAGACGGGCGGGCTGAGTTTCATGGCTTTTAGTCAGGAAAGTCACCTGGTGGTAATATTGTGACCACAATAATCAGAACGCGGGGGTACTCAAATGACTGCCCAACGTTACCGCAAGAAAGTGGAGGCGATGCTCGCCTCGGCGGATATCCGGATAGAGGGCGACCGCCCGTGGGATGTCCACATTATCAATAACGAAATCTATGAACGCGTCGTTGCCCAGGGAATGCTTGGGGTCGGCGAAAGCTACATGGATGGCTGGTGGGAGTGCGAACAGCTGGACGAAATGATTTGCAGGGCATTTCGTGCGAACTTCCAGCAACAGATAAAACCTTTAAAGCAACTCATTTTTACCCTCGACGCGCACATCCGGAACCTGCAGCGCAAAGCTCGCGCTTTTGAGGTCGGTCAGAAACACTACGACCTTGGCTTCGACCTGTATCATGCGATGCTCGACAAGCGCATGATCTATAGCTGCGCGTACTGGCAAAATGCCGAGACACTGGACCAGGCGCAGGAAAATAAGCTGGATTTGATCGCCCGAAAACTCCGGCTGAAACCGGGCATGAAGGTGCTGGATATCGGGTGCGGCTGGGGCGGAGCGCTGCAATACTACGGCGAGAAGTACGGGATACAGGGAACCGGCATAACAATTTCGTGCGATCAGCATGAAAGGGCCGCCGGGTTGTACAGCGATCTGCCAATTGAAATACGCCTGCAGGACTATCGTGAAATTAACGAATCCTACGACCGGGTGTATTCGATCGGAATGTTCGAACACGTTGGATACAAGAACTACCAGGCCTATATGAAGGTCGTGCGGCGCTGCCTGCCCTCAGGTGGCCTGTTTCTGCTCCATTCTATCGGTACCCCGAAGAGCGCGGCGAGGACCGACCCGTGGCTGGCACGCTATATCTTCCCCAACGGCATGCTGCCTTCGGCCACCCAGATTACCCGTGCGTCCGAGGGATTACTCAACCTCGAGGACTGGCACAACTTCCCACAGGACTATGAACGCACACTGATGCAGTGGTACGACCGGTTCGAGCACTCCTGGAATGAATTGCGTAACAACTACGATGAGCGTTTTTTCAGGATGTGGCGCTATTACCTGCTAGCGTGTGCAGGAGGCTTCAGGGCCGGAGGCAACCAGCTCTGGCAAATCATATTTTCACGGGACGGGGTCGGCGGCGGTTACGAATCAGTTCGCTGAGGAGCTACCGGTTCAACCAGATTAGCGAGACTGTTACAAGGTTCTCGTCGGCGTTGGTCAGGGAGTTGTTACTGTCGATGATATGCCGGCCGACCTGGGCCCGCAATTGCAGCCGCCGACGCATCTGGTATTCGATACCCGTAACAAGCCAGTATTCCTCATCTTTACGCAATTCAGGTGCCGGGCCCTCGGTTAACAGATTCTCGTAATCGAATTCAGCCCAGCTAATTGTTGAAATCCAGCCGATCCGGGGGGCTACAGGTATGTTGATATCAAGGGAGACTTCGTTGACGTCACGATCTTCAGCCCCTTCAGTCTCGAGAACTTCCAGATCCTGAACATACTTTTCTTCACGCGCAGCGGCGGTAAGCTCAACTGCGGCGGTACTCACCGGTCCGCTATAGGTGAACTGAAGGCCCTCCAGCCGGTACACATCTGCCGAAACATTGATTCCGCCCAGCCCAAGATTGGGTTGACCGCTAACGGTGCGCGATGCATCGGTGAACATGTCCCGATAGGCGAGCTCCCACTCAGCGAGTTCGCTTACCTCGCGGTGGAAGCGCGCAAATATACGCTCCCCGTCATCATCAGGTAGCTCTTCGTAATCCAGATCACTTGCACCGGCTTCAAGCTCCAGTGTATTGGAACCACGCCTGAAACTGGCGGTCGCGTATGCGTCGGTACGGTCGTAATCGCCACTGACTATTCCCAGGGGCGAGTCCACCAATTCGTCAAACTCGACATCTTCCCACTCGCCACTTAACCCGAGGTCAAAGCGGTTGGACACAGAGTGAACATACGCAAGGCGGCCGATATTGCGATCGCTATCGAATTCTGACGTTTCTTCAGCGCTAGTCCGAATTACGCCACCAACGAGATCAATACGATTACGCTGCCCCATGCGGAACGTGAATTCGGGTCCTGTAAAAAATACATTGACGTCTTGGCGATTATCCGGAACGTCAGGCGCGTCGGAAACGATCGGTTCGTTGCTCAGATGATCCTCTATGCGCCAGCTGATAAGGTCAGGTACGAGGTGAAAATCCAGCACTATGTCACCAAAATACTGGGTCTCATTGCTATTCGTATCCTTGGTGTAATTATAATGCCTCACCAGTCCTTCAAGGTTTGCGTAGAGCCTCGGTGTATCGCTTTCGAAGATAAGGCTGGCACTTGGTACCACGGAAAGCTCATCAAGACCGTCGCCGGGTATCATATTTATGTTGTCGGTATAACGGGTATCAAGCCCTAATTCCCACGTGACTTCGGCGGCATGCACAATTCCACCTGTGCCGGCCAAAATAGCTACCGCACAGGATGGTAAATACAGCTTCAGAACCCGCTGTAATAAGAGCCGGATATTAGAGGGCAGGAAACAGAATGAGCTTGAAATAATGGTCATGAGAATAGTCATGAAAAAATAAGGGGACTCTTATTAAACAATATGCCTGCAATCTTGTCGTTGCTGATTCCATGTAATGATTTTTTCAGCTTTTCAGAAGTCACACGACCATAGGGAACGACGAGAACTATGGCATCGCAAATATCTGAAAAAATGCGGGGGTCGCCGGCCGAGTCCATACTTGGTCCATCGATAATGATGAAGTGATTTGAATCTGCGCACAGATCATCGAACAGAGTCGTCAGTTTTCCCAGCGTTACGAGGCCGCTGGCTGAACCACTGCTGCCGCCAGCCGGCATTAGGCTAACGTTATTGATTCCTGTCGGGTAGATAATATTTTTGCCCGAGAGACCGGGATCTTCTATGAAATCAAGCCAACCATATTCAGGTTTAACCTCAAGCGTCTTACAAGCCGGTGAATTCGCAAGATTACATTCAACGATGGTACAGCTAACACCCTTTTCAAAGGCAAACACCGTAGCGAGATTGATAGCGGTAAAAGTCCCGCCACCACTTTTTACTGCTGAGGCCACCAGGATCACCCCATCTTTGCGGCCATCAAGCTTTTCAATTACGCGACGCCGCAGGTAGCGGAAAGAATTTAGTGCATTCTGATCTTTGGACCCTGGGTGAACAATGCGCTTGCGGTTAAGCTGTATCGGGTCGAAAGAGCCGTGCTGAGTGATCTCGGAGGGCGTCAAAGAGTCGCCGCCCAATGTGGAGAATTGGCTTCGTCCCGAAGCAACAGGTATCACTTCTGCCTCAGCGCGCTTTTCTTCCTTTTGCTCCATGAGGCGCCTAATTGCTTTTTCGGTCAGGCCCTCTTCCACGCTTGGCTCTCCTTGCCTAATAGCCTTCAGTACGCTCATTTTATCGCCAGTATGTGCCAATAGCCATAAACCTCTCAAACTGCCTGCTAGGCACCTGCTAATATGCGCGCCACGCTTAACCACCCGAGGTAAGCGTAAACAACAAAAACTGTAAACATGCCCGTTCCCAGGGCCATTGTTACAAACCGGTTACGGGCCTCTTCCTGACGGGTCAATACCGTGCCAACCTCGACAACTTCGAACGCGAGGATGTCTCTGATCTGTTCTTCGTGCCTGATACGCGGATCAAACTGTAAGAAAGAAACGATCAGGATCAGGGGAATCAAAATACCCAGAAGCGGTCCGATAATCGCAAAATGCAGCAGGCGAAGACCATCAGGAACGACCGGATAATTTGCCGCATAAAGCACACGGAAATTCCCGCCACGTTGTTGCAGGTCCATATTCATGGAAACACGTGCATTCTCCCTGCGTCTAAGCAAATCCTGGTAAACCGTATTGTTGACTTCATAGTCACGAGTCAACTCTGCAAGCGTCGCTTCAATCTGCGGGATACGCTTGGCCCGCTCCAGTTCAATTTCCAACAGACGCTGGTTTTCGTATAAACGCGCGTCGAGTGTCGCGACTTCGGTCTTGGCATCCGAAAGCGACTGACGAAGTCTCTGCCACAACGGGTTTGCCATTGCGGCGCTGCTTCTGGCATCCTCACCAGTCGAGATTCGTTCCGTAGAATCTATTTCCCGTCGCAGCGCTTTCTCCAGGTCCGTAATCTGATACTTAAGGTTTACGATATCCGGATAAGTATCGGTATAACGCAGGCGAAGAACATCAATCTCCTGCTGCAGACTTGCAATCTGTGAACGATACTGGGATACGCGAGTCTCCCGAACAACGACCTGGGATTCGCCGGAGAGTTGCGCTTCGAGTGAATTAACCCGTGTACGAGCCTCACGAAGCTCCAACCGGCTGCGTTCGACATCAGCCTGCAGACCACTGATGCGCGCTGACACCGCAGCTTCCGTTCCCTGGCCAATATCAACATTGCTGGCCCGATGCTCGGTGAGTCTCTGTTCTGCATCAACCAGCTTACCGTGGTACTCCCGAGCCTGGCCACCTATGAAATCAAATGCCTCAGAACTCTCACGGGTTTTCTCACTCTCGCTTTCGCTTACCAGCAGTTCGGAAAATAACTGTGCCAGTTCGTATGCATGGTCCGGCATCGCATCCTCAACCGTGATACGAACGAGATTCGGCCCGGTTGCTTCCAGGGTTGTCTGATCGATTACATCCCGTATGACTTGCTCTTCAAGTGCTACATTCTTATTGTCCACATTGATCAGACCGGTTTCCTTGATAACGCGCAGCATGATGTTGCGACTAAACAATAGTTCGCGATAAAAACGCAGGCGATCCTGATCGTTAACGCGCTCGGCACTACCGACCGCACTACCCTCAAGCAATGGTGAAAGGATTTCCCTGCGTTCTGCCAGTACTGTCGCTGCCGATGAGTAGCTCTTGGGCATCACAGCACCGAGCAGTAGGGATGCAAGGGAAACCACAACAAAACAAGTAATGACTGCTACCCTGCGCCGGGAAACCTCGGCGATGGTAAGTCTCCATAACTGTTCTGGGCTCCAGGTATCCATTTTTAGAACAACCTTTCGGGTACGCTAATAATATCGCCGGGCGAGAGTTCATAATTTGTACTGAGATCACCACGCTTCATGATGTGATTTAACTGCACTCTTAACTGCAGCGTATCTCCATCTTTTTTGCGAAATAGTGTGGTTTTATTTGGCGAAGCAAATTCTGTAACGCCACCTGCTTCCAGAATCGCATCCAGAACGGTCATACCCTGCCGGTGGTTAATAGAAATGGTGTCGACCACGGCACCGGTTACCCGTACACGCGTCAAATATTCATGGCTGTGCAACTCTGCAAGGATAACGACAACTTCCGGATTGCGAATATCCTTTGACAGCCCCTGCGTGATACTTGCGGACAGCTCTTCAGCAGTAAGGCTCCCCGCCCTCACATCGCCCAGAAGCGGCATAGAAATCATCCCGTCAGGACGCACCGGCACTTCCGTTGACAGATTCGGATTGCCCCAGACATCAATGCTGATGATATCGCCCACGCCAATGCGGTACTCCTGAATAACCGAATCACCAACAATATCGGTTGGCTCCGACCATTGACTGGTGCAGGCACACAAACTGGCAATAACCACTAATTGAAAAATTCTTAACATATGCAGGGGTTCTTCTTTTTTTAGTTAAAGGCGTTTTTTCTATTTCTTATACTCGCCAATAAGATCTATCAAAATCACGCTACCATAAAGATCTCGGGCGAACTATGTACCAGGCTCACGTTTTGGCACACACTTTTTATGTGAAACCGTCCTGACAAATATTTTAGGCGCCAATCGTGACGACTACGCCTCTGTCAGGCTTGTTGTGACTCATGCTGACTAGGAGGCTGGCTAGCATGCGTCTCCATCCTGCTACCCCTGCCCCAAACGACAACATCAAGGGTTTGCAGAAGAATAAACAGATCAAGGATCACACTGTGATTCTTGATGTAGTACAAATCGTATTGAAGCTTGTGCCGCGCATCATCTATGGACGCCCCGTACGAATATGCAAGCTGCGCCCAACCGGCAAGGCCCGGCTTTACGCTGTGTCGTTCGTTGTAGTAAGGAATCTGCTCACAAAGCATCTCCACAAACTGCGGCCGCTCGGGCCTGGGGCCAACAAAACTCATATCGCCGCGTAGAATATTAATTATCTGGGGTAATTCATCTATGCGGAAACGACGAATAATGCCTCCGATCGGGGTAACCCGCGGGTCATCCGACGCAGCCCAGCGTGCTGTGCCATCAGCTTCGGCATTGACACGCATACTCCTGAACTTCAGAAGGTCGAAGCACCCGCCCTTGTAACCAACCCGCTCCTGCCGATAGAAGATGGGCTCACGGCCGAAACTTTCCAGCCATAAAATGATCGCTGAAACAACCATAATGGGCGATATCACGACCAGCAGCAGCAGGCTGGCAAAAATATCAAAAATCCGCTCCAGAACTATATGGATAGGTCCTCTTCGGAACCCATCGGAGAAAATGATCCAGCCATCGCTGATCACCTCCAGGCTTACTTTGCCGGCTTCACGCTCTACAAAGGACGTGACGTTAGTGATCTCGAATCCCGTCAGCCTGCAATCAAGCAGCTCGCGTGACGGAAAACAATCCCGCCTGTTATCCATTGCGACTACGATTTCATTGACCGTTTCGCTTACTACATAGTCCACCAGTCTATCCGGTGAGATTATCTTGCCAGCACACTCAGCGCTGATCTCCTCACGCCCGGTATGGATATAGCCAACAATTGTGAACCCCTGCCGGTCGTCATTGGTCACAAGTCGCGCGATGGTAGATGCCTGCTTGCCCGCACCTATTACAAGAACCCTGGATTTAAACAAGCTGCTGTCAGCAAATGCGAAATAGATGTAGCGGCATATGCATACCAGCAAAAGCGCTGATAACAGGCTCAGCGCAAATGCGCCACGGCCGGTAAAGGTGAAAGGCAGTAAGTAATAAATAATGGTGCTGGCAAGTGCTCCCAGCGCGACACCAACAACAATACGACCCAGGTTGGAACTCAGACGCGGTTCCTGGCGAACCTGGTAGAGCCCCATAGCGAGCATACCAATCACGATCATGACGCCGAATATCAGCGCGCGCGGGTAGAGCGGTCCGGGGATGCTCTCGGCAATCAGGGCCTGATCGCCGCCGAATCGAATGTAGACACCCACATAAAGAGAAAATGCTCCGAGAGCAAGTTCCGTACATACAAGCAATACCACCCATACGGGTACGGGGTGAGAAAAGATTTTAAGGGTACTGTTAAACCCTGCCATGTTTGTCGATATCCCTTAATACTGCATCCGTGCAGTCTTGTTTTGATCGGAGATGTCGCTACCGCCGAAGACGCGCCATCAGGTGCAGCCAGTTACCTGACTGCCCTTCAGTCCTTATTCAATACACGAAAAATCTCAGCAATATTTATTTTGGAACTGTAATCACCGGGATAAGTGCCGCCCGGCTTACAATTCGTTTATCGCCTTAAATAATACTTGCTAATGTCTGATTACACCAGCATTTTTATATGTACTTATGTCAGGAAAAGCCTGTACCACGGGGCTAAAGTGGTGTTTTTCCGGCATTTTGCAGCTTGTCAATACAAGTTAACAATTGTCCGCCGATCGCCTTTCACATAATCCACGAAGGCCACGAAGGCCGCCACTTGGTCACCGGCAGAATCATGCCCTCATCCAAATGCCTGGCACCCGCTGTACTGTCACGTATCCCTGGTGTAGCTTGCGCAAAGCACCAGGCAGGCAGAATGACTTTTCAATGACAGACGCAGGCAGAATACGTATCGCGCAGGTTGTCGCTTCCCTGGAGGTGGGCGGTGCCGAGCGAATCGCTATTACGCTGGCAGGCGGACTCAGGTCTTATGGATGGGATACGCGACTGGTCACTCTCGCGGGTAACTCGAACGACAGTGGGCTGACTCAGCCACTGCGTGTCGATGCAGAAAGACAGGGTGTCGAAGTTACGGGCGTTCACTATAAAAACCTCTGGGATGCAGAATCCCGCAATCGCCTGAAACGATATTTTCAGGACAACCAAATCGAACTGGTGCATGTACACAATCGGCCGGTCGACTGGCAACTGGTAGTGCTCACGTGGTCGCTGGGTATAACTACCTTGTATACACGACACATGGTCTGCCCCGACATGACGTTTCGCGCGCGCTGGATTTACCGGCTTGCCGGCGGGCTCGCACCGAAGACGGTTGCCGTTTCGAAGGTCGTGGGTGAGCACCTGACAAAGGTCGAGTGGCTGCCGAAATCAAAACTCGAAGTGCTCTACAACGGTATCGATACAGAACGCTTCAGGCCGCCAACCGCCGATGAAAGGGCCGGGAAGCGCGCCGAACTCGGCCTCAATGATGATGATTTCTTCTGGTTTGCTGCACTCCGCCTGGATCCGCAAAAAGGTCTTAGTTACCTCCTGAAAGCGATCAGTCAATTGCCGGAAAACCCGTACCGGAAGATAGCGATTGCCGGGGACGGTCCGGAGGGCGAAGAACTGAAAGCGCTGTGCAAAACTTTAAATATCGATGACAGGCTAAGCTTTATGGGCAGGCGCCAAGACGTGTCCGAACTACTGTGGGCTGCTGACGCATACCTGTGCTCCTCTCTCGGCGAGGGGCATCCCATCGCACTTCTGGAAGCCATGTCTGCCGGAGTGCCGATTATTGCGCCACGGCTTGCGGTTATGCGTGAAATCGCGTTCGACGATTCAGCCTTTCTGTATGGACCCGACAAGGGTGGCCTGACCGACAGCCACGACCCTGCCGTTATTGCCGAGGCGATGCTGGCATTGGAATCGAATCCGGCAACACTGCAAAAAATTGGCGAGCGGGGCCGCGAGCATGTCGTCCTGCGCTATCCCGAGCAATTGACGCTTGAGGCGCATGACGAACTTTATCGCCGCTTACTGGCGGATCGCTAAGCAACGGCTAATCAACATTGCCTGCGTTGATAAGGGGGCTCAGTGTTCGGTATATTGCCTCGCCAGCAACCCGATGGCCGAAGACCGAGGGATGCACAGGGTCGGCAGAAATGGATTTATTGCGGAGAAACAGCTTTTCGGCGGGTTTGCCGCGATATACCGGCAGCAGATCTACAATCGGAACGTTCTGTGATTCGGCAAAATGCCTGAGCCGATCCTGCGGATTGCCGCTCAACGCAGAATCGCCGAGTGTCAGGCCCAAACTGCGCCGATAATTGTTCAGCGCAGCCTCGTTCAACTGCATCTCCAGCGGGAATATGACCAGCGCGATTTCGTAGTCTTTGTCCCGTGCGAGAGAAATAATATTCTCAAGCATCCAGAAAGATTTTTCCCAGGCGAACTCCAGCTCAGCACTTGATTCCTTCAACGCAGCGAAGTTGTAACCGAGAAGTTCGTTAGCATCCAGTATGCCCAACTCGTACAAAATTCCCTTGACGCTGGAATAAACCATCTGGTACAGGTGTGAATTTATCCGCATGAACGCAGAGATCTGCCTGATAATGCCAGGAGCGGAAGACACCCGAAGCGGCTGCTCCGGATCCAGCGAATAATCCGGGTAAGCCTTTATATCGTTGAGTACCAAGCCGATCAGGATCAGGTCCGGCTCCAGCGTATCGGCAAGGCGCAGAAAGTGGTAGTGATATTCCAGCGCGGCAGCAATCAGACCGCCGTTGATTACTTCGAAGCGGGTGCCGCCAGTGTTGGCGTTAAGCCGTTCCTCGAACACCTTAAAATAGATTTCATCAAGTTCAACACCGTACCCAAAGGTTACCGAGTCACCAATGGTTAACACCCGGTACGTATCTGCCGGTTTGGGCACACTGATCTCACGATCACGCAATGCCCGGCTATTTATTTCTACCGAGACGCCCGTATAACCAGGATTTCCGGTGTTGGGAACAAGTTCCGCCTGCTGCCAGGGCGCTTCGGATGGTTTTGTAAACTGCCCGTAATCATAAAATCCGGTGTTTTGTGGAGCGACTACACGAATTGCGAACTCAACGACCACTAGGGACAACAGCAAGCTAAGCAGCGGAATCAGTAATTTTGCGTACCAGGGCACAGCGTCGATCTGCTCTTAAATTAGGTCAGGGTGTTCGATTCATTAGCCTATTTTGCCAGTTAAACGAATTCACCAAAACTCGCATCCGGCTAACAAAACGACATAAGCTGGAATGGTATGCGTTTTCGCAACCCGTTCTGGGCTATATTCTGAGCCCACAAATTTTAACCATGAACGAATCAAATAACAATCCGGATCCCGGCCAAAAACCCGATAACAGGGAGCTGGACAACCCGCTACTGAAAAGCATCGCGTGGATGGGCTCAGTCAAATGGGCCTGCCAGTTGGTTACCTGGGTGTTCACCCTGGTGGTCGCACGCATACTGAGCCCTGATGACTACGGCCTGATGGCAATCGCTGCGGTTTACATCGGCCTCGTAATCATGCTCTCCGAGTTCGGCTTCGGTAAAGCCATTGTCGTTGTTCGCAACCTGGAAGATCACCAGGTTGCCCAGATCAACGGCCTGGCAATGCTTTTCGGGCTCGCAGGGATGGCTGTTTCCTGGTCTTTTGCAACGCCGGTTTCGCGCCTGTTCTTCGACGATCCCGAGCAGGTGACGAAACTTACCGAGGTCATCAGGGTGCTCAGCGTTACTTTTGTCACGGGCTCTCTTCGCACCGTGCCGTATGCGTTACTGGAAAAAGATTTGCGGTTTAAGACGCTGGCACTGACGGATGCCGGCCGAACACTCGCGACAGCTTCGACTACCCTGACCTTTGCAATGCTCGGTTACGGTTACTGGGCACTGGTCGCCGGCATGCTCATGGATTCATTTTTTGCCAGTGCCCTGGGACTAATCCTGAGGCGACACGCGTTTGCCTGGCCGCGTCTGCAGGCTATTCGCTCTGTAGTTCAGATTAGCCGGAACTTTGTCGTGGACATTCTCTCCTTCCAGGTATCCGAGTCAGCTGACATGGCGATCGCCGGCAAAGTTTTGGGAACCGGCCCCCTGGGTGCCTATGCGCTGGCCAATCAGTTTGCGCAAATCCCCGTCGATAAAATAGCCTGGATAGTGGCCCGGGTAATGCCAGCTTTTTTTTCGGCAGTCGGTAATGATTTAGCGGGGTTGCGGCGCTACCTGCTGATTCTGACGCAAGGTCTCGCGCTGGTTACCTTCCCCATCACCGTCGGCATGGCGCTGATAGCCGAAGAATTTACGCTGGTCATTCTGGGCGACAAATGGGAGGCAATGATCATACCGCTGCAACTGTTGGCTTTATCGGCCGCCTTCAGAGGCGTATATTCGCTGATGCCGCGCGTATTGTGGGCAACGGGGAACACACGGTTCACCATGTGGGTCAGCTTGTGCACCGCATTCGTAATGGTGTTCGCATTCTACCTGGGTAGTTTCTGGGGCACCGCCGGCATCGCGACCGCATGGATTGTCGCCTATCCACTGACACAATCGCCGGTTTACTGGCTGGCTTTCCGGCAAATTGAACTCAGCCCGATTGCTTACCTGAAATCACTTTGGCCGGCTCTAAGCTCGGTGCTCGCGATGGCCGTCGTGCTCATCAGTCTCGATCGACTGTTGCCAACCAGTTTCGATTTAGCTTTTGAACTGGTGCTGAAGATTGTTTTGGGCGTCGGGGTGTATGGGCTGACGATATTGTTATTGCATCGAAATACTGCCAGCGCGACTTTGAAAACATTTCGCCAATTACGCAGTCAGTCACCCGAACCTGCATCAGGTTAGTGCCGGGCGCCGGGGCAGCCGTCGCACGAGTTGGATGGCATACCGTGATGCAGTCCGTACCCTATTTGACAATAGCGGCTTTTTCTCCGCGTGTTCGTGCATATCCGGTATTTCCAGATCCCTGAACATCCTGACCTGCATACGATCACGGTTTGCCGCTATATAAGCACATAACTTTTCAAAGCGACGACGCACCACGCTGTCCGGCGCATTTCGGGTGGGATTCAGTAATTCAAAGCCATGCGACACGATGACAAAGCTGGACCAATCGTGTTGACAGGCCTGGTCAAGCATTGCTGATAACTCGCCGAATGAGCATGCGGTAAGTTGTGTATGCTGGTAGTGACCCGGCCAGTCCTGGAAAAAGCTGACAGGAAACTCGACGACGCCTTCCAGTTCCGTCGGCTGCAGCAGCGGCTCTGGCGTCTGCAAATCACAATCACTGTGCAGGTAACAGTAGTTGTAGCTCGTATCGAACTCGATCCCGAGGCGCGCGAGGGCCTTCAGCGTAGAAAACCCGGCACCGTAGTTTCCGGCCCGAAATGCGCGGGGGCCGGCAACCCCTGCAGCTGCGAGGTTGTTAAGCCCCATCTCCAGCATCTGGTATTGCTGCTCCTCGCTATAGTCCTGTAGATTGTTGCCGCCGTTGTATACGGACTGCAACCCGGGTACCGCCTGGGCCCATTCGGGATGCAGGTGCATCTGCACCTCGTGCCCCGCCTCTGCAACCATTCCGGTAATATCTCCAAGCGCATTCGCACCCATGCACGACGCAAACAGGGACTCAACAAAAAAACTCGCCTGTAGCCCATAGTCATTCATTATTTTTAGCTGTAGGGGCAGACCATAGTTACCCGCACGCGTGCACCCCAGGATGTCCCGCCGGAACGCGCTGGCAAAAGATGCTTCACCCGGACCGCTAACAAGGTCATGCGGCCAGACTTCTGTATCAACGGTTATAAAGATGTTCAGCATCTGAAGCTGGTTGCCGTTAACAAGCTAAGCCCGTGTACCAACGAGCTGACTGTAAATCGACCCATATCCCGACACGAGCCGGGGCCAGGCTCGTTCCTCCATAACGTACCTGCGAGCATTCTCGCCCAGTGTTTGACGCAGTTGACTGTCCTGTAGAAGCCGCACGCACTTGGCTGCCAGGTCAGCGGGTTCGGCTGCGCGAAAAACCAGGCCGGTCCGGCCATTTTCGACAAGTTCCTGCATCGCCGGCACATCACTGACGATGACCGCACGTTCCATTGCCATTGCCTCCAGCGGCTTCAGCGGCGTGGTAAGCGCGGTAACTTTAGTCAGGACACGCGGATAAACCATGACGTCAGCCAGCGCGAGCATCGAACGCACCCGGTCGTGGGGAACCCTGCCGGCAAAAGTAACGCAATTACTGTATTCAGGTGCCCGGGCAAGCCGGCGCAACCCTGCCAGTTGCTCATCCTCACCGGTAAGCAGGAGATGGGCCGCAGGCACGTCCCTGGTGATTACCGGCATGGCCTTTATCAGGTTCGCAATGCCCTCGTACGGCTGAAACGTGCCGATATAGCCAATGATCTGTTTGCCCTGCAGCCCGAGGCTGGCCTGTAGTTCCGGATCAGCAGGAGCAGGCATGAAATTTTTGGTTTCTACGCCATTGGGCACGACGGAAACTTTGTCGGGTGACGCAGCCCGGGGCGCAACCTCGTTGCGCAACGCCTCGCATATTGTCACAACATGATCGGCGCTCTTAATGACACCGGATTCGTAAGCGCGCGCGATTTTGTACAGCAGCGACCCGTCAGAAAATTTACCCCGGTCTACCGATGCGTTTTCCCACAGATCACGTATCTCGTACACGAACGGAAGCCCGGCCGTCCGCGCTGCATCCAACGCCGGCCGGCCAACCAGAACCGGTGAATGGGCATGAACAATATGGGGCTTGAACTCGCTTATTGCGGCATCAACCGTTTCACGCAGCGCATGCATCAGTCGCCACTCACGTACCAGTAGCGGCTGTAGGCCTTCAAGCACGGGAGTGCGCCGGTAGATCGTACCGTCAATTACCTCACTCAATTGCGGCCCGTTCGGATGCCGTGCGGAGGTAACTACCCGGGCTTCTATACCCAGTAGTTTCTGATTTTCGATAATGCATGAACTGCGGACGCTATATCCGTTCAATGCAGGCAAAGACATATGCAACACATGCAAGACGCGCAACTTTGTTCTCCCGGTCCGTACAAAACAAGCGTGCTACTATCGAAACCGAATAAGCAACCGAATATGTACCCGGATACGCAACAACCTGTAAACAAAACAGTTCATAAATCATGTCACAAATAAATCAGTATGTGTGGAATCTGCGGCATCTTTCGCACTGACAGCTTGACGGTCGACCCAAACCGGGTAAAGGCGATGCGCGACATAATGTTTTCGCGCGGCCCAGACGATGCCGGCCTTAGTACGGGCGCAGGATTCGGGCTGGGACATCGCCGACTGTCTATTATTGATTTATCCGAACACGGCCGGCAGCCGATGTCCGCGGGTGCCAACCTGGAGGTCGTATTTAATGGTGAAATCTATAACTTTCAGGAACTGCGTGCGGAACTCGAACACAGCGGCCAGGAATTCCGCACTAAAAGCGACACGGAAGTATTGCTGCTTGGATACCGCGCCTGGGGCATAAACGAACTTGTCACGCGCCTGCGTGGAATGTTCGCGTTCGCGTTGCTCGATCACAATAAGGGACAAATACACCTTGCGCGGGATCCGCTGGGCAAAAAGCCGTTATTCTACTGCCGAACCGAGGAAGGCGAACTGCTCTTTGCATCTTCCGGGCGTGCACTAGTCAAGGGGCTGACAACCACGCCCGAGGTAAACCCGCGGGCAGTGGATGACCTGCTCTGGAATCTGTATATCCCTGGTCCGGACACAATCTTCAAAGGTGTAAAAAAGTTGCCGCCCGGCACCCTGCTCAGTTACGACAAGCAGGGTAGCAGTCGCGAGCGCAGCTACTGGCAGCCCGATTTTATTGACAACGATTTTACGCCAACCCCCGAAGAATGGCTGGATCGTGTCGACAACGCTTTGCGCAAGGCGATACGCCGGCGCTTTGTCGCGGATGTTCCGGTCGGCGTGTTGCTGTCCGGTGGCATTGACTCTGGGCTGGTAGCCGCCCTCGGCGCACAGGAATGTAAAGAACTGCAAACTTTTTCGGTTGCAACGGATGACCCTGAACTCGATGAAAGTTCCTACGCGGCCGAGGTCGCGCGAATGTACAACACCAACCACAAAACGCTTGCGGTGCACGGCTCGGAACGCCGGAACCTGGCACGACTCGTACAGAGTATGGGCGAACCCTTCGCCGATGCTTCCGCCATTAACGTCCAGGCCATTGCCGAGGTCGCGCAGCAGTCAGTCAAGGTGGTCCTGACCGGCGACGGCGGCGACGAAGCTTTCGGGGGATATAGTTTTTTCTGGGCTGCACACCACGCGAGTCCGTGGCGAAAAAATCTGCCGGCGATGTTGCGTCCGCTTGTCGCGTCGATGGGCCGCAGCTTGCGGGGCAATTCTATACGCAGCCTCAGCCGCGCAGGGACCTTCCTGAATTACGTCGGTGGTCCGGTGAACACGACTTTCGTGTCATGGAACGACGATACGACACGTAACGCGCTGTTTACGCCTGCATTTCGTGACATGTTAAACAGCCATCACCCGGATGATCATTACACGCGCATTGTCCATACCCAGGACCATTCGGCACTGCTTGTCGACCGGCTTATGGATGCGCACATACAAACCATCCTGCCCGACGATTACCTGGCCAAGGTTGACCTGGCAACCATGAGCGTGAGCCTCGAAGCACGCTCGCCATTCATGGACCTCGATTTGTTCGAGCTGGCCATGCGGATACCGGACCGCGTCCGATTCGCCGGCGGCAAGCCCAAATCTTTACTCAGAACCCTGGCAGTAAAGTACTTGCCGCCGGACGCTGCAGCCAGGCCGAAGCTTGGTTTCGTGACACCTATAGGAAAGTGGCTGCGGGATGACTGGCGTGACCTCGTGGATGCCTATGTGCTCGGCCCCGCTGTCGAGAATCGCGGCTGGTTTCAGCGCAAGGCCCTGGAGGAAATTGTCGAGCGGCAACGCGGTGGCGCAAACTACGACTATGTAATCTGGTCCCTACTGGTACTCGAACTCTGGATGCAGATGACGGTAGACGAAACGCTGGCCGCAGACGCGGTGCTCTGAATTCAGGCGACTCGGGGCTGCTCGACGGTATCGTCCGGGTCCTGGCCGGCAGCCGGCCAGTTTTTACACATCCATTCCGTGATCGTTGCATACAGTCGCTTCTGTGGAGCCGGCCCGCGAAAAATATGGTCGGCGTCGGGCCAGTGCTCGACCTGCAACGTATCGCCAAAATCTATACCTGCAAAGGTTTCCGCAAACTGCTCTTTGTAGTTGTACTCCATGTACATACCGTCTGTGAAAACATAAAGCTGTTTTACTTTTCTGTCGGCCAGCACACCGAGTGTTTTGGCAAAATCCTCTTTGGGCGGAAACTCGCGCACGTAGGTCGGCAGCGCATGAGTTTCCATATCCAGTTCTTCTTTTTCCTTTTTCGAAGTGCTACCGAACAAGCCACCCAGCTTGCGTGCGGTAAAGCGGATCCAGACATCCAGCCTGAGCGCTCTCGGACCGTAGTAGTTGAGGTACCACTTCCAGGTACGGTAGGCGACCGCATCGAGCTGGATGAGGCCGGTTATACGCCTGTCCATGGGCGCAGCCTGGAATGCCACATCCGCCCCGGAACACAGCCCGAAGATTACGAACTCCTGGCAACCCGCAATGGCTTCCATGCGATCCATGGCATCCTGAACTTCACGCGGCGCGCTTTCTTCAAATGCCAGGTCGTCACGGCGAGGTTCGCTGTCACCGATACCGGAAAAATCGAAGCGCATAACCGGAAAACCAAGCCCGGCAAGCATGCGCGCGATAGTTACGTGCAGACGCGATGCGCCGATGCGATGGAGGATGCCGGAATTAAGGAGAATCACTCCGGGCAGGCCCGGATTGTCGACTGCAGCCCTGGTATAGATACCTACCAGGGACTTGTTACCACCGAAAGTAATCGCTTTCTCACGCATTCGCGCCTGCCTCCCGGTCAAAGCGTGCCACGATGCCCTGGATCACCTGCTGCGGCAGCAGCGCCGAACCGAAATCATCCACTTCATTCCAGTTATCAGGTGCCGGAATTACCTCGTAGTCAACTGATTCGCTGAATTTCCTGAAATGGTCCGCTACCTGCAAATACTGCGGCAATTCACGCGCCACCAGGATGCTGAACTCACCGTTACCGGTTTCTTCCTTGAGGAGATCCAGTCCGTTCATGCTGTCAACCAGGTGTTCTGTCAGCGGAAACCCGTGAATTGTACTTCTCAGGCTCTCATCACCCTCCAGGTCGCCATCATATTCGGAACGCGCCTCCATTAACTCTTCTATATAAGGCGCTCCCTGCACGACCGGATCCCATAATACAACTCGCGGAATGTCGCTACGGCCTTTCGCGGCGAGCGTCACGAGTGCCGCACCAAGGCGCAGCCCTACCAGCGATATCTTTTCTATACCGGCGGTTGCCTGCAGTTCTTCGATAGCAACGTCTATGTCCTCCAGCCACTGCCGGATATCGCCCTCGCCGGTCTGACCGCCTGAATCACCCGTGCCGTAATAATCAAAGCGAAAAACATGATAGCCGGCACGACTAAGCAACAGCGAGAGCTGCCGGAACGCCCTGTGCGAGCGCATATATTCATGCCCAAAGGGATAGCACAACAGGATGCCACTGTCGCGCACAGTCTCGCCCTTGGGCGGATGGTAGACCCCAAACAGGGGCCGGTCAGACGTACCGAAATAAAGAGGTGTCACGTTCGTTCCCTAAAAAGCAGTTTGCCGGAGTCCCGTTACGACGCTTCCAGCATTCCTTCGCATTCCTTCGCGACCTGCTCCAGCGTCTGCAAAACCATTATGGCCTGATTCAATTGCACGCCGGTTTGTTTTTTTACTTTTGTAATCACGCGTATTGACAGTAAAGAGTGGCCGCCAACATCAAAAAAGTTATCGTAAACGCCTACTCTTTTTACTCTGAGTACATCCTGCCATATATCAGCAATAAGTTTTTCGGTGTTGGTGCGCGGCGCGATATGGTCATCGCCCGGCCCGAATGGATCCGGCAAGGCTGCATAATCCGGATCACCATTCGCTTTGCGCGGCAATTCATCCAGCTCTACAAATGCACGCGGTACAAAGTCCAGATCTACCCTGCCTTTAACAAAGCGGCGTAATTCGGTAACAGTCACATGCTCGGCCGGATCGTAAACAAGATATGCCACGACCCTTCGTTCTCCGGGACGGTCCATAATTGACATAGCCACCGCGACATCGACGGCGGGATGTTCGAGCAGGATCTGCTCGAGCTCGGCCAGTTGCGGGTCGCGGATTGTCTCGGCCTCCGCCTCGCTACCGGCACTGACCCCCATGAGCGACCTGAGTTCGGCAAGCAGCGTATCCAGCGGACGAACGCTAACCGCAACCTGTGAAAGGCCCCTGCCAGCCATAATCCGGTCAAGTGCTTCGAGGCCCTGTGGCGGCGCGATGCCGAGCTCAAGGCTACGGCTGACCAGCCCAAGCGCGGCTGAATCGGTGGCGGCGGGAACGCCGGCTCCCGTGTCGCTGTCGCCTGCCAGCAAGGCCTTGTCAGCAATACGTTTCATCGTGAAATCGCTGATGCGCAACAGATGTTCGCCCGCTTCATCCATTACATCAATATCAAACAGCGCAATATCCTGATCGTGCTGGCCCTCGGCATTGGGCTTGTAGCTGATCAGGCTGTACATACGAGACTTGAGCGGTGCATTGATGCGGGCCAACGTGCACCCGATCGGCACGAAAAAGTCCTTGTCGGGGTCGAATCCCGTGATCAGGCTCTGCGCGGCTGCCATCGAAAGATCGAGCAGCGCCGGATGTAAATCGTAAGCATCCAGTTCGGCTTCGAATTCAGCAGGCATCTCGAGCGTTACCAGTGCCTGGTTGCCTCCATAGTCGATCTGCCTGAGGCTGCCCCAGCGCGGACCGAAGGCAATGTGCGAATGGTGATCATGGCCGGAAAACTCCTCCGAGCGAACCTGGCACGCTGACTGTAACTTGCTGATTTCTGCCGGCGTATCGGTATGCTGCCCGGTGCTTTTAAGCGTGCCCCTCACATGCTCTGCGATACCACTACTGGTTTCGCTAAACAAAGCAAACTCAACCTCGTCTGCATTTCTTTCGAGCCGTATCTGCAACTCACCAGTCTCACCATCGGTAACCGTAAACGGCGCCATAAAGTAGACGTCGGTAAAGTCAGGCCGGCTGTCGCCGGTATACGCCTCGTACGCTGCACGTGCTAACTCTATATAGCCGGCACCCGGTATGAGGCAGTCACCATCCCGCAGCCGGTGCTCGGCAAGTATCCAGTCGGCGGACGGATCCAGCCGGGTCGAAAATATGGCTTCGGTTGAAGTTTGCCGTGTGCACTTGTCGAGCAATGGATGATCGACCGGGAACTCTGTCTCGCCACCCAGCATGCGGGCCAGCTCGGCAGCCATACCGACTTCCTGCCAGGCAGGCCAGTTAATCGCGACCGTGCGGATGCCATTGCTGTTCCGGTAATGGGCGTACGCATCCATAAATGCATTGGCGGCCGCATAATCAACCTGGCCCGGCAGGCCGGCAAAACTACTGATGGAAGAAAACAGTAGTGTGAAATCGAGCGCTTCATTGGGTACGGTTTCGGCGAGCACCATGCTGCCAAGTACTTTTGCACGCAGTACAGCCTCGGCTTCGGCAGCGGTTTTAAGCAGCACCGGCGCATCGTCAAGCACGCCCGCAGTGTGAAAGATTCCGTTGATCGGCCCGTAATGCTGCTGAGTTGTTTGTACAAGTGCCTCAACCTGGTCCTTGTCTGCGATATCGGCACGTAGGTAGGAAACGGATGTGCCGGCCTCTTCCAGCGCCTGCAGGCGGGCAATTTTCCGGCTGGTCAGGTCATTCTCGTCGTGATCGGCAAGCCATGCGCTCCATTCAGATGATTCCGGCAATTCAGAACGGCCGGTTAGCACCAGGTTGAGCGGATGTCGCGCCGCCAAATGCCTGGCGACTTCCAGTGCGATTCCACCAAGGCCACCGGTGATCAGGTAGGTGCCGCCTTCGCGAAGGCTTACACCACTTTGGTCCGGCGCGTCGAGCGGCAGCGGATCGAAAGCACGAACAAGCCGGTCATTGCCACGATAGGCAATAACGTCACTGACCGCATTTTCTGCCTCGCCCGGCGCTATTTCATCGAGCAGTGCATTCACCAGCTTTTGTTGACTGCCGTTCGCTTTTGCACTGAGTGACACATCGATACTGCGGCAGTTAACGTTAGGGAGTTCACGCGGGATAATTGAAAGTGGTCCGAGTGCCATTGCTTTAAGCGGTGAATGCGCACCCTGGCCGGCGATATGCTGCATGCCATCCGATATCGAGATGATGGAAACCGTATCACTGATATCAGCATCGGCCAGCGCCTGTGCAAGGTGCAAGAGACTCACAAAACTCTTGCCGACTGCCGATGTGTACGCTTCTGCACTCCTGCCTTTGCCGGTCGATGAGTCGACGTCGAGCAGGCTTACAACGATATCGGGAAGAACACGCTGCTTTTCAAGATCGCCGAACAAGCGGTCGAAATCATCGCGGTTCTGCAAATCGATACGGTAGTTATCCTCGCCGAGTTCTGCATAGTCGGCGCCCGCTTCCGCAGTCACTACAACCCTGGCCCTGCCACGGACTTCTGCAAGGAAGGCTTCATCAAGCGGCCCGCCGTCAGTCAGGACAAGCAGCCGTGAACGTGCCAGGGCATCGGGGTCGGTTGCCGGTAAGGGCGACGGACGCCAGACGGGCACAAAGAACCAGTCCTCGGGCTCGGTTGCGATCGCGTCGACCGCACTGCCCCGGGCCACTTGATCCGGTTCTATCCAGTAGCGGCGATGTTCGAAAGGATAGGTAGGAAGAGACAACCGCCGCCGTTTCTCATCCTCATAAAAACCGGACCAGTCAATCTCAACACCTGCCGCCCAAACAGCACCAAGGCTTTGCAGCATGAAATCTGCATCGGAACTGTCACGGTCTTCGGGGTGAGGCAGAGATGTAAGCTTCGCTCGATCAGTAGCCCGGTCGTCGTGTGATTTCGCAAGTGTCGCCAGTGTGCGTCCCGGACCGACTTCCAGCAAAACACGCGACGGGTCTTCGAGCAGCTTTTCGAGCCCGTCTGTAAAGCGCACGGTTTCACGCAAGTGACGTACCCAGTATTCGGCATTGCTCACCTCGTCAGGCGTAACCCAGTCACCCGTAAGGTTGGAAACAAATGGAATTTCCGGCTTACCCAGAGTGAAGCCTGAAACATAATCACGAAACTCGGCAAGGTATGGCTCCAGCATAAGCGAGTGCGCTGCCACCGATATATGAATGCGGTTGCTTTCTATATCGCGTTTGGCAAGGCGTTGTTCCAGTGCCTCAATCGCAGCGACCGGGCCACCCGCTACCGAGAGTTCCGGTGCATTTGCCGCAGACACCGACAATTTGTCCCTCAGCAGGGGCTGCAGTTCGTCTGCCGACAGCGGGACACTCAGCATTGTGCCGGCAGGTAACTTCTCGAACAGCCGGCCACGAAACGAGACCAGCGCCAGCGCATCTCTGAGGCTCAGGACGCCCGCCAGGCAGGCCGCCGTGTATTCGCCCATGCTGTGACCGATAAACGCGCCCGGCTGCACACCCCATGCCATCCATTGCCGCGCCTGCGCATACTGAATCGTAAACAGGGCCGGCAAAGTACGGGTGGGCCTTTCAAGTTCGGTAGCCGCGTGCTCCATCTGGTCTGCAGACGGAAACAGTAAAGCCTTGAGGTCAAAATCGATTTCCGGTTCCAGCAATTGCAAACATTCATCTACCGCAGCACGAAATACCGGTTCGCTTTCGTAAAGGTCGTGGCCCATGCCAGCGTACTGCGCGCCGCCGCCGGCAAACATAAATGCGATCGGCCGCCGGCCGGATTCCACACCGGCAATCAGCTCCAGCTTGTCCGTATCATTCAGGCGGGCAATTGCATCCTCGCGTGATTTGCAAACAACAGCGGCTGCCTGGGTCATCCGCGTCCGGCCAACCTGCAACGTATAAGCTACGTCGGCCAGATTAATATCAGGCTCGGACTCAATGTGTTCGGCAAGGTTTACAGCGGCTTCTTTCAGGGCATCCGGTGTCTTGGCCGACAGCAACAAAAGCTGCCTTGCCCTCTTTGAGACATCGCTGGAAACAGGCGGAGCTTCCTCCACAATCACATGCGCGTTGGTACCGCCTACGCCCAGCGAACTGACACCCGCACGGCGCAGGCTATCTGCGTCACCGTAACCGGGGTTCCAGTTGCTCAACTGGGCGTTGACAAAAAATGGGCTGTTGTCGAAATCACATTCCGGGTTCGGCGTATCGAACCAGATGCTGGGTGGGATCTGCCGATGCTTGAGCGCCTCAACTGTTTTGATAAAACTGGCGACACCCGCAGCCGTATCCAGGTGACCAATGTTCGGCTTGATCGAACCTACGCCGCAGTAACCTGATTTGTCGGTCTGCACCCGAAAGGCCTGGGTTAACGCGGCAATTTCTATCGGGTCGCCGACATTGGTGCCCGTACCATGCGTCTCCACGTAACTGATCGTTTCCGGATCGACGTTCGCGACCGCAATTGCTTCACTGATTGCCTTCGCCTGGCCGTCCACACTCGGTGCCAGATAACCAACCTTGGCGGAACCGTCATTATTTATTGCCGAGCCTTTTACAACCGCATGTACATGATCGCCATCCGCGAGCGCATCTTCGAGTCGCCGCAAAACAACCACGCCGACCCCGCTGCCAAAGACCGTTCCCTGTGAATCAGCATCGAAAGCGCGGCAACGGCCGTCCGGGGAAAGAATTTCGCCTTCCTTATAGATATAACCCTGACGGTGCGGCAGCTCAATCGTTACGCCACCGGCAAGTGCCATATCCGCTTCACCGTTCAACAACGCCTGGTATGCAAGATGAATCGCTACCAGTGATGTCGAACAGGCGGTCTGAACGTTAACGCTTGGGCCGGTGAGGTTGAACTCGTAAGAAACACGGGTTGCCAGGAAATCCTTGTCGTTGCCTGTATGCCTGACAAGAAACAAACCCATAGAATCCATTAATTCCTTGTTATTCAACAGGTTGAATGACATATAGGAGCCCATGCCAACGCCGGCAAATACGGCAACCGGGCCGTCAAAATGATCCGGCGGATGGCCCGCATCTTCCATGGCCTCCCAGGCACATTCCAGAAAATGCCGGTGTTGCGGATCAAGAACTGCAGCGTCGTTCGGATTGAACCCGAAGAAGCCGGCATCAAATCCTTCCATGTCGTCAAGCACTGCGCCGCGTTTTACGTAGTCGGGATCATTCAGTACGGACTCGGGCACGCCGGCAGCTAACAATTGCTCATCGGTAAAGTCGCTTAGTGTCTCCTTGCCGTCACGCAGGTTTTCCCAGAATTGCGAAATCGTGCGCGCACCGGGGAAGCGCCCCGCCATACCAACTACGGCGATATCAAATTGCGAGTCGTCGTTACTCACCGAACAGTATCCCCGGTGGTTGCCGAACCAGCACCACGTCGACCGCGTCGACGTTGCAAAGCTGCGCGCCGACTGGCGCCACGGTCCATACTCTTCTGTACCTGTTCGCCACTGCTGTCTTCGCCAGACAGAAATTCTGCGTAAGCCCTGATAGTCGGATACCGGAATATGTCGGTCACCATTAACTTACGTTCGCTCAGCTTACGGAGTAAGCCATGCAACTTAACGGCCAATATGGAATGGCCGCCCAGTTCGAAGAAATTATCCTGCACGCCGATGTCTGGAAGGTTCAGCACTTCTTCCCACACGCCTGCAACCATTTTTTCCATTTCACTTGACGGCGGCGCAAAGGCTTCCTCGCGACTGATGCCGGCGTCACTCGGCGACGGCAGTGCTTTACGATCGATCTTCCGGTTTGGCGTAAGCGGAAACGCATCCATAGCAATGAAATTCGAGGGCACCATGTAGTCTGGCAGCCGTGTGCCCAGGTGTGTGCGCAGGTCCGCCTGGTCGGGTTCTGTATCACTAACCAGGTAAGCAACCAGGCGCTTGTCTCCCGGTATGTCTTCACGTGCAATTACCACTGCTTCCGCGATACCCGGATAGTCGAGCAGGGCCGCTTCAATCTCGCCCAGTTCGATACGGAAGCCACGAACTTTGACCTGGTGATCCACGCGACCGATAAATTCGAGTACGCCATCATCCCGGAACCGCACCAGGTCACCCGTGCGGTACAGACGAGAATTGCCCTCTTTATCGAAGGGGTTCGCTACGAAACGTTCAGCGGTCAATTCCGGCCGGTCATGATAGCCACGCACGACTCCGTCACCGCCGATATACAACTCGCCGACGATACCCACGGGTACCGGCTGCTGCTGTCCGTCAAGTACGTACATCGTGGTATTGGCAATAGGTTTGCCTATCGCGACCGTACCCGCCTGATCCTCACCGTTCACCACCTGTGTCGATGACCAGATGGTTGTCTCGGTGGGGCCATACATATTGGTAATGGAAGCCTGCGTTACTTCCTGAACCTCATTTGTCAGGTCAACGGGTAAAGCTTCACCGCCGATCAGGATGTGTTCGACTTTCGCAAGCGCAGCTCGTGTTTCGTCGTTCAGTAACAGCATGCGCGCCATGGAAGGCGTGCACTGCAGGTGACTGATATCGTACTTGCTGATCTGCTCCGGGAGTGATTCACCCCTGGTCCGGGCTGCCGCTGCCGGCTGAGCCGCCGCGCGCACTTCGTTGAGATTATCCAGGTGCTCGAGAACGAGGTCATGATCAACACCGAAATCAATCAGGCAGGAAACTTCATCGACGCCGGCATCCTGAACTGCCTTAATCAGCTTCAGGCACTTTTCGGGCGTACCATACAGACTGCTGGTTTCGAAATAGCGTTCGAAAGAAAAGTCCAGCAGGCTGTCTATTTCTTCATCGCTAAGCTGATCAAGCGCGTTGCTTTCGAGCTTGACGTCTACAGCAGCATCTTTCTTGAACGCGCTCCAGCTATCCGCAAAACCCTTGACGAGACTCAGTGCGCTGCCGAGATAATTTTTCATCGGCTGGCGGACGATTTCGCGGACTTCGTCGTTATCATCGCCGACAAAAGTATGCAGCATGAGCGTCACGCTGCCCTGTCCCGGGTGGCCGGCCTCTTTCCATGCCTGCCGGTAAGTCTTGATTTTTGCTTCAAGGTCCTCGACGGCCTGGCCGAGCAAATGGGTCAGCACGTTCGCCCCTGACTTGCCCGCACTTATATAAGTCTCGATGCTGCCGGCCGTGGTAACCCAAACCGGCAGTTCTTTTTGTACCGGGCGCGGCATGGTCCGAATCTCGACCATGTCGCCCTTGGGGTTCCTGCACTTAACCGCCTCGCCACGCCAGAGTTTGCGCACAGTTTCGATATGCTCGAACATGATGGCCTGGCGCTCAGGATAGTTCTCGGGCGCCAGTACGAAATCATTTGGCTGCCAACCGGATGCGAAGCCGATGCCGACTCCGCCATTTGACAGGTTGTCCACGACTGCCCACTCTTCCGCGACACGTATCGGGTTATGCAGAGGCAACACACAACTACCTGAACGTATCTGCAGATTCTCGGTTACGGCCGCAACAGCAGCACCTGCAACGGATGGATTCGGGAATATGCCGCCAAACGCATGGAAATGCCGTTCGGGCGTCCATACCGCGACGAAACCATTCCGGTCAGCGAATTTCGCACCTTCAAGTAAAAGCCTGTACTTGTCACGGCCTGTACCACCGTCATCACTGGCGAAATAAAACAGGCTGAAATCAATCTCCTGATCGAAAACCACTTCATCCTGTTTCTGTTCCGCATCGATATCTGCGGCCATCACCACCGTGAAGCCACGCGCCAGGGTCCATAAAAGCTCCAGCACGGAAATATCGAATGACAGGCTGGTTACTGCCAGCCAGGCATCGCGCTCGCCGCGTGCAATGGACTGATCCATACCGACAAAGAAATTCACGACATTGCCGTGCTCGACCATGACACCCTTCGGCTTGCCGGTCGAACCCGATGTATAGATCACGTAGGCGAGATTATCCGCTGTCGCTTCATCCTGAACGGCGGTCCCGTCATTTGCTTCCCAGGTAGCCCGGTCGGTATCCATAACCACCGTCTGGTAATCGCCCGCCGGCAGCGTGCCTTCAAGCTGTGATTCGGTCAGCAGCAATGGCGCCCTGGCGTCTTCCAGCATGAACGCCAGCCGATCGGCCGGAAAATCCGGATCCAGTGGCAGATAAGCGCTGCCTGCTTTCATAATTGCCAGGAGACCGGTCAGCATATCGACCGACCGATGCATGTGGATGCCTACCAGTACGTCCGGGCCTGCTCCAAGCGACTGCAGATGCCGTGCCAGGCGATTCGACACCTCGTCGAGTTCCCGGTAGCTGAGCTCGCGCCCCTTCGCGGCCACGGCAAGTTTGTCCGGCAGGCTTGCGGCCTGCTGGCTGATCAGGCCATGAATGCGTGACTCCTGCTGGTAGTCCTCGCCGGTATCGTTCCAGTCAACTAGCTGACGATGCCGCTCGGCCTCCGTCAGCAGCGAAATATTTCCGGCAGTAATCGAACTCTCTGAGGCCATCGCCGCAAGAATCGACTGCAGATGGCCCAGCAAACGGCCCATTGCAATATCGCTCAGGCGATTGCGGTCATAGACAAGATTCAGCAGCAG
Source organism: Chromatiales bacterium (assembly GCA_002729495.1). Taxonomy (GTDB): domain Bacteria; phylum Pseudomonadota; class Gammaproteobacteria; order Steroidobacterales. The sequence goes on from PBYE01000008.1 coordinate 50,436, forward strand.
CTGGTCTTCGCCGTAGGCATACAGGGTCAGCGGCAAATTGGTCTTGTCCAGCAACTTGAAGTGCCGGTTCGCCCAGGCATCGCCATCCGCCTTTAAAACCTGGTCAAGCGCCGCATGGTCATAAATGACCAGCGTGTCGAACAGGGGTGTCGCTGCCGGCACATCGCTCCACTGGTGAATATCGACCAGCGCGGTATGCTCAAATGGGCGCATGTCCACATCCTGCTGGCGCAGGATTTTCATCAATGAGGCCGGTGTAATGTCCGGGTCGACGGTTACAGGCACCGGTAGCGTATTGATAAACATGCCAACGATATCGTTGGCCCCGTCAACAGTGTGACGGCCGGCGCGCGTCGAGCCGAACACGACCTGCCGTTCGCCGGTGTACCGGCTGAGTAAGATGGCCCAGGCAGCCTGCAACACAGTATTGAGCGAAACCTTTTCGTCGTCCGCGAGCGTAATCAGTGAGTCGCTGAGGTCACTGCCGAGGCGGATTTCAATTTCTACACGATCGATTGTCGCTTCGGCATCGTCTTCTGCCTGCACAAGCATCGGCAACGGGGTGGGTCCGCTGACCCCCTGTAACAATTCACGCCAAAAGTTCTCGTCACCCGAGGTGTCACGTTTTTCCAGCCAGCCTATATGCTGCTGGTACAGTGGAATTGTGGGCAGCTCAACAGGCTGGCTGCTGGCCAATGCCTCGCAGGCTGCAAATACTTCCCGCAGAACCACCGGGAAAGAACGTCCGTCCAGAAGCAGGTGATGGAAGGTCCACACCAGGATGCCGCTGGCGTCGCCGGTGTGGAAAAAGGTCAGGCGAATTAGTGGCGGCAACTCCAGGTCGAATCCGGCCGCCCGGTCACTCGCCAGGAATTCATCCAGCTGGCGTTGCTGCACATCGGCCGGCTGGCCGCACCAGTCGTTAACGACAAAGGGCAGTTCAACTTCCGCATGCACGTCCTGCAAAGGCTGGTCGACACCCTCCCAGCGAAATGCCGTTCGCAGGGCGGGATGGCGGACAGCGATAGTCTGCCAGGCACGGGCCAGTATGTCCGTATCGATGGCTTCGTCCAGACGACAGACGATCTGTTCGATATCCACACCCGAATGAGCGCCGGACAAATAGTGGAACAACATTCCCTGTTGTATAGGCGACAGAGAATAACTGTCAGTAATGCGATTAGCAGACCCCATTAGAATCCCTCTATGTTTTTCTTTTCATTCGGGTAAATTCAGCACACTGGCTGCATCAGGGGAAAAGCTGTCACGATGGTTCACGATCTCCTGATCACGCAGAGCCAGGCATCGTCGGTTTCAAAATGGTCGACTTTCGCCTGCTTACGGGTAACCGACTTACCTCACTCTTCCCGGGGTGCGGTAAGGTGACTACTGCTTTGCTTCAGGTGGGTATTCCCTGACCCAGCCACTTATCTATTCTCGTTTATTGCGGCATTCTTCCTGTTAGTGGCGACCATGAAACGAACTAAGCTCCATGTTATATCTTGCCTCCAACCCCCTAAAATTTCAGGGGGTTTTTAAAATTACGGACTTTGGCCCATAAGCGCAAGTTAGCAGAAATCCGCGTTTCGGACCCATTCCGCGAAGGCCTGTTTCTCTTTGATATAAACCAGTTTTTTTGTGCCGCAAAACAAGGCCCCATGCGGGATGTGAACTGTACACGGTGATATTGTCAAAGCTGGTCCGCGCCCCGGGTCAGGGTATCCGCCCGTGAGCCCAAAAAATAGGCATCACTGAAGTTTCTGTGCCAACATGCTGCGCGATGGCACACCACCAACGAGCCATTATATTAAGAACACCAATAGCAGCCCCATGCGCCAGATCATCCAGTCACTCATGTTGCCTCTTTGCATTTCAGTCGCCCTGGCGATGCCGGCTGCATGCGGCGAGGCGATCAAGCCCCATAACGACAGCCCTTCAGTGGCCGCAACCACCGCGACGGCAGCATTCGTTGAGACGACCGCGAAAAATCAGGCCGTATCTTCCGATTTACCTGTGCCGGAGCTAAAGCGGTGGGAAAAACAGATGATCAAGTACGGCAAAAAGTGGGGCCCGACACTTAATCCCGAAATATCGGACCAAGGCCAGCGACAAAAGAACGCCTACTACGATGCGCTGTATGTTTACTACCGGATCATGGATTACACGGGCAAAACTGAACCGTGGCTGACTTACGCAGGTTGGGCACGAAATGCCTGGATAGAAGAGCGCTACGACCGCCCGAACTACTACATGTCGGGCTACCATCGTTTTTCGCTGGGCATGCTGGAAGATTTTAGACGTGGCAACCCCACCGCAACAGCGGAACAGCCGGTGCCCGGCAACACACCGTTAACCCTTGATGATTTCACAGGTATTCGTGACCTGGGCGCATTTGCCCAGCCATTCTTTTTTGTGGAAGAGTACTGCGGCTCCTGCAGCAACATTTCACGCGAACTCGCGTACAGCATCGTCGCAACTGTCGTATCGGAACGGGCGGGTCTGCCACGGGTGAGCAGTAATGATTTCGGCACCGGCATGGAACCACGGTTGCAGACTTACGTTCGCTGGGCGGGCCGCCACCTGGAGCAGTGGCGAAATGCCAGTTATACCAGGCGCGGCTATCAGCCCGATGAAAGCTACCACTACATGCAGCCGTTCATGACCGGCCTGACGATGAAGGCATTGATAGACTTCTACGAATGGGAAGTCGAGAACGACCGTGATCCGAATGCTTACTGGGAAGACCCGACGCCCGACGGCTCATGGCCGACCATTGTTGCGGCACTGAAAGATTTTTGTAACTGGCTGTATACGGATGCCAGGGTGCGTGATGCCGGGGGCGCGCCGAAAATGTTCGTGGGTGAACGCATGTGGGACAAGGCCTTCGGGGGATTCCGCTACGCGGACCGCTATACACGGCATGAAGGCGAAACCCCGGATGTAGTCGAAGCCGCTCCCGACCTGAACCTGCTGATCGCACCTGCCTATGCCTGGGTCTATAAACAGACCGGTGATACGCGCCTGCGGGACCAGGGCGACGAGATATTCGCACAAGGTGTGCGCGATGCCTGCCTGAAATGCGGCGGAAAACACTTTAATCAGCAGTATTTCTACGGCTTCGATTACCTGCGCTGGCGCACCAACAACTAGGTTTGTCGTAATTTTACCACACGAAAGCGCAAGCAAATTCAATCCTGTTTGCAAACAACTTACAAAACTCCTTGGATATTGCAACGCAACGTGTTGATTTGCCTACAGGTGGTATTGCCATAACGCGAATTATTGTTAAACTGCGGGCGTTCAACCCGTAGCAACCCCGCTAAATGAGACCTTCGTCACAATCCGGAAGGCGTATTTAGTGAGACTTTATGTCACGGGTTAGATCGCGGCCCTCGATTCCGGTTTTTTTGGGTTAGACCGGGTCACTTGCGTAGAGAGCCAGCGATTCAAGGACGTTTTTACGTCAAAATTGAAAGTTGTTGTTAAGGCGCGTTAAAAAATGGATTTTCCTGTGCGAAGGATTCGCAGCGCTGTTTCATGGCTGCCGGTTTCAAACGGATTTGCTTTTGGCCAAAGCTCTGGCCGGATTTTCAGACTTTTAGCTACCGTGACGCTTGTGTCGATGCTCGCCGCGTGCGGTGGTGACAGTGCATCGTCTTCCTCGGCCGGCGGCTCTTCCTCGGCCGGCGGCGCCGGCGGAGGCTCCGACGATCCGCCTCCGCCGGACCCTGATGCCAAGAAACCACGGCTGACGCTGTTTTCGGCAACGCCCTCGACCGTCGAACCCGGTTCGACAACCACGATTCGCTGGGACACTACCGACGCTACGTCTTGCGACGCCATTCACGACTGGTCGGGCACAAAGCCGCCACAAGGCATAGAACAATCGGATGCCCTCAGCGAAGACAGCCGTTTTCGTCTCGTCTGCAGCGGTCCGGGTGGTCAGACCAGCCAAACAATTAACGTATCAGTCGAGGAGCCGTCTGTTGATGCACCGACGCTTTCGTTGTGGGCAGCGCCCACCTCGGTGAACGTAAATGACACGAGCACACTTGACTGGTTCTCCAACAACGCTAATTCATGTCAGGCGAGTGACGCCTGGGCAGGCTCGCGCGGAACGCAGGGATCTTTCGATACCCCGCCGCTTACCGCAACGAGCGTATACAGTCTCGAGTGTACCGGCGACGGCGGCAGCGTGACCCGGTCTGTGACTGTGTCGGTCGGCGGGCCTCCTCCACCGCCTGCACCCACACTAACGCTGACGGCATCGCCGACTGTCGTCAGCGCCAACGGGTCGTCCACTTTGACCTGGGATTCCACCGACGCGACATCGTGTACAGCAAGCGGCGACTGGTCCGGCGCCAAGAACCCGGATGACAGCGAAGACACGGGCGCGCTGGCCGAGTCCAGCACATTCAGCCTGAGTTGCAGCGGAGCGGGTGGCGATATATCACGCTCGGTAACCGTCAGCGTAGACAGCGGTGACAACGGGATTCGCGAATTCGCCCGGTGGGAACAGAACATGACCACCTACGGCCAGCAGGCAGGTCCGCTGCTGAACCCCGGAAGCTACGGCTATGGCACGCGCTGGCAGCACGCTTACTACGACGCGGCCTATGTCTACTACCGGATCATGGATTACACCGGCAATACGGAGCCCTGGCTGACCTACGCAGGCTGGGGACGGCAGACCTGGTATGAAGAGCGCTACGACCGCCCGAACTACTACTTGTCGGGTTACCATCGCTTTTCGCTAGGCATGCTTGAGGACTACCTGCGCGGCAATCCGACCGTGAATGCAGCGACGCCGGCACCGATCAATTCGCCGTTCACACTGGTCGATTTCGACCTGATTACCGAAAATGGCGCGTTTGCCCGGCCGGTCGAGTTCCAGGGCGAGTACTGCGGTTCCTGTACCAACATATCGCGTGAACTGGCCTACGCCATCGTCGCCCATGTCGTATCCGAACGTGCCGGACAGCCGCGCAAGACGCACAACACCTTCGGTACGAACGAGGCACGCCTGCAGACTTATATACGTTGGCTGGGACACCAGATGGAACAGTGGCGCAACGTGAGCTATGCACAACGCGGTTACCAGCCGGACGCCGGTTTCCACCAGATGCAGCCATTCATGGCAGGACTGACCATGAAGGCGCTGATCGACTTCTACGAGTGGGAGGTTGAAAGCGGCCGTAATCCGAACGCATTCTGGGACGATCCGACGGACGACAATTCCTGGCCCACGGTCGTTGCGGCGCTGAGCGACTTCACGAACTGGCTGTATGCGGAAGCAGAAGTCCGTGCCCAGGGTGGCGCGCCTGCACAATACGTCGGCCAGCGCCTGTGGGACTCGGGCGCGGAAGCCTTCCGTTATGCCGATCGGTACTCGCCGTATGAAGGCCAGTCGCCTGACGTTGTCAGCGCTGCACCGGATCTGAACATGCTGATCGCCCCGGCTTATGCCTGGGTTTACAAGCAGACGGGCAGCGAAACCGCACGCATCCAGGGCGATGCAATATTTGCGGGCGGCGTCCGCAATGCCTGCCTGAACTGCGGTGGAAAACAGTTCAACCAGAGCTACATATACAGCTTTGACTATGTGCGCTGGAGGCTCGAGTGATCTCGGGCATAGTCCAGCCACTGGGTGCCGAGTTTTGGATCTGGTAGTGGTCGCAACAGGGACTTCCCGGGCGCTGATGGCGCCGTCAAATCGCCGTGCTGTGAAAGCCGGCAGGGCAGCCATTGCACTGCTGGCGCTTATGCTTGCTGCCTGCGGAAGTGACGGTTCCGGCGGTGATGACGCAGCGGGTGGCGCGACTGCGCCGGGCGTCCTGGTACCGCCGCCGCCCCCTTCTCCCACGACCAAACCGACCATGACCATAGTCGCCAATCCGGCGGAAGTTACACCCGGATCTTCGTCAACCATCATCTGGTTGACTACGAATGCGACCGAATGCCTGGCAAGCAACGCCTGGGAAGGCGTGCGGCCGACGCAGGGACAGGAACAGACAGGCGAACTCTTTGAGACCAGTAAATTCCGACTGGTGTGCACCGGTACCGGTGGCTCTGTCAGCCGCACTTTGACGGTGCCGGTCAATGCCAATCCGACCCCTCCGCCACTTCCGCCTGCGCCGCCCGCGAATGCGGCAACGCTGGGCAGCGAATGGCATCCGGACCCGGACGGGGACGGGGTTACGGACTCAGATAACTGCCCGAATATTTACAACCCGGGTCAATCCGACAGCAATTCGGATGGCACGGGCAACGATTGCGACCCTGGTTTTGCCCCTCCGGAACTGAACGGCCCGGTAAGCAATCTCCGGGCAGAGAACGTGACGCCCTACGGTGCATGGTTCAACTTCGCATCACCTCAGACAACCCAGTGGGGCTGGCAGGCGATTTTGGCCTGGACCACGGATATTTCGGAAACCGGCAGTCTCGCAGGCGTGCAGGCAATGATAGACCGCGGGGACAGCGTTAGCAGGCTGGTTCACGAGGACCATGGCGACAGCCTGGCGCAGCCGTTCATCGTTACCGATATGGATCCGGATACCGACTACTACGCCGTCGTCGTACATGAAGCCTGGGATGGCCTGTCCGGCGAGGTCAGCAACGTGCTGGCATTCCGCACGCAAACCGGTCCCCAGCTGAATCTCGGTAGCCAGCACCCCCGTGTATACGCGAACACTGACCTTATTAGTTCACTGCGCGCACAATACAACTCCGGGGATGACAAATGGCAGGCCTGGGCTGATGAACTTGGCAGCCAGGCTTTGTCTGCCGCAGCGAGCTCGGGATCGGGATTCCAGTCTCGTCTCTTTTGCAGCATCTCGGCCCTCCTCTACCAGGTGACCGATGACGATCGATACCGTGATGCCGCCCTTAGCCTGTTTGACGATAACGTGAGCTTCTGGGAAGGCGGTTACTTAAGCGAGCTGACCTATATGTTTGAAGACGCGCAACTCGGGATGTGCCTGGACTTGCTGTGGAACGAACTGTCGCCGGCACAGCGCGAGCGCGCGGTACTCGCAACACTGCTGCAGGACGAACACCGGGTGAACGATGTTCTGCTGATTATTCACGACACTGACGACACGGCCGGGCGCGCCCGCAGCCTGCTGATCGATGGGCTGACTGCCTGCGGCGACAACGGATTGCCGACGGGCGTGGCAAGCCGCGCATGCGCTGTGATGGATGCAGGACTGCGCGCCTGGTACGGGCAGCAACTCCCCAAAGCACGGCGGTCACAGGGATTTTTCGCGCAGAGCGGCGGAACCCTGCCGGATGGAATTTTCTATGACGGCGGCACGATGGGTTACTGGTACCAGAGCTTCTGGGCGCTACACAATTCAGGTGACCCGGTTACCAATTACGCGCCATATCTGCGTCACCAGTTGCAGTCGGTCACACTGAACGCTTTGACGCCGTCCGAAGACGGTGTCTTTACCATGGGTGATATTGAAGCCTATTCAAATAATGAAGCGAACAGTTTCCAGTTCGATTGGCTAAACCAGCAGAACTATGCCTGGCTGCGCGGGCTACTCGAAATCAGCGGTCTCGATCTGGCGGCGGGCTGGTCCCAGTTCATTCTGGAGCGACACTTTCCGGCATCGGGCGCGGATGCGCGTAGCTTGCCGATGCTGCTGTTTAATACGGACACGCTTGCGGCGCGCGACTATCACCAGGACGTACCCCTCGCAAACCTCGATTCCGGAATGGATATCTTGCTTGACCGCACGTCATGGTCGGCCAACGCATCGCAGTTGGTATTCTCGGGCGGCTGGTCAGGCGTAGACCACAACCATGCCGACAGCGGCCATTTTCAGCTGTATCGGCGGGGCGCCTGGATAACGCACGAAGCGTTTGGCTACGCGGGGCCCATTTCCTGGGGTGGCGGTCACAACACGCTCCAGTTGCAGGTGCACGATGACCGGGGCCAGTACTCGTTCAATGCCGCGAATACCCAGCGCATTGTGCGGGCCAGTTCCAATTCGGCGCACAGTTACGTTGGGTCCGACCTGGGTGGCGCTTACAAGTCGGCCTACGACAACTTCGACGCATATGACCTGGTACAACGCTCACTGGTCTGGCTGAAAAGCGATGAAGCGAGCACGCCGGATACGGTCGTGATTTTTGACCAGGTGCACAACAAGCCGTCCGCCGGCAGCCTGTCCCGCAAGATTCGTTTTCATCTTGATATGGCGCCCCAGATCAGCGGTCGCACGGCAACAGCAACATCCAACCAGGGCGACATCTCGCAGCGCATAGAAATTGCAGCCGTGTTGCCGACCAGTTCATCGCTGGATCATCTGGGTCCAACCGGTGCAATACCGGGTGGCTGGCCGGGTGGTTATCACACCCACCGGGTTGATATCGATCCGGGAACGGGAGCGCAGCAGCTAGTCATGGTCAGTGTGCTGCGCACATCCAACGCTGACAGCTTCGTCGCGATGAATGCGGCAGGCGTAGACACGCCGCAAGTCGCGGGTGCCGTCATTGGCAGTGAAGCGGTCCTGTTTCTTAAAGATGATCTGCGTAACACCACAGGTGCCGTTAGCCTGGTTGTCGATGTACCGTCTTCGGTCGGGCGCGTATGGCTCGCAGGCCTGAAGCCTGAAGTCAGCTACAGCGTGCTGCCGGTAGTCAACGGCGGAAGCATCAGCCTGACGATAAATGAAGGCTCGGGTATCGCCACCGATGAAGGCGGCTTGCTAAGTTTCGAACTTGACGGCGGTGCGGCTACCGCTACCTACGAATAGAATCGTCCGTCACTGCTGCAGCAGTGACGGTGGTGGCAATTCGTAATCCCTGTATTCATTCGGATTACCCGGGCACCCGGCCTCTGCCGCCTTGACCAGGTTGTACATTTCCCGTGCGGTGACGTAGTGGAGTTGATAGTCATCGCCGTCGTTGTACGCGCTGTTGAGATAAGCATGCATCTCACGGATCGGCTCGCCCAGCAACGTCTCCCGGGCTTTTTCTTGCATACCGTGGGTGTAAATTTTCACGAACAACCAGTCTGGTCGACCCTGGACTATGGGGGCTTCACGAATCCAGAGGTCAACGCGATCGTGTGAAGGTTCGAACCCGCCACGTATTTCGCTGGTTTCGATTTTAGGCATAAGCCCAAACTTGCGTTGCTTCCAGTTCAAGGCGAGCGGTCCCTGGATGATCATCAGGTCCCCCTCCGCCGCGCCGCCCACATGTACGTCGGTGCCCGAATCATGCGACTTGGGACGATCGGGGTCATCGGTGGCGTAATAGATACTGTTTATCTTCCTGGTCTGGGCCGGATCCGGCGCCGAAGGTAATGTGAAATCTGCGTAACAGCCAAGCTCCCGCAACACGATGAGTTCGTTGTTTACACCGCAGGCACTGCCGTCGGGTGCAGAATTATCCAGCGCCCAGTTGCCGTGTATAAAAGCAAACATCGGTTGCCCGGTTTGCGGGTTAACCGGCAATAAACCATGCTGCTTGTTCAGTGTAGCGACGAAGCTCGTCAGCTTGGCCCGCAAACCGGTTTCCGTGTCGTCATGGTGGTGCAGGTGAATCTCTATTTCACCGAAGCCCTCTTGGCAAAGCTCGGCCAGCTTGTCCAGGTGCTCCTTTCTGTATTCCTCTTCGGGATAAAAGAAGCTGTGTTTAGGCGGGTTTCCGTCTGCATCCCGGAATTGTGACGCCATTTTCGGGTAAGCGTCCAGCCACCGGTCTACGCGTTCCTGTTCGGCCTCGTAGGGCGGGCTCCCCCACCGCGGCTCAAAGTGATCCACGAAACAAAAGAGCACGTGCTTCGTGCCACTATGTTCTTGCCTGGAGCCGCGCTTTAAATAGGCGGGCAACCATATCTGCACGTTTCGCCGCCACACTTCTACAACTCCCGCGACGATCAGGAGTCCAAGCAAGATAAGGAAATAGTTGAAAGCGGACATGGGTCTTTCGCTGGCTTTATTGACGGTAATCACAACGCCGGTCGAAAAGGCAGCATAGCAAGCACAGGCCACGGAACATAGGTGCCGCAGGTACACAAACAGATTGCGCGGATAGTCTACATAATCGTCCTGATTTGACTGCTTCGAGACTTTTGTGAAAACCTGCTCTTTCCGGGCCGGATCTCAATACCATATCTGACATGTCCAACGTCTCACTGCTACTGAGTCGCCTGCAGGCTGCCGCAGGATTAGTCCTTGTGCTCGCTGCCCTGCTGCTAAACCCATGGTTCATCGAGGCCAACGTGGTGCGCGACGGTACGCTCGAGCAAAAAACCTATGTGCTGGCAGCAGACGCACTGCTCCTGGTGCTGGGGCTGATTCTGATCATGCGCGTAAAAAACACGCGTGCGACTACTGTAGATTCAAGATCTGTGCAGATTGCGGTGGCAGCGCTGTTAATCAGTGCGGGAGTTGCGCTGCTCCTGGCCGAAGCAGCCGTAAGGATCGCACTCGATCCCCAGCACTTGTTTGGCGCCGACGAGGATGGCTGGTGGCAGCTGCGCTGGCAAGCCAGCCAGTCTCTAGTTGCTGACGACGCACTTACCCCGGAAGCTTTTTCATTTGATATTCATGACCCGGTCTTAGGCTGGAGCCCCAAACCCGGATTTCGGTCTGACAATATTCGAATCAACTCACGTGGGGTACGGGCAGACCGCGAGTACCCCTTGGACAAAATGCCGGAATCCCTTCGTGTAGTTGTGGTGGGTGATTCCTTTACCTGGGGAGAAGATGTCGCGAATGAAGATACCTTTGTCACCCAACTTGAAAAGATCATGCCGGACACGGAAGCAATTAACCTCGGCGTGCGCGGGTTCGGGACCGACCAGCAACTGTTGCGGCTGAAACGAGAAGGACTTGTTTACAACCCCGATGTAGTGATCCTGATTTTCTATGAAGGTAATATCAATCGTAACATCCTCAGTTTCCGCGACTTCGGTAAACCCCGATTCAGTATGGCGAACAATTACCTGGAGCTGATGAATCAGCCTGTTCCTACCCGGGAGGAGTATCACGATATGGAAGTTGCACTACCAAGCTTCCGGATCGGCAAGCTTGCAACCAACGCCTGGATGGATGTCGTAACTGCGACTAAGCTACATCCCCCACTGGAGGAACGGAAAAAATGGAAAATTACCAGCGCGATACTGGGTGAAGCCCGTCGTGCATCGGAATCGGCCGGGGCACAATTTCTGCTGGGCTACATTGCCGATTCTGAGAGCGTTGTGCCCGGCGAACTCGAACAGGTGATGGCAGACTGGGCAGATGCGACCGGCACTCACTTTATAAACTTTGGAGACGTGTACAGGGCCAGGCCCGGTGAGGAATGGGAGCAGATATACCAGGGCCACCTGACGCCTTACGGTAACAGGCTGACTGCCGAAACTATCGCCGCTAAACTCCGGGCTTTAGGTCTGGAATCAACGGTGTCCACCAATCAGGTGATAAGAAGCAGATGACCGATAGCGGTAACATCTTACGATTGGGTATTGTCGGTTGTGGCGCAATTACCCGTGAGGGGCATTTACCGGAACTGCTTCAGTTCCCGAATATTGATGTCCGTTTTTTATGTGACACCACGTACGAATACGCCGAGCTGGCACAACTTGAATTCGGTCTGGACGCAGAAATCACCAACGATATTTCGGACTTCAGCAACCTGGTCGACTGCGCCCTGGTAGCGGTGCCGCCGAGACTGCATGCGCCGATAAGCATGCGGCTTATGCAAATGGGTATCGACGTGATGTGTGAAAAGCCCACCGCAGATGAAGCGGACCAGGCGCAGAGAATGGTCGATGAAGCGGCGAAACTGGAACGCATATTGTCGGTTGGACTGACCACCCGGTTTCACCGGAATAACCGGATACTCAAGGCTTTGGTAAGCGGCGGCGAACTGGGTGATATCGTCGAAGTTGTCGGCGAAATGGGCGCGCCGCTCGACTGGACAATGACAACCGACGCTTACTACAACAGGAACACGACTGCCGGAGGCGTATTTTATGACGTCGGCGTCCACATGCTCGATCGCATTATCTGGCTGCTCGGCGACCTCGACAATCTGAACTACGAAGATGACTCTTACGGTGGGGTGGAGTCGAATGGAATACTGACGGCTGATTTGACCCTGCATAAAGGAACTGTGCCGTTCCGCGGCTGCTTTAGCTGGACACACATGCTCGACAACTGTGTCCGGATCGTCGGTACGGAAGCAATTGCCGAGGCGCGCCTGGACGACCCTGACCACGTGTACCTGCAACGCAGAGTTGGCGACAGCTCCTTCGAAATGGTGGTCAGTCCGGCGACCGCAGAAGCTGATGAGTTAACGCCGCTGGCGGAGCAATGGCAGGACTTCCTGGAATCGGTCGTTAACCGAACGCCATCGCGCGCAGCAGCCGACACTACGATCCGTGCGCTGCAGGTTATAGAGGAGGCCTACCGGATCCGCACACATATGGCACAACCGTGGGTTGAAACCGGGCGGTCGGCAATATGAAGCCAACAAAAATTCTTGTTACCGGTGCGACGGGATTTATCGGTTCCCGACTTTGTGAACGGCTAAGCCTCGTTCACAATCTCCCCTATCGCGCACTCGTGCGTAATTTCTCACGTGCCAGCAGGATAGCCCGGGTCGACGCCGAAATGGTTAGTGGCGAGTTGCTGGACAAGCCGGCCCTGGAAAGAGCGCTGGAAGAATGCGATGTGGTTATGCATCTCGCGCATTCCGAAGACCGTCTTGCAAAAAAAGAAACCCGGGCGCTGATCGATGTATGTATACAGGCCGGTATACAACGCTTTGTACATGTCAGTTCGATGGCGGTGTACGGGCCTGAGCCAGGACCTGAATGCTCGTCGGAAGAAACCGCAGTAATCAGTCACTATGGGGAGGCCTATTCCGATTCGAAGGCCGGTCAGGAAGCGGTTGTCATGGCGGCCGTCAGGAGCCGCAACTTCCCCGCCGTAATCGTCAGGCCAACGGTCGTTTATGGCCCCTACAGTGGTTTCGTGCCCCCGGTTATCGATGCGGCTCACCGGGGGCATATAACACTTATTGATGACGGCAAGGGTGTCTGTAACGCGGTATACGTCGACGATGTTTGCGACGCCATTGTCGCGGCCATGCTTGCCGACAATGTTATAGGCGGCGCTTTTGTTATCAATGGTGACACGCCGGTGAGCTGGCGCGAGTTTAATCTGCAACTGGCCAGTATGGCGGGCAAGCCCTTCGATGTAAGCAACCTGGCATCAGCTGATATCAGGGAATACTGGCACTCGCAGGCACCACGGTTTACGGACAACTTTCGTCAGTTGGCGGGCCTGCTTGCCTCAAATGACTTTCATGCCGAGTTATCGCGGGTGCCGCTTTTCGAGTCGTTCCTGGGCTGGGCCAAGAATTCCCTGGGCGAACGACTCAGCGATCAGCAGAAGTTACGCATCAAGCTGAAACTGGGTTACAGCAATGCGCCGGCGCCGCGATCGGCGACAAGCGTCGAATGGCCCGACCCGGGCCGGCTGGTCAGGGAGTGTTATCCGATAGTGATATCTAACCAGAAGGCAAAGAACGCGCTCGGCTGGGCGCCGGCTTACAGTTTCGAGGACGGTGTACAACTTACGGGCCAGTGGCTGAAATTTGTACGTATGATCGAGGGGCACGGCGACGCCTGATCGGCAACGGGCCCAAGCCCTTAAGTGCGGCGTTTTCGGGCCCAGTCCTCGCCCATGACCAGGACGATCAGCATGGCTATTACGGCCTTGTGCAGCAGTAAAGTGGGCCAGTAAGCAATGGCCCTCAGCAGGGTAGACCGTGACCTGGAGAACTGCCAGTTCTCCACAAAGGCCTGTGAATTCCTGAAATAGCGGTTGCCGTAAGCTTTGCGACGTTGCCACCATGACACCTGCACGTTAAGCGAGCGAAATATTTTGTCGAGGACCATCAGATCGGTCTTCAGCAGTCGCTCAGCATTTTTTGGCGCAGACAGGCCTTCACCGGTTTTCCGGTACCGGAATAACTGATCGGCATAAACGGCAGTCTTATATTTCAGCGCAAGTCGAATAAATAAATCCCAGTCTTCGCTGCCGTTAAACAGAGTCTCATCAAATCGTTGTACTTCTTCCAGGCATGCTCTGCGAACCAGCAGGCCCGAGGGCGATCCCAGCGCATTGCGCATCAGGTTGTCACTGATATCCGACCTGTCGATCAGCAGTGGCTCATGGCTGATCCAGAAAGAGTTGCCGTAGGCTTCAGAAACAACCTTACCGATAACTTGTCCGTCCGAATCCACTTCGATACAGTCCGAGCCAAGTGCGGCAATATCCGGATAGCGTTGCATTACCTCCAGTTGCTTTGCCGTCTTTTCCGGCAACCACGCGTCGTCTGAATCGAGAAAAGCAATGTACTCGCCCCGGGCAACTTCCAGGCCGGCATTTCTTGCCCTCGCGACCCCGCTGTTTTCTTGCGAAAGCAGCGTGATGCGATCGCCGAAGCCCTGCAACAGCTCTTCCGTTCTGTCGGTGGAGCCGTCGTTGACGACAATAACCTCCAGCAAGTCTGCCGTCTGCGCAAGTACACTCTCGACCGTTTCGACTATATAAGTCTCCGCATTGTAGGCAGGAATTACGACGCTGATTGTGGGTGCGGAACTCATGACAATGGATTCTCTGTGAAATCATCCATGAACAGCTGTTTTAAGGCTTCTGCATTATCGCCCCACCCGGTTGCATTGACTGTTGATTCAACCGCAGGCCCAGCCGGTTTATGCTCCAGCACCGAGGCAATCGCAGCGGTCAGTGCCCGGGGATCCCCGGGGGGAGTAAGCCGGCCGTTCGAGTCGTCAATAATTTCCGGAATACCGCCGACTGCAGTCGCAACGACGGGCAGTCCACAAGCCAGGCCCTCCAGCACTACGTTGGGCAATCCTTCATGGTGGCTGGGGAGGCAAAGAAAATCTGCCGCATTCATCCAGTCTGCCAGGACCGTGTGCTCTACCTGCCCCGCAAACTGGATCGCTGACTCCATTCCAGCGGCCCGGACGCGTTCCCGCAGCTTTCCCTCGAGTGGGCCGGCCCCGATGACATAGAACACAAGATCATGTTTGCTGCATAACTCGGGGGTTAGCGCATCCAGCAGATCATCGAGACCCTTGACCCTGACGAGATTGCCGACAAACAGGCCAATTGCGCCGGCATGCTGTAACCCGAGCCTGCGGCGGCACTCACCCTGTTCCCGCGGACAAAAACTTTGCCGGTCTATCCCGTTGTAAACGGTACGAATGCGCTCGGCCGGTACGCCGCAGTGGATAAGCTGATTACGCAGATAATTGCTGACCGCAATTACACCTGTTGCTCTTGACAGCGCGCGAACGGTAAGTGCCCGCCTTAGCGTTCTGCTACCCAGTAACTGGGCGACATCCGTTCCATGCACCTTTACATATACCGGCACTCCAAAGAAACGCGCCAACATTACTGCTGCGTAACCATCGGGGAACGCCCATGTTGAATACACAACATCAGGCGGATTGCGCCACTGTCGCGCCCAAGCCGGCAATACCGAAATGGCCAGTAAAAAACCATTCAGAAAACGCAGTATTTTTGGAATCAGCCAGGCCGTCGGATAGCGCACCCTAAGGCCCTCCCACTCATGACCGCCGCGCGGTCCCCAGCCTTTCCCGGAGCTGGTGTATTGCAGTCTGCGAGCCAGTTCGATCGGGCTGATTACCGTTACATCCACACCTGCAAGATTATTTAGTGCTGCGAACTGAAGATGATTGAAGCGCGCTCGCAGTGGCTCGCAGGTATTTGGATACAGATTGCTAAAAGCTAGTATGTGCATGAATGCAAAAGGCTGCGATATAAGCCAACAGGTTACTAGGCCAGGAATAAGCCTACTTTCATGCCCAGATAGGAGACCATGACGGTAAACAGCCAGAAATAGAAAACTTTCATGATGTTGCCTTTTAGCTGAATCACTTCAGTAATGTTTGGCCAGCGACGTCTGCAATTCTGGTAGTGAGCTACCACAAGACCGCACCAGATAAATAAAGTAATATCAAAGGCACGGCTAAGAAACAGCCCCGCAGAACAGAAAGCTAACAGAGAAAACATCAGGGCCCTGGCCATTTTCTGCTGGGTCAGATACTCGGCTACCTCTCCGGGATTCTCGATAATGTCATCAGGTACTCCAGCCCGCTGAAACCTGTACATCATGTACAGGGAGAGGCCCAGAAATGCATTCCACACAAAAGCACCGAGAAAACCCAACTCGGCCAGCACAACCACGAAAGAATTATGCGCTGTCATGAAAAAATGCTCGCCGAACCTGCCGACCCCGACACCCAGAAATGGCTCCAGTCGAAACATGTTGAAGCCTGCATACCAGGCTTCAAACCTAAACAGCGCAGAATCATCCAGTTCGCCTGCGGCGAGCATTTCCCTGAAGCGGGATGGCGCCATGACAAATGCCAGCGGGCCCAGTACAGACACGAGGATTGCGGTGCGCAAAAGACCGAAACGCAACCAGAAATAAAACCCTACCGTAGCAGCCAGCCCAACAATTGTACCCCTCGAATTAGTCAGGTAGATCGCATAAAGAATCGATGCCAGTGAAGCGATTAACAAAGCTCGCCACACAAAGAAACTTGCATCGTAATAAAGGTATAGAAGTACTGGTATGGACGTAACAAAGAGCAGGCCCAGATCGTTCGGGTCGTTGAATATTCCTACATAGGTAATGCGACCGGAAAGCAGCGTCGCACCACTCCAGCCAGTGCCTGATTCAACCTGGGTAATACCATGCCAGGCCATTACCGTTGCAGCCAGGACAATAATCTTCAGTAGCAACACTAAGCGAGGAGTGGTATCTGCAGTACAGGCGATCAGAACAAACAGGCCGATAATCGGAAGGTCTTTGCGAAATATAAGTACTGCACCACCGGCCCAGTCACTGGCAATCATGGACAAACACATGACTACCAGCAAGAGAGGCGCAAGATAGAACTGTGGCGCTTCGAAATCACGCCGACCATACAGGAACCAGGCCACGAAACTGGCAAGCATTAAAACAGGCAGAATCGGTATATCGGTTATCGGGCTATGCGTGTATTCATGTGGTCGCAGCAATACGATCACAACGTAAGCTGTTAACAGGTAGAAAGGCAGAGCCCAATTATTTATTCTTATGACGCTCATGGTGGCCAGTTAATCGAAAATTATTGTTAGTGTCCGGTACCAGGTTCAAGGCTGGGAAAATTATCTGCTTGTTTACGGATGCGCGCGCCGGATGCATTCGGATCAGGCGCAAAAAACCTTTAGGGTTATACTCTAGCGCCTTGTTTATCAAAGATTTGAGCGGTGATTTAGGCCCATCTGATTGAGGGTGTCAAGTAGCGCACAATCGGCAGTTCCCTTATGTCACCTGGGGCGTATAAACAGCGTCTTCGAATCTGTATCCAGCTTAAGTTTAATAGCGACGGGGTATTCAAGGCCTTTCAAAGCTTGGATGCTGCGGCATATTCCAGGATGTGACCTGTACAATTGTGGATATCAGGCATTCGTGAGATGCTCCGCCGTTCTTGGGGTAACAAATAATAACTACAACCCATGTATCTAGAACATTTCAAACTTGATTGCAGGCCGTTCGAAAGCTCGCCGGATCACAGGTTTATGTACCTGAGCTCCCAGCATGCCAAGGCACTCGCAAATATCGAGTTCGGCCTTACCAATCGCGATAATTTCGTGGTTATTTCAGGCGATATCGGGGTAGGAAAAACCACCCTGCTCAACCAGGTTCTGGAAGACCTGCCACGTGATGTTGTTATTGCACACCTTACCCATACAACCCTTACCCCTACAGAGCTTTTGCAGAATATCCTGCTTGAGTTCAAGATTGAGTCATTCAAAAAGAATAAGGTTTACCTGTTGAAGCTGCTGACGAACTACTTTCGGAAGCAGAAAGAAGCGGGCAAACAGGTAGCGATCCTTATTGATGAAGCTCAGAACCTGAGCAAGAAGTCGCTTGAAGAGCTGCGGTTGCTGTCATGCCAGGAACTCGACTTATCAGGACTCGTGAGCATTGTCCTGCTTGGTCAACCTGAACTGAACAGGATGATCGACTCGCCTGAGCTCGAACAGTTAAGCCAGCGCACACGAATCCGCCAGCACATTCTTCCGCTGAATGAAAAAGAAACCAGTGAGTACCTGGCACGCCGGCTTGAAGTGGCTGGTGGCAAGATTAAGAAAATAATGACTGCTAAAGCCATTGACCTGGTCTTTGCCTATACCTCGGGTACACCTCGCATGGTCAACACACTTTGCGAAATGGCATTCACGGCAGCCTGGGTCGATAAGGCCAAGAAAGTCGATGTCGCGCACATCGAAAATGCAGCCAAAGAGCTACGCTGGCAGGTGCCTACAGCTACTGTTCAAACCCTTTCCGAGGACGTGGAGACTGATGAACCAAGAGGCTGGTTGCTGCAAACCGATACAAGCAAGAGGGAAAAATGGGTTCCGATTGATGAACTGCCCTTCTTCCTGGGCCGGTCCGCGACGACGAGCCTGCAGCTTCGCCATCCGCATATCAGCCGCCGGCATGCCTTTATCGATGGACATGACGGCGAGTTATTTGTGCAGGATTACAATAGTTATAATGGCACATACGTCAACGGCAAGCGTATACGGCGTGAGCACCAACTCACCGACGCGGACATAATCGGTTTTGGTGGTGGCCTCCAGCTTATATTTCATAGTCAGGCAGAGGCGCCGGCCGAGGCCGGCATCAAAGCAATACCGGCCTGACAGGCAGTCCAACTTCTCACGCCTGTCATGGCCCGGGAGCCACGCAACATTAATCTGCCTCCCTGTAGCGAGTAACCACCCGATGTGGGAAGCAATTTTCTGGCTATCTGCGGGAACCATTGTCTACATCTATTTCGGTTACCCGCTTCTGATTGCAGCAGCAGGCAAGCTGTTTGCACGCCCTGTTGCCCGCTCCGCATTTACGCCTGACATCACGGTCATCGTCGTGGTCCACAACGAGGAGGCCGCAATCCGCAAGAAGCTTTACAACCTTCTTGGCCAGGATTATCCGCCGGACAAAATGACCATTGTCGTGGCCTCGGACGGCTCAACAGACAGCACCGTTCAGGTCGTTGAATCACTTGATGACACTCGTATCCAGCTACTCAATTTCGACGAGCAGCGCGGTAAAGCGGCATGCCTTAACGATGCCGTTGCCAGCTGCGACACAGACTTCATCATCTTTGCTGACGCGCGCCAGAGATTCGCGGATTGCGCACTGCGTAAACTGGTCGAAAACTTTGCCGACCCTTCCGTGGGCGCTGTCAGCGGCGAACTGATCATCGAAACTGAAACAAGATCCGGATTTTCTCAGGGTATCGATTTCTACTGGCAGTATGAAAAATTTATTCGCCAGGCAGAAGCACGCTGCGGATCGGTCGTCGGGGTTACGGGCGCAATCTATGCATTGCGCAAGTCATGTTACAAAAATATCCCGAAGGGACTTATCCTGGACGACGTGCTGATCCCCATGAACGCCGTACGCAGCGGTGAGCGCGTGATATTTGAACCGGAAGCACTTGCCTACGACATACCTCCACCCAGCCCCGAATGGGAACACAAAAGGAAAGTGCGTACTCTCGCAGGTAATTACCAGTTGGTTCAGCGATCACCCGGTTTGTTATTGCCCTGGCGAAATCCCATCTGGGTGCAGTTCGTATCCCACAAATTGCTCAGGCTTGTTGCACCGGTATTTTTGCTTGTGGGACTCGTGACGAATATTATTCTCGTTAACGAGTCGCTGCTGTATACGCTAATCCTGGCTATACAGCTCGTTTTATACGCGGCTGCATTTATCGGGATTATGCTACCGGCCACGCACCAGCTTTTAGCCATCCGCATCCCCATGACTTTCTGCCTGCTAAACTGGTCTGCCGTTCTGGGCTTTCGGGAATTCGTCGCCCGCCGCAGCGAGCAGCTCTGGTAAGCATACAAACCATTATCAGGATTGATCATTGACCATTTCCTATCAGCGCCGCCGAATTTTACAAGCAACTCCTGCCCTTCTTGCGGCGCCGTGTGTGGCCGGAATCAGCGCATGTACGTCGAATGACCTGCCACCGCCCGCGGGTGTCCCAATAGGGCCATTCGGAGCAAGTTCTACAGCCGAAGAAGTTACCGCCGGACTCGACCTGGGCGGCAAAACGGCGCTGGTGACAGGCTGCAATTCAGGGATCGGCTACGAGACTATGCGTGTCCTTGCGTTGCGAGGCGCACACGTGCTCGGTGCCGCACGCACGCCGGAAAAGGCCGCGGATGCCTGTACGAGCGTCGAGGGCCGCACAACGCCGGTCGTGGTTGAGCTAACTGAACTTGAAACGATTGCCGCTACCGCCGAGCAAATACGCGGCATGAATACCCCCATCGACATACTCATCTGCAACGCCGGCATCATGCAGCTGCCGGAACTCGAACGGGTCAATGGCATCGAGAAGCAATTCTTCGTAAACCACATCGGCCATTTCGTGCTCGTCAACCAGCTGCTCGAACAGGTCATCGCCGCTCCCCAGGGACGCATCGTCAATGTCAGCAGTGGTCGTGCCACCGGCAACCCGCCTGACGAAGGTATCCAGTTCGATAACCTGTCGGGTGAGCGTGGCTACGACCCGAGCAAGGCTTACGGGCAATCCAAACTGGCAAATGTTCTGTTTACCCTGGAGCTCGCAAAGCGCCTGCAGGGCACCCGCGCGACGGCAAACGCGTTACGCCCGGGGGTCATAGCAACGAACCTCGGCCGGCACCTGCCTCGCTGGCAAGTCATCGCACTGGAAACCGTCGGCTCACTGTTCACCAAGACCATGGGCCAGGGGGCGGCAACCACCTGTTACGTCGCGACGGCGCCGGCGCTCAGCGAGACGAGCGGCTATTTCTTTGAACACTGCAACCCGATACGTGCCGGCGGCTACACCGAAGATACCGAGATGGCTGCAAAACTGTGGGCGGCGTCGGAAGAGATCGCTGCAGGCTATGTCTGAGCCTGAGCGACATAATTTGCCTTGTCGCGCCTGATGTGTCGGCCGAACCAGGTATATGCCGCAAGGCCTAAAACCAGGTTTGAAATCGCGGCGGCAACAAATATACCGTTCATGCCAATTATCATCTGACCCACAAACGCGAGTGGCAGGAACACGACAAAGGCCCGTGACACAGAGATTGCGACACCGGGCAACGGGTCTCCGATACCGTTAAATCCTGCGCACATGGACATGACGACACCGTAGCCCGCGTAGCTGATCACCATGATCCACAAATACTCGACCGCAACCGTCTGGATACTTTCGGTATCGCTAAACAATGCCGCCAGGGGGGCCGCAAGAACTGCGAGCGCGACCGAAAGAATCAGGCCATAAACAATCGCGAACCTACCTATAGCCCTCCGCGCTTCATCTAGCCGGCCGAACTTGTGAGCCGCAATATTTTGCCCCATGAACGGACTGGTAATCGCCGACATCGCATAGAACGCGATTAGCGCAATTGGTTCGATACGTATAGCGATGCCAAACCCTGCCACTTCATCAACGCCATAAGTAGCCAGCATCGCGACAATAATTCCGTTCGCCAGCGGCACGATGGCATTGGTCAGCATGGCCGGTAAACCAACATGCAACATGCGCCCCCAGGAATCCATCACGTTGCGTATATGCGTAAAGGGTGTTGCAAAAATATGCAGACTGAAATGCAGGTAAGTCAGAGCGCCCAAAAGAATCAGAACATTCGCCGTCAACGTTGCCCAGGCCGCGCCGGCAATCTCCAGTCGCGGAAAACCGAACAGGCCGAAAATCATGATGGGGTCCAGTATCGCGTTAACAGCCGCGGCAATAATTATGATCTTGCCCTCGAGCATCGTGTTGCCACGCGCGCGCATCGACGCAAGGCAAATCCACGTTACCGCCGATACGGGCGCCGACCAGTACCAGACCTCCATGTAGTCCTGGACGAACGGCATGACTTCGGGCGTTGCCCCGAGCAGCCCGAATACGGGCGAGATCGTAAACAGACCCCCCAGGCAAAGTGCCGCCACCACCAGGCCCGCCAGCGCAGCCGTATCGGTGGTCTGGCGGCGTGCGCTTAGCTGATCGTTGCGGCCGACCGCACGCGAAATCGTCGACGCAGCCCCGGCCTCGAAGCCGATGATTACGCTCGTAAGCAGCCACAAGACCGGAAAACAAAAACTGATTGCCGCCAGCGGAAGATCGCCAAGCCTGGATACAAAGAACAGGTCCACCGCATCAAAAGAAATGATTGCGATAAGCCCCAAGCCCATGGGAATAGCCTGGCGCCGCAAATGCGCAGGCACCGGCCCCGTTGTCAGGTCAGAAGACAAGTCAGCAAACCTCATGTAAACCCGGCAGGAGTGCCGGCGCTGAAGATTTACTATTCTGCCATAACAGCGGCCAACCGATCGTGTTTGTGGACCGGTCGCCCGGGGGAAATAGCCCGGCCGTCAACAGAATTAGGGTACAGTGAAAATCTACTACGACGTTGGGGACCAGGTTTGTCATGGCTCAAAAATATTTGATAAGAAAAGCAATCAGTGCATTCAGCGGTGCAGCAATGCTAGTCATGCTAGCCGGTTGCGCAACGACCGGCGGTGTAGATTCCGACGCTGCCGAGGTAGCCAGGGGGCGTGAACAGTTGATCCGGGCGCTCGATGCAGCATGGGTTCGTATCGTCGCAAGCGGCAAGGCGGCAGAGGTAATCGCGACCCAGCCTCCCAATCAGCCGGGGCTGGCCTCGTCTTATTTCGTCAGGATTGCTGACTGCCTTCCTTTGCCCGACCTGACACCATTTCCGCAGAATCCGACAGGCCTGCTTAAGAAAGTGCTCGAAACAGGCAAAATTCGCCGGCTCATCCAGGACGTGCCCAGTACGCCGGAAAGTTCTTCCTACTATTTCTCCGGCGCGGGTAATCAGTACCTTGATCTCATCATCGCCGAGATCGAGAACCATTACGGGGCCGAGATCGAAGTGATAGACGTCGCCAAACCCCCGGGACCGCTGGCAAGTACATCGGCGCTCGTGGACGACGAGGTCGATTTTGTTTCCCAGCTCAATGCGACGGGCGGACGGACACAGGACATGCGCCGCAGAACCTCGCGCCGCTTTGGCTGCACCATGTCGTCGCTGATGCAGTTCATCCATGTACCGGAAGATTCAGAATATGCCGATGAGCTGAATTCCTTTGATGATCTGTGGGCACGGCCGAATATTCGCATCTGTGCCGGCCCGCTAACCACACAGACGGCCAAGGCCTTCCTGCCGGAACACAAGGTAACGACACGGTACATCTCGGACATCACCGACTGCGACGCGCAAATAAAAGCCGGCAAACAGGACATCATCATGGGTCCCCTGCCCAGCCTTGATATTGCGGGGGTACCGGGCTACAAGTCGGTACACACGATGATCGTCGCGGGCACACCGTACTGGGTCGCGCTCGAAGGCGTTGAATGTGATGCACCGACGGGTCCGCGCGATGAGGGTAAATGCCGTGAGATCGATCCGCTCTAAACCACGGCCGGTACACTGGGCCGAATATGCGGTCTTCGTATGCGGGCTGGTGCTGCTCGCAGGCTGCGCCAGCCTGCGACCTGACTACGAAATGCCGGGTGTTACGGTTAGCTACGTTAAACCGGTGCCCGCGGAAGGGCTCACACTTCGCTTTGAATTAGGGCTGCGGGTCACGAATCCGAATGATATACCGCTGGAACTAGAAGGAGCTTCTTACAGCGTCAGTCTGGATGACTATAAGATTCTGACTGGTGTGAGCAATAACCTCCCTACTATTGACGGGTACGGTGAAGCAGAAATTATTATTAAGGCGCAGGCCGGCCTGGTCGACAGCATGCAGTTTGCACGCAGCCTTACGACCCGGCCCCGTGACAGTTTTCGCTATGAACTCAGCGTCAAATTAAGCACCGGTAACTTTTTTGCGCCGATCCACGTCACCGATAGCGGCACATTATCCTTCCAGCTCTGATCCCCGGTACCCCGTCAAGGCAATATTTGTGGGATACTGAGGGCCTTGTTCAGTCAGCGTAAAGGAGGTGATCACAGTGTCTAGTGAGATAGCGAGCTTGTCGCATCAACCTGGGTGTATCGGTCGTTTTGTGGAGAAGCCTCCGCCGTTCGGCTGATGCGCCATATAACCAGGGGCCGCTTTCGCAACAGCGACGGCCCGGAGGTTGAAGTGATTCAATCTCACGGAGGGCCGCAGTGATGCGGCCCTTCTTTATTTATACGACGGGGCCAGTCGGTACGCCCACTTTATGTCTGGTCAAGCCTGCCGCAGGCGATACTCGGAGTACGGTTGCGGCAATTGCCCATAGGCCCCGACTCGGGCACTTGTGTATTATTTACACCTCTCTAAATCATTAAGCACCGCAGCAAAGTCGAGCCTTAGATATGAACACCAGCGAAAGCGAATTTCACAAGAATAAGTATATATACGCACCCAATATGATTGAGGGACCCCTGCAGGAAGTCGTTCATCAGTACGCCCTGATGCGTGCGCGCAATAAGGATATGCAGGACGGTGACTCGCAGGTCGCGAAGACGCCGATAGCGCTTGGTGACAGGCTAATGGAGACCCTGCTCAAGTATTTGCAGCCAAAACTGGAGGCAGCAACTCCTCCCGACTTATACCTGTTTTAGGGTCTACAAGAAGGGTGACACGCTTGCTCCACATGTAGATAGGGCTGCCTGTGAAATCAGCATGACCATGACGCTTGGTTTTGATTCAGAAAAGCCATGGCCGATCTTCGTGGGCGAGGAAGGGGCCGAAAAAAGCATTGATATGAATCCCGGTGATGGGATTATTTACAAGGGCTGTGAACTCAGACACTGGCGCGAAGCATTTGAAGGAGAACATCACGCACAGGTTTTCATGCATTACGTGGATGCAAACGGCCCATACAAAGACCAGATATATGATGGCCGCCCGGGTGGCCTGGGAACCTTTACTTTCGCGGACGGTAAAGTATCCAGCCACGCCTGACTCAGCCCGCGCCTTCCCGTCGCGCATCAATCATTTTCTTAAACTCGCCTGCCGAGCTGGTCATTTGCGGACCGTTCCATTCTGTCGGCGCGGTCAGGTATTCCGAATGATGCTTCTCGATGTAATCGAGTATCGGGCGCGGTAGTTCCATTGGTCCTTCCATCAGTTTCATGGAATGACTGTGGAATACCATCTTGCCGGGCGCATTGCCCATCTCCATAAACGGCAGCCAGTCGGCGACCCGGCTCCAGGACATCGTGCAGTAGGCCGAGGTGGTATCCGGATTCAGGATATCGCTCTTGCGCCCCATCAGGCCCCATAATTCCGCATGTTGATCGATGTCCCCTGACGAGTACAAGGGATAGTCCTTCCGGTTCATCGCCGCGGGGTGCTGGATAAAGAAATTCCACTGAAATGCGACGTGATCGCCGACGCTGACGTAAGGATACGGCGGCGTCAGTGGGCCCGGGCCCTTGAGTGAAAACACGCCGTTGACGGGGTCGTTGGCGATATGCGCCACCTCGACCGTGCGCCCGTCCAGAAAAGGATTGTTCCACTCTTCAAGAATTTCACCGGTGTTGGGATCGAGGTAATACAAAACCTCGCGGGAATAGATCCGGTAGCCCTCGTCTACTTTCTCGTACCGGCCGGCCCCAAAGCCAAAAGTGCGAAAGCACCGATAATTCTGCTCCTGCGGGACCATCGCCCAGGCCTGCCCCGGAAACGCAAAAAAGAAATCATTGCCGCCCAGGTCGCCCCTGAGTTTCAACAGTGAGTTGAAATTAACCTCCGGATCGTCGAGGTCTAGTTCCGGATCCTTATCCATGGAAAGATTAGCTGATTTTAAAAGACGCAAAGCCATCGTGTACTCCATTCTTAGTAAATAAAACTAGCGATACCGCAACCGCTTGCAGAAGCTCACCTCGCACACGTCGCAACGTGCGTTGGCGACACAGACATTACCGGTCGCCTCGTTGCCGAACAGGCGCAACAAGTTCTCCACATAGTGTCTGTCTGCGCCGGCGCTGGCGCAGAAATCCTCCAGTACCGCATCGACCTCCCCCGCCTCCGGCTGTACATGCCGCACCCCAAACCTACCCGGGCCGAGCATGATGCTTATCAGCTCGTTATCGGCATCGGATTCAACCGGTCCGTCGCCGGCGGCTTCAATCAGACCCGTGTAGTCGATATCGTGCTTCGCCAGCGTCTGCTCGACCTGGCTAATTAATTCAGCCGGCTGGTGCCAGGCCTGGTTAGGACGAAACCAGTAATAAGCCTGTACCATGCCGCCGCCAACCATGCTGGTCAGGTCTTCGAATTCTTCACGTGCGAAAAAGCGCTCCTGCAACTCGGGAGCAAAGAAAGTTTTTATCGCATCGCGGTCGACGCGTGTCGGGCCCATTTCGCCGTTAGCCTGACCGGCAAAGCGCGGATGCCAGTGCAACAGCACAAACTCACCATCCGGCGCCAGCGCCTTCAGTACACACGCGCGATAGGCGTCGTAACGGACCGGATCCATGTTGTGTAGCAAGCCGTGGTCCAGCACGAGGTCGTATTGCCGCGGTGGTTCCCAGTCCGTGATATCGGCCACGACCGGGGTTACGGTTACACCTGCCTCATTTGCACGTTGCTGCGTATACTCAAGCGCCCTGGGCATGAAATCCAGCGCGGTGACGTCCCAGCCTTCCTGCGCAAGAAAGAGTGAGTCGGTACCGGATCCGCAGCCGATATCGAGTGCGGTACCCGGGGCCCGCCTGCGGCATATTTCGGCGAGGAAAAGTGTGGGCTCATCGTGTGACCATGGGAGGTCTTCCCAGCCCTTTGCCCAGTCGTAAGTTGCAAAGAAGGTGTCTTTCTCGTGGGTGCTCATCGGTGTTGATCCTTATTCTTCTTCCACGCAGTTTGCCACTACCCGCAGGTGTGTGGTGGCATTGTGTGTCGCGGCCATGCGCACAGTGGACAGCCAGCGCTTGATTGGAGCCTGCCCGTAGCACTGGTACGATGGCTTGTTAAGCTACAACACACAATAACGAAGCGTAGCGGAGTTAAATGATGACCACGCATCAACATCAGGCGATAGCCCATTACCGTCATCCCCTGTTTGCAGTTTTAGCGACTTTTGTATTGGCCGGCCTGCCGGGACTGGCAAACGCCGGGGGACACACGGCTGCCCCCAAGGCGAAAGAACCCATCATTCTCGACCCGGAAGCGCGCAGCAGCATCACGGGAACGGTGCTGGTATCGGGCGCCAACCGCGGCATCGGGTTACGCCTCGCGCGGAACTATGTGGAGCGCGGCTGGACCGTCATCGCCACCGTGCGCAAGCCGGACAAGGCTGATGAACTGAATGCACTGGCAAGGGCCAACTCTAAAGTGTCGGTAGAACAAATGGACCTACTCGACCACGGCAGCATCGACGCGCTGGCCGCAAAATACAAAGATGTCCCCATAGACGTATTGCTGAACAATGCGGCCATGCTCGGCGACCCGGCGGGCCAGGACCTGGGTTCTTTCGACTACGAGTTAATGGAGCGTGTAATTGAGGTAAACACCATCGGCACGATGAAAATGGCTGAGGCCTTTCTCGATAACGTGGCGGCGAGCGAACAGAAGAAACTAGTGGCGGTCACCAGCCAGCAAGCATCGATAGGGAGCCTGCGCGACCCTTTAATTCCTTTTTACAAGATGAGTAAGACGGCGCTGAACATGGGCATGAGATCCATATCCCGCCGGTTGAAACGCAAAAAGGTTACGGTCGTACTGATTTCACCCGGTGCGGTCGATACCGATATGATGAATTCGGCCCTGGACTATGCCGGCGTGAAAGGCGGATTCCTGATTACGCCGGAAGAAAGCGCGGAAGCGGTTATCAACATTATCGATCAGTACACGCTGGATATGACGGGGGCCTTCATGTCACACCGCGGGGAAGAGATTCCGTGGTAATGAAAAACGGAAATCGAGTATGAAAATTCTCCGTAGAATCCTTGCCGCGATCGTGATCATTCTCGTGGTGGCGGTAGCCTACAATCGTTACGACCACGCCGACCGTGAGCATCGCGTCACGCCGCAGGCGCTGGCGGCGCTGGAATCGGATTCGGATGTTGCTATCAGCCAGGAAGGCAAATACATCGTATTCAGCCCGGCCGACAGCACGCCGACCACCGGACTTATTTTTTACCCGGGTGGTGAATGCGATGAACGCGGTTACGCAGAACCGCTCCGGGCCATCGCCGATGAGGGCTACCTCGTTGTCCTGGTGCCCATGCCGCTGCAGTTGGCCTTCTTAGGTATAGACAAGGCCGACGACATCATGGCGGCGTTCCCCGAGATCCGAAGCTGGGCTATCGCCGGCCATTCCCTCGGCGGCTCGATGGCCGCGCGCTACGCCTTCCGGCGACCGGAGACGCTGGACGGGTTATTGCTCTGGGATTCCTATGCCCCCGATGACCTCACCGAAAGCGGTCTTGCGGTCAGCATGATCCACCGGTCCGATGAGTCACTGAAAACACCGGAATCTTACGTGGAGTTTTTGCCGTTGCTACCGACGGATACACAGTTCGTGCCGATCGTGGGGGGCAACCATCTGAATTTTGGTAGTTTCATAGCCGGCCGCATGTACCGCGATGAACCGCCGGCGGAACTGGCACACGACACTCAGATCGAACGGGTTGCCCGGGCCACCATAGATTTTCTGGACTCGATTACAGACTAGGAAAGGTAATCCGCGGTCAACTCCTCGGATACCTGCCACAGTTTTGCCGCAAGTTCAGTGTCATGCATGTGAGGGCCGGTCGGTTCTACCGGGTTGCAATCCTCGAAATAGTAGCCGCTGACCCCTTTCAGCGCGGGCTCAATCGCTACATAGACCTGCGTTGATGCCCCCTGGTCTGTTGTCTTGAAACCCTTGCGCAGCGGTTCATCGGGGTCACGTGGCTTGCCGCCACGCATATGGCGTCCCAGTTCGGTGGCAACAAATCCGGGGTGTACCGCGTTTGCGGCTACGCTGGTGCCCTCATAGCGGCGCGCCAGTTCGAAGGCGAACAGCGCGTTCGCAAGCTTGGTTTGTCCGTAAGCGACGAACGGGCTGTAGCTTTTCTCGCCCGAGAGGTTATCGAACTGTATGCCTTCTTTCTTAGGGGCATTTCGATAGCCAATACTGGACATCACGACGATCCGCCCTTCCGATGCCGCTTCTACCCGGCTCAACAAGAGGTTCGTGAGAAGAAAATGGCCGAGGTGATTAACGACAAATTGTTTTTCCAGGCCATAGACCTGCTCAAGTTTCGGCAGGGCCATGATGCCCGCGTTATTCATCAGAATATCAATCGGTTCATCGAGCGATTTAACGCGTTCGCTGCATGCGACTACCGAATCGAAGTCGGTCAGTTCGCAGACGACCGGCGTGGTCTTCCCTTCTATGCTCTCGCATGAGGTAACAGCCTTTTCCATGTTGCGTGCCGCCCCGATAACGTGGGCGCCCCTGTCTGCCATAACCCGCATCGATTCGTAGCCCAGGCCAGAATTACAGCCGCTGATAAACACTGTCTTACCGGTTAGATCTATGTTGGCTGCAACTTCTTCGGCAGTCGTGGCGAAGCCGTAGTCGCTACGTGGAATATCGTCGATACCCCCTGCCCAACTGCGCGGCGGCAGCAATGTGTTCAGGCCGATGACCGAAGTACCCAGAATGAGCTCACGCCGATTAATTGTTATCACCAGATTCCCCCAACATTTTCAGTTCTATCAGTTCCTTAGTCTCGGCCAAGCCATTGGTCAGGCTAAGCATTGCCGCAATGCTAAACCGCACCGCGGTGGGCAGCCGGTAATCCGTTGATTCGATATGATGACCGACCATAGTTAGACCAACTTTTTCTCAATCGTTCACAGGTATCGTTCAAAGGTAACGCCATGTACAGAATAATAACGCCAATAAGGACGCTGATAGTCATAGGCGTATGCCTCACCGCACTTGGCTTCCAGGCGACTGCAGTCGCGAACGGCCACGAGTCAGGGGCCGGCGCTACGGCTGATTACGTGCCCACGGTGCTGATTACCGGCTCCAACCGGGGTATCGGCCTCGAAGTCGCAAGGGACTATGCGGAACGTGGCTGGAATGTTATTGCCACAGCACGCAGGCCCGAGGCAACGGGGGAGTTGAAAGCCATACGCGAGAAACACCCCGGACTCGTCATCGAGCAGCTCGATGTGACGGACAATGAGCGCATCGACGAACTGGCGGAGATCTACCGCGGCAAACCGATCGATATCCTGATTAACAATGCCGCCATTTCAGGCGGGCATGAAAATGCCAGGTTTGGTGCATTCAACCACGACGTCTACCGACAGGTGCATACGGTCAACGTGCTCGGCCCCACCAAGATGGCCGAAGCATTCCTCGACAGCGTTTCGATCAGCCAGCAGAAAAAGATCGTCAATATCACGAGCGGCCAGGGTTCCATAGCCGGAACCTGGGGATGCTGCTACATCTACCGCAGCAGCAAGGCAGCGCTGAACATGGTCATGCGCAACATATCTCTCGAACTGAAGAAGAAAGGTATTACCGTGGCGCTGATATCGCCCGGCTTCGTCAAGACCGGCTTCACGCCCGGGCTGGACCTGCCCATGATGATCACCCCGGAAGAAAGTGCCGCCTATGTGCTTGCGGTTATCGATAACTACGACCTGGAAGACACGGGCACCTTTATTTCGCATAAAGGAGAGGTTATACCCTGGTGAAATGATGAGAAGCTTTCAGCTCTCAATCATCGTGTTTGTGACTGTGGCCGTGCGAATGGCCATGTGAGTGATCATGGCTGTCCGATCCTGATTTTTTAGCACCGCCATCACCGTGCGAATATTTGTGAGAACGATCATTGGAGTGCACGTGGTCGCGCACTATCTTTCCTACCCCGCCCTTCTCATCGCCATGCTCGTGACTGTGACCACCCGGAGCCGGATCGGCATGTTCCGCATGCGGAGTCGCGGAGTCGAATATGTGGCCAAACTTCGGCCGCACGTTCGGCTTTTTTAGCCTGTCGTCCGAGTTCCGCCAGCCCTTACCCTTAAGGTGAAAGGCGGGTGCCGACAGGAGCTTCCTCAGTTCCGGTTGCCCGCATTCAGGACAGTCCGTCAATGGGTCGGCGCCCAGCTTCTGCAGAACGTCAAAGGCATGTCCGCAGGCCTTGCAGTTGTAATCAAATATCGGCATAGCGTGGCGTCTAAGGATTTACAGGGCGGGCAAGAATACCAGTTTTCGGGCATCTCAGGGTTGTGCCCGCGGCGGACAAAAGGCTAACAAAGGGCTCCCCCGTTCGTGCTTAAATCATAACAGGCTCAGGTTGGCCGCCCGGCTCAAGGTTCCGGTATCACATAAACACCTTCCCTGCGGACATCGTTGTCTGCAAAGGCTGGTAAAAATGGTACGAAAGTTTGTACTACTCTTTCTCAGCTTGCTATTGCTGGCCATGCTCATATTGCTTGGCTGGTACCAGGTTGACGGTATTCCGATCGAGGAGACCGAATCCTTTCTGTCCGGTGAGAACTTCACGCTGACGGAAGAGAATGATGGCGGTCTGCTGTTCCGCCCGGCCGACAGCAATGGCCACGGCATTCTGATCATGCATGGCGCGCTGATCATGCCCAAGAGCTATGCCAAGACCGCCGCTTACTTCGCCGACCGAGGCTACACGGTTTACCTGCCCATGGGGCCGGCACGGTTATCCGTAGGCGTGGTCGACCGTGCAGCTTCGAGGGCTCTCGAAATGAATGTGGACAAATGGTTTCTGATTGGCCACTCGATGGGTGGCATGGCCAGCATGGAATTGGCTACCCGGCATAGCCTCAATGTTCAGGCAATAGCATTATGGGCCGGGAACATGCCGACTAGTTACACCTTTGTCGATTTGCCCATCATTTATATCTGGGGCAATAACGATGGCCTGCTTCCCGAGGAAAGGTTCAAACTCAATCGATTCAACCTGCCCGAGTCGGTTAGCTATGTCACGCTTGAAGGTGCGAACCACAAGAACTTCGCTATGTATTCGCACCAGTTTTTTGATAAGGACGCAAAAATAGACTGGATGGAACAGATCGATTTTGCCAACCTGACCACCGCTGACTTTTTTGCCCAATACCACTGATCCCCGCACAACGGGCGGCTAGCGCAGGGCGGGGGCGACTTTCTCGCCTATAAGCCGAATAGCATCAGCCGGTTCGTCGTGGACGCGCAGGGCAATTTCGGTCAGGCCGGCTGCAGCGAACTGGTGCAGAACCTCGATCGCGCTATCGATGGCATCCAGGCCGCCGACGAAAGAAATATTTTTGATCATCTTGGTCACAAGCTCGTCGGGCACATTTGCAATCTCGCCGCTGCCCGCGAGCCAGGCATCGAGGAAATCCTGGAAGTGATCACGCATGAACTTTACTTCTTCCGGCGTCAGGAATGGGTCGAAGTACTGTTCGCCAAGGTAGCCGCGCAGTATCAGTTCGCGGCGGGCTTCTCTCCACGAAGCATCGGCATCCTCCTTGATGTGCCATGCCCAGAAATTATTGATCCTGAAGCTGTCGCGCGGCCTGCCCGCCCCGTCCAGCGCTGCGTTGATCTTGTCGACAAAACCTTCCATCAGTGGAACACAGAAATCGCTGGTCATAAGGCCGTCAGCATATTTAACAGCCAGTTGCATGGTTTGAGGATGATTGGATGCAACGTAGATCTGTGGCTTGGGGTCCGTTGCCCATTCCAGGTAGTAATTCCAGGTCTTGTAATACTTGCCCTTGTAATGCAGCGGCGTATCCGTCGTTACCCCATTCAGTATTTCCAGGCATTCTTTCAGGTCACCTATCATGTGCTCGCGCGTCATGCCGAGCGCCTGGATCATGCCACCTCCTCCACCCACACAGATCATGCCGCGTCCTTCACTGAGTTCGTTCAGGGAATGCAGCGCATTCGCCATCTTCAGCGGGTGCAGTTCCTTTGCACAAATTGCAAGCGGCCCGAGACGGACTGCCGATGTCCGGTCTGCCGCCAGGGCCAGTGTAAAGAAAGGATCGCGCCCGGTCGCATAACTACTGGACCACACCGCCCGCAGCCCATAACTTTCGGCAAGTGCAGAAAGTTCTGCGGATTCCTGGGTCGTCGCGAACTCGCTGAGTATGATGTCTATTTCCATGTTGTCACCGGTAAGGTTTCTGGTTCCCTTTACGAACGCCTTTGCGCATCTTGTGCGCGATATACCCTGCCATCATGCGGGCAAAAGGATTGATACGCGCATCTGTGTAGTACTCGGCATCAAACCAGTTGCGTTCTTCCCAATATCTAAAGTTGATAGTATCTTTCTGGTTGCGTGACATATTCTGCATCGCACGAAAATTCATCAGGTGCCTGAACTTTGGTGAGCCTAGCTCACCTTTATTAATTTTCTCTATAAACGTTTTCGCTATCTCTTCCGCAACCAAATTTACCTCTTCAAGATAATGTGGTTTATGCATCTGTGCGCTGGAGATCCCCATACGGCTGACAACATCACAGCCCCATGCATTTGCAGTCTGCTCCAGAAAATCAAGGACAACCGTATGGCCGCCACCCGACGCCGTGGCAGTAACCACCGCTTTTTTTCCAAAAAAAGTCGGGCGATTCCGTTGGTACATGAAGTACTCAACAAAGTTTTTCATGAGCCCTGTGATGTTGAATGTGTGTATGGGTGACCCCAGGATCAGGCTATCTGCTTTTTTCATTTTTTCGGCGATGGGCCCGATCGTCGCATAATCGGGACAGGCCGTTTCGCCGACGCTGATACACTTCAGGCAACCGTCACAAAACGGTACATTCAGCCGCTGTACGAAAATATATTCAAAGTTAACTGGTTGAATTTCCCGCATCTTCTCCTCGATGATGCGGATACCCTTGTAGGTCCAACTCTCCTCGTTGCGAGGTGACCCGACCAGCACCAGTATATTTAAAGAATCCATGGGAGCGGCCATATCATATACGCCGCAAGCCTCGTGCGGCGAACCGATACCAAGAAACCCAACTGGTGGACTGCACTAATGCGCTGGTTTACGCTGTCTCGAGGCTCCCGGGGAATCGGGGCCATGGAACAAAACAGAAACGGGGAACTCGCATCATGACACCTTTGTTAACAAGCTTTCGCCTGCTGGGCGGGGCACTGACAGCCATCCTTTTTTTTGCTTCACCCGTCAGTGCTGATGATGCCCCGCTGCCAAATCCCACCTCTGAAGATTTCTGTATCGCGGTCCAGAATATGCTTGCAACCACGGAGGTAGAAAGCACGAATACCGTGTTCAACGATATGCCGGAATACAGACACTCCAAACCATCCCCCGACCCGCTAATGATCTACCAGGTCGTTACTTATGATGAGAAGAGACCGGTCATGGTGTCCTGCAAAATCAAGGCGGCGGATCATATCCGTGCCGTTCATGGTGAGGACGCGGCCGGTGAACAGGGAAACTGTGCCGATGTGACGAAACGGGTAAAAGCACAGGCTATCGCAGAACTCGAAGTAGATAATCCCGATAACGTCGTGGAGAAAGCAAAATCATTTGTTATTGATGTGAATGAACCGTTCACGACGGGCCGCAGTTACCTGTCGGATTTTGAACTAAGTTTCGAGGGTGACGACGGCAATATACATTTCAATTCGCCCGGCCTGCAGGTGAACTGGGATGACTGGAAGTACTGGATCATGCCCAACATGATTCGTGGGCAGACCTATTGCCACATTCCAACGGTGTCTTACATGAAAGCCGTGGCAACTGGCGCGGTCGAGCCCGGCACCGTCATGACCACGGCGGACGATGCACCGACGCAGCCTTTCGCACAATAAGTTTTCCGCCCGGAATCTTCCGGCTACGGATTGCCGGACCAGGTCACGCGCCAAATACGCCCGTGCTTGTCCTCGCCTATGTAAATTTCGCCGTTGGGGCCCTCGGCCAGACCTACGGGCCTGTAGGCCGTGTTGCCGGGATTCATAAGCTTTTCAACCCCTTTGAACCCATCGGCAAATACTTCCCAGTCACCGGTAACCTCACCGTCACGCATCGGCACGAACACCACTTTGTAGCCCTTCTGCTCGAGAGGCATCCGGTTCCACGAGCCGTGGAAAATTATGAATGCGCCCTGGGCATATTTCTCTGGCAGGTTCTTGCCGGAATGGAAGATCAGGTCCATCGGCGCCCAGTGTCCCGGAAAGCCGATTAAAGGCTCCTTGTAATTGCCTTCTGCTTCCATCTTGCCGTCGCCTCCGTACTCGGGCGCTTGCATACGCTCGCCCCTGAGGTGATCGTAATATGTGTAGGGCCAGCCGAAGTTGTCGCCCGCCGCAGCCACATGAAATTCTTCGGCAGGCAACTCTGCATTGTCCTCGCGCGAATAGAAGTCTTTCCACAACATGCCCAGGCTGTCCCGCCCGTGCATGACAAAGTAAAGCTTGTTCGCCCAGGGATTCCATTCCATCGCGAGCACGTTGCGGGTTCCGGTGACAAAACGCTCACCATCACGCAGCTGGTCCTGTA
>PBYE01000009.1 GCA_002729495.1 Chromatiales bacterium
GTGCATGACAAAGTAAAGCTTGTTCGCCCAGGGATTCCATTCCATCGCGAGCACGTTGCGGGTTCCGGTGACAAAACGCTCACCATCGCGCAGCTGGTCCTGTAGTTTGCGGTCCGCATCGAATTTCCAGATGCCCCCGGATCGCTCGAGCTGTGGACAGGGATCGAAACCCGGTGCCCGCGGTGTCATACGCTTGGTCTCACACGCATTCGTAGGCACGCCCGAGTTTACGTACAGCACACCTTCCGGATCGATTGCAAAGGTCTTGTCCGCATGGGAGCGCTGCATCGGAAAACCGCCGGCGATGGGCTCGGCAACACCCGCGGGAACAAGATTGTCATCCAGTTTAATCCTGTACACAGCAAGGTCCGTTCCGAAGTAGAGCCACCCGCCGTGAATCACCACTTCTGTTGCGGTCGTCTGCGGGCCGAATTCCTTGACCAGGTCTGCGACCCCGTCGCCGTCGTGGTCACGCATCGCAAGCAGGGCACCCCAGGTGGCATCCTGCCCAAACATGGGTGCCGCCAGCCTGAAATCCCGTGCGACGTAAACATCACCGTTGTCACGCACGGCAATATGGCGTGTCGCCCCGGCGGCTGGATGGAAAACCGTGGTGGCGAAACCATCGGGCAATATCGGTTGCACTGTTTCCCAGTGTTCGGGCAGTGGCTCGGATGCTTGCCCGGGCGCCTGATCAGGAGCTACAGCGCAGCCACTCATCAGGACCGCAGCACTGGCAAAGAGACAACGCGAGAAGGAAAGAACATTCATTGGGGTCACCCTGTTTATGCTTCTTTTACGCATTTATAACATGCCCACAAAAAAGGCCGGCATATAGCCGGCCTTTCGGTATGCACTGTATGAACAGATCAGTGATGTGATGGCGTTTCTGGCACAAAGTCCGGGGCCGAAAACATAATTTCACGAGTCAGAAAAGTATAAGTACCTTCGTCAACCATAAACCAGATCAGGAACAGGATCAGAATCGGCGGCAGCAGAATCACCGTAATCAGGGCCATGCGCTCCCACAGCATGTGCATGAATATGGCGATTATAAATCCTGCCTTCAGGAACATGAATATCAGGATCAGGGACCAGCGTAAATACCCCTCAAACTGCAAATAGTCCACCAGGTATGAACATGCGCTGAGCACAAACAGCAGTCCCCATATCCACAGGTAAATTGAAATCGGATGTTGTTGCCCTTCTGCTGCAGACATAAGCCTGACTCTCCTTACAACGGCAGGTTGTTACGCCTACCAGAGATAGAAAAATGCAAAAATGAATACCCAGACGAGGTCCACGAAATGCCAGTAAAGCCCGGCTATCTCGACAGTCTCGTAATTGCCTTTCTTGTCGTAATCACCACGCCTCACCCGATTCGCAATAATCGTAAGATAAATAACTCCCGCCGAAACGTGCGCGCCGTGGAAGCCGGTAATCATGAAAAAGCTGGAGCCAAACTGCGGCGCACCCATCGGGTTGCCCCATGGCCGCACGCCTTCTTCGACAATAAGCTTGGTCCATTCGAAAGCCTGCATAGCGACAAAGCTCGCTCCAAGTAGTGCTGTCGCGAACATCAATGCAACGGTTTTGGTTTTATCTCGCCGGTAACCGAAGTTAACTGCCATAGCCATTGTGCCGCTGCTCGTAATCAGGATAAAGGTCATGATCGCGATAAGGATCAGCGGAATAGGCTCACCACCAAAACTCAGCGCAAAGACTTCACTTGGATTCGGCCACGGAATCGAAGAGGAAATCCGCACGTGCATGTAGCCGACGAGGAAACATGAAAAGATAAAGGTGTCGCTGAGGAGGAAGATCCACATCATGGCCTTGCCCCAGGGCACCTGGAATGCCTGCTTATCGCCAGACCAGTCGTTAACGATGCTTCCCATCCGGGTTTCGTCAACGGTACTTGCTACAGCATCATTGGCCATAAACCAATCCCCTCAGGTAGACAGCAATAAAGTAAAAAATACCAACCAGACCATCAGCAGGTAATGCCAGTAGGTTGTGCAGAGCTCGACGCTCAGGCGCAATCGCTTGACTTCCATGCCCTGCCACGAGCGTACCGCCGCTTTAGACCACACGAACAACCCGCCGACCAGGTGGACGGCATGCAAGGCAGTAAGCAGGATAAAGAATGCGGTGGCCGGATTGCCGGCGGCATAGAAACCAAGTCTCTGCAGCTCCTGCCAGGCCATGTACTGGCCAACCAGGAACGCGATGGCTAACACACCGGCCAGGGCCAGATTGTTGCGGACCATGGTGACAGTGCCCTGTTTGGCCGCAATGCGCGCACGCTGCATGGCGATGCTGCTGAACACAAGCAGGGCCGTGTTCAGCCACAGAATCTGGGGATCCGAGATGGCAACCCAATCGGCCTCTTCCATGCGCAGGCGATAGCCGAATACAAACAGCAAAAACATGCTGCTCAGCACCGCCATAAACATNGCGAGGCCGGTCNTGGCCNCCGGGCCGGGGCCCNNGCTNCGGTCATTAATCTGGCCNATGACCCCCTGGGTNGCCCAGCTCTTNTCCATGAGTTCTTTAAAGATGCTCATNCGTGGTGCGGCCCTTCANNGGGGTGCCCCGGATNGAAGCCTTCCTGGTGCCCGGCCGGTGGTTCGTTCTGCGGGATAAAGTCCNGAGACTCGCCCGGCACACTGTAATCGAAGGCCCAGCGATATACGGTCGGCAGCTCCTGCCCCCAGTTACCGTGCTTCGGCGGATGATCCGGCGTAAGCCATTCGAGCGTGGTCGCACCCCACGGGTTCGGGTCTGATTTCTCGCCCCGCAGGCTGATAATCATATTGATGAAGAACAGTATCTGCATAGCAGCTACAAACAGTGTTGCATACGTTATGCCTACGTTCAGGACCTGGGCCGACTCCGGAATGAAGTCTGTCATCCCGTACGAATAGTAACGGCGTGGTATACCGAGGATACCGAGGTAATGCATCGGCAGGTAAATGGAATAGGTCCCGAGGAAGGTCGCCCAGAAATGCCATTTACCCAGCGTTTCGTTGAATTTCCTGCCGGTGATCTTTGGATACCAGTGGTAGATCGCGGCGAACACGACCATCACAGGCGATACCCCCATCACCATGTGGAAATGCGCGACTACAAAATAGGTCTCCGTTAGCGGCACATCGACAACCACATTGCCGAGGAACAGGCCCGTCAGTCCGCCATGGGTAAATGTAAAGATAAACGCGATACAGAACAGCATGGGTACGCGCAGATGTATATTGCCCTGGTAAAGCGTCAGCACCCAGTTATAAACCTTGATGGCAGTCGGCACCGCAACCATCAGCGTTGTCGTCGCGAAAAAGAATCCGAAATAAGGATTCATGCCGCTGACATACATATGGTGCGCCCAGACGATACAGCTTAAGCCCCCGATCGCAACGATGGCCCAGACCATTTGCCGATAGCCGAAAATGTTCTTGCGCGCATGGCAGGCAAGGATATCCGACACAATACCGAAGGCGGGCAGCGCAACGATATAGACCTCCGGGTGCCCGAAGAACCAGAACAGATGCTGGAACAATATCGGGCTGCCGCCCGTGTAATCCGCATGTTCACCTGCTTCCAGGAGTGCCGGCATAAAGAAGCTGGTGCCCAGCAGGGCGTCCAGCGTCAGCATGAGGCCGCTGACCAGCAGCGCCGGGAATACCAGCAAGCCAAGCACGGTCGCCATGAATATGCCCCACACCGACAGCGGCAGC
Organism: Chromatiales bacterium; assembly: GCA_002729495.1. Lineage (GTDB taxonomy): Bacteria > Pseudomonadota > Gammaproteobacteria > Steroidobacterales. The sequence goes on from PBYE01000009.1 coordinate 3,735, forward strand.
CGCATCAGCGTCATGCCGTTGCAGCGAGCCTGCAGGACCGTCGTAACATAGTTCAGGCCACCCATCGTGAACGCCACGATGAACACGACCAGGGAAACGAGCATGAGTGTTATTCCCCAGGTCGCGCCCGGGGTCCCCCCCCCGAGTATTGCCTGGGGTGGATAGAGCGTCCATCCCGCCCCCGTGGGTCCGCCCGGGACAAAAAAACTGGCCAAAAGAATCAACACGGACAGCAGGTACGCCCAGTAACTCAACATGTTCATGAACGGGAACACCATATCCCGCGAGCCGCACATGAGAGGAATCAGGTAATTGCCAAAACCGCCAAGAAGCAATGCGGTCAGCAGATAAATCACCATGATCATGCCGTGCAGGGTTATGGCCTGCAAATACTCCGTCACGGTAATAAATGCAAACGCGTCCGGAAACGCAATCTGCAGGCGCATCAGGGCGGAAAGCACCAGCGCGACCACGCCAACCAGGATCGCGGTCACCCCGTACTGGACCGCGATAACTTTATGATCCTGGCTCCATATATATTTTTTGACGAAGCTCTGTGGATCGTGCAAATCATGTTCATGATCGCGATCTGCGATTGCAACGTAAGCCATCTATCGTCCCCTCAAGGCTGTATTCGGTGCCGGCTAGTGACTTTCGGCACTGTCCAGACTCGCTACTCGTGTACTGCCGAGCGTATTCATGTAAGCGACCAGGTCATTTATCTCCTGGTCTTCATTCAGCATCCGTGCGATCTGCGCCATCTGCTGTCCGTATGGATCCTGTGGGTGCGCGCCGCGCAATCCATCGCGGAACGACTTTAGCTGGGCAGCCGTGTACCAGTCGTCCATACCGGCAGCACGTGGCGCATTCATCGCCCAGATTCCCCGCCCGTCCTTGCCGTGGCAGTAGCTGCAGGTCTCATAGAGTTCCTCGCCATGCTCCACATCGCCCGTAATCGTTTTTGCTGCCGGCAAATCAGGCAACGTCCCGATATAAGCGACGACGTTATCGATGGCGGCATCGTCGGATAATGTCGATGCCATTCCCCGCATTTGCATTCCCAGCGTATCGGCCGGATCGGTTCCACGTATCCCCTGTTGGAAATTCTTTACCTGCCGTACGAGATATGCAGTGTCGAGACCGGTCAGTTTCGGTGCATTAAGCGCCAGGTTACCTTCGCCGTTCTGGCCGTGACACCCACTACACGGCGCATACGAAGCCCTGCCCGCCTGCAGATCAGGCTCAGGCATGTTGAGCGTGTCAGCATAGGTCGGATGCGAACCCAGCCACTGCTCATAGGCATCCCTGCTCTCGACTACTACGCTGCCCTTCATGGCGTGGTGCGCTATTCCGCACAGCTCTTCGCACAAGAGGTCGTATGTACCTTCGACCGTTGGCTCGAACCAGAAGAAGGTAACCATGCCGGGTACCAAATCCATTTTCACCCGGAACTGCGGCACCGCAAAGTTATGCAGCACATCCTTGGAGCGCAGCAATACCTTCACCGGCTGATTGACGGGCAGGTGCATCTCCGGGCTGGAAACCAGGATATCGTCCATACCGGTCGGATCATCCGGATCCATACCGAACGGGTTAGCCACGCTTATAAGCGACTGGTCAACATCGCCGAATTTACCGTCTTTACCCGGATAGCGATGGCTCCAGTGCCACTGCTGGCCAATGGTTTCAACTTCCATGGCATCTTCGGGTACGGTAACAATATCGCCCCAGACGATCAGGCCGGGCGCCAGCAATGCTGCAATACCCACCGCAGAAATACTCACCAACCAGATTTCGAGTTTCTTGTTTTCCGGTTCGTATTCGGCCTTCCGGCCTTCTTTATGGCGGAATTTAATTATGCACCAGGCCAGAAACAGATTAACCGCCACAAACACACACCCGGTAACCCAGATTGTCATGTTTACGGTGTCATCAACCGACTGCCAGTTCGAGGCGATAGGTGTAAACCACCATGGACTCAAGATATGAAATACGACTGACCCGACTACCAGCAGGATCACTACTACTGCAATTACCATCCCCTGCTTCCCCCCTTACAGGTCAGTCGCGGAACTACAAAAACTTAGAATGATGCGGGCGTTTGCATTTGGCGTAAATACACTTCATTTAAGCTGCCCTTCAGCATGGTGCCCGTCAGGTTATTATTTGGAATAGCTAGTTATCCCCTATATTCATCCCTGATAGGGTTGTTTTCAGCCCTGAAAAATACTGTCTGTTGTGAGGCGCATCTTGCCATAAACTACCGGCAGCGCCGGAGTCTTATAAGTATATGCACGTATGTGAGTCTCGCACATTTCCTGACTCTTTGCAGACACAGCGAAGAAAAATATCCCTGTGGATTCCATATGGAGCCGGTTTGAATTACAGCCACAGAAGTGCAGCCGCGTGCACCCTGGCACAAGCCAGGGCTGGCCAGACCTAGCCACCACGCCACATGCGCAGGAGCACACCGTCCCTGGCGACATAGTGGTGCCATAGCGCACCGAGGACGTGGAGGCCCAGGATTCCGGCCCCCACTTTCCAGCAATAGCGGTGAATTTCCGCGAAAAACTCGTATGTAAACGTCGCGCCCTCTTCCACCTGCGGCACAATCCGGGGCATATCGTCCCAGAGTAAAAAGAATATCGGGAACTCGCCTTCGTAAGCAGATAGTGATGCCCAGCCCGACAAGGGGTATACAAGTATTAGTGTGTATAGGGCGGCATGGGTAATCCGCACAAGCCAGCGCATGTAAGTAGTGAGCGCCGGCGGCAAATCGGGGGTCGGGTTGCTGACCCGCCAGCCGAGCCTGGCGAGTGCCACGCCGAATACGAGGAAACCCATCGTGTGGTGAATCCGCGATGTGTACATCACCCAGGTATCGTCAGCGTAGGTCTCGGTGTAGACCTCGTAGACTTCGACCATCCAGAAACCGACCGGAATCTGGACTGCGATCATCGCCAGCATCACCCAGTGAAACGCCCGGGAAACCCTGCCCCACTGCGATGCAGTATTTCTGAGTCCCATTCCCGGCTCCTGTAAACGCTTCAACCCGCTCAATGGCGCGCCGTGCCCGGCAATCTATTTAACATAGGTGGATCCGGCTCTCCCCGAATCCGGTTCGGATTAACCGCATGACAAAACGGCCTAAAGCGCGCGGCCGGCAACAGATTACACGACCCGAACAACCTCAGACGCAGGCACACAGCCCCTTTAAATGCACAACTTAAACCACGTCTACTTGTATGTACTTATATTCATACAGTCGGCGCTGCGTCAATATTCGCGAATATAGTTGTAATTGTCTTGTAACCACTATGACACACACTTAATATAACGAAGCGAGATAATAACTGCACATAAATACAACTCGCCGCCGGTTATCCGGACGAACTACAAGTAAATAATATAGGGAACTCTACATTGGAATTCTTTAAAGCCGCGATTCGGCTGATGGTGTTCGCGTTCGTATTGGTGGGCGCCATGATTACCCTGGCGGGCACCCAGGATAAGGGCACAGACCAGACGACCATTTCCGCCGAAAAGCAGGATTTGGATAAAGATTTTTCCACATCCAAGCAGGAGTTGGTAAATACGGACCTGGGGTCCACAGGCTAAGCAGAGAGCCTTAACACTTTCAGGAAAAGCCGGTTGAGCAACGCTCAACCGGCTTTTTTTTGCCCGGCTGGCGCACACATGACAGACTTGCGGCAGGAGCGATGCCAGAGCTATGCGCATAGACCGACGCGACTTTGTTACCTGGACTGCCGGTGCCCTGCTCGGCGCAGGGTCCGCCCGCCCGCAAGCGCGCGAGCAGCAGTCGCTGCCATCAATGCTGAAACCTTTGCCGGAATCCGGTTTGCAGATAGACGTGCTGATGCATACCGGCCAGACTTTCGGTACCTTCCAACCGCCCGGGATCATGGACGGCATGGGCGCGTGGGACTGGAACGCGACGACCGTGCGCCTGTTCGTTAACCACGAACTGGCTCCGAATGCGGGTTATCGTTATCCGCTTGCGAATGGCACCGGTCTGACCGGCGCACGGATATCCTGGATCGATATCGACAAGGAATCGAGGCAGATAGTGGATGCCGGCAACGCGATACGCGAAATCCGTGACCGGCGCGGTGAAATCGTGACCCGGCCGGCACAGGTCAGTGAGCTCTGGAATGAGAAAGTCGATAAAGGGCTGAACAACCTGTGCTCTGCGCAGGGCTACAGCGCCGGAGAATTCGGTTTTGTCGATGACATCCTGTTCTCGCACGAAGAAGTCACCTCGCCCGAGAGGCACCCGCACGGAGGCACCGTCTGGGGACTGGACGTGCGCAGCGGGCAGCTCTGGGCGCTGCCCGAACTCGGCCGTGGCGCCTGGGAGAATGTCACCGCGATCCGCACCGACGACCAGGACAGCGACGACGGCCACATTGCACTGCTCCTGAGTGACGACCTCGAGTTCGGGGGTGCGCCCCTGTACCTGTGGATCGGCAGAAAAAAACCGGGAGCAGGGTATGTGGCCCGTAACGGTCTGGCCGAAGGTCAGCTGCACGTATGGACATCGTATAAAGACGACCGTGACCCGGGCGACTGGAACGGCACCGGATCGGTACGCAGCGGCCGCTTCGTGCCGGTCAGCACGCGCACAGCTGCAAGTGCCGGTAAAGCGGGCTTCGACCGCGACGGTTATATAAATGACACGGGGCTGCGCGAGCGCGCCCGGGAAGTGGGTGCATTTATGTTTTCCCGCCCGGAAGACCTGCACACCCGTCGCAAGACAGGCAGCACGGCCGTGTTCTGTTCGGCCGGACACGGCGACAGGTTCCCTGCCGATGACTGGGGCACGATCTACCTGATCGATGTTCGCATCATCTTAGACGGGGACTCACCCTCCGCAACCGCCCGGCTGACGATCCTGCATGACGGGGATGACTTCGGCGACTTCGGCATTCGCAGCCCGGACAACGTCGTCTGGGCTTCAGATGACATGATCTACGTACAGGAGGACAAGGCCACCAGGCGCCATGAATTCGGCGGTGAGTCGGGTCGGGAAGCTTCGACCTGGGTCATCGACCCGGAGAACCCATCCGATTACCGGCGCATCGCCGAGATCGACCGCAGCGTTGTGCTGCCTGCAGACGCGCGCGATTTCGCACACATGGTGCACGGGACCTGGGAATGCACCGGCCTTATCGATGTATCGCGGGAATTCGGCGCGCCGGCCGACGAACTACTGCTCATAACCGCGGTCCAGGCGCACACCATTCGCGGCGGCTCACTCGGCGGGCGCCGCAAACTGTTCCAGGGCGGACAGCTCGTGATGCTGTCGGCCAGAAGAACGGCCGGCTGAAAACCCTTACTCTGCCAGCGGCATGTTCTCCGGCTTCACCCAGTCACCGGTTTCGCTCTGGTAGACAATTGTCACGAACAGGTTGCCCTTGATCAGGCGCTGCCCCCACCGCTCTTCCAGGTCCGCGAAGGGCCGGCGAGCCTTCATTTCCTTCAGCGTCAGGCCCTCGTCGATAAGTGCGCGGATACGCTTGCGGCATTCGACCAGCATGTCCCGCACCTCGATAAGCCGGTCGCGACCCGACAGCGGCCCGTGGCCCGAGACCACGATCGTGTCAGGCCCCGCCATCTCGATCATGCGGTTGGTGGCTTCGATCTGTCCCGCCACAGTGCCGCCGCTCGCGATATCGATAAGCGGATAACCGCCGTTGATGAACGCATCGCCGGTCAGCAACACGTCGGCCTCCCTGAAATAAAACACTGAGTCGCCGTCCGTGTGCGCGTCCGGGACGTGCAATACGTCGATGGCATCGCCGTTCAGATAGAAAGTCATGCTCTCACTGAAGGTGATGACCGGCAGCCCCTCGGGTGGCGTCGGGGCCGAACGCGCCCTGAATACAAGATGGAACTGTTCTTCGCTTAAGCGTTTGTGTACGTTCTCGTGCGCGACGATCACGGATCCGAGCTTGCCGAAGTTGCGGTTGCCACCCGTATGGTCACCGTGCCAGTGTGTATTAAATAAATAACGTATGGATTCGTCTGAGAGTTCGGCGACCGCGGTAATAATACGTTCTGTCATCGGCCGGAACTGGTCATCGAAGATCGCCGCGCCATCCTCGCCCGTGAACACGGCGACGTTGCCGGCCGGCTCCATGACGAGCATATGGATGTTGTCGCGGACATGGACCGTTTCTATCTCGCCCTCCATGCGCCGTGCCTGTGCCTGCGCATCGCCAAAGCACAACCACTGCATTGCCAGCCCGGTGATTAATGAATAAACAAAGGTAATTCTTGCGGAACCCATCTTCTGCCCCTGTCTGATATTTTTTCGTATTGCCGGCTAAAGCCGGTCGCCTGTACACCATACCCACAAAAATTAGTCGTGCGCCGCGATTCGTCAGCCGACAGCCAAAACCAGTTAATTAGTAGTAAAAACAAATATTTATGATAGTACTGGTCACAATGCCCACCACGGGAACGGCGCACAGGCCGCGATACTTCGTGAACCGGGCCGGAGTTACTATGGGTGCATAAAGGCCCGGTTCGGGTCTGTAAGAATGAATAATCCGGGGATCAGGTAATGAAATTCAGGGACATGCGCGAGTATCTCGCGCTGCTGGAGTCGGACGGACAACTGAAACGCAGCAGTATTCCGCTGGACGTTAGTCGCGACAACAAAGACATGCAGCCGCTCATGCGGCACCTGCATAACGACAATAATATCGCGTTGATCCTCGAAAACCTGCAGGGCTACAACACCCCGGATGTGCCGCTGATTTTTAACCCCTTCGGGACGCGCGAACGAACCTCGATGACGATAGGCATACGCGACCCGCTCGAGGCAAAAGTCGAACACGCACGCGTGCTCGCGGACAGCAACACGTGGATCGAACCTGAAATTATCGACAAGTCCGATGCGCCCTGCCGCGAGGTCATTATCAAGGGCGACGACGTGCGCCTCGACAAGCAGATTCCACATGTCTGGTTCGGCAAGGAAGGTCCCGCCTACATTACGAACGGCATCGGTGTGACCAAGGACCCGGAAACGGGCAAACGCAACGTGGGCTGGTACCGCACGGCTTTGCTCTGGGACGCGTTCAACCCGGCCGGCGAGGAATACCCCGAGGGTTACGACCAGCGCTACATGGCGGTCTACGCGTACTGGAACCCGCCGATGAACCACATCGGCAACCACCTGTTTAAATCCAGCCTGCAAAACAAGCCGCTGGAAGTCGCGTTTGCCTGCTCCTGCGACCCTGCCGTGCACCTTGCCGCGGCCACCGGCCTGCCCTACGGCCAGGACGAGTATGCCTTCGCAGGAGGGCTGCGCGGCGCACCCGTGGAACTGGTCAAATGCGAAACCGTCGACCTGGAAGTTCCGGCAACGGCTGAATACGTGCTCGAAGGCGAACTCTACTACGACGACCAGGTAGCTATTGGCTGGCATTCCAACGTCGCCGGTTACTACGACAGGATCCACCGAATCCCGGTGATGAAGATCAACTGCATTACCCACCGGAAAGACCCGATGTGGCACGCGACCATCGAGATGGTGCCACCGTTTGACCACAACTACATCGGCATGGTGCCGGTCGAAGGCGAAGTGCTCGCCGACCTGCAACGCAAGATTCCCGAGGTGAAGGACATCGTCGTAACACCATCCATGCTCTACATCGTGCAGCTCTCGGTCGACGGCGCGCGCAAGCCGCACGCCGAGTTCGGCAAATACATTATCCACGCAGTCTGGGGTGCATCGGGACGCTGGGCGCGCACGGCCAAGATCGTTGTAGTCGTCGGCCCGGATGTCGACCCCTACGACCTCGCGAGCGTCGAGTGGGCGATTATGACGCGCGTGCAACCGGTATCCGACACGATCATGAACCCGCACGGCCAGGCCTTTGTCGACGATCCGTCAGCACCGATGACGGAATTCGGTTTTCCCGCCGTGTCCGAACAGATGGGCATTGACGCCACCATCAAGGTGCCGGAGCGCTTCGATGAATACAGGGAAGTCAGCCAGGCAGATCCCGATGACGTTGCGCGCATCGCGGAGTTGCTGAAACCGGTTTTGGGCTGATGCGCAGGCGCGACCTGCTGAAAGCCGGCGCCCTGGCGGCAACAGCTTCAGCAACAGCGGTTGCCGACGATGCCGACTGTAGATCAATTATGGTGAAGGGAACATTCGTACTCGTACACGGCGCCAACCAGGGCGCCTGGATCTGGCGCGACGTTGAAGCGGCGCTGCGTCTCGAAGGCTACCGGGTGTTTACACCCACGCTCACGGGGTTAGGCGCACTGAGCCATCGGGTGTCGCCCGACATCGGCCTGCGTGCTCACATTGCCGACGTCGTCAACGTCATCGATACGGAAGAATTAGACGACGTGATCCTGGTGGGCCACAGTTACGGCGGCACCGTCGTCACCGGCGTCTGCGATGCGTTACGCGAACGTATTAAAAAGGTGATCTTCCTCGACGCCAACGCGCCCGAGGACGGCCAGCCGACCATCCCGGGCCTGACGCCCGAACTGGTCGAGAAAGTGACCGGCCAACCGCTGGAAGCCGGCTACCTGGTGCCGGCACTACCAGCCGCGCGGCTCGGCATCGACCCGGCTGACAAAGAGTTAAGCGCGTGGCTGGAACGGCGCATGACCGGCCATCCGATCCGCACGCTAAGCGAAGCACTGGAACTGCCCAACGGTGGCACGCAAGGCCTGGACCGTACCTTTGTCCTGATGACGCCGCTGGACAAACTACAACCCTTTGCGCGTAAACGCATGGAAGAAATCGATGCGGATGAAAGCTGGAATTACCGTGAATTGCTGGTCGGTCACCAGGCGATGCTGATCGCACCGTGCGAAGTTGCCGAATTACTGCTGGAACTGGCTGAAAGTTAAACGCAGGGCACTATAGTTTACTGACGGCTTTGCCGATGTCATCGATACCGGTATCCGCTATAGGCGTTTCCTCGAACTCGATATCGAAGGTTTCGCAAATCTGGCTCACCATGGTGTACACGCCGATCACCACGGTAAGTTCGATCAGTTCCGCGGCATTCATAAAATCTTCGACCTGCGTGAAGGTCTCCAGCGACGCGCCGCCGTCGAGTACCACTTCGTCGGTAAACTTTATGACGAGCTGCTCCTGCTCGGAGAACTCATCCAGGGATTTGCCCGGTTCCAGGGCATCGATCCGCTCTGGGCTCATGCCGAGCACCCGGGCAGCACGCTTGTGATTCTCGAGCTCGTAGTAGCTCTCACGCAGGTGCGCGACCCGCAGGATAACGATCTCACGCAATTCGGTATCGAGCACGCCGTTATTGAGATAGGCGTTAAACACGCGCGTGAGCGGCTGAAACATGGAAGGGCTCCCAGCCAGCATCCGGGAGATATTCAGCTGCGGAAGATTGGCGAGAAACTCGCGGTCATCGTTCGGCAACGATTCGGGGTCCGGGTAAGGTATGCGTGCCATCCTTAACTCCGCGTCGGCCGTTTCCAGATGCCGCGCTCGAAGACCCGCTCGACGGCCGCGCGGACGACGTCATCGTTAGGCGCGTGCTTGAGCGGCGGCTGATCGAGACAACGGTTCTTCTCGTACAGCGACTGCTCGTAAATCAGCTTGTACTGCTCCGTGCGCAGATCCTTTAACCAGTTGCCCCACAGCGTGCGCTCGCGGTACTCGCGCAGTCCTTCGATGTTAATAATCGCGCCGGCATAGGATGCCGCCCCACCCGACGTATGGTTCGCGATCAGGCGGCCCTGGTAATCGACGATCATGGACTGCCCGCCGAACATATCCAGCGGGAACGCGCTTTCCGGTGCCGGCGCATAAGAAGCCGGGTTGGGTGCAATCACGTAACAGGTGTTGTCGAGTGCACGGGCACGGTTCTGCACTTCCCACAGGCCGTTCGACACATAAGGCTCAGGGTAGCTGGGCCGGTAAATCAGCTCTGCTCCATTCATCGCCAGGCCACGGGCCGTTTCCGGAAAACTACCCTCCATGCAGATCAGGCAGCCGATACGCCCGATGTCGGTGTCGGTAACCGGGAAGAAAGCATCGAGCCCTTCACCGTAGAGCTCCGTCCACCTGTCCCACAGGTCATGCGGCACCGTCGAATGCTCGCGGGCAAATACCTGAAGCTTGTAATGCTTGTGCACAATTTCGCCTTCCGGTGAAATCGCAAATGCACAGTTAAAGAAACGTTCGGGGAACTCGGGATGGGTAACCTTGGCCTGCGCGATGATATAAGCATTCAGGCCACGCGCCAGGTCGGCCAGGAACCCGGTTTCCTTGCCGGGAAGGTCAATTGCCATCCGCTTAATGTAGTCAACGTGATCCCAGTCGAATATTTCATCCGTAAAACCCTGCAACGCGCCTTCGGGCAAGGTGTACAGGCGCACCGGCAGCTCGATCTCGGTCACGTTCTTCGCGGCGAAAGACAGCTCCGCTATATGCTCGAGGTTGCGCCCGATATCCGCACGCTTGTGCGCGCCCACCATAACCGGCTGCAGCGCGAGCGCCATGTACTGCTCGATCGGGTTTTCCTTAGTCATTTTCTTATCCTATTAACTCAGGCCGCGCCCAGGCGGTCCTCGATTTCCTGCAGTATTGCCGGGTCGTCGATCGTGGGCGGCACGCTGTAGTTGTCGCCGTCCACTAAGTTGCGCAGGGTGCGCCGCAGGATTTTACCGGACCGGGTCTTCGGCAGGCGTTTAACCACCAGCGCTTTACGAAACGCGGCCACCGGGCCGATCTTGTCGCGCACGAGCTGCACGGTCTCACCGACGAGGTCGGCTTCCGTTCGTTCGACACCTGCCTTGAGCACCAGGAATGCCATCGGCACCTGGCCTTTCAGTTCATCGTGTATGCCGGTTACCGCGCACTCGGCGACGTCGGTATGCGTGGCCAGTACTTCTTCGATGGCGCCCGTGGACAGGCGGTGGCCGGCAACGTTAATAACGTCGTCCGTGCGGCTCATGATGTAGAGGTAACCGTCCTCATCCATGAGTCCCGCGTCGCCGGTCTGGTAGTAACCGGGGAACTCGTTCAGGTACGAGTCGATAAAACGGTCATCCGCATTCCAGAGTGTTGGGAATGCGCCCGGCGCCATCGGCAGGCGGCAGACCACCGCACCCTGCCCGCCGGGCGGCAGCTCGCTGCCTTCGTCGTCGAGGATACACACATCCCAGCCCGGCATCGCCTTGCCTGCGGAACCGGCTTTTACTTCGCCCGTGGTCAGTCCGGCCGCGTTCGCCGCGATAGCCCAAGCCGTTTCGGTCTGCCACCAGTGGTCCAGTACGGGCACACCGAGTAGTTCGCGGGTCCACAGCAATGTTTCGGGATCGCAGCGCTCACCGGCAACGAACTGGGTGCGGTATTGCGACAGGTCGTGATGGCGTAACAGTTCGCCGCTCGGGTCTTCGCGCCGGATTGCACGGATCGCCGTGGGCGCCGTGAACATGACGTTAACGCCGTAGTCCGCAATAACGCGCCAAAACTCACCGGCGTCGGGTGTACCGACCGGCTTTCCCTCAAACATCACCGTCGTGCAGCCGCGCAACAGTGGCCCGTACACGATGTACGAATGCCCGACGACCCAGCCTACATCGGAAGCCGCCCAGAACACGTCGCCGGTGCCTACGCCGTACACGTTTTCCATCGTCCAGTTCAGCGCAACGGCGTGGCCGCCGTTGTCGTGCACGACGCCCTTGGGCTGACCCGTCGTGCCCGATGTGTACAAAATATAGAGGGGGTCCGTTGCTTCCACGGATACACAGTCGTGCGGGGTGGCATCCTGCAGCGCCTCCTGCCAGTCGATATCACGCTCGTTCATCTCGGCGCGGCACTCGTCCCGCTGCAGGATGATGCAGCACCCGGGTTTGTTTGCTGCAATCTCGATCGCTTCGTCGAGCAGCGGCTTGTATTCCACGATGCGGCCCGGCTCGAGCCCGCAACTGCCGGCAACCACGAGCCTGGGCGCGGCGTCATCTATGCGGGTCGCGAGTTCCCGCGCCGCAAAGCCGCCGAACACGACCGAATGCACAGCGCCGAGACGCGCGCAGGCCAGCATCGCAATTAACGCCTCTGGCACCATCGGCATGTAAATAATGACCCGGTCACCCCTGGCTACTCCCTGCCTGCTGAGCACCCCCGCGAATAACGCGACTTCGTCGCGCAGCTCGCTGAAGGTGTATTTTCTTTTGGCGCCTGTCATTGCGCTGTCGAAATAAAGCGCCGGCTGGTCGCCCCTGCCTGCCTCGATATGCCGGTCGAGTGCGTTGTAGCAGGTGTTCAGGCGCGCGCCCGCGAACCAGCGATAAAAAGGTGGGTTCGATTCGTCGAGCACTGTGTCCCAGGGTTTATCCCAGGAAATGCCCTCCGCCTGCTCCGCCCAGAATTCCTCCGGCGATTCGATCGACCGCCGGAACGCAGATTCGTAGTCTTTGGCCATAATGTTTAGTCGCGCACCCTGACCACGATCTTGCCTACCGCGCGTTCGGTCTGGCTGCGCTCGTGCGCATCGCGGATCTGGTCGAGTGTGAACTCGCTGTCGATCACCGGCCGGAGTTTGCCCTCGCGCACCCAGGCGGCGAGTTGTTCGATGTCTTCGGTCAGCGTCGTCCAGGCAACGAAATAGCCTTTACCTTTTTCGAACTCGGACTGGCCCGGGATAAAAAAGTCGATACCGGGGACCGGCACGAGCGTCAGGTAAATCCCGTCGTCGGTCAGCGCTTGCCTGGCTTCATCGTACTGGTGGACGCCGACAGTGTCGTAAACGATGTCGTAGGGGCCGGTCTCGAGTGCGTTCTCTTGCGTGTAGTCGATCACGGCATCGGCGCCTAACGACGCGACCAGGTCAGCGTTTTTACCGCTGCACACGCCGGTGACGTGTGCGCCGACGTTCTTGGCGATTTGCACGGCCAGCGTACCGACACCGCCTGAAGCGCCGACGATCAGCACCTTCTGACCGGGCTGCACTTTCACGCACCGGATCAATCCGTTAATAACCGTGAGGCCGACCAGGACAATCGAGGCCGCTTCTTCGTGGCTGAGTTGGTCGGGCTTTTTGACGAGCGTGCCGGCGCTCACTTCCGCATATTCGGCATAACATCCGCCGGTGCCGAGGTCCGAACGTCCGAACACCACGTCACCGACTTCGAAACCGCTGACATCCGCGGCGACATCGGCAACCACTCCGGAGCAGTCGAAGCCCAGCACCATCGGAAAATCCTCGCCGAAGCGGGCAGCCATCTGGCCGTCGCGCATCTTCCAGTCGATCGGGTTGATGCTGGTCGCATGGACCTCTACGAGCACCTTACCGTCGCTGACGGTTGGTTTCGGTATGTCCCTGATTTGTATTACGGACGAAGGGCCGAATTCGTCCAGCACGGCTGCTTTCATTATTTTTCTCCGGCTTTCCCCTGCGCAGCATAACGCCCCCGGGGCCGCTGCGCCAAAACCTGGCCGTATTTCGGGCGCGGGCCTACCGCCCTGCGGTCCGGTTCGGTGCGGCTTGGGCCGGTATGCCGGTCTTATGCAGGTCACGCGCAACCTGTGGTCATGGGCTTCATCTCTGCACCCGGATAGAAATAGTTGCGCCAGAATTAGTCTATAAGAACCAACCTGACGAACAAACCTACAGCAAGAATCAAACAACCTCGCCGGAGACCTCAGATGACAGATTCAGATCGTGATGACCTATCGGATGACCAACAACAGGTGGACCGCCGCCAGTTCCTCGCCGCAACCACGGGCATTGCCGCCCTCACGGCCGGCTGCAGTTCCATCGCGTCGCAGGGCACTCCGGTTTCCGGCAAGAAACCGACGGGGCCTGTACCGACGCCGCCCTTCGATTCGATCCGCGACTGGGTCGCCGCGCTGGACGCACATGGGCTGCTTATCAGGTTTCCGGAGATAAATCAGGATCAGTACGAAGCGACCGGTATTGTGTTTCGCTCGACCGACATGTTCGGCCAGTACGGTGCGCCCGGTTATTTGTTCGAGAAAGTGAAGATAGGCGGTAAATGGTACAAGGGTCCGGTGCTTGCCAACATGCAGGGCCACTGGAATACCGACAGTATCGCTTTTGGGCTGGACCCGGAGCCGCGCGAACACTACAAGAACTACCAGGCCGTTAAAGACCTGATGGCGGAGATTCTCGAGGCAAACGACGGCAAGTACCCGGAGATACCGCCGGTTGAACTTGCACGCGAAGATGCGCCGTGTAAAGAAGTTACGCTCGAAGGTGACGACATAGACCTGACGAAATTTGCCTTCATGCAAACCAACCCCTACGACGACGGCCGCTACGTAAACACGGCTTCCGTATTCACGTCAGATCCGGATATGGGCAACAACTATGGCACCTACAGGTGCGCGCTGCGCGGGCCACGCTACCTGGCGCTGAATCCCGAACCGAACCAGACCGGTTACAAGATGCTGATGAATGCAAAGGAACGCGGCGAAGCGACCCTGCCGATTGCGTTGGTGCTCGGCCAGGATCCGATGGTCTGGATGATCAGCGGCACGCGTGTAGCGCCGCGCTTCGGTCCGAAACCGGTTGATGAACTGGCGGTAGCCGGTGGCTTCCGCGGTAAAGCCGTGGATGTCGTCCGGTGCGACACCAACGATATGCTGGTTCCCGCGCACTGCGAAATGGTTATCGAGGGTGAGGTACCGCTCGATGATGCATCGATGCGCCCCGAAGGACCGTTCGGTGAGATGTTTGGCTATCTCGGACCGCGCAAGGAAACAAACTTCGTTATTAATGTAACTAAAGTTACCCACCGGAAAAATCCGTGGATGATGAACGCCTTCACCGGCATGCAGCGCGGCATGATTACGGCGCCGATGGATGCGCTGTACGAGAATTTCCTTAAAAAGCGCATACCCAACCTTGTCGCCTACCAGACGCCGCAATATTGCATGGGTGTTATTTTCATGAGCATCAACAAACAGGAAGCGGGCGAAGGACTTAAATCAGGGCTCGCGATCGCCAAGAGCAACCCGATCGCGAAGGTCATTATCGTGGTCGACAAGGATATCAATATCCTGGACCCTCTCGAGATGCTGTTTGCGGTTGGCTCACGCTGGCAGCCCTCGCCGGCCAGCGAGATACTCGAAAATGCCTTCGGGCTGATGACCGACCCAAGCCAGATTGAGTACCAGAAGACCAGCAAGATCGTGATCGATGCGACGAAACAGATTCCGGGCGAAGGCGGTCAGGAAGTATTCCCGGAAACCAACCGGGCGCTTTTAGAAAAGGGCGCGCCGGATATCTGGACGATAGTCGATAACAAGTTCGGGGAGAAGTTGAAAGCGTGGAAAGAGGTTTAGAGAAATAATACGAGTTTTGCCGTGACTTTACCGAAGGCTGAATAATCGCGGTTCGGCCCCTGCTTTCAGATCATGCGCCATTTCGAGGAATGCTTCAGGAGGGAGAGGCGTGCTGCAACAATACCGAAGAGCACAATGAAGCCCCTTATCAGCCCCGAAAAATAGGATGGCCGAACAATATCGATAAACAGGCAGTGTCGATCCTTGTCCGTCAAATTTAATGATTGATGAAGGATAGTATTGTCGAAGATAAACAGTGGCCCGTCTTTGCTCCACGTGTGACGTATTCCGTTCACGTTGATGAAGGCGCGATCATCGGTCAGGTCGTCGATGTTATACAAGACACGGATACCAGCGCGCAGCCAGCCGAAGTGCCGTTTGGTGCCCTTCTGTTTCTGAAAGGTGGAGACGCCGATGGTGAGTATATGTTTGAAGTCTTGCTGGAAGAGTTCGCTCCTCACTCCCGGGTTCTTGTATCCATACCATTGATAGATGAGCATGCTTCTCGGATCCGATCCCGATCGGCGGGATACTTCCGCAATGATCTCTTCTTTTGGACAACCTTCCGTGACCGTCCTGATTTCTTCCTGGTATGACGCGGGGAAATCGGTCAGCTTGTATATCTTCTTGTTGATGTTGGGCAGGCTCAGAATGTCAACCAGGGCATTGATCGGGCTGAAAAGCCAGGCCAGGGACCCGTTGATCAGGAAATACCGGTGAAAGACTTCGGCCAGGTTTTGGCCATGCCGAACAACATCGTATATGCCGGTTACCAAAAACAGGATCAGGACAGGCGGCGAGATGTAGCCGACAATCAACAGAACCAATCCACGCTTTAGAATTTTTCGCGTGTACTTCAGGGTAATCTCGCGTGGCGTGGCCCGGGAGACATCTTCCTGATCGGCACCCTCCGAAACCTGGGTGGCTTCGGCTTCGACGGAATCCCCGGGAATGACTGCACGATTAGGATCAGGATACCTATCGCCCTGTTCCAGGGCACTTTGGGTGCCAGGCTCCATCTTCACTTCATCCCGTCAGCCCAGGCGGCCGAAGTATATCATTCCATGTGGGTATTACTTACCCAGAGGTTTGCTCGAACGAATAATGACGCTTGAATGCCCGCAGCAGTTACCGGGTGCAGATCAAAAAAGTGCGGGAAAAAGTGTCAGGCCCGGACGGCCTGCAGCTCGGGCAATGCGATCTTGTGGTTCTCGCTGTACAGGTAGTCGTTAAAGACGTGCTCTGCTGTCAGGAGCTGGTAGCTGCCGTCGGGCAGCTTGTTGGTGGTGTCCTTCAGGCGATAAGTATTTTGCCCGCAGGTCCAGACATTGTGCTGCCCGAAGTGATGGCAAAGGCAGATTTTGTCTTCCACGGGCAGCTTCTTGCCGTTCTCGTCGAAACCCGTGGCATGGTAAGCGTCGAGATAGAGACAGGTGCCCTGGCTGCTCAGGGTATAACCCAGCGGCTCGCATTGCGGCTTGTAATTCGAACCGATGGCCGGGCTGTATTTCAGCATGCGCATCAGGTAACCGGTTGCCGACAGGCTGTTTACTACGATGTCTTCCTCTTCCGCCGCCAGGTAACGTTGCTTGACCCTCTCGGGCAGTCCGCATTCCTCGGTCACCGTGAAACGCGTGGCAACCTGCACAGCGGCACAACCCATTTCCATGTATTCAACTGCGTCGGTACCGGTAAAAATGCCGCCCGCAGGAATAACCGGGATATCGAGTTTCTCGTCTTTAACGTAGTCAAGCACTTCGGAAACAATTTTCTTCAGGTCAAAGTCAGCCCAGTCCTCGCCAAAGCCGAGATGGCCGCCCGCCAGCGGGCCCTCTACGACCGCATAGTCGGGCAAACGGTCCATCTTCAACGCAGAGCGAATAAAAATCTTCAGCGCACGCACACTGGAAACAATGATACCGATCTTTACCTCGTGAAAACGCGGGTGATCCTTGATCAGTTTCAGGGTGGCGTTATGCAAACCAGCGGACAGTGTTATCCCGTCGATGCCTGCATCGAGAGCTGCCCTGAGACGTGTACCCAGGGTATCTGCAGCGGCACCCATGGTCAGCTTCTCCATCACGTTGATGAACAAACCACCGTCACCGGTTTTGCGTTCGACGGCAGCCGACACCACTTTAAGCGTCGCGTTGTACAGCTCTTCAAGGTTGAACTTGATCTCGGATTTGTCGACGTTGTCGCGATTGAATTTGTAGCGACCGGATTTTGTCTTGGTGAAGTGCGTCTTGAATTTACGATCGGACACCCATGGCGCCATCGCATCCGATAGATGCCCGATACCTCCCAGGCGACAGGCTTCCAGGGCGAGGTCGGCCGTCGAAATATCCACGCCCATGCCGCCCAGCATTAGGGGCAGGTACTCGTCATCCCCCAACCGCAGGCGGAAGTCATTCAATACAGTCATTAATTCTGTTACCGGAGTGGCTTATTCAGGCCGCGCACATCAAAAAAAACGGCTTAAAAAACCGTCGCCAAACGTGAATGTGCCACAAAAGGACCGTAAACACACGATTTCGGCGGGGTGCGGACCCCTTTTTTGGACTTGACACGGGTACACAAGAGCTTGTTTCATATAGTGAAATAATAATAACAGGCCTGCCAGGCGGGGGATCCTATGAAGCTGAACCGACGAGAGCTGATTGCGGCGAGCGCAAGCACGGGCGCCTTAATGGGGCTGGGGCTGGGGCTGGGCACGACCTTTGCCGCAAACAACAATTTGATTACCCGCGCCGTCCCGGCTTCGGGTGAAAACCTGCCGGTCATCGGCATCGGCACCAATCGCTGGGTCGCAGGAGGAACCGCCGAGGAAACCGCCGGTTTGCGCAACGCGTTGCGCACTTTCAACGAACTCGGCGGTCGTGTGATCGATACCGCGCCGGCCTACCGGACCTCCGAAACTGTGCTGGGCATCTTGATTGAGGAACTGGACATACGCGATGCATTCTTCCTGGCGACGAAAGTCGACCGCGCCGGCACCGAGGAAGGCATTGCTCGCATGGAGGACTCGCTCACCAAACTCGGGACCGATCAGCTCGACCTGATGCAGGTGCACAACATGCGCGACGCCGACAACCAGCTCGAGACCATGTTCGACTGGAAAGACAAAGGCCTGCTGCGCTACGTCGGTATCACAACATCGCGCGTCGACCAGTTTGCAGAAATGGAACGGCTCATGAATGCCTTCCCGCTTGATTTCATCCAGGTGAACTATTCATTAGGAGAACCGCAGGCGGCAGAACGTATTTTACCCACGGCGATCGATCGCAAGGCGGCGGTGCTCGTGAACCGGCCGTTCGGGCGTGGCCGGTTGTTCAAAAAAGTAGCCGACGTATCGCTGCCGGCATGGGCCGCCGGGTTCGACTGCTCGAGCTGGGCGCAATACATGCTGAAGTACGTGGTCGCTCACCCGGCAGTGACCTGCGCAATACCCGGCATGACCAAGGCAAAACATGTAGAGGACAACATGGGCGCAGGTAAGGGCAGGCTGCCGGACAGCGCGCAACGCAAGCAGCAGGAAGAGCTGTTCGCGTCGCTATAGTCGAACCTGATAGCGATCTTATTCAGGGTACAGCCGCGTCTCAACCCAGTCGGGTCTGCCCGGCAACATCCCGCCGTGCAGTATCACGTCGGGCTGCGGCTTCGATGTCCAGAGCTCATCCGCGAAACGCGGTATCGCCATCGCGGCGACCGGGAAACACTCCACCATGTGTCCGACCCCCACCGGCATCCCGGTAAGCGCATAGCAGAAAAAATTCTTGTCGTTTATGTACCAGAAGCCGAACATGTTTTCCACATTCGTCGCGATGGTACCATCGGCTTTGTTGTAAGCCTCGAACGGAAAGTCTTCACCGGCGACCCCGTTCTCCCAGCGGTAATTCACCGTGTTGAACATCAGGTGGTTCCAGAAACTCGGAAATCGTTCCGATGGCGGCTTGCTCATGTCCTGCTGCGCGTTCGCGAAGTTGGTTTCCGGTCGCGGCCAGTCAACCGCGCCCGTCTCGATCAGCATGAAGGAAATCAGGTTGAGCCTGTCCCTGTCCGCAACAGCTTCAGGAATGCGCATAAAATTGCCGGGCAGATACCCCTCCGGGTCGGCCAGCCACGCATCTATCTTGTCCGGACTCCACACGAACCCGGCATTGACCAGGGCGTCCGAAAAATAATAGCCCTCCTTCGTACCGACAACCCGGTCGAACATGCCCCACAGGTTAGGTCCGGTGATATCACCGCTGTCATCCGCCAGCGTATGGCAGGCACTGCAGCGGCCCTGGAAGGTCTGCTTGCCCTTCATGTAATCGGCTGCCCGCAGCGCTTCCATCGTCAGCGTCTCCTGCGCGAGGGCCGGCACGGCAAGCGCCGTGAACAATAAAACGGTAAACAGCTTTTTCATACGGTGCATCATTTACTCCTGGTCTTGAGGACCGTGCTTTATTCTCCGGTATCACCCGGATAGCTAAGTTCCGGGTCCACCGCTGCGAAGGTCTTGCCGATTGTTCTGCTGTCGTGGAGCACGCCGATGATTAATCTTGCAAGGTCCGCACGCAGGATGAAACCCATGGTGCTGCGATCCTCGCTCAGAAAGCCACGGCCGGTACTGTTCGTCGTGTAGGGCAGACCGCCGGGCCGGATAATCGTGTAATCGAGGCCGCTGGCCTTCAGATGATCTTCCGCCTGCGTTTTCAATGGCAGAATTTTACTCAGCACGATGCGTGACGGCAGGGGTGCGGCATCGTAACTGTCACCCGCACCGACGGTGCTGATCAGAATCATCCGTTTCACCCCGGTCGCTTTCGCCGCATCGGCAATATTTGCGTTACCGACGTAGTCCGGCGGGATTTCCGCCCGGAAAGAACCGATTGTGGCGATAGCCGCATCGTATTCGCCCTGCTCGAACGCTGCGACAATGGTATCGAGTTCCATCGCATCACCAACCACGAACTCCACACCCAGGGGCTCCAGCGCACTGCGATCGGAGGTACTGCGGACGAAGGCCGTAACCTTGTCACCCTGCTCTACCAGGTCAGCAACCACTTCACGCCCGAGATTGCCTGTCGCGCCGAATACCATGACGTTGAGTCCGCCGACGGCATCGGCCGGCTGCAGATCGAAAGTATCTTCCGGAATCGTGGGTGACATCACGATCGCCATCCACACAACCAGTGCAACGATCAGCAGTAGAAAGCCGCCCACAATCTTTAGCAAGAGCTTCATAGGTATTCCCCCGTCCTTATAGGTACACGGCTCTTTTTCAGTGACCGTAAAGACTGACGAAGATTGAAAGATTTATCAATCGCTCAGACCGATACTCCCCACAGGGCAGGATCGCTTGAATTCAGGGCTTATGCTACCGCAGTAGCCGGAACCGGGGTTTATTCGTAGGGATTGAAACCGCCGCCACCGTCGGTTTTCTTGCCGTGATTGTTGCGCTCGCGGGTATCTTTGCGCTCATCTTCAAGCTTTATCTGCTGCTCTTCGGTCAGGATGGGCTGTATCTCGGTATGCACCGGTTCGCCTGCCGCATCGAGGTACTGATGCTTATGCTCTATAGATTTTTCCTGGCGTCCCCAGGGTGTATCCGGCGCGCCGCCAATTTCCTCGGAATCAAGACTCATCATCAGCTTGGTCGTCGCACCGTGCTCCTCGTCCGACTGGGTCCACGCCTCCCTGGGCGCCTCCAACGTTTCCATTGGATCCGCCTTCCTGAACTTTTTCATGATGCGTGTAATGACAGTGTCAGTCATGGCCTTGTCACCTGTCTAACCCGTAAATTCTGACATCCCGGCCGCAGGTAAACCGCCAACCCGGTCACAAGAAAGCGTCCGGATATAAGGCCGGGAATTGAGCGGCAGCCCTTTACTGGCTTAGGCCGAGGCGCCCCATGAGGTATTTCAGGAATTTTTCCAGCGCTTCGTCGAGCTCGCTCACCGCGGCCTGGCATCCGCTGTGATCTTGCAGCGCTTCCCACCATTGTTTGAGCCGCGGGTCGGTCTCGGTGGGGTCGGGTATTTCTTCGAAGTGCGGGAACACGCTCTGCTTGAGGAGAATAATAAAAGGTGCGGCAGCGCAGTCACCGATACTCGGCTGGTCACCGGCCGCGAACGGGCCGGGCCCCATGAAGTGCGACAGGTAAACAAATGCATTCGCAAAATTTCCGGCAGCTGCATCGATGAAAGCCTGGTCGCGAGCTGCGGGACTACGTTGCCGTATCAGCCCCGAGTTGTGGGGCGCCACGTACAGGTCAGTGATACGCGAAACCATGCGCGAATGGGCGCGCAGCACCGGATCGGCGGGCAGCAGCGCCGGTTCCGGGTATTTTTCCTCGAGGTATTCGCAAATGATCTCGGATTCGGCGATCAAGCCTGCACCCGTGTCGAGGGCCGGCACCTTGCCCGTGGGATTGATGGCCTTGTACTCATCCGATCCCATGCCGCCCGGCGCGGACTCGAGTGGCAGGTCAATGCCCTTGAGCATCGCAAACATGTGTACCCGCGCGGCATACGGCGATGCCAGCGCGCCATAGAGTTTCACAGGTCAGGCTCGCTTGGCTATCTGACCAAGCAGGTAGCTGAGGAAACCGTCTACTGCTGTACCGTATTCGTCCACCGTTGCCGAACACACATCGTGCCCCTGGATGGCCTGCCACCAAGTTGCGAGGCGGCCGTCGCCTTCCGTTGGGTCGGCGATCTCTTCGAAGTTATCAAATACAACCTTTTTCGTCAGCATCATGTACGGCGCCGCGGAACAATCGCCGAGTGTGGGCGTATCACCCGCGGCAAACGGACCCGAACCCATGAAATGCTCGAGGTAGCCAAATGCAGCCTTTAAGCTTTCGTGTGCTGCATCGACCACGGCCTGATCCCGTTTTTCGGGATTGACCTGGCGCACCATCGATGAAACATGCGGCGCTACATAAAGGTCGACGATACGCGACACCATGCGCGTGATTGCACGATCCATGATGTCGGCCGGTAACCCGGCGGGCTCGGGAAAAGCGTCTTCCAGGTATTCACAAATGACTTCGGATTCCGCGATGGACTGACCGTCAACGACCAGCGTCGGGATCTTCGCAATCGGGTTGATCGCGCGGTAGTCATCAGAACGCGGGCCGCCGGGCGCGTCAACCAGTTCCAGGTCGATACCTTTAAGGCGGGCAAACATGACCACCCTGGTTACGTAAGGAGAAGCAATAGCGCCATAGAGTTTCATTTTTATTCCTTTTTACGGGCGTTAAGCTGGACGCGAAGTATCCATTCATATTTCGCTTGCAGTCAACGCTTTCCGATGGCCTATCCGTTATTGCCCGATTCTTTTGCCGAACACCGCTGGAACCGAACCCGGGAGCCACCTATAATTCCTGCGTTCCGGACGGCAGGCTGACGGCCTGCCACACACTGCCTACCTTTCTGACAGGGGCGTCAGCATGAGCCGACAGGCGCAGTATCTGGGTATCTGGGCGATTTGCTCGTTCATCGCGGCCCTGGTGGCACTGCAATTAACCAGTGCATCCTATGCTGAGGGGACATGGGTTCCCGCCGGCAACGACTCTTTTTATCACGCACGCCGTATTCTCGATGCCGCGGAATCGCCCGGCGGCCTTTACCAGTTCGACAAAAGCATTCATGTGCCGGAGGGAAGCTGGCTGACCTGGCCCTGGGCGTATGACTGGGGCATGGCGAAAGCATTACAGGGCGTAAAAGTACTCAGCCCGGCCACTGACTCGATGGCATTCCTGACCCACGTGCCGGTTTACTGGGTGTTTGTGAACATGGCTTTGCTGGTCGGTATTCTTGTCGTACTCCGATTGCCGTGGCACTGGTCCGCGCTGGTTGGTGTTGGTTACGCCGTATCCCCGTTGACTCAATTACTTCACGGGGTTGGCATTATCGATCATCACTTTATGGAGCACAGCTTTGTGCTCCTGACGCTCCTTACCGCTTTGCGTTGGCTCAAGGGACCCGGCAGCGTCTCGCGGGCCGCGCTGCTGGGCGTAACGCTGGGCATTGCACCTGCCTTTCACACAGGGCTCTTTATATTGCAGGCGCCGGTACTTTTCTGCCTGTTTATTCTCTGGCTGCGCGATCAGTCACCACCGCGTGAAGCGGTGCTGGCGTTAGCAACCGCACTCGTGCTGGCGACGGCTGCGGCGCTGTTGCCTTCAGAACCTTTCCGCGAAGGGCAATTCCAGTTTTCGGTACTGTCGTGGTTCCATCTCTACATCGCTGCAATTTCAACCCTCTTGATCTCCTGTTTTGCGCGCTTCAGTTTCAGCCCGGTGAAACTTGTCACATTGGCGGTAGTTGGCATTGCGTTACTGATACCGATATGGGGAGAAACCATCGGGGGTGCGGCATTTCTTACCCGCAATATCTCCCTGCTGGACCGGGTCATGGAAGCCCGCAGCCCGATACAGATGCTGACCGACAAGGGATTATGGGAAGCGATCAGTTACTACTCGCCGATCGGGCTGCTCGCACCCTTGTTGATACCCGTCTATATCTACCGGGGCTGGCAGGCACGTGATGCGACACAACTCTTTCTGTCCGTCATGGTCGTATTCGGCGTAGCACTCCTGCTGATGCAGTTTCGCCTGCATTACTTCGGCAGTTTCGCACTGATCCTGGGCTGGGTATTACTGGCCAACGAAAAACTTAGCGTAACCAACCGCAGACCGCTGCTTACTTTTGGCATCGGATTGCTGATCCTCGCGATTGCATTTCAACCAGCGGCACAGAGCAAGCTGTTCACAAAGTATGCACTCGGCCTCGACCCGGGTTACCAGGATGTTTACACCCTCTTCGCCCCGCTGACGGAACGCTGCCAGGATAATCCCGGGATCGCGCTGGCCGATAACAACTTCGGCCACTACATACGCTTCCATACAGAGTGCACGGTTATTGCCAATAACTTCCTGATGACGCCACAGCACGAAGAGAAGATCGCAGAGATGGAATACCTGCTGGAACTCAGCCCGGAAGAACTGCTCGAAGAGGCGCCCGAGAATACACGGTATGTGTTCGCACGCATGCTGAAGTTTTACGGTATACGCGACGGGGAAGCGGCGCTGACCAGCACCGAGTACGTTAAAGAGAATACGCCACGACTGTATTTCGAACTGAACTCACGCGACGACCTGCCGGACAGGTTCAGGGTTGTCGGTGAGCTGCCGCTGGACCCGGGCCGGGGTCTGACGAGGGCAAGGGTGGTCGAGATACTACCCGCAGTTGAGTAATTTTTGAGAAAAAACCTATATTTATTAGAGATAAATTATTGTAGGCTGATTATGTAGAATTCATTGGCAGGTTAACTGTATTGACTATTGCATCGGTGCCATTGGGAACTGGTCGACCCGAAAGAGGATGCAAATGAATAACTATTTGTCGCGACGCGCCGCAGACCATATCCCGGCCATCGGGGATATACATAGGTCTACTCAAATCCAACACATATTAAAGCGGCCTAAAGTTTGGGACAGGCTCTGCCTGCGCGCGCCGAATTCCGTTTCTGGAAAGGCCATACCTTTTCTCTAGGCGAAAACACCACCAGAGGGGTTAAGAATATGATGCATATCATCTCAAGTGCTCTAATTAGTTTAGCTACCGCCACGGGCCTTGCTCTTCTGTGGCGTGCCCGGAACGCGGAGATTGCGCAGGGTGGTGATGGCTGGCGCTATCTTATACTTGGCTTCGCCACATTTTTGTTGGGGGAAATCGTAGGTTTGGTGCTTGTGTCTGTTTCGATTCAAGAATCCTTGCCCAACTCCATCAGGGGTATATTTATTGCACTGAGTCCCATCGCGATCGTAGTCGGTTTGCTGCTCGTCGCCATCGGTTTGTATAAATGGCTGTCCGCGGCACAAGCGCTGTTAAGCGAATCAAATACCGTAAAAAAATCTAATACCGATCTTCGTAAACGCGTATCCAAGGACGAAACTCTCCTGTCAATGATTCCGGCAGTTTTCTATGGTGCAACCGTCTTTCGGTCAGGTAAGTCTCCCAAGGTTATATTTGAAAACACCAAGATTGAAGAAATATTGGGATATAGGATGGAAGAATATGAGGCAAACCCGCACTTATTTGCCAGCCTGATACACGAAGAAGACAGACCGCAGTATGCAAGTGACGGCAACGAATTCTGGTACGGGAAAGAATTTATCGAAGAGAAGCGATTTCAACACAAAAATGGTGAGTACCGGTGGTTACGCCGGTATCTAAAAACATTCCGCATAGAGGATGATGACGTAATTTTCAATTGCTATGGGTGCCTTTTTGACATCACTGATCTGAAGCAAGCTGAAGTGAGGTAGACAAGCTTCCTGAAGGCGACGCCGGATGCCATTATCATGACCAATGAAAAAAGCGAAATCGTACTTCTCAATGTTCAGGCAGAGCGCCTGTTTGGTTACTCGACAGAAGGGCTTCTGGGGCAACGCATCGACATCCTGATTCCTGAAGAAGCTGCGGCCAGCTTCTTCACCGCCAGGTTCCCGGAGTATCTGAAGATAACGATGAGCCAGATGATTGATATTGGAGCAGAACTATTTGGTCGGCACAAAGATGGCGCCGGATTTTCTGCGGAGGCCTACGTCAGCCCAATAGAAAATGGAAATGAAAAGCTTTTGGCATTTGCCGTTCGTGATGTCAGTACTCGAAAAAATATTGAAGCGCAACAGCAGCAATCACAAAATATGGATCTGAGCGCCACCACGTAAAAGCTTGGTTTTGAAGTCCACACCACAGGCAAACCGGAATAATTTGCCGGTAAACTAACGAAGTGCAGGTCCGCCTTGGTCATACTTGACCTCAGCATCCCACTGAGTTACGGAATCAGTTGCTTGATTTTCTGGCGAAAGAGCAATCTGAAGCATAGAGTAAGTTTACTGCCGCGTCCGCTAGCGTGAACAGCTGTCCACAACGTACGTGATGCACTACCTGCTCCGCGGCTACGCCGCTGCGTCGCTCTCCCCACTATCTGAATCGCTGCACGATTCATCTTGCGGACCCGGGTCAAACCCGAGAGGGTTCGTCCACACTCCCTGCCCACAAAAAATTAGAAAGCCCCGCAAGGGGGCTTTCTAATTTTTTGGCGGAGAGGGAGGGATTCGAACCCTCGAAGGGCCTTTTAAACCCTTACTCCCTTAGCAGGGGAGCGCTTTCGACCACTCAGCCACCTCTCCAATCTTGTTGAATTCGAACCTCAAAGGGCCTTTTAAGAACCTTTAAACGGGCAATGCAATGTGTCGCTCTGCGGCACTTGATTGCCCAAAGCCTGGTGGATTGCTCTTTCGACCACTCAGCTTCATAAAAACCTGATTTTCAGCCAGGCACTATCATGCCCCACCAAGGGGCGGCCTACGATACATCAAATCCGGGGTATACAAAACGGTCGTCCCGAAAGGGCGACCATCGACGATCAAAGAAAACCTAGTCGTTCGTGGTAGCGTGGTGCCCGTGATGACCATGCCCGTTGCGGCCATGACCATTACCGCTCTTGCGGGTTTCTCCGCCCTCCTCCTTGATACGCTTGTAGATCTCTTCGCGATGCACACTCACTTCACGCGGGGCTTTCACGCCGAGACGGACCTGATTTCCCTTTACGCCCAAAACCGTCACATCAATATCGTTCCCGATGACAACGGTCTCTCCGACTCGCCTGGTCAAGATCAGCATAGCTGCTACTCCCCCTGTCCTTGTTTTTATCTGCGTCCGTGCCGAACCGCGTAGCTCAACTCTTTGACTGCGATAGATTCCCGAACTTTCCCGACGCAGGGTTTAGGTCGGGAGGGGTATGAACCGCAGTAATTTTTCTTCTTTGAGCTTAATAGCTTATGCGTTTCGGTGGGCTACCATCTCACATAAGACACGGAAATTCCAATCACGGGCCATGGATATGGCGGTATATTGAGCCTGTTTCGAGAAGAACGAGTCTAAATCGCGCGTTTTTTCTATTGCGGCCAGTGAATTAGCTGTTTGTTTGGTAACCCTAATTAACCCGCGATTCGACCCAGGGCCCGACCCCTGCGAGGGCCTGGTCGAGGGCTGCCGGATCGGAACCACCGGCCTGGGCAAAATCGGGTCGCCCGCCCCCCTTGCCTCCGACCTGGTCCGCAATATCGCTTATCAGATCACCTGCACGTATACGATCGGTTGCGTTCTTCGTAACGCCGGCGGCCAGCCGTACCTTGCCGTCTGCAGTAGCTGCGCCGAGAACTACTACGGCGGTGCCGAGCTTGTCCTTCATCCGGTCAACCGTTTCGCGCAATGCGCCTGCATCGGTGTCATCGTCCATGCGCGCCGCCAAAACCTGTATGCCGCCGATCTCACGAGCCTCGCCGGCCAGGTCCTGGCCGGACGACTGCGCCTGCTTGCTGCGCAGGGCTTTGAAGTCTTTCTCCAGCGCCTTATTTTTCTCGACGAGCTGACGAACTTTGTCGCCGATGTCGCCGCGGCTGCCTTTGACGAGCCCGGCCAGCTCACTAAGCGTCGCCGCATCTTCATTGACGCTGGCAAGCGCCCGATCCCCGGTGATGGCCTCAATACGGCGCACACCGGACGCGATGCCTGTCTCGGAAACAATCCGGAACAGTCCAATATCGCCGGTACGGGCGACATGGGTGCCGCCGCACAGTTCGACCGAGAAATCGCCGAGTTTCAGCACGCGCACCTGGTCGCCGTACTTCTCACCGAACAAGGCAACGGCACCCGAATTAACGGCTTCGTCGTAACTCATTAACGAGGTTTCTGCCGGCCGGTTAGCCCGTATCTGGCTGTTAACAAGTGCTTCGATTTCTGTAAGTTCAGTATCAGTTACCGCTTCGTAGTGCGAGAAGTCAAAGCGCAGGCGCTCGGGCTCTACCAGTGAACCCTTCTGTGTAACGTGCGTACCGAGCACGAGCCTTAAAGCCGCATGTAATAAATGCGTGGCCGAATGATTCAGCACGGTTGCGCTGCGGGACCTGGGATCTACAACCGATGTAACGTGGTCGCCAACAGCAAGACGACCCGATTCGAGCCGGCCCACGTGCAGATGCGCCTCGCCACTTTTCTGCGTATCCGTTACGGCAAAGCGCGACCCCGACAAACTCAGCACGCCGGTGTCACCTACCTGGCCACCGCTTTCCGCATAGAAAGGAGTTACATCCAGCACTAGCCGAGCCGGACTGTCGTCCTCTATGGCATCGACTGCTTTGCCATCGCTGAAAATCGCAATGATTGTGCCTGAGCCTTCCAGCGAGTCGTAACCGCTGAACTCGGTGGTCGTGTCGATCCTAAGCCCGGCATCAGCTGCCGAGAATTTCGAAGCTTTACGCGCGCGCTCGCGCTGCTTGTCCATTTCTGTTTCAAAGCCCTTCGTATCAACTGACAGGCCGCGTGCACGCACGATATCGGCCGTCAGATCAACTGGAAAACCGTAGGTATCGTACAGCGTAAACGCTACATCACCCGGTAATTCGTTGCCATCCAGCCTGGTGAGCGCTTTCTCAAGGATAATCATGCCCTGGCTCAGCGTTTCATCGAAGCGCTCTTCCTCGCCGGCAAGCACCTTCTGAACATGAACGGCATTTTCGGTGAGTTCCGGGTAGGCCTCACCCATCAGTTCGTTTAGCACGCCCGCGAGTTTATGGAAGAAAGGTTTACGTTGCCCCAGTTCATAGCCATGGCGCAGGGCACGCCGGATTATTCGCCGCAGCACATAGCCGCGGCCTTCATTGCCGGGCAATACACCATCAACGATTAAAAATATGCAGGCACGAATGTGATCGGCGATCACTTTCAGAGAGTTATTCTCAAGGTCCTTGCAGCCGGTTTGTTTGGCAGCCGCTTTAATAAGCGCCTGGAACAGGTCGATGTCGTAGTTGCTGTGCACGCCCTGCATGACGGCCGCAATGCGCTCCAGACCCATGCCGGTATCGACCGAAGGTTTGGGCAGATCGCTAAGCGTGCCGTCGGCAGCACGATCAAACTGCATAAATACGAGATTCCAGATTTCTACGTAGCGGTCGCCCTCCTCGTCCGCCGAACCCGGCGGCCCGCCGGCGACATCCGGGCCGTGATCATAGAAAATCTCGCTGCACGGTCCGCAGGGTCCGGTATCGCCCATTGCCCAGAAATTATCTTTCTCGCCCATGCGCCCGAAGCGGTCGGGATCGACGCCGATCTTCTCAAGCCAGATGTCAGCAGCCTCGTCGTCGTCGTCAAAGACCGTGACCCAGAGTTTTTCCGGCGGCAGCTCGAGCTCGATGGTCAGGAACTCCCAGGCGTAGACTATGGCCGCTTCCTTGAAATAATCGCCGAAGCTGAAATTGCCCAGCATCTCGAAGAAGGTGTGGTGGCGGGCTGTGTACCCGACATTCTCGAGGTCGTTGTGCTTGCCCCCCGCCCGGACACAGCGCTGCGAACTGGCGGCGGCGGTGTAACTGCGCTTCTCGTGACCTAAGAACACGTCCTTAAACTGGACCATACCGGCATTGGTAAACAACAGGGACGGGTCGTTACCCGGCACCAGCGGCGCACTGGCGACTACCTTGTGCCCACGGGACTCAAAGTAATCCAGGAATCGCTGTCTTAAAGTTGCTGTGTCCATCGTCCTTACTAATCTTCGCCGACAGCCTGACTTATCTGCTCGCCGGTGAAACCACGATACTCCAGAAAACGCATCTGCCGGGCCTTCTCTGTAAATTCGAACGGTTTGGCCGTACCAAATTTCTTGCTCCGTACTTCGCGAGCAAGTGTATGCCAGTCAAGCGCAGAGTCGTTCACGTGCAGTCGAATAGTCTCCGCAGCGACGCCCCGCTTCTTGAGCTCCATGCGAATACGCACCGGTCCCTGTCCCTTTCGCATCCTTGCCGCCACGAAACTTTCGGCAAAGCGCTCATCACTGACCAGCCCCTCGGCCGCGAGGGTCTTCAGGGTAGTCTCGATATCCTCGGGTTTATAGTCCCGCGCAGCCAGCTTGGTTCGCAGTTCCGCGATTGAATGTTCGCGGCGTGCGAGACAGTTCATCGCGACATTGCGGGGAGGAGGAGCAGAGTCAGCCGGCTCCTTCACATCAGGCTTCGCCTACAGCAGCCTCTTGTCCGGCATCATCGTCCGTGTCCGCAATAACGGTATCTTCCTTCGGCATTAACAGCGCACGCAGCATTCCATCGAGCTGGTCCGCGGCTGCCGGATTCTCAATCAGGAACTGGCGGGCGTTTTCCTTGCCCTGGCCGATGCGTTCGCCGTTATAGCTGTACCAGGAACCCGATTTCTCGACCAGGTTGTTGGCAACGCCCAGGTCGATCAGCTCGCCTTCTTTCGATACGCCGTGGCCGTATAGAATCTCGAACTCCGCAATTTTGAACGGCGGCGATACCTTGTTCTTGACGACTTTGACGCGGGTCTGGTTACCCACTACTTCGTCGCCTTTCTTGATCGCACCGATGCGGCGGATATCAAGTCTGACCGATGAGTAAAACTTCAGTGCATTACCGCCTGTCGTTGTTTCAGGACTGCCGAACATGACGCCGATCTTCATGCGGATCTGGTTGATGAACACGACCATGCAGTTGGACCGATTGATGTTGCCCGTCAGCTTGCGCAGCGCCTGGGACATCAGCCGGGCCTGCAGGCCAACATGCGTATCGCCCATCTCGCCTTCGATCTCGGCCTTGGGCGTCAGCGCCGCAACCGAGTCGATAACAACAATATCGACTGCGCCGGAACGCACCAGCATGTCGGTGATTTCCAGCGCCTGCTCACCCGTGTCGGGTTGCGAGATCAAAAGATCATCGAGGTTTACGCCAACCTTCTCGGCGTATACCGGATCGAGCGCGTGCTCGGCATCGACAAATGCAGCGGTGCCGCCTGTTTTCTGGCACTCGGCCACGACCTGCAGCATCATGGTTGTCTTACCCGAAGCTTCCGGTCCGTAGATTTCGACGACGCGCCCTTTCGGCAGTCCGCCTATACCCAGCGCGACATCAAGCCCGAGGCAACCCGTCGAAATTGTTTCTATATCCCGTAACGGTCCGGCGTCGCCCAGACGCATGACCGAACCCTTGCCAAACTGCTTTTCTATCTGCCCAAGCGCGGCTGCGAGAGCTTTCTTTCTGTTCTCATCCATAGTGGTATCTATTCTGTGTGAGTGAACAACAAAACCCGGTAACGGTTCGATTATTCCACAAGATCAGCGGACTAGACAGTCGCGTAAAGGATTCTTCTCACCGAGAAACAAGCGGCCTCGGGAAAGCTTACCGGGCCTTTTCGTTTAGGCTCAATCGTCTGCGGAATACTGTTCCAGCAGGGTGTAAACCGAACCCTCGGGAGTCGTATCGGAGGCCACCAGTGCAAAGCCCGACACCGGCCAGATCAGCGGTTCGCCTAACTCGGCAGAGGGACAACCGTCCGCAGCCCGGGCCAGGCTGATGTGCGGCCGGTAGGGCCGATTTTCCCGGCTGATGCCGATGCCGCCCAATTCGGTCCAGATCGCATCTACCAGGCCCGCCAATTCTTCAGGCAAATCCAGCGGCGCGAGCCAGGTGATCCTGGAACGCGGGAAGTAACCGGTCCGCGCCAGGCGCAACTCAAAAGGACTGACCGGGACGCTGCGCGCTGCCGACTGTATGGCCTCGAGGTCGGTGATAATCACCCTCCCCAGGAACGCGAGCGTAATGTGGTAATTGGTGGGCGGCACCGGGCGGCCGCCGGCTTCTGAAATGACGCCAGCCATCTTTGCGGCAATGCGTTCGCGCACGTCATCTCCAGGCCATAGTGCGCAGAACAGCCGCAGGTGTGATTTATCCGCCGGCATTGTTCTCAACCATTGTTTTCTACGAATTCCAGCATGCCGGTCAGGGCGGTCGTTACGGTCTGGCGCCGCACGGTGTCACGGTCACCTTCGAAGTGTTTGCACAGAGTTGTCGTTACCCGGTCTTCGCCGCCCCACGCGAACCAGACTGTGCCCACTGGTTTGTCCGTCGTGCCGCCGTCCGGGCCTGCAATACCGGTAACAGCCACACCAAACGCAGCGCCTGAGCGATCGAGTGCGCCCGCGACCATGGCGACCGCAACTTTCTCGCTGACCGCGCCATGCTCCTCGATGAGTTTGCTGTCAACCTGCAGCAACGCAGCCTTGGCGTTGTCGCCGTAACTCACGAAACCGTATTCGAACCAGGCAGAGCTGCCCGGCACATCCGTGAGCGTTTTTGCAATCCAGCCACCCGTGCAGGATTCGGCAGTCGTTATCATCGCGTGCCGGTCTGCGAGTTCCGCGGCCAGTCGTTCGACAAGTACGCTGCTGACACTCATGACTTAAACAAAACTCCAAGCACTTCCCGGTAAACCTCAAGGTTACCCGAGACCATGCCTTCCGCCGAAAAGTGCCGGGCTATATGTGCCGGGCCTGCCGCAGCCATCCGCTGTCGCCGCTCCGCATCCCGCACCATTGCAACAACAGCGCCGGCCAGTTCCGCCACCTGCCCCGGTGTCACGAGCAGGCCGGTTTCGCCTTCGGCAACAACTTCGGGTATACCACCCGCGCGCGAGGCAACCACAGGCATGCCTGCTGCCTGCGCTTCAAGCAGGCAAACGCCCAGCCCTTCGCGTAACGCCGGGTGCACGAGCAAATCAGCATGGCCCATGAACTCGTGCAGGTCTTCCCTGAAGCCTGCGAAGCGAAGCGAATTGCTAATCCCGAGCCGGTCCGCCTGCGTGCGTAAGGATGTTTCTTCGCGGCCCTGGCCAAACAACAGTAAGCGCGCGTCCGGGCATTCACTCAAGACTTCCGGCCAGGCATCGAGGAGGTAAGCGTGGCCCTTGCGGGCAATGAACTGGGCGACGCAGAAGACAGTGATGTGTTGCTGCTCCAGGTCGAAGGCGTCGAGAAATTGTTCCCGCGTCCAGGCTGGCGGCTTGGCTTCACGAACGGCACTGTGGACCAGCCGCAGTTGTGCGTCCGGTACACCTGCACTGCGCAACTCGGTGCGAATCTGATCCGAGATTGCGATTACCCGCTCGTACAGGCGGTACTTTAATGAACCTACGAACGGGATATCCGGATTATCGACGCGGCGCGTGAGTACCGCCGGAACACCTGCACGGCGCGCGGCCAAACCACCCCAGAAATCGGCGCCGCGACGGCTGTGCACATGCAGAAGGCCGGGCTGGTGATTGGCGAGCCAGTCAGCCACGCGCCCCGCGAAGCCAAAATCGAGGTCACCGGCCATCGAGATAGGAACGACGTTCAGGTTTGCCTGGTTGGCCGCCAGGTATATTTCGCTGTCGGGGGGGCAAATAAGAGTGCTTTGTACGCCTTTGCCGGTCAGCCCGTCGAGCAGGTATAGCACCTGCCTCGCGCCACCGTACAGGTGCCGGCCGGTTTCCAGGTGTGCGATGTGCGTCATCCCGCTAGGTTAGCAGCCCGGCCGCCAACGTTGAACGACCTGGCGGCCATGCTTCGCCGGGCCCCGCCCGGGCCGCATTCGAAACGCCGGACCGGCATGAACCCACGCCCGGCAAGCGCCCGAAGCGCTCTTTGACTATTGATATAAAAACTCAAGTAGACTTGAACCATCTCCCCGACGACGAGATCTGGATCATGGTTACCGGACTGATCAAGGCCACGGTCTACGTACAGAGCTGTAACCCACTGCTAGCGTTTGAATTTTCCGTGGCGAAGAAACCAGGCAACCTGCCGCGCGGCTTTCTTTGAAACAACCAATCCGGTATGGCTGAGTGATAACGCCATGTGGTCGCTAATACCCGGCAGGCAGGTTTCGGCCAGCGTTACCACGCCATCATTGGGACGCGGCAACCGGCCCGTCAGTCTGCCGATGCCGAAACCACGGGTGCCGGCCAGTACGCCGACAGGCTGTTTCCCCTTCCACTCGCTGAGAGGCTCTTCAAATATAGCTTCGGGCAGGGTTTTGCCCAGCATTCTGCGGCCCGCCCCAAAACTTACGAAGCGTCTTCCTGCAACCGTGTCGGTCAAGGGTGAACCCAGGCAGACGACTTTAGCAACCGGCAGATCGGTAAAACGCTGCAGGGTCTGCAGTGCGAGCACGCCGCCCAGGCTGTGCCCGACCAGGTGCGTTTCATTACCCGACTGCCGGTGAATAAACTCATTGAGCCGCACGATATTGTGCCCAAGTGGTTGGCGAACCATGGAGTAGCGGAAGCGATACACACGAAAGCCATCTGCCCGGAGCCATTTCTTCAGCATGAAAAGCTCCGCACCCGTCATCCACAGGCCATGCACCAGGATAACCGTCGGCTCAGTCACGGGTACTGCTTTAGCTTTTGTCGGTTTTGCGCAACCGGATGCCTGCTTCACGCAGTTGCTGGCTCGAGATAGGTCCTGGCGCGTCGGTCAGAAGACAACTTGCCGACTGGGTTTTCGGGAACGCAATAACATCGCGGATACTGTTTGCGCCCGCCATCAGCATGACCAGGCGATCGAGCCCGAAGGCGATTCCACCGTGCGGCGGGCACCCGTATTTAAGAGCCTTGAGCAGAAAACCAAATTTATTTTCTGCTTCCGCCTCATCAATCCCGAGCACATCGAACACGGCCGACTGCATCGCGGCATCATGGATACGAATAGAACCACCGCCGATCTCGGTTCCGTTCAGCACCATGTCGTAGGCACGTGAGCCGGCTTCGCCAGGTGCGGCGCGTAATGCGTCCGCATCGGTGCTGTCGGGCGCCGTGAAGGGATGGTGCAGGGCGTTCCAGCGCTTCTCCTGCGGATCAAACTCGAACAAGGGGAAATCAACCACCCATAGCGGACTCCAGCCACCTTCCACCAGGCCGCGATCCTCGCCCAGCTTCACCCGGAGTGCGCCAAGCGCATCGCAAACGACGTTAGCCTTGTCTGCGCCGAAGAAAACGATGTCACCTGCGGCAAGCTCAAGCCGTTCGGCCAGCCCCTTTATAGTCGCATCCGGCAGAAACTTGAGTATGGGTGACTGCATGCCTTCGTTTCCCTTTGCCGGGTCAGTCACTTTTATATAGGCAAGACCGCGGGCACCGTACCGGCCCACGAAATCGGTGTAGTCATCGATTTCCTTGCGTGACAGTTCTGCGCCGCCGGGAAGTGCAAGCGCCGCGACACGTCCTTCGGGATCGGCAGCGGGTCCGGCAAAAACCTTGAACTCAACGCCGTCCATAAGGTCGGCCACATCCACCAGTTCAAGCGGGATGCGCAGATCAGGTCGGTCGGTGCCGAAGCGACGCATCGCCTCGCCCCAACTCATGCGCGGAAAGTCGGCCGGCAATTCAGCACTAATAGACTCGCTAAACACGTGCCGAATCAGTAACTCCATCAGCGACATGATTTCGTCTTCACCGACGAAGGACATCTCGATATCGAGCTGGGTAAATTCCGGTTGCCGGTCCGCGCGCAAATCTTCATCACGAAAACAGCGGGCGATCTGGTAGTAGCGATCCATCCCCGACATCATCAGGAGTTGCTTGAATAGCTGAGGTGACTGCGGCAACGCGAAGAAACTGCCCTGTTGCGTGCGGCTCGGTACAACGTAGTCACGCGCGCCTTCCGGTGTTGCCCGGGTCAGGATCGGCGTTTCGATATCCAGAAAACCGTTGTCATCCAGGAAACTCCGCATGCTGCGTGTCACCGCGTGCCGCAAACGGATACGTTCGGTCATTTCCTCACGGCGCAGGTCCAGGTAACGGTATTGCAGCCGCAGGTCTTCACTCGGATGCTCGTCGTGATGGAACGGCGGGGTCTCTGCCACGTTCAGGATACCAAGGTCCGTTGCAAGCACTTCGACTTCGCCTGTCGGCATATTCGGATTCACAGTGCCTTCCGGTCTTGGCCGCACCTTGCCTTTAATAGCCAACACGAATTCGCCGCGAATACGTTCCGCCTCGGCAAACAACTCCGGCGTATCAGGATCACACACTACCTGCAACAGGCCTTCACGATCACGAAGGTCAATAAAGATTACGCCGCCGTGGTCGCGGCGGCGGTGAACCCAACCGGTGACAGCAATTTCCTGACCGTTATGCGATGCGTTGATGTCGCCGCAGTAATGTGTGCGCATGGAAGAACCCGGAGGGTGAAGGATTGCCGAAAGGCCGAGGATGTTAAGGCTGCGGCCAGTCTTTCGCAACCGCAGGCTTGGGAGGCTGGTTTTCTAAGCTGGGCGGTTCCGTTTTTTCCGAAGCCGCTCGAACCCGCTTCGGCCACTCCGGCACTACAACCCCGAGCGAAACCACCATCTTCACAGCTTCTTCGACTTCCATATCCAGCGCGATCACTTCGGCTTTCGGCACAATAATCATGACGCCCGAGGTCGGATTAGGCGTGGTGGGCACAAATACGCAAATGACCTCCTCGCCAGTACGCGACTGAATTTCACCCAGGTTTATCGACGTCTGGAAACAGATGCTGTACAAACCCTTGCGCGGATACTCGATCAACAGGACTTCTTTAAAGGAATTGGTGTTGTTAGTCAGTACCACCTCGGCAAAGCTCTTGGCGGCCGAGTACACCGTGCGTACGAAAGGAATCCGCTGCATTATGGATTCCCACACACCCACGAGCCTGCGGCCAAGGAAGTTGGCGGCAAATATGCCGGTCAGCAGCAGTACGACAACGCTCAATACTATGCCCAGACCGGGAATGTCGACACCGAGTATGGTTTCGGGCCGGTAGTTTACGGGCAGCAGCAGCAGCGTCTGGTCCATGAAATCGACCATCACTTTCACCAGGAACACCGTTATTCCCAGCGGCACCCAGACCAGTAGTCCGGTTACGAGGTATGTGCGTAGTCGTTTCATGAAAAGCGTCGGCGCGGCAGGTCGGGATCAGTCAGACCGCTATCGTGGCTCATTGCGGGCAGGGTAACAAGCCCGCCTCCAGTATCGCGCAATGCTAGTCCCCTGATTCTTTGGGCGGCTTGGACTTACCCGAAGCCGCGTCATCACTGGATTTTCCAGGCTTGTCGGACGAAGCGGATTCAGTCTTGTCCGGCTTTCCGGACTTTTCGCCGTCACCCGCAATATTGCGCTTGTTCTTGTCCTTGAAGTCGGTCTCATACCAGCCCCCACCCTTGAGACGAAAGTTGGGCGCAGACAGCAGCTTGCGCAATTCAGGCTTGCCGCAATCGGGACAATCCGTGAGCGGATCGTCGCTCATTTTCTGCAGCGCATCGAATACGTGGCCACATTCTCTGCACTCATATTCATAGATAGGCATTTCTGCTCCATGCTCCCGCAGGCAGGATCGGCACCAGACGCCGGCCGTGACGGCCCGGGGGCGCCTTATTTAATTAAGTCCGGGGCAAAAATCAAGCTTTCGGGGCTTCAGGCGGCAGCCGGGGTTGTTTTGGCGAATGCCAGGTCGCCCGATTCGATAACAACGCTGATGGCATCGCCGGGCACGAAGTCGCCACGCAGTATAGCTTCGGCCAGCGGATTCTCCAGGCGCTGCTGGATGGCACGCTTCAGGGGCCGCGCGCCGTATACAGGATCGAAACCGGCCTCGGCCAGCAGGTCCATCGCCTCATTTGAGACCGCCAGCGCCAGTTCGCGATCGGCCAGCCGCTGCTGCAAGTGGGCAAGCTGAATATCGACAATTTTACGAATTTGTTTTTTGTCCAGCGGGTGGAAAACCACGACGTCATCGACTCGGTTAATAAACTCCGGCCGGAAGTGATCACCCACGACTTCCAGAACGGCCAATTTCATTTCCGCATAGTTTTCTTCGCCGGCCAGGTTCTGAATCTGCTGCGAACCAAGATTAGAAGTCATGATAATGACGGTGTTGCGGAAATCGACAGTCCGGCCGTGTCCGTCAGTCAGGCGCCCGTCATCGAGTACCTGCAGCAACACGTTGAATACGTCGGGGTGCGCCTTCTCTACTTCATCCAGCAACACGACCGAATAGGGGCGTCGCCGCACCGCTTCTGTCAGGTAACCGCCCTCTTCATAACCGATATAGCCGGGAGGCGCCCCGATCAGGCGGGCAACCGAATGTTTCTCCATGAACTCGGACATGTCGATGCGCACCATGGATTCCTCGGAGTCAAACAGGAATTCAGCCAGGGCACGCGTCAGTTCTGTTTTACCAACGCCGGTCGGGCCCAGGAACAAAAATGATCCGTTTGGGCGATTCGGATCGGCAAGACCCGCCCGTGAGCGCCTGATCGCGTTGGCAACGGCCGTCACAGCCTCATTCTGGCCGACCAGGCGCTGTGCGATCACCTCTTCCATCCGCAACAGTTTGTCTTTTTCGCCCTCAAGCATTTTTGCGACGGGGACACCGGTCCATCGCGACACAACTTCGGCGATCTCTTCGTCGCTCACCTTGTTGCGAAGGAGCTGGTTATCCTGCGCCTCGAGTTTCGACGCATCGGCAAGCTGCTGTTCAAGTTCGGGAATACGGCCGTACTGGAGTTCGGACATACGCTGCAGGTCCTGTGCACGGTGCGCGCTGTCCAGCTCAACCCGGGCTCGCTCAAGCTCTTCCTTGATATGCGTAGCGCCCTGCATAGCTGCCTTTTCGGACTTCCAGATCTCTTCGAGATCAGCGTATTCCTTTTCCAGTTCCTGCAATTGCGACTCAAGATCGGCAAGCCGCTTCTTGGAAGCCTCATCCGACTCTTTATTAAGAGCCTCGCGTTCGATTTTTAGCTGGATAATGCGACGCTCGAGCCGGTCCATCGATTCAGGCTTTGAATCAATTTCCATCCGGATACGGGAACCCGCCTCATCCACCAGGTCGATTGCCTTGTCGGGAAGCTGGCGGTCAGTGATATAGCGGTGCGAAAGTGTTGCGGCACTGACGATTGCAGGGTCGGTAATCTCGACGCCGTGATGCACCTCGTAACGCTCCTTCAGCCCACGCAGGATCGCGATCGTATCTTCGACGGTCGGTTCGTCCACGAGCACCTTCTGGAAACGACGCTCGAGGGCTGCATCCTTTTCAAGGTTTTGCCGGTATTCGTCCAACGTCGTCGCACCGACGCAATGCAGTTCGCCGCGCGCAAGCGCCGGCTTCAGCATGTTGCCCGCGTCCATCGAGCCCTCGGCCTTGCCCGCACCGACCATGGTATGCAATTCATCTATAAACAGGATTATCTGACCCTCCTGTTTCGAAAGATCAGTTATTACGGCTTTAAGACGCTCTTCGAAATCGCCGCGAAACTTGGTGCCTGCCAGCAGTGCACCGAGGTCCAGTGACAAAATGCGCTTGCCTTTAATGCCCTCGGGAACCTCACCGTTAACAATTCGCTGCGCCAGCCCTTCGACTATTGCAGTCTTACCGACGCCCGGTTCACCGATCAGCACCGGGTTGTTCTTGGTGCGTCGTTGCAGAATCTGGATGGTGCGGCGGATTTCTTCGTCGCGGCCGACTATTGGATCGAGCTTCCCCTGCTCGGCAAGCTCCGTAATATCCACCGTGTATTTGTCCAGCGCCTGGCGATTATCTTCGGCATTCGGGTCGTCGACGGCCGCACCGCCACGCAGATCGTCGATCGCTTTGTCGATGGCACCGGCAACCGCGCCCGCCTCGGCCAGTTGTTTACCGAGCGCACCTTTATCATCACAGGCTGCAAGTAGAAAAATCTCACTGGAGACATACTGATCACCCTTTTCCTGCGCCAGCTTGTCGCAGATATTGAAAAGTTTGTCGAGTTCCTTCGAGATATGGACTTCGCCGCCAGTGCCTTCCACCGTCGGTAACTGCTCCAGTGCTTCGCCCAGCCGGGATCGCAGCAAATTGACCCGCACGCCTGCACGGGTAAGCAACGGACGCGCGGTGCCGCCCTGCTGATCGAGCAGCGCCACAAGCACATGGATCGGCTCGATGAACTGGTGGTCCTGGCCAACGGCCAGCGACTGGGCATCGGCCAGTGCTAGCTGGAATTTGCTGGTTAGTTTATCCATTCGCATTGACAGGCCCCCACAACAGGTTATCTGGCTTTATATATGGGTCCGCTTAAAGCGAGTTCAAGGTGCGGAAGGCTTGCCGGACAGCCAGATAAGGCTCGCCTGCCGGCCGGTCGGGGCAAGGCGTCTGTGGGAATAGAAGCGCTGATCGCTGAAGGTGCAGTATTCCCCGCCGCTGATTTCGGACACCCCGAGGGAGGTCAGGATCTCGCTGGCAGCCTTGTAAAGGTCGAGTTTCCAGTGACCCGGACCAGAGGGCATAAAACTTAATTCACTCCGGGGCGCAACTTTAAGCAAAGCATGATAGACCTTGCCATCGACTTCGTAAGCATCCGGCCCGATTGCCGGCCCGCACCAGACCAGTATTTCGGCCGGGTCGATGGCGGCAGCCAGAAAGTGGTTAACGGTCTGTTCCAGTATTCCGGCACAAAGTCCGCGCCATCCTGCATGGGCCACGGCAATATGACTGCCGTCCTTCGTGCAGAAAAGCACGGGCAGGCAATCTGCAGTCAGGACCGCACAAACAACATCCGGGGTGCTCGTCCATGCCGCATCGGCCTCGATCGGCCCGGAAATCTTATCGGCGCAGACCAGCACGTTTCCATGAACCTGCATAAGCCAGCGCGGTTCTTCCGGGAGCTCCAGCGCGCCCCGCACCTGTTCGCGATTGAGTTCTACCTGGTGCGGATTGTCCCCGACGTGATCAGCGAGGTTCAGGCTGGCAAAATTGTCGATGCTGAATCCGCCACGCCGTGATGTCGTGACCGCATGCACATTGGCAGGCGCCGGCCAGTCCGCCCGGATGAATTCCGGCTCACGCATGTGTGAACCTGTCCGGATTCAGG
This sequence comes from Chromatiales bacterium, assembly GCA_002729495.1. Classification (GTDB taxonomy): domain Bacteria; phylum Pseudomonadota; class Gammaproteobacteria; order Steroidobacterales. Next base: position 44,834 of record PBYE01000009.1, read on the forward strand.
GCCATTGCATATGCTCGAAATCAGTTCTGGTGTCGCCGGCCAGCGCGTTCAGGAGTTCGAGCAGGTCAGCCGGCAGGGCCGCATGGAAATGCATATCGACACCGGATTGCGGATGCTTGAAACCAAGGTCGCTGGCATGCAGCGCCTGCCGCCCGAAGGACTTGAGCATATCAACCAGTCGCGCACTCGTGCCCGCGGGTATTTTCAGGCGCCCTCCATAGACCGGGTCCCCCGCAAGCGGATGCCCCTGCCAAGCAAGATGGACGCGAATCTGGTGAGTGCGGCCCGTTTCCAGGCGAACTGCCAGAAAACTGTAGGCCGCGAAACGCTCAAGCACCCGGTAATGCGTTACAGCCGGCTTACCTTTTTCGTTGACGGCCATGCGGGTACGCTGGGTAGCATGCCGCCCAATCGGTGCATTAACTGTTCCACCGGCCGTAAGCCGGTCGTTGCAAACTGCCCGGTATTCACGATGCAACCGCCGTTTCTCGAGATCACGTACAAGTCGCGTGTGTGCGCGAATACTGCGCGCAACCAGCAATAGGCCGCTGGTATCTTTGTCGAGCCGATGCAAAATACCGGCACGGGGTAATGCTTCAAGCTCGGGCGCATGGTGCAGCAGGCCGTTCATCAGGGTGCCGGAAATATTACCTGCACCCGGATGCACGACCAGGCCCGCGGGCTTGTTGATGACGAGCAGGTCATCGTCTTCAAATACGATTTCCAGCTGCATCGGCTCGGGGGCTGCATCCGAAACACGTTCTGCCTCGGCTTCAAGAACAACCTGCTGACCTGTGCTGACCCTGAACCTGGGCACACGCATCTCGCCATCCAGCAACACCTGGCCCGCCTTTATCCAGCCCTTCAGACGTGACCGGGAATAATCCGGGAACAGTTCCGCCAGCGCCTGGTCAAAACGCTTACCGTCCTGTCCCTCATCAATAGTTGCTGTGTGCCTCATCTATCTACCGCATATTGCAAAGCAAGGCCAAGGAAGAGCCAAGGGAAGCAATTCTAAAGTACCCGGTGGCGCCAAAACAGGTGCCACGACTGTTGCTATTCTTAAGTTATACTGCGCGCGGCTGATTCGGGCATGGCCCGCGTCATTCATATTGTTTTTTTTGGATGAGATAAGGATGCCGAAAACCTGTTCCACAATCCTTGTCCTTGGCATGGCAGCCGTGCTGGCGGGTTGTTTTTTTGGAAAGGATGACCCCGAAGTCACACTGTCGGGCGCGCAACAGTTCTACGACCGCGCCAATAGAGCGCTGAAAAGCGGTGACTACAACAACGCCATCGCCTATTACGAAGTACTCGAAGCGCGCTACCCCTTCAGTAACCACGCGCGCCAGGGCCAGCTTGATCTGATCTACGCCTATTACAAGGACCGGCAGCCTGAATCCGTTATCGATGCTACCCAGCAATTCGAACGTGAAAACCCGACTCATCCGCGCGTTGACTACACGCTGTATATGCGCGGCATGGCGCTGTTCAGCGGTGAGAAGGGTTATTTCCATGAATTTTTCAATGTAGACATCAGCAAGCGCCCGCCCAAGGATGCCCGCAACTCCTATGCCGCCTTTGCGGAGCTTATCAGGCGCTTCCCGAACAGCCGCTATGCTCCGGATGCCCGGCAACGCATGCTTTTCCTGCGTAACCGGGTTGCCAAGCACGAAAACCACATTGCGCGTTACTACCTGGATCGTGGTGCGTATGCCGCCGCACTGAGTCGTGCGAACTACACGCTGCAGGTATTTGACGGTGCGCCCACAACGACCGAAACACTGCAGATAATGGTCGAGTCCTATCGCAAGCTCGGCATGTACGACCTTGCTGAAGACGCGCAGCGGGTACTCGCCCGAAGTTTCCCAGAAGTCGACGCTTTGCCATCGCCCGAAATAGAAGAGGACCCCTGGTACAGGTTCTGGTAGCAGCCTGGTGCTGACTTACCCCGAATCCCTGGCAAGCGCTGCGGGTATGTCCCACGGATCGGCATCAATAATTTCCAGCGGGTGTTTGGATTGTGCATCCAGTACCAGTGAAAATACGTGCTTCTTACCCATGATGGGCACAAAGACCAATTGATCAGCGTTGTCATACCGTTCCATCAGCGCCATAATCTCATCCGCAATATCGGGTCTGCTCTCCCTCAGCCTGGCCAGCGGCCTGGCCCTGGAAATTACATCGTCTGCACGTTCGTCGTAGCTACTCCATAACTCGGGGCGCCGATGAATATCAGGCTTACCCTCAAGCAGGGTCTCGTGGATGATCCTGTTACGTGCCTCGGGGTCGGTTGGCAAATTCGCGAAAACAACCAATGGTTGCCCCCAGGGTTTCTCGAACCTTTCGCTGTCGGGAACATTCGACAAGTCCACATCGCGTTCTGCAAGGATTTCAAAGCGGTCGACCGAAAATACAGCGTAATAAGGACGTTCCTGGTAAATAACAGAGACGCCATACACCAGGGCCGCCAGCTGAATGGCGGCAATCATGTAAATATCGACAAGCAGGTTCGGCTTGTAGAGTATGAGTGTAAGTACGGGTCCCAGGGCAAGGTTGACACCAATGAATGCCTTGAGTACGTCCATCGTGCCCAGCACTCTGAAATAGAACCCTGGGTACCAAAGCAGGAACACGATGGCTAAAACCGTGCCGACCACCAGCAGACTAAGAGAAAAATGGCAGAAAAAAGCTGTCTTCTTGCGCACGTCCCTATCCTCTGTAAATAGTCATTTCTTCAAACTCGGATAGCAGAAAATTATTGGTATATATTTAGCCACGGTCGTGAACACATTCATATTTTATTAACGCCATAAATATGCACTGATCTCACATTTGACCAGCGGAGAATCTTGAGACTGTACCAAGTGAAAATTCTCCGCCAGGATTACCGCTTCTTTCTTGGTAGACTCTTGCGAAAGTTTTTTCCTTAACTGACCGATACATTCTCTTTCTGTTTCATCTTTACCCGCGCTATTATCTAATACAACTTGCGTTGAAAAGCTAATCTTCTCACCCCCATTTTGTTTCAGCTTTGATTCATCGTACATTCTCTTTCCAGCCGAAAATGTGTCTTTGATCGTATCGTCGGGTAGGATTTGAAGACAACCGTATAGAGACAAAACCGCAAATAAAACCAAACCTTTTTTAAACAATTTCTTGATCTCCTATGATTAGATCAACATAGAAGTAAACTATCGGAATACGTTGAGTCGCAGTCGTGAACGTGCTCACATTTTATTAACGGCACGGGAACCCGCGCCGGACAGAGGGAAAACTCAGGAGGAGCGGCCGTAGCCTGAAGTCAGCGGATAGCGCCAGTCGCGGCCAAAAGCCCGCCCGCTGATGCGGACGCCGGGTGGCGACTGGCGGCGCTTGTACTCGTTTCTGCGGACCATTTCGAGTATTCGTCCGACCGTATCTTTTTCATAGCCCAGTTCCGTGATTTCCTCAACGGAGAGGTCTTCGATCATCAGGGCATCCAGAATTGCGTCCAGCACATCGTAGGGCGGCAGGGTGTCGCTGTCCTTCTGACCGGGACGCAGTTCTGCTGACGGTTCGCGCTCGATCACCCTTTCCGGAATGGCCTCGGAAAGACTGTTCCGGTAGCGGGTAAGCCTGTAGACCAGCGTCTTCGTGCAGTCCTTGATCGGGGCGAAGCCGCCCGCCATGTCGCCGTACAGGGTGGCGTAACCAACGGCCATTTCGCTCTTGTTGCCGGTAGTGAGCACCATCCTTCCTATCTTGTTCGAGAGCGCCATCAGCAGAATGCCTCGGCAACGCGCCTGGATATTCTCCTCGGTCGCATCTTCAGCCAGGCCTGCAAAAAGTTCTTCGAGCGTCGCCATGCTCGCTTCTACCATTGCCGCAATCGGCAGCACTTTGTAGTCCACCCCGAGTAGTTTTGCCTGCGCTTCGGCGTCTTCGATACTGGTCGCCGATGTATAGTGATACGGCATCATCACCGCGTGCACGGCATCGGCGCCCAGCGCATCGACCGCCATGGCCATACACAATGCCGAATCGATGCCGCCCGATAAACCAAGCACGACACCACTGAATCCGTTCTTGGTCACGTAGTCATGTATACCGGTCACTATCGCTTTGTAGATTGATTCAACTTCGTCAGGAAGCGCCGCGATATCATCGGCTATCGGCACACATGCTCCGTTTTCATCGAATTCCGCCACAAAAAGACCTTCCTCAAATGGCGGCGCCCGCAGGCTTAGCTGCCCGTCACTGTTAACCACGCAGGAACCGCCGTCGAACACCAGTTCGTCCTGGCCGCCAACGAGGTTCTGGTAAATGAACGGCACACCGGCCTCCTGCGCGCGTTTGCTCAGGAGCTCTTCGCGGGCCTTCTGCTTGGTGAAATCGAAGGGCGAACCGTTAATCGAGATAATCAGCCCGGCGCCTGCATCGACGGCGGCCTTCGCCGCATCTACAGAAACCCAGATGTCCTCGCAAATCATGATGCCTATACGCGAGCCCCGCAGGTTCATTACGAGCACTTCATCGCCGGGCGTGAAGTACCGGCGCTCATCGAATACACCGTAATTAGGCAGACAGCGCTTACGGTAATTACCACGCAGCTCGCCGTTTTCCAGCCACGCAGCGGAGTTATATATAACGCCGTCCACGTACTCGGGATAACCGATAAGTGCGGCAATACCGTCCGCCTCATCTTTCAGGGAATCCAGGGCGGCATTAACACGGTGGCGCATTCCGGAATGAAATAACAGGTCTTCCGGTGGATAACCCGACAGCGCGAGTTCCGGGAATACAACCAGGTCAGCGTCAGACTCGTCGCGCGCGCGGCGAATGGTCTCGGCTATCGTGTTCGCGTTGCCTGCCACGTCGCCAACCGTTAGGTTCAGTTGTGCGAGTGCTATGCGAAGCTTTTCTGCCATGCCACTTAACACGATCCGTCGGGAGTCCCGCGGCCGGCTGCTTAGCCGCCCAACTGCTCCAGCATCGCGCTCCCCATTTCTGCCGGCGATCGCACAGTGCGAACACCGGCTGCTTCCAGCGCTGCAAACTTGGCTTCCGCCGTCCCTTCGCCACCCGATATGATGGCGCCCGCATGGCCCATGCGTTTGCCTGGCGGTGCCGTGACACCGGCGATATACGAAACGACCGGTTTGCTCACATGCTCCTGTATATAACGTGCGGCCGCCTCTTCATCCGTGCCGCCGATTTCGCCGACCATGAGTATGCCGTCGGTTGCTTCATCCTGTTCAAAGAGCTCGAGGCAGTCGATAAAATCCACACCGCGGACCGGGTCACCGCCGATACCCACGCAGGTGGTCTGGCCGAGGCCGTTGGCGGTCGTTTGAAATACGGCTTCGTAAGTCAGGGTGCCAGACCGCGAAATGATTCCGACCCGCCCTGCTTTGTGGATATTGCCGGGCATGATGCCGATCTTGGCTTCGTCCGGCGTGATGATGCCGGGGCAGTTCGGCCCGATGAGCCTGCAGTCGTAATCTTTAAGGCCCGCCTTGACGCGCACCATGTCCAGAACCGGAATACCCTCGGTGATACAGACTACAACTTTTATGCCTGCATCCGCGGCTGCGAGGATCGCATCCGCGGCAAAAGGTGCCGGCACATAAATCATGCTGACATCCGCGCCGCCTTTGCTAACCGCCTCATGTGTCGAATCATAGACGGGCACCCCGAGATGTTCCTCGCCGCCACGGCCCGGTGTTACCCCGGCAACGACCTGCGTGCCGTACTCGATACACTGCTGCGTATGAAAAGAACCCTGTCGTCCGGTAATCCCCTGGCAGACAATGCGGGAGTTTTTGTTTACAAGAATACTCATCCGAATGTTGTTCCGTGTCAGGCCGCTGCCGCGACTACTTTTTTTGCCGCATCCGTCAAGTCATCGGCCGCAAGAATATCCAGACCGCTGTCGGCAAGGAGCTTTTTGCCCTTGTCCACGTTGGTGCCCTCGAGCCGGGCCACAACCGGCACACCCACATTAACTTCTCGTACTGCCTGAATAATGCCCTCGGCGATCAGGTCGCAACGGACAATGCCGCCGAAAATATTGACGAGTATCGCGGTGACCGACGCATTGGAGAGGATCAGCTTGAAGGCTTCCGCCACGCGGTCCGGGGTTGCGCCGCCGCCGACGTCGAGGAAGTTGGCGGGTTCCCCGCCGTGCAACTTGATCAGGTCCATGGTCGCCATCGCGAGACCAGCGCCGTTCACCATGCACGCGATGTTGCCGTCCAGGGACACATAGTTCAGGTCATGAGCGGCAGCCCGGCTTTCCATCTCGTCTTCCTGGCTCGGGTCACGCATGGATACCAGCCCCGCCTGGCGAAACAGTGCGTTGTCATCAACATTGATCTTGCCATCCAGCGCCACCAGGTTACCGCTACCATTCACGATGAGCGGATTGATTTCCAGCAGGCTGAGGTCACAGTCGTTAAAGAGTTTGCAGAGGTTGGTGCAAAGCACCCCGAACTGCTTCATCTGCGGCGCGGTCAGCCCTAAACCAAAACCAAGTTTGCGCGCCTGGTAGGGCTGCAGCCCGGCCGCCGGGTTTACGGTAACCGTAAAAATTTTCTCGGGGGTCGTTGCCGCTACTTCTTCTATATCCATGCCACCGGCGGCCGACGCCATAAAAGTCACGCGTTCAGCCACGCGATCCACGAGCATGCTGAGATAAAGCTCCCGTTCGATCTCGCTGCCCGATTCGATATATACCTGGTTAATCGGCAGCCCTTCCGAACCCGTTTGCGGGGTGACGAGCCGCTGGCCCAACATCGCCATGGCGACTTCCCGAACCTCGTCGAGGCTGCGGGCCAGTTTTATGCCGCCGCCCTTGCCCCGGCCGCCGGCATGCACCTGTGCCTTTACGACCCACAAATCACCGCCCAGCGAGGCGGCGGCATTGCGGGCCGCCTTGGGTGAATCGGCAACCTCTCCGCTGGAGACCGGGATGCCGAAACGGGCGAACAGCTGCTTCGCTTGGTATTCATGCAGATTCATTGAAGCGGTGCCTTTCTTAGCGGTTTCTTATCAGCCGACGAGCTGTGGCCAGTGCCGGACGCGCTATTGTCCGTTAAACACAGCCGTGTTTAAACCCGCCTGAGCACTAAATTTGCGGGCAGCCTCGTAATGTGAACCCGTTGCACATAATCGGGCGTACGGGTGTTGTTACAATGGGCGCGGCTTCAAATGTCCCGGTGGCGCACGCTTCTTGGCAACTCTAGATTCAAGCTCTGGTCGATTTCACGGCCTGGTGGTCAGTCAGGCTGACCTGAACCGACGGGTTCTGACCCTCGTTGGCAGCTTCCGGCTGCTGGTCGCCGCCGCGTTAATCCTTATTTTGACGGTCCAGCCCGGCCCGCCGATTCTCGGTAGCCGCTATCCACTGCTGTTCCTGATTATTACTCTTGGCTACAGCCTCTGCGCGCTGGTCATCGCCCTGCTCCTGCGTGGAGAGCGCTGGAATGTAAGCCATGTCGCCTGGTTGCAGTTCGTCGTTGATATCAGCTGCCTGACACTGGCAGGCCATGCCAGCGGCGGCATTGGTTCAGGCCTGGAAGGTATTCTCGTGTTGTTCGTGGTCTCGAGCAGCATGACGATGCCGGTTCGCAGCGGCTACCTTGCGGCCGCGACCGCGGCTTTGATTACACTGCTTGAGCAGGTATTCAGTTTTCTTGAAGGCGCAACCACGGTTGCAGATTTCTTTCCCGCCGGCGTAATCGGGGCAATTATGCTGGGGATTGTCGGTGCAATTCGGCCGGTAATCCGGCGTGTCAGCGAATCTGAAGAACTGGCGCATCAGCGCGGGATCGACCTGAAAAACCTTGCACAACTCAACGAATACATTATCCAGAACCTGCGTGAGGCTATCCTGGTAGTCGACGAGACGGATCACATGCGCCTCCTGAACCAGGCAGCGGCCGAGCAGATAGGTATTGCTGAGAACAGTTCAGGACAACACCTTGAAGATGCGGCACCGCAGGTACATACCCTGCTGAAGCAATGGCGGGCGGACCAGGCAGGCCTGTCGATGGAGATACCAAGCTTCCTGTCAACGGATGGTTCCGCTGTTATCAATGCACATTTTGCGTCGCTGAGGGGGGAGAGCAGGTCATCCGCGGTACTGATCTTTCTTGAAGATGCCAACTTGCTGGCGGAAAAAGTCCGGCAGACAAAGCTGGCTGCACTCGGCCGGCTCAGCGCCAGTATTGCGCACGAGATTCGTAATCCGGTCGGCGCGCTGAGTCACGCGGCCCAGCTGCTGGGCGAATCCGGGGATAGAGATGATCAGGACAAACGCTTTATCGAGATTATCCAGACAAATTCAGGCAGGGTCAGTGAAATCATCGACAACATCCTGCAACTGTCTCGTCGCGAAGACGCACAGCCGAAACGAATGGCCCTGCTGGACTGGACGAACAACTTCGTTAACGAGTTCGTGGACACCCTTGAGCTGTATGAAGGCCAGGTGAGCATAGCCAGCAACGATGATGTTGAAGTTCGCATGGACCCGGGCCACCTGCATCAGGTCACGTGGAACCTGTGCGAGAATGCGGTCAAGTACGCAAGCGAGGCCGCCGGGGCCATTGCAGTCGAACTGAAGTACGGCCGCCTGCCCAATAACGGCCGTCCCTATCTCGAGATCAGCGACCAGGGGCCAGGCATACCTGACGATATGGTGGATTCGATATTCGAACCCTTTGCTACCGGGATGTTTGGCGGCACCGGTCTGGGGCTTTATATATGCCGAGAACTGTGTGAACGAAACAGTGCGTCGTTGCGCTATCGTTCCCGACCCGGTGGTGGCAGTATTTTCCAGATCGTTTTTGCTGACCCTGGTCGCTGGGATAAAGAAGCCGCGCTGTCATAAGTTTCAGGATTGTTATTAATGTCCAAACCGCTCGCACTCGTCGTCGATGACGAACCCGATATCTGCGAATTGCTTGCAATTACGCTGCAACGGATGGAAATAGATGTCGACACCTGCATGGACGTGGCAACGGCCAAGGCGAGGCTGGGCGAGCGCGAATTCCAACTCTGTCTGACCGATATGCGCCTCCCGGATGGCGATGGCCTGGAACTCGTGCAATGGATACAGCAGGAAAGCCTGCCGACACCGGTTGCGGTTATTACGGCGCACGGGAACGTCGAAACAGCTGTCCGCGCACTTAAGTACGGCGCATTCGATTTCATATCGAAACCCGTGGATTTGCAGGACCTGCGCAAGCTGGTCGACAACGCAATGCGACTGGATATTGCCGGGGAAGGCAACACCAGTCTCCTGGGCGACTCGGGTGCTATTAACGATGTGCGCAATATGATCGCCAAGGTCGCACGAAGCCAGGCCCCGGTGCACATCAGCGGCGAATCGGGAACCGGCAAGGAGTTGGTGGCACGCATGATCCACGAACAGGGCTCCCGCGCCGAGATGCCTTTCGTACCCGTGAACTGCGGCGCGATTCCATCCGAACTGATGGAGAGTGAGTTTTTTGGTCATCGTAAAGGCTCGTTCACGGGCGCAGTCAGTGATAAGGCAGGTCTGTTCCAGACCGCCGAAGGCGGCACTCTGTTCCTGGATGAAATCGCAGACCTGCCCCTGTCAATGCAGGTAAAGCTGCTGCGTGTCATCCAGGAGAAGTCCCTCCGCCCGGTCGGCCAGGCGGAAGAAGTACCGGTGGACGTACGCATACTCAGCGCCACGCATAAGAACCTGCAGGCGCTGGTCGATGGCGGAGAGTTCCGGGAGGATCTGTATTACCGGATCAATGTAATAGATGTGCGGGTTCCGCCACTCAGGGGCCGCGGCCAGGATGTCTTCATACTGAGTGAAAACATACTCGGACGCATCGCCGGTGAGATGCAGACCCGGGTACCGGAACTTGATGCCGGCGCGCGCGAAAAACTTGCCAGGTACCGGTTTCCCGGTAACGTCAGGGAACTGGAAAACGTACTGGAACGCGCCATGACCCTGTGCGACGACGACACTATCCGGGCCGGCGACATACAGGCTAAAGGCAGCGATAATGAGCCCGAAAGCGTTGATCCGGCGGGCCTCGGTGATCAACTCGAAAATATCGAGCGCGACGCCATAGTTAAAGCCCTCGAGGAGGCACGATACAACAAGACCGCGGCCGCCAAAAAACTGGGCTTAACGCTGCGTGCCCTGCGTTATCGCATCCAGAAACTGGGAATCGACTAAAGCATTCGACATAAACAGCTTTACTTCCGAAACCGTTGACAAAATTTGTCACATTCGGACAGAAAGGGTTCGAATCGGACCTGATTTACGCCCCTCGGGGGTGAGTGCAGAGCGAGTACTGGTTCTCACTCCCAGTTTTTTCAATAAATAAAACAAATAGATAGAAATGCCACCTGAAAAATTGGCACGGCTCTTGCATTTATATCTCCGCAGGCCTTTACGGCCGCAAATCTGGCTTTGACTGAAAACATCTCACGGAGATATCTAATGAAGACACTGCAAAAAGGTTTTACACTCATCGAACTGATGATCGTTGTAGCCATCATCGGTATCCTGGCCGCCATTGCTATACCGGCTTACCAGGACTACACCATTCGTGCCCAGGTTTCTGAAGGCTTCTCGCTGGCTGCTGCTGCTAAAGCTGCTGTTGCTGAAACCTTCATTAACATGGGCAGTGCTCCTGCTAACCGTACGGAAGCTGGTATGTCTGCTTCCGCTACCGATACATTCGGTAAGTACGTAAGTGGCGTTTCAATTCTTAACGGCGCCATCACCGTCCTTTACACTGGTGACGATGTCAACGCTGCCATTGACGGTGGCACGCTTGCGCTGACGCCTTACACCACTGCTGACGGTAGCGTCACGTGGGCTTGTGGCGCAGCTGCCGCTCCGAGTGGCTCTACCCTGATGAACGGTTCTGCCGACGGTTCGACTACCCTGGACGGCAAGTATTTGCCTGCCTCTTGCCGGTAAGAGGACTGCAGTCCTGAGCTAACCCTAAGGTGATGCTCACAAAAAAGAGGAGAGGGCAGATTTGCCCTCTCTTTTTTCTACCTGAAGGCCTTTATGGCAAACGACTGGGAAGCACACTAGAATTCACGGTAAGAAGATTCAGCAAATAAAAAGCAGCGTGCAAAAAACGGTAAGAAAGCAAAGCGGATTTACGCTCATCGAACTGATGATCGTGGTAGCCATCATCGGCATACTGTCTACGGTCGCAATCAGCGCCTACTCGACCTACACGATCCGCACCCAGGTTACCGAGGGCCTCGCCCTGGCCGGTAACGCCAAAGCCCCGATAGTCGACTCGTTCCTCACTTCAGGCGAGGCACCGGCCGACCGGGCGGAAGCGGGGCTGTCACCAAATGCCGACGACACTTCTGGAAAATATGTTACTTCGGTCGCTGTCGTTGACGGACGCCTGGACGTCACCTTTGGCAACGACGCCAACGCGCTTATCGAGGACGCAGTACTTACCCTGACACCTTACGAGACGCCGACCGGCGCTGTCGTATGGCGTTGCGCGGCTGAGGATGCCCCCACGGACCCCGGTGGCAGCTCTCTGAGCACCATGGGCACCAGCGGCGGGGGCAATTCAGCCTCCTACGAATCCGGCGACGTCGATGCCCGCTTCCTGCCACCGGTCTGCCGCTGAGGACCTGGCCCGACCAGCCAGAACCCGTGCCAGCCCGCGAAATCAGGCCGGATCAGGCCTCCATCACTACCAGAAACTGTGAAACACGCCCGATTCAGGCGTGAAATAAGTCCTACTATTCAATAGATACTGTTAAACCCACGCAGGAACTATGTTGCGTGGGCGGTGCCCGGCTTTGGGCGCGCACACAAGGAAGTGAGCAGGTAGTATTTATGGCTGCGACAGCACCCAGCACAGCAATATCCGGCTTACCGCGCCGCCTGGTGCAGGACGGCATCGTCGATGAAGAGGCGATGCTGCAGGCCATGGAGGATGCCCGCAAGACAGGCGCCACCGTTGTTGCTCACCTGGTCGAAGCGGAAATTGCTGATTCGCTCGCCGTTGCCGTCGCAGCATCCCACGAGTTCGGCGTTCCAATGTTCGACCTCGAATCACTTGACCTGGACGTCGATGTCGTCAAGGAGGTTGACCAGAAACTCCTCTCCAAGCACCGGGTACTGCCACTGATGTTGCGTGGCAAGCGCCTGTTCCTCGCAGTATCCGATCCCACCAACCTGCAGGCAATCGACGAGATTAAATTCCAGTCGGGTCACCGCATCGATCCGGTGGTGGTTGAACAGGACAAACTCCAGGAGTACGTAACGAAGGCGCTGGAAGCTGTCGATACATCAATGGACGATCTCGCCGACGAAGACTTCGACCTGGAAGGTCTGGAAGTCACCGGCGGCGAGCAAGAACTCGATGACGAAGACAGCGACGCTGTTGATGATGCGCCGGTTGTCAGGTTCGTCAACAAGGTAATCCTCGACGCCGTCAAGAAAGGCTGCTCGGATGTTCATTTCGAGCCCTACGAGAAGACCTACCGCGTCAGGACGCGGCTGGACGGCATACTCCACAACGTCGCCTCGCCACCACAGATGCTGGCCGCCAAAGTGTGCGCCCGCCTGAAGGTTATGGCCCGGCTCGATATCGCCGAGCGCCGCGTACCGCAGGACGGCCGCATCAAGATGAAGCTGTCCAAGACCCGGGCAATCGACTTTCGTGTGAATACCTGCCCCACCCTGTTCGGTGAAAAAATCGTGCTGCGCATACTTGACCCGAGCAGCGCCAAACTCGGTATCGAGGCGCTGGGCTACGAGGAAGACCAGAGACAGCTCTACCTCGATGCGATCGCGCGACCGCACGGCATGATCCTGGTAACGGGACCGACCGGCAGCGGCAAAACGGTTTCTCTCTATACCGGCCTGAACATACTGAACACCGAAGAACGCAATATTTCGACCGCCGAAGACCCGGTTGAAATTAACCTCCCCGGTATTAACCAGGTGAATGTAAACCCCAAGATCGGCCTGACTTTCGCTAGCGTACTGAAGGCTTTCCTCCGGCAGGATCCGGACATCATCATGGTGGGTGAGATTCGTGATCTCGAAACAGCAGAAATCGGTATTAAGGCCGCACAGACCGGTCACCTGGTGTTATCGACGCTGCATACAAATGATGCACCCACCACCCTGACCAGGCTTGTGGATATGGGTGTCAAACCCTACGCGATCGCGACGTCGGTGCGGCTCATCATCGCGCAACGGCTGGCGCGCAAGCTGTGCGACAACTGCAAAGAAATACTCGACATCCCGGAAGAGGCATTGCTGGCCGAGGGGTATACCAAGCAGGAGATGGACGAAGGCCTGCGCATATACGGTCCGGTCGGATGCAAGTCCTGCCAGGACGGTTACAAAGGCCGGGCAGGGATTTTCCAGGTCATGGAAGTCTCGGAGGCGACCCAGCGAATCATCATGAGCGGCGGCAATGCAACCGATATCGCCGACCAGGCAGAGAAAGAAGGCTTCTGGAATTTACGCAGGTCTGCATTACAGAAAGTGAAAGACGGGATCACAAGTCTCGATGAGGTGAACCGGGTTACAACGGAGTAATTGAAGCTCTGCCGGAACGTCGAATGACGCCCGGGCAGAGTATCGGACTAGCAAATAAAGGCGCAGAGCAATGGCAGAAAGTATCGCCGTCAATAAAACACCTTTCCAGTGGGAGGGTACTGACAGTCACGGTAAGAAAATCAAGGGCAAGAGCACCGCTGCTAGCGAATCTGCAGTCCGTGCCAAGTTACGCCAGCGCGGCATTGTTGCCTCGCGCGTACGGAAACAATCCAATCTTTTCAAAAAGACCGGCAGCGTCAAGGTAGCAGATATTGCAATATTCAGCCGCCAGCTCGCCACGATGCTGACCGCAGGTATCCCGCTGGTACAGTCCTTTGACATTATCGGAAACGGCCACGACAACCCGGCCATGCAGAAACTCGTGCTTGCCGTCAAGGCAGATGTAGAGGGTGGTACCAGCCTGGCGGACGCACTGGCGCGTCACCCACTGCATTTCGATGATTTGTTTGTCAGTCTCGTTGCTGCTGGTGAACAGGCAGGTGCACTTGAAAGCCTGCTGGACAAAATCGCCACGTACAAGGAAAAAACCGAAGCGATCAAAAAGAAGATCAAGAAGGCGTTGTTTTATCCGGCCGCGATTATGGTCGTCGCTCTTATCGTGACCACGATTCTGCTCATATTTGTTATCCCCGAGTTCGAGAATCTCTTCCAGGGCTTCGGCGCAGATCTGCCAACCTTTACGCGTATGGTGATTGACCTGTCGGTTTTTGTCCGCTCCGAAGGCATTTGGCTGGCACTGGGCGTAGGTGGTGTATTCGGTGGTTACATCTACATGAAGAAGCGATCGAAGAGACTGCGCGAGATTCAGGACCGCATCATACTTAAGCTGCCTGTTATCGGACCGATTATTCAGAAATCCTGTATCGCGCGATTCGCACGCACATTGTCCACGATGTTCGCCGCTGGTGTACCGCTGGTGGAAGGACTGGAGTCTGTTGCCGGCGCGTGCGGTAACATCGTCTACGAAATCGGTGTACTTGAGATTAAGGATGAAGTTGCAACCGGTTCGCGCCTTCAGCAATGTATGGAAAACACCAACCTGTTCCCCAACATGGTGATCCAGATGATTGCGGTCGGTGAAGAATCGGGTTCACTCGACGAGATGTCGAGCAAAGTGGCGGACTTCTACGAAGACGATGTTGACAATGCTGTTGACGGGCTCAGCAGTTTGCTGGAACCGCTGATTATGGCCATTCTCGGTGTGCTCGTTGGCGGTCTGGTTGTTGCTATGTACCTGCCAATCTTTAAGATGGGTGCCGTCATCTAGAACGCCAGGCGGACTTCTAACCATGCTGAGCATTGCCGGGGGGGTATTGCTGGGGCTGCTGGTGGGCAGCTTCCTGAATGTCGTCATCTACCGCCTTCCGGTCATGCTGGAGCGCGAATGGCGACAGCAAAGCCGCGAGCTGCTCGCCGAGGGCGACACCGAAGCTGAGCCCGACTCCGAGCCGCGATTTAACCTGGTGACCCCGCGTTCCCGCTGCCCGTCCTGCGGGACCCAGATTGCTGCAGTGCACAATATTCCGCTCTTTAGCTGGCTCTTGCTCGGGGGCAAGTGTGCGTCCTGTCAGGCGCCCATATCGGCTCGCTATCCGTTGATCGAGGCCATGACGGGGTTGTTGTCGGGCTTGATTGTCTGGGCGTTTGGCGTCAGTTTTGGTTGCGCTGCGGCACTCTTGTTTCTGTGGGCGCTGATCGCACTCACCGTGATCGATATAGACCACCAGCTTTTACCGGACAGCATTACCTACCCACTGATGTGGCTCGGACTCGGGGCCAGTCTTTTTTACCAGCCCGGTTCAGGGCTACCCTTTCCGCAAATACACGATGCGGTCGTCGGAGTAATGGCGGGTTATTTAAGCCTCTGGTCGGTTTACTGGTTATTTAAACTGGCGACCGGTAAGGAGGGCATGGGCTACGGTGATTTTAAATTGCTTGCTGCACTCGGTGCCTGGTTAGGGTGGCAGATGTTGCCACTTGTAATCCTGCTGTCTGCAGTGGTTGGCGCATTAGTCGGTATAGGTATGATCATGACCCTCGGCAGGGACCGACAAATACCTATTCCGTTCGGACCGTATCTCGCGGGTGCAGGACTTATCGCCCTGCTCTGGGGCGAAAGAATAATGTCCGCATACCTGGAATTTACCGGTTTGTAATGTCTGCCTCACTTCGCATAGGCCTGACCGGCGGAATTGCCAGTGGCAAGACTGCCGTTGCGAACATGTTCATCGATCACGATATCACGGTCATCGACACGGACATGGTTGCCCGTGAAGTTGTCGAACCCGGTGAACCGGGCCTTGCCGCCGTTGTAGAAGAATTCGGTAACGAGATACTAAATGCAGACG
This sequence comes from Chromatiales bacterium, assembly GCA_002729495.1. Classification (GTDB taxonomy): domain Bacteria; phylum Pseudomonadota; class Gammaproteobacteria; order Steroidobacterales. Next base: position 60,770 of record PBYE01000009.1, read on the forward strand.
GAAGCCTTGATCGTGCCCGGCTTCGCTCGGTGATTTTCGACGACCCGGACGCGAAGGAAAAGCTCGAAGCGATTTTGCATCCCCTGATCCGCAAAATGACTTTCGCCCACGCTCAATCCAGTGGCGGCCCCTACCAGGTGTTCGCGGTACCGTTGCTCGCCGAAACAGATTTCAATGCCCTCGTCGACCGGGTCCTCGTCATTGACTGCCCGGGTGAAATGCAGCTCAAGCGCCTGATGATCCGCGATGGCGAAACCGAAACGTCAGCCCGTAACATACTTGGCGCGCAGGCAAGCCGGGAAGACCGCCTGGCCATCGCTGATGACGTCATCACCAATACCGGATCCATCACCGACCTGCAGGCTGAGGTCGAGCGCCTGCACCAGAAATATCTGGGCCTCGCGGGAGAAGTTGTCCGGTAGTTCCGGTGAACGATTACCCTGACTGCAACGAATCGTTGCGGTCGCCAGCCTTCTCGCGCAGAATGAACTACAGGTTCTACTCCCGATTCGGGAAGTTTCAGGCGAACAACATATGAGTCAGGCGGCCGAAGCCGTACCTCAGCCCACCGCGTCGGCCTCGACGCTTCGCTACGAGCAGCCGCTGAACGAGCGGATGCGAACGTTCCTGCGCCTGGAATTTCTGTACAAGCAACTGCTTTACCACACTGAACAGAATTCTTCGTGGTCCAGCCGCGGTTCTGTCTCCAGTCTGCTCGATATCATTGCAATCCTGTCACGCGGCGATGTGCGGGGCGACGTACTTAAAGAACTCGAGCGCCAGTTATTTATGCTGGACAGGCTCCAGAAAGCGCAGCAGATTGATGAAAACCGGCTGCACCAGGTGATGACAAACCTCCAGAGCCTGAGGGCGGAACTGAACTCGGTTGGCCCCAAATACCTGCAGGAATTGCGTGACAGTGAATTTCTGAACGCGATACGCCATCGAAACAGTATTCCGGGAGGAACCTGTGCATTTGATCTTCCGGAATACACTCACTGGTTGCGGCAGGATTACGACCGACGCTCGACAGATATCGCGACGTGGATGGAAGTTGTCAGACCACTTTGTGACAGTGTGGTCGGTTTGCTCTGGCTGGTTCGAAACAGTAAACAGGCATCAAGACAGGTTGCCATTGGTGGTGTTTATCAACATTCAATGAATCGTGATAACACCTGCACACTTGTACAACTCGCCCTGCCCGCGGGTTCGAGTCTGTATCCGGAAATCAGCGGTGGACAACATCGTTTTACGGTGCGACTCATGCACTGGCATGCAGGTGATACCCGGCCGGTGCAGACCGAGAATGATATCGAGTTCGAGCTGACCGTCTGCTAGGTTTCAGAAACGGTCAACGCATCCACGATGACCGCATCGGCCGGCAATAGCCCGGCCTCCATCAATTCTGCAGGCCTGACCCATTTGAGTGACTGCCCCTCAGCCCCGCGCGGCTCGCCCTCCCAGGCCATTACTTTCCATACGTACAGGTGCACACGCCGATCGGCGTAGTCGTGACTGAACCGCACCAGGTGGCGCGCGCAGTCCACACGAACAGCCAGTTCCTCGTCCAGTTCCCGGACCAGGCCCTGCAACGGCGTCTCGCCGGCGGCAATCTTGCCGCCCGGAAATTCCCAGGCACCCGCCATGTATACCCCGTCCGGACGCCGTGCAATCAATACTTCGCCTGCATCGTTCTGAAATACGCCCGCCGCAACATGGAGTTCAGGTCTCTGTATGGCGACAGCCATGAATACCTGCTAGCTAAGTTTGCCGTGACAGTGTTTGAATTTCTTGCCCGAGCCACAATGGCAGGGCTCGTTACGGCCAATCTTCGGAGTCTCGCGCACGAACGGCGTCGCGGGCTCGGCCTGCTGCCGGGGCGGCGGCCTGCCTGCACCCGGCAACCCTGCCGCCGCGGGTTTTGCTGCCGGCGGTTGCGCGGCCAGCGCAGAAGCCTGTGCATGCTGATATTGCATGTTGCCGGTTGATGCCCGTTGCTGAGCCGCCTGCAAATCTTCTTCACCGCGAACCCGCACACGTGTCAGAAAACTGATCAACTCGTGTTTAACGCGATCAAGCATCGCGCCGAACATCTCGAACGCTTCTCGTTTGTATTCCTGCTTGGGGTTCTTCTGCGCGTAACTGCGCAGGCCAATCCCCTGCCGGAGATAATCGAGTGCAGCAAGATGCTCACGCCAGTGCATATCGAGAAACTTGAGCATGTATTCTTTCTCGATCGTACGCATTAACTGCGTGCCGACCTCTTCGGCCTTGGTGTCATACTCACGCTCGATGTCGCCCACTATCCGCTCGCGCAGGCCATCTTCATCCAGCGAATCATCGCCGTCGAGCCAGCCCGCCAGGTTGAGGTGCACCCCGAACTCCCGCTCGAGCGCCGAGGCCAGGGCAGGCACATCCCACTGCTCCTCCATGCTTTGCGGCGGGATGTATTCGTCTATCACGCCGTTCAGGACCTCGTCACGAATACCGGCGATGGAATCACCGATATCATCGGCTCCCATCAGTTCGTTACGCTGCTGATAGATCACCGAGCGCTGGTCGTTGGCAACATCGTCATATTCAAGCAATTGCTTGCGTGCATCGAAGTTATGCGCCTCAACCTTGCGCTGGGCGCGCTCGATCTGCCGGGTCAGCAAACCGCTCTCAATCGCCTCGCCCTCGCGCATACCCACCCGCGACAACAGGGTCTTGGTGCGCTCGGGATCACCGAAAATTCGCATCAGGCTGTCTTCCATAGACAGATAGAAGCGACTGGAACCTGCATCGCCCTGCCTGCCCGAACGGCCGCGCAACTGGTTGTCAATCCGCCGCGATTCGTGACGCTCGGTACCTACTATGTGCAGCCCGCCGGCCTCCAGCACGGCCCCATGGCGCTCCTCCCAGTCTTTCCGGTGAGCTTCCCGGACGGACTCGTCTTCATCGCTCTCCTGGCTGCCGCCCAGCACGATATCGGTTCCGCGGCCGGCCATATTGGTCGCTATGGTTACGGCACCGGGCCGGCCCGCCTCGGCCACGATATGTGCCTCGCGCTCGTGCTGCTTGGCATTCAGCACTTCGTGGGAAATCTTGTGCTTGTTCAGTTTTGAGGAAAGCAGTTCCGAGGTTTCGATCGACGTGGTACCGACCAGCACCGGCTGTCCCCTGTCGACACAGTCTTCGATGTCTTCAACGATCGCTGTGAACTTGTCCGCCTCCGTCAGGTAGACGAGGTCGGGCTGGTCGTCGCGTACCATCGGCCGGTGCGTCGGTATCACGATCACTTCGAGCCCGTAGATGGTCTGGAATTCATAAGCTTCCGTATCCGCCGTACCGGTCATACCGGACAAGGTGCCGTACATGCGGAAATAGTTCTGGAATGTAATCGAGGCAACGGTCTGGTTTTCTTCCTTGACCCGAACGCCCTCTTTCGCTTCGATCGCCTGGTGCAGACCGTCTGACCAGCGTCGGCCCGGCATGGTCCGGCCCGTAAACTCGTCAACGATCATAATTTCACCGTCATTGACGAGGTATTCCACGTCCTTCTTAAAGAGCGAGTGCGCACGCATCGCAGCCGTCACATGATGCATCAGCCGGATATTCGCGGCATCGTAAAGGGTGCCGCCTTCTTCGAGCAGGCCTTCCTTTGCAAGCATGGCTTCAACGCGTTCGTGGCCCTGTTCGGTCAGGAATGCCTGCTTGCCCTTTTCATCTACGGAATAGTCGCCGGACTTCTCGAAACGACATACCGGAATGCTGGCATTAGGCTCGGTTTGAACCAGGTCGTAGCCGGCGTCAGCCGCAGCAGCCAGTGCTTCGTCGATAGCCATCCTGCCGAGTTCCTTGCCGGCATGATCCTTAACGCTGACTTTCGCCGCACCAATTTCGCTGTTACGAGCCGCCTTGTCGTCGCCCTTCTGCAGTTTAAGCTTTGGAATCAGCTTGTTGATGCGGACATAGAGTTCGGTGCTTTCCTCCGAGGGTCCGGAAATAATCAACGGGGTGCGGGCTTCATCAATCAGAATTGAGTCAACCTCGTCGACAATCGCAAACGCGAGGCGTCGTTGAATCTGGCCCTCGCTGTTGTACTCCAGGTTGTCGCGCAAATAATCGAAACCAAATTCGTTGTTGGTTCCATAGATAATGTCCGCCTTATAGGCCTCACGTTTTTCTTCCTTGGTCTGGCCTGCGGCGATGACCCCGACGCGCATGTCAAGAAACTCATAGACAGGCCCCATCCATTCAGCGTCACGGCTCGCGAGGTAATCATTGACGGTCACAATATGGACGCTGTCGCCCGTCAGTGCATTCGCGTAGGCAGGCAATGTGGCCACCAGCGTCTTGCCTTCACCGGTGCGCATTTCAGCGATCTTGCCTTCGTGTAACGCCAGCCCGCCGAGCAATTGCTCATCGAAATGCCTGAGCCCCAGCGTGCGCCGGGCGCTTTCCCGCACCGTCGCGAATGCTTCCGGCAACAGGGCATCCAGTTCCTCGTCGGCCTCGAGGCGCTCGCGAAACTCCGCTGTCTTGGCTTTAAGGTCATCATCGGAGAGCTGTTCGTATTCATCTGCATAGCCGTTCGCAGCCTCTACGACCTTGCCGTATAGACGCAACAGCCTCTGGTTGCGACTGCCAAATAACTTGGTAAGGAAATTTGCCATTCCTGTCCGTTCCCGACCTGACCGCCTGAGTACAAGCCGGATCAGATATAACCCATATGACGCTGGCTGCCCGGAGATGCGGACAGATCCCGTACGAAAGCGCGCTATTTTACTGGCATACGGCCATGGCAGGAAAGGCCGTACACGAAGGATTATGGGAAGTAATGGATTCTGACAGCGATGGCCGGCAATACAGGGCGGCCCAAACGCAATAAATCAGTGGCGATGCACGTACTTGGTCGGATCAACAGCCTTGCCGTTGCGCCACACCTCAAAATGCACATGGGGGCCGGTTGAACGTCCGGTGGACCCCATCAGGGCAATCGTCTGACCCTGGTTTACCTGGTCGCCAATTGCCACCAGGTTTTGCTGGTTGTGGGCGTAACGCGTTACATAGCCGTTACCGTGCTTGACCTCAACCATGTTGCCGTAGCCGTAGCGATCGCCCGACCAGCTCACAACACCGTCACCAACAGCAATAATTTCGTTGCCGCGCTTGCCGGCAAAATCGATGCCACGATGCCAGGAAGACTTGCCCGAGATCGGATCCGATCTCTTACCAAAATACGAAGACAGCCAGCCTGACTTGATGGGACGGCCGCTTGGGTTAACCCGCTCGTCCAGACGCTGGTCCAGCAGCAGTCCTTCCAGCGCAGCCAGCTGTTGCTCCTGGTCATCCAGCGTTGCTGCCAGTAAATCGAAGTCTTTCAGCAAATCAGGTAACTGACCTGCATTTGCAGCCGTGCTTTCCTCAACCAGCGCGGGACCGCCGAGCGCCGGGGGATTCTGAAAATCAAATTCGCCGTCCTCGAGGTCTGCCATGCCGGTCAGGCGACTGCCGAGTGCATTCAGGCGAATCACATTCGCATTCAGTTGACCCATGCGCAGGGCCAGCGCATCGATCTGCTCGTCCGCCTGGGCCTTTAGGTCATCAAGGGTTGCCTGCTGGGTAAGCAGCTCGTCCTGTAATTCAGCGACTTCGTCAGAGGAAACGCTTGCGTCGGAAACGCGCGCAAGATTGTAGCCTGCAATTATCGCCACTCCGAACAGCGCAACAGCCAGCCCGCCCACAATCCAGGAACTAATCGCGGACAGGTCCACGCAACGCGCGGTTCGCCGGCCGCGATTAAGGATAATCAGTTTCATGTCCGCCCATCTTCCTTCCGCAGCAAGCGAACTCCGCATTTGGCGGCTTCGATCACAACGGATAAAACCACCCCTGCGCGCACAAATCGGATGGTTGGCATATCGCTTGCTTTTTTAGTCGGTAACCCCGCTATCATAGGATTCGTCCCTTAGATCGGTGGCTTTGCGCCCCCACTTTTCAGCGGGTTTGCCCTTTTCGCGGGGCTAGAATAGGTAGAAATCAAGCCGGCAACAAGGGACTGGACACGGATTCCGGCCAAAAAACCAATAATTTATGTTAAGAAATAAGCCTAAGTCATTGTCTGAACTCATCCGCGCTTCGGACAGCCCCCTTGGGGGCCTCGCCGAGGAAGCCCGCCGCCGGAGCGATCTGGGCGACTATCTGCGCAATGGCCTCCCACCCGATGTCGCAGTGGGGCTGGTGCACTGCAATTTTCAACCCGATAACACACTGATTTTGCTGGTCCGCAGCCCCGAATGGGCCGCGCGACTGCGCTTCGAGGGGGAACGGATTCGTGAGTTGTGTCGCAAAAACGGCACCCCTGTTGACCACATCAAGGTGCGCGTCGCTGCAGAGTAGCAACCCTGTGGTCTGAACGGACTACAGCGGGGTTGCTAGACGGTGCTGACGGCTGTCTTGTATGAAATAGGCGCCTGAACCGGATCGTCGAACTCAACCTCTTCCCAGGCTTTAGTGTTGGCAAGCAGCTCACGCAACAATAGGTTGTTCAGGGCATGACCTGATTTGTACCCGGTATATTCACCCACGATGCTGCAGCCTGCCAGGTAAAGGTCACCTATCGCATCGAGAATTTTATGGCGCACGAACTCATCTTCGTACCTGAGGCCGTCTTCATTCAGCACCCGGAAATCATCGACCAAAACCGCGTTGTCCATGGTGCCGCCGAGCGCTAGTCGATTTGTGTGCATAGCTTCGATATCGCGGGCAAAACCAAAAGTACGTGCGCGGCTCACTTCACGTAAATATGAAGTCGTAGAGAAATCGACTGACGAAGACTGCAGATGTTTTTTGAAAACCGGGTGTTCGAAGTCGATTCGGAAGTTAACTTTGAAGCCGTCATAAGGGGTAAATTCAGCCCACTTGTCACCGTCTTCCACACGGACCTTCTTACGGATACGGATAAACTTTTTGGCTACGGTCTGTTCTTCTATACCTGCTGACTGCAGCAGAAAAATGAAGGGCGCTGCACTACCATCCATGATCGGGACTTCGGGAGCGCTGAGATCAACGTAAGCGTTGTCGATCCCTAAGCCGGCAAACGCCGACATGAGATGCTCAACTGTTGCGACCGTGGTTTCGCCTTCAACAAGGCTGGTTCCCAGTGTTGTCTCGCCGACCAGGTTTGCATCCGCACACAAATCGACCGGCGGGTCGAGATCGATACGACGGAATACTATGCCAGTGTTGTCGGCCGCGGGGCGCAGCGTCATGAATACCTTACGACCGGTGTGCAGTCCCACGCCGGTGGCGCGAATCTCGTTCTTAAGTGTCCGCTGTCTGAGCATATGTGATACACCCCGGGGGGCGTCGCATCCCTACGATTTTTGAATAAAAAAGCGCGGCGTACCGGGGACGTACGTCCCAGGTACCCCATACCGCATTCGAGTTAACCTCGCTTCCGAAGTACACTCCTCAAGTTACTGATCGGCAAACCACCTTTCGCCGACCCTTGCGCACAACCCAGGGTATCTGAAGGCGCGAACGCTACCACAGGCCCCGGGTCGCTGGCAAGAAAACAACAGGTTATGGCTAATCTGCCTGCCGCCGCAGAAATGCCGGAATATCAAGTAAATCAAGATCTTCCTGCGGTTCTTCCACGTCATGCCCGGCAGCTTCTTGCTGCTTCCTCTTGTTGGTAGGACTCTCAAAGTCCTCGTAGCGCGGCTCATCCGGAACGACCTGCCGCGACGCTGCTACGGCAACAGATTCCACCAATTCCGGCTTCGGCACGACACCGAGGACACCCTTGCCCAGCCCGGTCGCGACCACCGTTACCCGAATGGTGTTGGTCATTTCCGAGTCAATCACCGTACCGACAACCACCGTGGCATCGTCCGAGGCGAACTCTTTTACCGTGTCGCCTATCTCGTTGAATTCACCGATAGCCAGATCCTGCCCCGCAGTGACATTCACAAGGATACCGTTGGCACCCGCCAGGTTGATGTCTTCCAGTAACGGACTTGAGACCGCGGCCTCGGCAGCTTCGCGCGCCCGATCCTCGCCGGCCGCTACACCGGTACCCATCATCGCCATACCCATCTCACCCATAACGGTACGCACATCGGCAAAGTCCACGTTGATAAGTCCGGGCCGGGTAATGAGTTCCGCAATACCCTGCACCGCGCCCTGCAACACTTCGTTCGCCGATTTAAAAGCGTCCAGCAATGTGGTTTCGCCACCCAGTACTGTCAGCAGCTTCTCGTTAGGAATGGTAATAAGCGAATCAACGTTGCGGGACAGGTCAAGCATGCCCTGATCCGCAATGCCGGCCCGCTTGGCGCCTTCCATTTCGAACGGCTTGGTAACCACGGCCACCGTCAGAATGCCCAGCTCTTTAGCTATCTGGGCTATAACGGGCGCAGCACCTGTGCCGGTTCCACCGCCGAGACCGGCGGTAATAAAGAGCATGTCAGCACCCTCGATCAGTTCCTGCAGACGATCGCGATCTTCCATCGCCGCCTGGTAACCAACTTCGGGATTTGCACCGGCACCCAGCCCCTTGGTGATATTGCAGCCGATCTGCAATGTTGTCTTTACATTGGCGTTCAGCAAGGCCTGCCGATCGGTATTTGCGCAAATAAAATCCACGCCCTCTATACCGCTGCCGGCCATATGTTTTACGGCGTTGCCACCGCCACCGCCTATGCCAATTACTTTAATAACAGCGCTTTGACTGTATGCATCCATGAGTTCAAACATCGCCTTCACTCCTCATCCTTAAAAGCAAACTAAATATTTCCCTGAAACCAGGCCTTCATTCGCAACCACATCTCCCGCAAACCGCCCCGTACCGGAATGTCCGTACCCCGTTCCGCCTTATCCCTGGCGTATATAAGAATACCGACACCCGTAGCATGGATCGGGTTACGTACTACCTCACCCAAACCTTTAACAAACTGCGGCAACCCTAAACGAACCGGCATGTGAAAAACTTCTTCAGCCAGTTCCACCGCACCTTCCATCTTCGAACTGCCGCCGGTAAGTACAACACCGGCCGCTATGATGTCTTCGAAATTGCTTCTCCTGAGCTCATTTGCAATCAGGGCAAACAGCTCTTCGTAACGCGGCTCGACAACTTCTCCGAGCGTCTGCCGTGCAAGCCGGCGTGGCGGTCTGTCGCCAACACTGGGCACCTCGATCGTTTCATCACGGTTGGCCAGTTGCGATAACGCACAGGCATATTTGATCTTTATCTCTTCCGCGTATTGCGTCGGCGTGCGCAAGGAAATCGCAATGTCATTCGTGACCTGATCACCCGCAATCGGGATCACGGCCGTATGTTTGATCGCACCGTCATGAAAAACAGCGATATCGGTAGTACCGCCGCCGATATCAACGAGACAGGCACCCAGCTCTTTTTCATCTTCTGTCAGTACCGAGTAACTGGATGCGAGCTGCTCAAGCACTATGTCTTCTACTTCAAGCCCACAGCGTTGCACGCACTTAACGATATTCTGGGCGGCGCTGGCGGCTCCCGTGACCATATGCACGCGAGCTTCCAGGCGCACACCGCTCATGCCGATCGGGTCACGTATACCTTCCTGGCCATCGATGATGAATTCCTGTGGCAACACGTGCAGGATTTTCTGATCGGCGGGAATAGGCACGGCACGCGCCGCATCGATGACCCGGTCTACATCGCCGGGACCCACCTCCCGATCGCGGATTCCGACAATGCCGTGTGAATTAAGGCTGCGCACATGACTTCCCGCGATACCGGTATACACGGACTGGATATCACAACCGGCCATTAATTCCGCTTCTTCAACAGCACGCTGAATAGAGTGGACCGTCGATTCGATATTGACGACAACTCCTTTTTTCAGGCCACGCGACAGATGTGTACCGAACCCGATTACTTCGAGTTCGCCGTCTTCCTGGATCTCCCCAACAATCGCAACAATTTTTGAGGTACCGATATCAAGCGCGACGACCAGTTCCTTGTCTGACTTGCTAGACATGTGGATCGGTCTCCCCGAAGTCAGCCATCCTGATACCGTCTCCCGACTTCCAGCCAATCGCAAAGCCATTGGTGTAACGCATATCGATGTATTTCACCTTGTCTGCTACAGGTCCGAGCACGCCGTCCAGTGCCCCGAAAAACCGTTCGGTGCGGCTGTCTGTTGCCGCCGCGCCGAAGCGCACCTGCATCCCATTGCTTAAGTGCAGTAGCCATGCGCCACGTGCGTCTATTGATAGCGCAATAGCTGTCAGGCCCCTTTGTTTCAGTTGCTTGTCCAATTCAAAGAACCGCCGCGCAACCTTAAGCTCGCTGCCCGCCGGTCCGGTAAGTCGCGGCAACTCTGCCGGGATATGTGAGGTCTCGGCAACAAATAGTTCGCCGTAAATATTCAGTAAGCCTGCCTTCCCCCAACATGCTGCGGCACTCTCTTCTACAACGGTCACGCTTAAGGTAGAAGGCCAGCTGCGCCGCACGCTGGCCCGCTCCACCCAGGGCAGTTCAGTAATAGCCTCCTGCACCAGTGTCAGATTAGTGCTGAGGAAACCACCTTTGAGAAAAGGCGTCATCGCACTTTCAATCTGCATTGCCGAAACGCGTTCGAAGCGGCCGTCGATACGTACCGCGTTGATAGGCTGGTCCATGACCCAGGCCGTGCCTGAATAAGCACACACCAGGACAATCAGCAACAGCGCACCGTTACCGATTCGATTCCAGTTGATTGCGGGCACAGGTATTGCGCGTTTCGCACGTTTTGGTGTTTTGCGACGATTGGCTTTTTTAGGCGGCATCGTTGTCCTCCCTGCTGTCGATCGGATCGGCGGTAAAGCCCCGTTCAACAAAACTGGTTTCAAGTATCTTCCAGACCAGGTCTGCAAATTCGATACCGGCCTGTTTGGCAGCCATAGGCACGAGACTGTGGCTGGTCAGGCCGGGTACCGTGTTTACTTCAAGCACCTTGGCCAGGCCTGCCTCGTCGCACATAAAATCGACACGGCCCCATCCGGATGCGCCTACTGCCCGGAACGCCCTGAGTGCGAGTTCACCGAATTTACGTTCCTGCTCCGGAGGCAAACCACAGGGACACTGGTACCCCGTCTTATCGCTGAAGTACTTGGCCTGATAGTCATAAAAGGTGTTGTTTACCGAGATGCGTATCAGCGGCAGTACTTCATTGTGCAGGATTGCTGCCGTGTATTCGGATCCTGTTACCCAGCTCTCGGCAAACACGTCCGAACCCAGCCGGGCAGCCTCGTGCCATGCATCCACCAGGTCTTCAGGTCGATCAACCTTCGTCATGCCGATACTCGAACCTTCGAGCGCCGGCTTCACGATCATGGGACAGCCGAGTTTCGCGGCGACCGCGGGACACTCGTCTTCCGACCCGATCAAAGCCCATTCCGGTGTCGTGATACCTATGCCTTCGAACAGTTGCTTGGTACGCAGCTTGTCCATTCCCAGCGCAGAACCCGAAACGCCACTGCCGGTATAAGGAATGCCCAACGACTCCAGGAGACCCTGCACGGTACCGTCTTCGCCGCCGCGCCCGTGCAGTGCAATCCAGACACGGTCATAGCCATCGTCTATCAGGGCATTGATGTAATCGCCGGTGGCGTCGACGGCGTGCGCGTCGACGCCACGCCCGACCAGTGCAGCGTGCGCGGCCTGGCCGGTCATCAGTGAGACTTCGCGTTCCGCCGACGTACCGCCCAGGAGCACGGCCACGCGACCGAAGACTGCAGTATCACTCACCTGTCTGAATTCCGTTTCAGTCATGTCAGCTTTAGCCGGTCCGCTCTCCTATGATGTGTACCTCGCGTACAAGTTCGACGCCGTGCTTTGCCTTTACCTCTCCCTGGATGTGTTCGATGAGCATCTCTATATCAGCTGCACTCGCGTTATCGCGATTGATAATAAAATTGGCATGCTTCTCCGAAACAACCGCTCCGCCGATAGAAAAGCCTTTTAGTCCGGTTGCCTCGATGAGCCTGGCTGCATGATCAGCCGGTGGGTTTCTGAATACGGAACCACAACTGGGTAAGCCAAGCGGCTGCTTTTCGCGACGCTCATTCACCAGGGCTTTTACCTTGTCCATGCTGGTGTCATAGTTTTCGGTAAACACAAAATGTGCGCCCAGGAACCACTCGTTCGCGGGTCCGTCAACCTGGCGATAAGCAATCGTGTATTCAGCCGGTTCACGTGTGTGTACCTTGCCTTCCTGATCGATAACGTCGACCGACTCGACCTGGTTCCAGGTTTCGCCGCCAAATGCGCCGGCATTCATTGCCAGCGCACCGCCGATAGTCCCCGGTATGCCTGCAAAAAATTCAGCCGGGCCAAGGCCGCGGCGCACACAATGCCGTGCAAACACCGTGCAGGCCACGCCTGAACCAGCGCTAACCCGCTGTTTATCAATATCCTCAACTGCGGCGAGCGCATCCTGGACCACAATGACAACACCGCGTATCCCGCCATCGCGAACCAGCAGGTTGCTGCCCAGGCCGACCCAGTGCAGTGGTGTACCGGGTTCAACTGTTTGCATAAATGCGATGAGATCTTCACGCGTCGCGGGACGGAACCAGGTATCCGCATTGCCGCCTGTTCGCCACGAGGTATGCCGGGCCATCGACTCGTTAAAACGCATCTGATCGCTGAAGCGCTCGTTGTCGATCGCCGCCATCACGACTCCACCGCCTTCAGTGTGCGTAACTTCTGTGGAAGTTCCTGGGCTACAGCACCAATGCTGCCGGCGCCCAGCGTCAGCACGAGATCGCCATCCTTAAGGACTGCACCCAGGTCAGTCGCCAACTTATCCAGATCGGCGACAAATACGGGTTCAACATGGCTGCGACTGCGCACGGCCCGGCAAATCGACCGGCCATCGGCACTTGCGATGGGCTCTTCGCCGGCTGCATAGACTTCGGTAATAAACAGTCGATCCACCCTGGCGAGCACTTCCGCAAAGTCGTCCATCAGATCGCGCGTGCGCGAATAACGGTGTGGCTGGAATACCACCACATGCCGGCGGTCGGACCAGGCCTGGCGAACAGCGTCCAGGGTCGCAGCGATTTCCGTCGGATGATGGGCATAGTCATCCACGAACAACACCTTGCCGGCACGCGTTTGTTCTTCACCAAGGATCTGCAGTCGCCGGTCTATGCCTTCAAATTCCGCCAGTGCACTTTGCAGGGCCGCGTCATCTAAATCGAGTTCATAAGCCACCGCAACCGCGGCCAGCGCATTCAGTACATTGTGACGCCCCGGCAAACTCAAACTGAGCTCAAGCAAATCTTCAGTCTCCGGCCGCGCTACCCGTACAAAGGAACGTATGCCATCACTGCCAATTTCGACAGCACGAATGTCTGCGTCGGCATGAGTTCCATAGGTCAGCGTCGCGCGTTTAAGTTCGGGCAGTATTTCGCGCACACCCGGGTCGTCCAGGCATACAACCGCCAGTCCGTAGAACGGCAGGTTGTGAACAAAATCGATAAAACTTGAGTGCAGGCGACGTACATCACCTTTATAGGTTGCGAGGTGGTCGTTATCAATGTTGGTTACGACTGCGAGCATCGGCTGCAACTGCGTAAACGACGCGTCGCTTTCGTCAGCCTCTGCTACCAGGTACCGGCCTGCACCCAGACGTGCATTAGAGTCCGCGCTGACCAGGCGCCCGCCAATAACAAAAGTCGGGTCTTCACCAGCCGCGGCCAGCACACTGGCGATCAGGCTGGTTGTCGTGGTCTTCCCATGCGTTCCCGAAACAGCGATCCCATGCCGGAAGCGCATCAGCTCCGCCAGCATCTCAGCGCGGCGCACCACCGGTATACGCTGTTCCCGCGCCGCATTGGTCTCGGGGTTACCGCCGTCTATAGCGCTGGAAACGACAACTACGTCCGCTCCATTAATGTTCTCAGCCTGGTGACCGATAAATATTTGTGCGCCATGTTTTGCAAGCCTGCGGGTAACCTGTGATTCCTTAAGATCGGAACCCTGCACCTGGTAGCCAAGATTCAGCAGCACCTCGGCGATGCCACCCATACCAACACCCCCTATACCGATGAGGTGGATTCGGGTAATTTTTCGCATCCGGTCAATCATGCGGCCTCCAGTGCAAGACACACGGCTACGAGATCATCGGTCGCTTCGGGTCGTGATAGTTCGCGTGCCCGGTTGGCACGCTCCAGTACCAGGCCCCGATCCTTGGCACAGGCTTCCAGTTCTGCCGCCAACCGTTCGGGCGTTAACTGTGACTGCGGTATCAATACTGCCGCACCCGCATCGACGAGGTATCTTGCATTTAGTGTCTGGTGATCGTCCACAGCGGCCGGATAAGGAACCAGAACCGCGCCCAGTCCGGCTGCTGCAAGTTCGCATACGGTCAGCGCACCGGACCGGCAGACCACCATGTCTGTCCACGCATAGGCTTCATCCATATCAGGGATAAACGCTTCCACCCGCGCTTCAACCCTGCTGTTTTGATAGGCCTCGATTGCCGTATCCAGTGTCGCCGAACCCGCCTGGTGCCAGACATCCACTGCTATACCCTCCGGCAACAGCGCAACCGCTACCGGTACCGTGTTGTTAAGTGCGAGCGCGCCCTGGCTGCCACCCAGAACGAGTACCCGCAGCGGCCCCGCTCGCCTTGCCATTCGCTCTTCCGGTCTTGCCAGCATAAATATTTCCCTGCGTACCGGGTTGCCGATTGTATGTGCAGTCCGCGACGGGGAAAAACTGCCCGGGAAGGCTTCAAGCACTTCCCGGGCAAGACCAGCCAGAAGTCTGTTGGTAAGGCCTGCGGCCGCATTCTGTTCATGAATAACAAGGGGGCGGCGCAACAACCATGCAGCGAAACCACCGGGTCCGGATGCGAAACCACCCATGCCGAGAACCACCCCGGGTTGGCGTCGCCGGAGCACGCGCAGTGCATCCCAGATTGCGATCAATAATTTGAACGGCGCGAGCAGCCAGCTAAGTACGCCCTTGCGGCGCAGTCCGACGACACGGATGTAGTCGAGCGGAATGCCCGCATCGGGAACCAGCCGGTGTTCGATTCCCGCCCGGGTACCGAGCCACACGACCCGACGGTCCTGTTCCATCAGCGCATGTGCAACCGCCAGCGCCGGGAATACGTGGCCACCGGTGCCGCCCGCCATAATCATTATTGGCGCCTTGCTCATTTTCTGCGCCCCGGAGTTCGATTGGAGGTTTTTTTGCCTGACGGAATAACGCCGCGATTTTCCATGTCGATTCGCAACAGGAGCGCGAGTGCAATAATCGTTATAACCAGGTTACTGCGGCCGTAACTAACAAGCGGTAGCGTCAGGCCCTTGGTTGGCAATATGCCCATATTTACCCCCAGGTTTATGAACACCTGGGCGCCCTGCCAGACTGCGATACCGAAAGCCAGGTAGGCCTGGTAATAACGATTACGTTCGGCTGCATCCATAGCGATTGTTAACGCGCGCCAAACCAGCAATGAGAACAGCACGACCAGTACAAAGGTGCCAAGCAGGCCGAACTCTTCGGCGATTACTGCATACACAAAATCAGTGTGGGCTTCCGGCAAATAGAAAAGTTTCTGCACACTGTTGCCGAGGCCAACGCCGAACCATTCGCCACTACCGATGGCTATCAACGACTGGGTCAGCTGAAAACCGCTGCCGAAAGGATCTTCCCAGGGATCCGTAAAGCCGGTAAGCCGTGCCAGTCGGTACGGTGCGGATACTGCAAATGCACCCAGGACCGCCACGACACCAATGGTCAACGCCACGAAATACCTTAATGGTGCGCCGCCGACAAACACCACCGCCATGCAGATCAGCAGCATGACCACGGTCGCACCGAAGTCGGGTTCCACAAGCAACAGGCTGCAGACAATCAGCACCAGGATCATTGGCCGTAAAAAGTCTTTGAAGCTGGCACCGAGGTCATCTTTATGGCGTACGACGTACCCGGAGATGTACATCAGTACCAGCAACCTCGCGGGCTCGGAGACTTGCAGGTTGATACCGGCCACACTGATCCAGCGCGCACTGCCGTTTACTTTATGGCCGACCGACGGAATCAGCACGGCCACCAGTAACAACACGGCAAGTATCAGCAACAGGGGTGCAATGCGCATCCAGATATCGGTCGGTGTTTTTAATACGAAAACAGCGGCCAAGAGCCCGGTGGCAACCGCAACCAGTTGCTGCGACAGGTAGAAAAATGGCCTACCCGTAGAATTCTCGGCGACCGACATGGAAGCCGAGGTCAGCATCACGAGACCGATGCCCATTAATAAGAGAATGAGCGAGACCAGGCCCCAGTCCATATCCGGCAAACGGTTAGCTGCGCGCGCCGTCATTGCAGTTTTCTCACAGCAGCGGCGAAGTGATCGCCCCGCTCTGCAAAGCTGCCGTACATATCCAGGCTGCTGCATGCCGGTGCCAGCAACACCGTGTCCCCGGTGCCGGCCACACCTGCTGCCAGTTCAACAGCAGCATCCATGTCGCTAACCGCATGCACATCGCAGCTTCCCGTCAGCTGATCGAGAAAAAGTTGGGCGTCCCTGCCCAGCACGATGACAAATGCATCGCGCTCTTTCAGCTTCCCTGCAAGTTCCCTGAGTTCACCGCCCTTGGCATCACCTCCAGCAATGAGAATGAGCCGGCCTTCAACCGATTCGATGCTGGCAAGCGCGGCAGCCTCGTTCGTGGCCTTGGAATCATCTATCCAGGTAATCCCGTCTTCGCTCGCAACCACCTGCATCCGATGCGGCAGGCCAGGGAACAACTGCGCACCCACGACAAGCCCGTCCAGCGGTACGTCCAGCGTGTCGGCCAACGCAAACGCAGCTAGCACATTCTGGAGGTTGTGCCGGCCGGCAATCTGCAGATTGCTGACCGGCATCACCGCATAAGAACCCCGGGCAATCCATTGCCCGTCATCACGATTAATGACCCCCCAGTCCGTGGGAGAGGGAATACCCAGTCCAAATCCGACTTCGTGCGCACACGCCACTGGTGCCGGACCCGGCAAATCACGATTGACCACCGCTGTTCCCGCTTTCGCGTAGATTCGCGCCTTGGCGGCAGCATAACTTTCGAAGTCGCCGTGCTGATCAAGATGATCGGGCGACACATTAAGAACTACGGCTGCGTGCAACGGCAGTTCACCGCTGTGTGCAAGCTGAAAACTCGACAGTTCGAGGACCGCTACGTCGGCGTCTTCGGCAAGCAGATCGAGCGCGGCAACTCCCAGGTTGCCGCCGGGAACCGCTTTCACTCCTGCAGCCTGCAACATTTGTGCAACAAGGCTGGTCACCGTACTCTTTCCGTTCGACCCCGTAATGCCCACGATCCTGGCGTTGCATGCGTCAACAAACAGATCGATATCACTGTGAACCGGAATGCCCCTCGAGTTGGCATCCTGAAGTACGGGCGTATCAGTCGGGAGTCCCGGCGAAACCAGGACTTCGTCGATACCATCGGGAACCCGATCCGGTAATGAGCCACAACTTAAGGCAGCTGCCGGAAGAATTGCCCGCACCTTTTCCAGGCCCGGCGGTGTCGCCCTGCTGTCCGCAAAAATAGCAGAACGATTCTGTGCGGCCAGCCAGCCGGCAATAGAAACGCCGGTCGTACCCATTCCGAGCACCAGGGCTTTTCTGTCTGTCAAGGTCTCACCCATTTCAGGATTCATCTGCCATGCTGTACTTGCTGCTTTCACCTTTAGCGAATCTTCAGACTTGCCAGGCCAACCAGTACGAGGATCACCGTGATAATCCAGAAGCGCACAATCACCTTGGGTTCGGCCCAACCCTTCAACTCGTAGTGATGGTGCAGAGGCGCCATTTTAAAAACGCGCTTGCCCGTTAACTTGAAGGACATCACCTGGATCATGACCGACACGGTTTCGATAACGAACAGGCCACCCATGATGAACAGGATCAGTTCCTGCCTGACGATGACGGCCACCGTGCCTAACGCGGCACCCAGTGCCAGCGCGCCGATGTCGCCCATAAAAACCTGCGCGGGGTAAGTGTTGAACCACAGAAATCCCAGGCTGGCCCCGCTAAGGGCTGCACAGAACACCATGATTTCACCGGCATCCGCGATATAGGGAATTCCCAGGTACTCCGCGAACACCTTGTTACCGGCAGCGTAAGCGAAGATACCCAGCGCGCCGCCCACAAGTACCGACGGCATGACAGCAAGGCCATCGAGACCGTCGGTAAGGTTGACTGCATTGCTGCTCCCTACGATCACGAGATAGGTAAATATGATGTAAACCCCACCGAGCGGAATCGTGAGGTCTTTGAAATAGGGAATCAGCAAGGCCGTTTCGGCCGGTGCTTCCGCAATGGCATACAGTGCGACCGAAGCGACCACACCCACCAGTGTCTGCGACAGAAACTTCCAGCGCGCAGCAAGGCCTTTCGGGTCCTGCAATACCAGCTTGCGATAGTCGTCAACGAATCCGATGACGCCGAACGCCAGGGTTACACCGAGTACCAGCAGAATGTAGCGGCTGTTCAGGTCAGCCCACAGCAAGGTGCTGAAAACTATCACAAGCAGGATCAGCGCGCCGCCCATCGTCGGCGTACCAGCTTTCGGGAGATGGCTCTCGGGGCCATCTGTCCGAATAGTCTGGCCGATCTGGCGGTTAACCAGGCGACGGATGAATGCAGGCCCAAGTACAAACGACATGATTAATGCCGTCAGCGCACCCATGATCGCCCGCAGCGTGATATAGGTGAACGCGTTAAAGCCGGAGAAAATCTGGGTCAGGTAATCCGCAAGAAAAAGCAACATGACCTAAGCCCCTTCCCTGCGCTCTGCCGGTTCAATACGATTTACGATCTGGTCGAGTCCCATGAAACGCGAACCCTTAATTAATATATTTCGCCCGGCAGACAATTCACCCTGCAACGCGTGATCGAGCTCATCAATCGTTTCAAACCACCGGGCTCCGTTGCCAAACCCTGCAGCCACTTCGCGCGACAGTTCGCCCACGCAGAACAAACCGCGTATACCCGCATCGCGCGCAAGCTCCCCCATTCCCCGATGCAGGGACGCAGCGTCAGGACCCAGTTCACCCATGTCGCCAAGAACCAGCCAGGGCTCGCCGTCCAGGCCTTCGAGAAATG
Source organism: Chromatiales bacterium (assembly GCA_002729495.1). Lineage (GTDB taxonomy): Bacteria > Pseudomonadota > Gammaproteobacteria > Steroidobacterales. The sequence continues at coordinate 79,906 of PBYE01000009.1, forward strand.
CGATCGCCGCCGCCACCGAATCAGGGTTAGCGTTATAGCTATCATCAAAAATCATGGCGCCCGCACTCGCGCGGAATGCACGCAGGCGCCCCGGGACGTTATTGCTGATTGCAAGACCGGCACGGATATTTTCCATGGTCGCGCCGGCGCTGACTGCAGCTGCGGCAGCCGCGAGTGCATTCGTTACATTGTGTCGGCCAGCCAGTGGCAGAGCTACATCCAGTTCGCCGATCGGCGTAATCAGTTTAAATTCGAAAGCCGGATGGCCATCCAGGTTTTGCAGCTGTATATCTTCGGCGCGAAAATCAGCTTCTGATGAAAGACCGAAACTCTGCAGGCGCGCCTCACCGATGCGTGCCGACCATTCGGCAAAAAAAGTATCATCATGATTGAGTACCGCGGTATCGGTGGCAGCCAGCGAATCAAGTAACTCGCCCTTGGTGCGGGCAACCTCTTCTATACTTCCGAAACCCTCGAGGTGTGCGCGTGCTGCATTAGTGATCACTGCGATATTGACGGCAGCAATATCAGCAAGTACAGCAATCTCGCCCGGATGATTGGCCCCCATCTCGATGACGGCTGCCTGGTGGTGGTCGCGCAGACCGAGAAGCGTGAGCGGCAATCCGATGTCGTTATTCAGGTTACCAAGGGTCGCATGCACCACATCGTCGCCGTGCTCTTTCAGCGCCTCACGCATAATTGCCGTGGTCAGCTCCCTGACGGTGGTCTTGCCATTGCTGCCTGTGATACCGATTACCGGGATATCGAAATGCTGCCGCCATTTTCGTGCGAGCGCGCCCAGCGCCAGCCGTGAGTCACCGACCTCGACCTGTGATAAATCGATTTCGGCGATGCGTTCTACAACTGCACCGGCAGCTCCGCGATCCGCTGCATCAGCCACAAACTGGCCGGCATCGAAACGTTCGCCGCGTAATGCGAAAAACAACTGGCCGGGCCCTATAGTCCGGGTGTCGGTACTGACTGATTCGAAAGCACTATCCGCTCCCTTGAGCCGGCCACCGATGTCTGCAGCCACCCCGGAGAGGGTTCCCATACTCATGCTGCTACTCCCAGCACGTCGGCCGCGACATCAGCATCGCAAAATGGTTTTCTGCGTCCCGCGACCAACTGGAAGTTTTCGGCACCCTTGCCCGCAATAAGGATTGCATCGTCAGTGCCGGCCACCTCGATGGCCCGCTGTATGGCAGCGGCACGATCGTGTACTACCTCAACGGACGCTGCTCCTTTTGCGCCGGCAACGACTGATGTGGCGATCTCGGCCGGATGCTCATCCCGCGGATTGTCGTCAGTTACGATAATCCGGTCGGCATGCGTTGCTGCCGCCGCACCCATTTCAGCGCGTTTACCCTCATCGCGATTGCCGCCACAACCGAAGACGACGCCGACTTGCCCGTCGCAATGCTCACGCAAGGCGATCAGGGCTTTCGCCAGCGCATCGGGGGTGTGTGCGAAATCAACGACGACCAGTGGCGAAGTCGTATGTCCGCGAATTACCTGCATACGACCAGGTGGCGCCTGGCAGTTTTCCAACGCTTTCGCAGCCGCGTCCAGCTCATAATCGCTGGCCAGCAATATGCCAGCGGCGACCAACAGGTTCTCGACGTTAAAAGTGCCCCACAACGAGCTGTGCATTTCCGCAGTTCCAAACTCGCCGGTGAAGCGAATACGCATACCATTCGCATCTATATCCAGCAGTTCAGCGCATAGCGCGGACTGTTGCCCGCCCGGTGCCGATTCGACAAGTGCTACCGAAATAGTCTTCTGCCCTGCCCGCTGTTTACGCGCGAGCTCGGCCCCGAAAGGGTCGCCAATATTTATTACGGCGGATTCAAGCCCCTCAACTTCAAATAATGTTGCCTTCGCAGCCTTGTATGCGTCAAAACTGCCGTGATAGTCCAGATGGTCGCGGCTCAGATTCGTAAACGCCGCGGTCCGGAGTTTGACGCCATCTATGCGGCCCTGATCGAGGCCATGCGATGAAACCTCCATGGCTACAGCCGTCGCACCGACATCAGAAAGTTTACGCAAACGCCGGTGCGCCGCTATGCATCCGGGTGTGGTCAGCGCGCTGGACTCCAGGTTCTGACCGATACCAAAACCAAGCGTTCCCATATAACCCGCCTGCACGCCTGTCCCGAGCAATGCATTGGTAACCAGCCATGCGGTCGTAGTCTTGCCGTTTGTGCCGGTAATTCCGGTAATCGCAAGAGTGCTGGAGGGAGATGCAAAAAATCGATCCGCGATTATCCCAACCTGATCGCCCAGATGCGGTACACAGATTCCGGCTATCCCGGCCGGCAATCGTGGTTCGGTAAAACCCTCGCCAGGTTCCCAGGCTATTGCTCCTACCCCAGCATCCAGCGCCTCGTCGAGAAACTCCAGACCGTGCCGCCTAAAACCGCTGCAGGCGAGAAACAGTCCACCGGCTTCAACGAGACCGCTGTTTGCACTTATGTCGGTTACCGCAATATCCAGTACCTCGCTTCCAGCCTGTAACTCAATTCCCGCGAACAACTCGCGCAAACTGATCCCCTCTACTGACACGCCCCCCGTCACTGACCTGACGCCACGGCTAACATCGTTTCACCATTGCCTTCGATATCATCCGGCGGTATCGCCAGAATCCGGACGGCATCGCCGACAATCCTGGCAAATACGGGGGCTGCAACTTCGCCACCGTAATACCGCCCGGCAGCCGGTTCATCGATAACGACTACAACAGCGAGACGCGGATTCGATACCGGTGCCAGGCCTGCAAAAATTGCGGTATAGCGATCATCCGAATAACCACCCGTACTGAATTTGCGTGTCGTTCCTGTCTTACCGGCAACCCGATAACCAGACACGGCTGCACGGCTGCCCGTGCCCTCTGTAACCACCTGCTCCATCATCCCGAGTACGGAGGCGGCCGTTTGTTCTGAAATAACCCGTCGGGGGATCGCCGGCCGAATTACTCGCAGCAGTGATACCGGTCGTTGCAGCCCACGCGCGCCAATGGCCGAATACGCCTGCGCCAGTTGCAGAGGGGTAACAGAAAGCCCGTAGCCATAAGCAAGTGTTGCCTGGCTGATGGGCCGCCAGTTGTCGTAATGACTTAGCACACCGGCCGACTCACCTGGAAACCCGCTCGCGCTTGGCCGGCCGAGTCCGAAACCGTTCAGAACCTTCCAGAGATCCGCTGGCTCCAGTGACATCGCGATTAACGTAGCGCCGACGTTGCTGGACTGGGACAGAACTGTTTGCAGATCTATACGACCCAGATTTTTGCGGTCCTTGATGATCTTCGAATCGACCTGCACATAACCCGGGTTCGTGTCCACACGGCTGGCAGGTTTGTATGCGCCCGACTCGATGGCCGCCGAAATTATCAGGGGCTTGATGCTCGATCCCGGTTCAAATCTATCGGTAATCGCACGGTTGCGGTATCGCTTTGCTCTCAACTGGGCACGATCGTTCGGGTTGTAGCTGGGCTGGTTAACCATCGCGAGCACTTCGCCGGTTAATACATCGACAACCACCGCAGAACCCGAGCTTGCGCTGTTGGCCTGAATTGCTTTTTTCAGTTCGCGGTAAGCGAGGTACTGAATGCGCAGATCAATGCTGGTCGCAATTTCCTGACCGTGCTCCGGTGCAACTACCTGCTCGATATCCTCGACGGTCTGGCCAAGTCGGTCTTTCAGCACCAGTTTCGAACCCGGCGTGCCCTTAAGCCTGTGATCGAAAGCAAGCTCCAGCCCTTCCTGACCGGCATCATCAACATTGGCAAAACCGATCAGGTGACCGGCCACTTCCGCAGCCGGGTAGTAGCGCCTGTATTCGCGCTGCAAATAAACACCTGGCATATTCTCCCGTGCGATGCGCTCTGCGTCCGACGGATTCATGTGCCGTTTCAGAAACAGAAAATCCCGGGCCGAGTTACGGGTAAGTTCTGAAGTCAGCGATTCGCTATCCTGGCCGAGCAGCCTGGCAAGTACCGGTATATGCTGAGGCGAGCTCAGCAGGTCGCCCGGATCTGCCCATACGCTGTCGACCGGGGTGCTCACCGCCAGCGGTTCGCTGTTGCGGTCGGTGATACTGCCACGATGAGCCGACAGGGTTGCACGGCGAACCTGGCGGGCATCTGCCTGGTTATTAAGGAAGGCCTGGTCGACCACCTGCAAATGGACTGCACGCCCCAGCAACAAAAATGCCCCCGATACCAGGCAGCAGGCCGCGAACAAGCAACGGCTTCGGAAACTCCTGCGCCGTTCGCGGGCATTTAAACGGTGTCGCCTCATTGGCGAACTACCATGATTTCATCCGGGGCCGGATTGCGCATGCCCATCTTTCTGCGCGCCAGGCGTTCTACCCGTGAATGTGTCGACCAGGTGCTCTGTTCAATTTGTAATCGCCCCCAGTCAACTTCAAGCGCATCACGCTGAACGATAAGTTGCTGCAAAAGACTGAACTGCTTGCGCGACTCGTGCCGTGCATAGACACAGGCGATGGCCGTAGTGATGACCGCTATGGAGAGAAAAGCGCATATACCAATTGCTTTGGACTCCGCGCTCAACGCACTCGCTCCCCGGCGCGCAACACTGCGCTTCGTGCTCGTGCATTGCGTTCGATTTCTTCGCTACCTGCCCGGACGGCGGCGCCAAGCAGATGAATCCTGGGTTGGGCGTCAGGCGGCACAACCGGTAATTTGGCGAGTGCCGGGTCTACACGCGAGTAATCGCGCAGGAAGCGCTTGATCAGCCGGTCCTCCAGCGAGTGAAAGCTGATAACGCACAACCTTCCGCCAACAGACAGGACATCCAGAACAGCTTCCAGGAATGACTGCAATTCGCCGAGCTCGTTATTAATGTGTATCCGGATGGCCTGAAAAGTCTTGGTCGCCGGATGTTTACCCTTCCCCCGCCGCGGCAGCACTGTTTCAACAAGTTCTGCGAGTTGCCGCGTTCGGCCTATTTTTTGCTTCTTTCGTTCGTCGTTGATGGCACGCGCGATACGTCGCGCTGATCGTTCTTCACCGAAACGGCCGATCACCCGTGCCATCTCTTGTTCCGTCGCGCTGTTAAGCCACTCCTCCGCGGACTGTGGCGCATCGGTATCCATGCGCATATCGAGCGGGCCGTCCCGCAAAAAACTGAAGCCACGCCCAGGGTCATCAAGCTGGGGTGAGGACACCCCGAGATCGAGGACGATTCCGTCAACCTCTCCAAGGACTCCTTGAGCCACAGTGATCTGTTCAATGTCTCCGAAGCTCCCCCGGACGACCGCTACCCGCTCATCGCGCCGGGCCAGTGTGTCGGCCGCCTCGATCGCGCACGGGTCCCTGTCGATTACCAGTAACTTTCCTGCCGGTCCCAGCCGGTCGAGAATTGCCCGGCTGTGCCCACCACGACCGAAGGTCCCATCCACATAGATACCGTCGGTACGCACATCCAGCCTGTCCAGAACCTCATCGCGCAGTACCGGAACATGCTGGTCTTCGCTGGCGCTCATCACCCACTCAAAAGCGTCTTGCGCCCTGAAATCCCCTGCCGGGCCTCAGGCCCGGCGCCTACAGCGGCAGTGATTCAAGTTCGGGCGGTAAATCCAACCCGTCACCCCCGCTGCTCTTATCCATCCACTCGGCCCAGCGGCCTTCGTCCCAAAGTTCAAACTTGTTGCCCTGGCCAATCAGCATGGCCTGCTTGTTCAGTCCGGCGATGTCCCGTAACTCACGCGGGATCAATACCCGGCCGTGGCTGTCCATATCCAGTTCGGCTGCATGCCCGACGACACGGCGCTGGAACGCACGGATCGCCGGCTTGTTGCCGGAGAGACGCATAAGTCGGCGCTCCATTTCTTCCCAGTCAGGTAACGGATAAATAAGGAGGCAGGGGTCCCGGTCGATGGTTGCGACGAGACTGCCCAGGGAACGGGCGATAATTCCGTCACGATATCGTGTCGGAATCGCCATCCTCCCTTTATTATCAAGGGTGATTTTCGAAGCACCGCGAAACATACTAAACAGGCGTTAATGCCCATTTCCTCCCACTTTTTACCACTTTTTTACTACTTCGCGACACTATAGGGAGGGACTCGCCCTGGTGTCAACCGAAACAGGAAATTAATTCTTTAACGACAGTGACTTAGGGGTGGTTTGTAAGCTCGGGACAGGGCTTATCCGACAGGTAAATCAGGTATTTATGGACAGTTGTTTCAGCGCATTTGAGATATTTGCGCTAAACACGCGCCCGCAGTCTTCCGCGGCCGCTTGCGCAGTCGCAAAAAAACGCCGGGCGTTGCCCGGCAGCAAAAAATAAGGAGCCGGCCTGTAAGCCGGGTTCTGTCGAGAGCAATCATTCATCTGGGGCCGCTGTCGCCAGCAGCCTCGAGCAACCTACCCGGAAGCGCCCGCGGGCGGGGCACATGCTTCCCTATTTGGTCTTGCTCCGGATGGGGTTTACCGTGCCGCGGCATGTTGCCACCCGCGCGGTGCGCTCTTACCGCACCTTTTCACCCTTACCTCTATAAATAGAGGCGGTATATTTTCTGTGGCACTTTCCGTGGGCTCACGCCCCCCAGGCGTTACCTGGCATCCTGCCCGCAGGAGCCCGGACTTTCCTCCCGGTGCAAGCACCGCGCGATTGCCCGGCCGACTCCGCGCGCAAAGATAGTGGCTGAGCCTCTCCATGGCAAGCACGATTGGCAATCAACCGCTGTCTTACTGCTTGTCGCCGGATTCGCGTAGCTCCAAAGCCCGCTCGTAGGCCTCGTTGCGCCTTATATCCAGGATCTTGGCGGCCGCTTCGGCCGCCTCGCGTACGCCGAGGTAACCCAGCAGCACCTTAAGCGTCCGATCCAGTTCAGCAGTTTCGGAAGCCGCGGCCGGGCACCCGGCTATTACTAACGTGTACTCGCCCTTGGCCCCGCCGGGATCTGCTGCAATATGTTCGGCGACCTGTACCGCCGTACCCCGGTAGACCGTTTCATGCAGTTTCGTCAGTTCCCTGGCCGCGACCATTTGCCTGGAATCACCGAGCACACTCGTGATGTCATCCAGCGTCGCGTTAATACGATGGACCGATTCGTACAGGATCACCGTCGCCCGGCGATCGGCCAGTTCCTGCAACCGGACCCGGCGTTTTGCGCCCGATGACGGCAGGAAGCCCTCAAAACTGAAGCTGTCTGTCGGTAATCCGGCGATGGACAGCGCAGCGATCGCTGCGCTACAGCCAGGCACCGGGCTAACGCACAAGCCCTCACCCGCCGCCGCGCGCACCAGCTGGAAACCGGGGTCACTTAAAAGCGGCGTGCCGGCATCGCTGACAAGTGCAACATCGCCGCCTGAGTGCATATGTTCAAGAATCTGCGAACTGCGCTCGGCTTCGTTGTGTTCGTGACAGGAGATCATGCGGGTTTTAATGCCCAGGTGTTTCAGCATCCGGCCGGTATGACGGGTATCCTCGGCCGCGATCAGGTCGACCTCGGCAAGCACGTTGCGGGCGCGTAGACTAATATCATCGATATTGCCTATGGGCGTAGCGACTATATAAAGCGTACCGGTGCTCACGCGCGGATGGATTCCTTGCTATTGATTGACCGGCATTGCGACCGGTGCGCTCAGTTTCCGTTACTGCACATATAACGACAAGCCCGTGAACCAGAACGAACCCTATTTCGGACAACGGTTGATGAACAGATCTATTTCTAGCAGTGGCTCGTTCAGCAGGCGCCACGCATTGCTTAGCATTGTGCTGCTTGTTGCCGTCACGGGCTGTACGCCGTTGCAAACAACGGGCGACATGGATGCGAGCCCAGATACGGCCAGATCCAAGGCCGCGCAGGGCGATCACGCAGCGGCTAGTCGCGACTATCTCGACCTGGCGGTCGCGTCCTCCGAAATACAACGTGAACGTTACCTGATTTTTGCAGCGCACGAACTGTACCTTGCGAACGATCTCGACAGCGCCCGGCGAATAATGACGGACGTCGGCGCCGAAACAGGCCGGCAGAACCTGGAGATATGGGCTGAAGTAACCGCACTTTTAAAACTGAGTGAGGGCGATGCGCAAGGCGCATTGAGTGTACTCAACAGGGTCAGTGAAACCAGCGACCGCGATGCCGCTAGGCGCATACTCAGGCTTCGTGCCGATGCGCTATTTCGGCTGGGCCGACCGGAAGCGGCCGTCGCAACATTGATCCAGCGGGAAGAGATGCTGAACCGCCAGCGGGAGATTGCCGACAATCACCGATTGATCTGGTCCGGTTTGCAGGAAAGTGGTGCAAGTATTTCCCGGGACACGTCCGGGCGCGGCGATGCAGTCCTGGAAGGCTGGCTGGAACTTGGCTACATCGGTTACAGCAGACGCGGCTCCCTGACCAACCTGCGTGCCGGGCTCGAGGAATGGCGGCAGCAAAACAGCGGCCACCCGGCTGACGCCGATCTCCTGGACGAGATACTCGTAAGCCTGGGTGCATTTTCTAGTTACCCGGAAAGTGTTGCAGTTTTGTTACCACTGTCGGGCAAACAGCAGCGCGAAGGCGAAGCGATCCGCGACGGCTACCTCGCCGCGCACTTCTCACTCGGTCAGGATGTGGACCGCCCCGTCATCAACTTCTATGACACGGCCCGCAACGGCGCGGCCGCTGCCTATCAGCAGGCCATCATCGGGGGGGCTGAATTCGTCGTCGGCCCGCTTCTGAAAAACGAGATAAGCGCTGTCGCAAGCCTGGCCGAAAGCAGCGCCACGACTACACTAGCTCTTAACTACGCCGCCGATGAGTTTGACCCGCCGCCAGGCTTCTACCAGTTCGCGCTGGCGCCCGAGGATGAAGCACGGAGGGTGGCAATCCGGGCCACGAACGAAGGTCTTTTTAATGCGGTCGCCCTGGTTTCGGAGGGCAACTGGGGCGAACGCGTGCTGCTCGCTTTCCAGGAGGAACTCGACAGTCGCGGTGGCAAATTACTTGCTGCGCGTAAATACCCGGCAGATACGCAGGACTTTTCGACCGCGATCAGGGAAGCGCTGCTATTAAACGAAAGTTACGCGCGTCGCGAACGTCTCGTTGCAAATATCGGTAAACGGCTTGAATTTAAACCACGCCGGCGGCAGGACGTAGACCTTATATTTGTCGGTGCGAACGCAGCCAAGGCGAAACTGATTCGCCCGCAATTACGTTTTCACTATGCGGGCGATATTTCCACTTTTGGAACGTCAGCCGTTTATGAGCCGGGGTCCGACAACAATGCAGACATCAACGGGATGGTGTTTCCCGTTATCCCGTGGTTACTGGAGCCGAATCAATCTGTAACAGACGCCCAGGCGGTACTTACCCGTTACTGGGGAGCGGGAATGCAACGTCGCGCCCGGTTCTACGCGATGGGCTACGATGCCTATCGCCTGACAGCTATTCTCAATGGCAGAACGAATACCGGTCCCCTCGCGATCAATGGCATGACCGGCAGGATTTACATGGACCGTATCGGACGATTGCACCGGGAGCTGCGCTGGGCGCGCATGGAACGGGGGCGCCCGCGCCCGCTCCCCGACATACTGCAGGGCCTGAGCCAGGATGCCGAAATGGTGATCAGCCGGCAGTAAGCAGGGCGGCGTGAGCGCCGTTCACCTCCGCAATGGTCGGCATGCCGAGATAATTGCCCGGCGATGGCTGGTTCGCCACGGCCTGAAACATGTCTGTTCAAATTTTCGTTGCCGCTACGGCGAACTCGACCTCATCATGCGTGACGGGCTCAGCCTCGTGATAGTCGAAGTGCGCTACCGCAACACCCGCGTTTATGGCGGCGCTATCGGGTCGGTAACGCGGCCCAAATGCCTGCGTATCGGCCGCGCAACCGAATACTTTCTCAGGCACCGCCCCGAATTCCGGCGCCTGGCTCTGCGCTTCGACGTACTCGCCCTATCGGGCACGGCCCGTCCACTGAACATTGACTGGTACCGGCATGCGTTCAATTTTGATGATGGCCTGCCGGGTTGTGACTGAAGCCCAGCCTTCTGGACAGCAGCCGGTCAGTGTATATTCGCACTAGTGAATACCAGCGACCGGATCATTGCTCACTTCGACGAAAGCCTGGCAACCAAGCAGGTGGCACTCGACACCATCGTGCCTGTTATCGAGCAGGGTGGACTGCTTATAGCGAACTGTCTGCGCGACGGCAACAAAGTTCTGAGTTGCGGTAATGGCGGGTCGGCCGGCGACTCACAACATTTTTCCTCTGAACTCCTGAACCGTTTCGAGATGGAGCGACCGGCATTGCCCGCCGTAGCATTGACGACTGACAGCTCTACGCTCACGTCTATCGCGAATGATTATGCGTACCAGGACATTTTCTCCAAGCAGATTATGGCACTTGGCAATGCCGGCGACGTGTTGCTGGCCATATCAACCTCGGGAAAATCGGCGAATATCATTCGTGCGATAGATGCGGCCCAGGCGCGCGGGATGAAGATCGTTGCACTGACCGGTTGCGATGGCGGCGACGTGGCACAGACCCTCGACAAAGGGGACGTGGAAATCCGGACTCCTTCGCAAAGGACTGCCCGAATCCAGGAAGTGCATCTACTGGTGATTCACTGCCTCTGCGACCTTATTGATCAGACTCTGTTTGCTGACAGTTAACGGTGCCGGAATGTGGACAACAGAAACCGAGCCGGTGGAAAACGGCCTGCGGTTTTTACCGGGACGCGATAGCGCGCCAATAAGCAGGGGCGAATTTTTCAGTCTGCTGGCAGAGCACGCTGAATACCCCACCTGGTATAACAACCTGCTTTCCCGGTCCGGGACCAGTGCTTTTTTCTGGGAATTCCCGCCGCTCACGACAGGCACACTAGACGCGCCCGTCGAATTCGTCGTATTGCCTGCGCCACAACTTGACAGCATGCGCCCGGACCCGGAGGCATTTCGGGAACATTTCGATACCGTTTCTTCCGGCAGCATTGCGCAGTTTTCCAACCTGGGCGGCGATGCTTATCTGCTTGCACCATTGCCCCGGAAGGACCCGGCGATTTACACCCACCTCGCAACATTCGTGCGTGGCGCGGACGAACCGCAGGCACGGGAATTTTGGCGGCGTAGCGGCGTTGCCGTGCTGGAACGGTGTGGCGACAAACCGTTGTGGCTAAGCACTTCCGGGCTAGGCATCGGTTGGCTGCATATACGGCTTGATTCGCACCCAAAGTATTACCAGCATGGGCCCTACAGGAGATTTCCGGCTTCCGGCATCAGGCAGCGCTGATCTATTTAACGACCCGCAGCACAGGCCCCCTGGGTGGTGGCGGGTTGTCATCGTCGTTACTGTCACCGACCTGATCGGCATCGGCGACCGGCTGGGAAGCCAGGTCCTGGCCGGAACCTGGTTCGTTCTGGAACAACATACCCTGCCCTGATTCCCGGGCGTAAATCCCCTGTACAGCCTCCAGGGGAAAACTAACGGAATGTGAAACACCGTCGAAACGCGCATCAAAACTAACCTGATTGTTCTCTATTTCGAGGTTGCGCGTTGCGGCCCAGTCAATATTCAGCACTATGCGGCCGTCCTTAATTCCTGACTCGGGCACATGGACGCCGGCAACATTTGCATCGACAACTACAAGGGGTGTTTGCCCGTTATCAGTCATCCACTCATGCATTGCACGCAGCAGATAGGGGCGGGTTGGAGTCAGTTGATCCGACACGGCATACGCCTCAGGGACGCATTTCCTGTTCCAGCTCCGTCAGGCTTTCCTGGAAAGATGGCCGGCTAAAAACCATATCCATATATTTTTCGATGGCCTTGGAATTGCTATCCAGTTCTATGCCATAGACAGGCAGGCGCCACAGTATTGGCGCAATGCTGCAGTCGACGAGCGAAAACTCGTCGCTCAGGAAATACTGTTTGATCTCAAATACTTCAGTGCTGGCAATTATGCTTTCGCTAAGTATCTTGCGTGCCCTTGTCGCCTGCCGCTTATCAACCGCATCCTCAATCTGCTGGGCCTGCGTGTACCAGTCTTTTTCTATTCGGAACAGGGCCAGCCGGAACTGGGCCCGGGTCACCGGATCAACCGGCATCAGGGGCGGGTGAGGAAATCGCTCATCAAGATATTCGATGATGACCCTCGAGTCATACAGAATAAGATCACGGTCAACCAGTGTCGGCACACTGTGATAGGGATTCAGGTCGAGCAGATCTTCCGGCAGATCGACCCCATCCACATCAATAATTTCGATGGCGATACTTTTCTCCGCCATGACGAGCCGGGCGCGATGACTGTAGAAGCAGGTCGGGTTTGAAAACAGTGTCATTGGTTATTACCTATACCCCGCACTCACAGGCGGCTTTTTGGATTTATTGGTTTGGTTCTGGAAACATGTCGCCGCGCAGGGGTCAGAGCCTGCCAGAGGCGGCGAATTATACACACGCAATATCTCTGTTGCCTACCGAAATTAGGCCTGGCAAGGGTTTCAGCTCAGGGCAATCGCCGGATTTGCGCACCAAGCTGCCGAAACTTCTCCTCGATGCACTCGTAACCGCGGTCAATGTGATAGATACGATCCACCACGGTTTCTCCCCCTGCGACCAGGCCGGCAATAACCAGGCTGGCGGATGCGCGCAGATCTGTGGCCATCACCGGTGCCGAATTCAAATGCCCGACACCGCGAATAATCGCGGTATTGCCCTGCAGGCTGATATCCGCACCCATGCGCTGCAGCTCGGGTACGTGCATAAAGCGGTTTTCGAACACGGTTTCGGTTACCGCTGCGGTGCCGCTTGCCACACAGTTCAGCGTCAAAAACTGTGCCTGCATATCCGTGGGAAAACCGGGATAAGGATCCGTACTGATATCGACAGACCGCAGTTCGCGGTCGCGCATATCGAGGCTGATCCAGTCATCGCCTGTTTCTATCGCTGCACCTGCTTCACGCAATTTCATTAATACCGCTTCCAGGTGGGGCGGCCTGACACGTCGCAGGCGTATTTGTCCGCGGGTTATAGCAGCCGCAACGAGGAAGGTGCCTGCTTCGATACGGTCAGGCTGCACTTTGTAAGCAGTGCCTTTAAGACTGCTGACGCCCTGCACGACGATCCTGTTGGTACCTGCTCCTTCGATCTGGGCGCCCATTGCGATAAGAAAATTTGCGAGGTCCTGCACTTCAGGTTCGCGTGCGGCATTTTCAAGCACGGTTTCGCCCTCCGCGAGTACCGCCGCCATCAGAATATTTTCCGTACCGGTTACCGACACCGTGTCAAAAAATACCTGGCCGCCCTTGAGCCGGTCGGCCTTGGCACGTATATAGCCGTCATCGATGCGCACATCCGCACCCAGGGCGCGTAAACCTTTAACGTGCAGATCAACCGGTCGTGCACCTATTGCGCAGCCGCCCGGCAACGAAACATCAGCCTGACCATATTTTCCGAGTAATGGACCGAGCACGAGGACCGAGGCACGCATCGTTTTGACCAGGTCGTAGGGTGCACTGAACTGGTTAATTGTCGTGGCGTTGACCTCGACCTCCATGGATTCATGCAAGGTAACGTCTGCGCCCATGCGGCCCAGTAATTCGATGGTCGTAGTTACATCACGGAGATGCGGAACATTGCTAATTCGCACGGTCTCATCGGCAAGTAACGAGGCTGCCAGTATCGGCAGGGTTGCATTTTTCGCACCGGATATCGTGATTTCCCCGTCGAGCTGTGAACCGCCGGTGATCGCAAGCTTTTCCATTAGGGATTAGTCGCCCTGCTCGTCAGGCGTCAGTGCTGTAATCGAAAGCGCGTGTATTTCGTCACCCATCGTGTCACCGAGCGTGCGATACACCATCTGGTGCCGCTGCAGCGGACGCTTGCCGGAAAAATCGGGACAAATAACCAGGGCATCAAAATGGGTGTTGTCGTCGCTGCTTACTTTGGCGGTGCATCCCGGCATACCTGCGGTAATCAATGCTTCAATCTCGGCTGGCGTCATCAAAAGGCTCCGGGCAACTAAGCTGCAGACTATCAGGTCCGGTGCTCAACATATTCAGACCACCGGGGAAAGCGGGCGACAATTCTAGCGAAAAGAATGGCTGACGGGGCACTATTGAAACCTGTGCCAGCCTTACGGAAACACGCTTTACCGGCGGGCATGCCGTATGTGTATGATGCAGCGGGTCACACCAGGGTGGGTTATTTATATGCTGCTGTACCTGATTAGCATCATCGGTGGATTTGCCCTGCTCGTCTGGGGCGCGGACCGTTTTGTCTCGGGTGCCGCGGCACTGGCAACGTTGCTGGGAGTTCCGCCGCTTATAATCGGCGTCACGATCGTTGGCTTCGGCACCTCCGCGCCTGAAATCATGGTTTCGGCCTCGGCTGCTGTACAGGAGCTGACCGCCATGGCCGTCGGTAACGCGCTCGGTTCGAATATTGCCAACGTCGGACTGGTGCTGGGTGTGACCGCGATTATTCGACCGATTACGGCGGAACTGACGGGCACACTGAGGGTAGAGGTAAACCTTCTTATTGTTCTCACCCTGCTGACGGCTGCGCTCTTTGTCGACTCCAGGCTGAGCAGGCCTGAGGCGGTGATGTTGTTAGCTTTCTTCCTCGGCTTCATGGTCTGGATCGTCCGCCGCGGGTTACAGGGGCGGCAGGTTTCGGCGGCAGCCAACGGGGACAACAATACAATTCCACGGGAAATGACCATGGCCAGTGCCTGGCTGTGGCTGCTGATCGGACTTGTGGTGCTGCTGGCCGGTGCTAATGCCCTGGTCTGGGGTGCGAAGTACCTGGCAATAAGACTTGGTTTCAGCGAACTGGTTATCGGTCTGACAATCGTCGCGGTAGGTACCAGCTTGCCCGAGCTCGCTGTTTCGGTAGTCAGCGCAGTGCGGGGCCGTGCCGGCATCGCGATCGGCAATATCATTGGCTCCAACCTGTTCAACCTGCTGGCTGTGGTTGGCATTGCAGGGCTTATCCACCCTGCCGGTCTGGATGACAAGATATTGTGGCTGCACTACCCCGTCATGTTCGCCTTTACGCTGGCATTACTGCTCATAGCGTACAATCCCTTTGGCAAGCCTGGTTTTGGCCGCGGCATCGGGACACTCCTCCTGTCCGGGTTCATTGCCTACCAGGTCTACGTACTGACAGCGTAAAACGACAAAGCCGAAGCGGAGTTCCAGCGCATGACCGAATCGCCGGAGAAAACTGATCAGGGCGCGATTGCCCGACGCGTACTCGGAATCGAGGCACGCGCCATCGAGAGCCTTGTACCGCGCATTGGCAAGAGCTTCGCTGCCGCCTGTCAACTGTGCCTGGACTGTGACGGCCGGGTCGTCGTTACCGGCATGGGGAAATCGGGACACATCGCCGGAAAAATTGCGGCGACGCTCGCCAGCACCGGTACACCGGCCTTTTTTGTACATCCGGCTGAGGCCAGCCATGGCGACGTGGGCATGGTGACCCGCAAGGATGTCGTTATAGCGTTGTCAAACTCAGGCGAAACAACAGAAGTCGTTACGCTGCTGCCGCTCCTTAAACGACTCGGCGTCCACCTGATTGTGCTGACCGGTAAGGCCGGTTCAACAATTGCGGAAGCGGCCAGCGTCGTGCTCGATATCGCTGTTGACGAGGAAGCCTGCCCCTTGAACCTTGCGCCAACCGCAAGTACCAGTGCCGCGCTTGCGATGGGTGACGCGCTGGCGGTCGCCCTGCTCGAGAGCCGCGGTTTTACCCAGGAAGATTTTGCACTTTCCCACCCGGGCGGCGCGCTGGGCAGAAAATTGCTCCTGCGCGTAGACGACCTGATGCGCACCGGTGCCGAGATTCCGATGGTTGGCACCACAACGCCTGTAGTCGAGGGTCTTATGGAGATGACCGGCAAAGGGTTGGGAATGACAGCGATTACGGGCGACAGTGGCAAGATACTGGGCATATTCACGGATGGCGACCTGCGCCGGCGGCTTGATGAGGGCCTCGACCTGCGCAAGGCAACGATGGACGAGGTCATGACCAAGGACTGCAAGACGGTCACGCCCGACATGCTTGCAGCCGAGGCGGTGCACTTACTCGAGCAACACAAGATTAATGCGCTGATCGTCGTAGACAGCTCCGACAAACCGGTGGGTGCGTTGAACGTTCATGATCTGTTTCGCGCGGGAGTAATGTAACCGTGGTTTATAAGAAAGTTGACCTGGATAAGGTTCGCAAACAGGCTTCCGGTGTTGAACTTCTGGTGCTGGATGTAGATGGTGTGCTTACCGATGGCCGACTGCATTTCGATGCGAAGGGAAACGAGTTCAAGGTCTTTCATGCGCGCGATGGTTATGGCATCCGTCGCTTGCTGGAAGCCGGAGTGCAGATCGCAATTATTTCCGGTCGAAAGTCAGTCGCCGTGGAGAAACGTGCAGCCGAGCTGATAATTCCTCATGTGAAGCTCGGAGTAAAAGATAAGCTCGCGGAGCTGAACAAACTGGCAAACAGCTTGGGCATAGATGCCGGCGCAACGGCATGTGTCGGCGACGACATTCCGGACCTGGCCTGTATGAAGCAGGCGGGACTGGCGATAGCCGTCGCGGATGCTCACCCAGATCTGGATGCGGTCGCCGACTGGCACACTCACAACGGCGGCGGACAGGGCGCTGTTCGTGAAGTTTGCGACCTGCTGTTAGCCGCACGCCTGGATACCGGCAGTTGAGATGAATACCCCGGAACCACGCATGCTGCTTGCCTTCTCCCTGCTGCTGGCCGGTGCGCTGGGCAGCGGCTTCGTGCTGGTCGCATCCCGTAACGACGAGGCGAAAACGGCACGGCCCGAGCTTAGCCTCGCCTTTTACCTGGATCGGGCGGAAATAGCCGGGACCGGGGAGGATGGTGAACTGCTGTACCAGGTATGGACAGAGAAGGCTTCGCAGCCAACCGCCGATTCCAGCCTCGATCTGACCCGTGTACGGATGCGCTACGGCGATCTGGAAGGCTCGTGGGAGCTAAAAGCCAACTCGGCCAGAATCCCGGCCGAAACAAGTATGATTATGCTGCGCGGAAACGTTATTGCGGCTTCAAAAGACGATGAAAACAACACGACCGTGATCAGGACACAGCAGCTCGATATAGATACGGAGGCCCAGAAAGCCAACACTCCGCGCAAAGTAGTGTTGGAATTCAATGGCACCAAGCTCAATGCCACGGGCATGCACGCCGACTTTGAAAATAACCGGCTGGAATTATTGTCGAACGTCAATGGAAAATTTCTACCCTGATATGACAAAGCCGTGGTACGCGCAGGTGTTCAGGATGCTATCTCTGTTATTCCTGTTCACCTGTTTCGCGGCAGTGGAAGTGGTCTGTGCGCAGAATGACAATTCAGATGAACCGATTACAATTGATGCAGATTCTTCCGAGTTCGATTACGGAGCTGATAAACTGATATTTCGGGGGCTGCGGCTGGACCAGGGCACACTGGGAATCCAGGCCGATATTGCTGAAGCCGCCAGACTGGACTTCAACGAGGGAACCTGGACTTTCAGCGGCAATGTTGTTGTTGAATCCGAAACAGCAACATTGTATTGCGATAGTGCCCGCTTCACCGTTGCTGATCACCAGTTAACCGAGGCTGAACTAACCGGTACGCCGGCACGTTTCGAACAATTTATAAAGGAATCCGGAAAGGTTAACAGCGGCGAGGCGGAACAGATTACTTATTACCTGGATAAAAACATCCTGCGGCTAAGTAATGATGCCCGCTTTAGTGACGGTACCAACGAAATAACAAGTGACCTGATTACTTACAATTTGCAGGAAAAACACCTTAGCGCAGACTCGGGCAATACCGGCCCTGTTAAGATACTTATTGAGCCGCCTGACAAGGAATCGGATACGAAAGAAGCACCGTGAGCATCCTCAGCGCTGAAAATATAAGCAAAAATTTCAAGTTCAAGGAAGTTGTCAAAAACATTTCTTTCGAGATCAATAGCGGCGAAGTTGTTGGTTTGCTTGGACCCAATGGTGCGGGAAAAACCACTGCCTTTTACGTGGTGGTAGGGCTGGTCCAGGCCGATACGGGAAAAGTTATTCTGGATGGCCGTGACGTAACGGCTCTTCCTATGCACCAGCGCGCAAAGCTTGGTCTTGGCTACCTGCCGCAGGAGGCATCAATATTCCGGAAACTGACAGTTGCCAAAAATATCATGGCGATACTCCAGACCCGTGACGAGTTGGCTCGCGCGGACCGTGAACGAATACTTGAGGAGCTGCTGGAAGAGCTCCACATAGGGCACGTACGCAACAGCCCGGGGCTGAGCCTTTCGGGCGGCGAGCGCCGCCGTGTAGAGATCGCGCGCGCGCTTGCAGTGGAACCGCGCTTTATTCTGCTGGATGAGCCTTTCGCCGGGGTAGACCCTATTTCGATTCTGGATATTCAGCGCATAATCAAGCATCTGTCGGAAAGAGGTATCGGAGTTCTGATTACCGACCATAATGTGCGCGAGACACTTGGAATTTGTTGCCGGGCCTATATTGTCAACCAGGGTGCCGTAATAGCTTCAGGCACACCGGATGCAATTCTGGGCAATCAACATGTAAGAGAAGTTTACCTGGGAGAAAGTTTCGAGTTGTAGTTAAAGGCTATAAACTTTTGGATCAGCGCGGGAACGCCGTAAAGCCCTTCGGGCAGATGAGCAAACAGCGGTCAGGAAGACCGCAGCAAATATGGCAAAACTATCGCTGCAGCTAAAACTTGGTCAGCAACTGACCATGACGCCCCAGCTACAGCAGGCAATACGCCTGCTGCAGATGCCGGTACTTGAGCTGAACACTCAGCTCCTGGAAGCGCTCGAAACCAATGTCATGCTGGAGCAGGAGGAGCCGGGTGATGCAACCACGGCCGGTGACGATGCGACGGTAGTAGCCGGCGAAGATATCGATCAGGGCGAGTGGGCCGACATTTACGGGTCGGGACGCCGCAGTGAAAACTGGTCAGGCACAGATCAGCCACAGGTGGACGTACCGGATACCAGCGGGGACAGCCTGCAGGACCATCTGCTCTGGCAACTGGAAATCGACGACATTACCCCGCGGGAGGCTGCGGCGGGCCAGGCTATTGTTGACAGCATCAATGACGACGGCTACCTCGTTGAAGACCTCGATACCATTTTAAATACACTTCCGCCGGAAGCCGGCTTTACCCTGCCCGAAGTAGAAGCCGTGCTCATGCGAATTCAGCAACTTGATCCCGCCGGCGTAGGAGCGCGGGATCTCAGTGAATGCATCAGCATCCAGCTTGGCCAGCTTGACTCGTCTGAACCCGCTCGTGAGCTGGCGTTAAAAATTGCCGGCAGCGAACTGGACATGGTCGCGGAGCACGAGTACGCGATGTTACGCCGCCGGCTGAGTGTGTCCGATGCCGAACTGGACATTGCGATTGCACTGATTCGCTCGTGCCACCCCAAACCCGGTTCAACCATCCAGACCGCCGCCGCGGAATACGTAATACCCGATGTTTATGTACGCAAACAGGACGGTCGCTGGGTTGTAGATGTCAATCGCAGCATCGCGCCGCGCCTGCGGGTTAACCAGGCTTATGCGGACCTGCTCCGCGGCAACGGTGAGCACACCACACTACGCACCCAGCTACAGGAAGCCCGCTGGCTCGTGCGCAGCCTGGAAATTCGCCATGACACACTATTGCGGGTCGCCATCTCCATAGTCGAACGCCAGGTCGATTTTTTTGAGCATGGTGAAGAAGCCATGAAACCTATGATTCTGAAAGATATTGCTGAGACCTTGCAGATGCATGAATCCACCATCTCGCGGGTCACCACGAGCAAGTTCATGCGCACGCCGCGCGGCGTCTTCGAATTCCGGTATTTCTTTTCGAGCCAGCTCAGCTCAGATGATGGCAGCGAACAATCGTCAACCGCGATTCGGGCGCGGATTAAACGACTTGTCGGCCAGGAGAACCCGGCCAAGCCCTTAAGCGACAACAAGATTACTAAAATGCTGGAAGGCGAAGGCATCAAGGTCGCCAGACGCACCGTAGCAAAGTACCGCGAAGCAATGAATATTGCGCCGTCAAATGAACGGCGGGAACGTGTCGCACGGCGTTAACCGGCGGCCCGGGGAGGTGAGCAGGTTTATGTAAACCATATACGCTACAGCCAGCAAGAAAAGGCTCAAAGCCCACTGATAGCGGCGTTTTGGTAACTACAGCCAAATTCATTTGACGGACCGGGCAGCGAGCGAGACGATAGTCTTCTATTAAGGAGTAAAAGGGATATGCAAATAAATCTGACCGGTCATCATGTCGAGATCACCCCATCACTTCGAGACTATTTAAATGAAAAACTGGAACGTATAGAGCGACATTTCGAACACGCCACCGATATACACTGCATCCTGACCGTCGAAAAACTTCAACACAAAGCAGAAGCGACCCTTAATGTAAGTGGTAGTGCATTGCACGCACATTCCGTCGAAGAAGATATGTATGCCGCGATAGATTCCCTGGCCGACAAACTGGACCGCCAGGTACGTAAATACAAAGAAAAACTGACCGATCATCGCGCCAGAGAAAGCGATAAGAGGAATTTTTCCTGAAATGCGATTAATTATCGTAAGCGGCCTGTCAGGCTCAGGTAAGTCCGTCGCGCTCGATGCGCTTGAAGACATGGGCTTTTACTGCATCGATAATGTCCCTGCCGCCCTCCTCGGCGGCCTCATCACCCAGACCATTGAAGCCCGGGACGCACTGTACGACAACATGGCAGTGGGCGTTGACGCGCGGAACCGCGCCGCTGATTTGAAATCGTTGCCAGACCTCCTGCGCTCCCTAAAGGAACAGGGTGTGCGCTGTGAAATTGTTTTCCTGCACGCCGATGACCAGGTGCTGCTGAAGCGCTACCGGGAAACACGGCGGCGCCATCCGCTCCGCGCCAAAGACATGAGCCTGCAGGACGCCGTCCACAAGGAGCGTGAACTGCTGGGACCGATCACGTACTCAGCAGACCTAGTTATCGATACCACCCAAACGAGCATTTACGAGTTGCGGGACTCGCTGAACCAACGCGTTTCCAAAAGCGGCGGCGAAGGTCTTTCCATACAGATCGAGTCTTTCGGCTTCAAACATGGCGTGCCCTTTGATGCCGATTTTGTATTTGATGTTCGCTGCCTGCCCAATCCTTACTGGGACCCGGCGATGCGGCTCATGACCGGCCGGGATCCCAGCGTTATAGAGTTCCTCGAAAACCACAAAATTACGAAGTCGATGCTTAACGATATTCTGGAATTTCTGCGCAACCGGATCCCGGAATACAGAGAACACAAACGCAATTATCTGACGATCGCCATCGGATGCACGGGCGGTCAGCACCGCTCCGTATACCTCGCCGACAAGATTGTCAGTGCACTTGAAGGCGACAACCAGAACGTTTTGCTGAGACACAATGAGCTCTAGGCATCATCCGATGTAATCCCGGTCGAACCCGTCACTGCGTGACCTGAACCCGGTTCCCGGCTAAACTCGCCCTGCCCGATCCCGGATAGCTAGTCCTCCGCCAGCCTTCCGGGCGGGAAGAATCTTTACAGCCGCGTCATAGCCGAGGGGTCCGCGATGGAACTCGAAGCAAACAATAAAACTGATCTCAGCGCGCTCAGCGATGCACTGGAGCGCGGCATGATGCAGCGGGCGACAGGCCTGATCGCAGACCTGAACCCGGCTGAAGTGGCACGCCTGATTGAATGCCTGCCGCCGGCCAAGCGCAGCATCGTCTGGAATCTTGTAGATAAGGACGATGATGGCGAAGTGCTCGCCGCCCTGAATGACGAGGTGCGCACGCGCCTGATGGAGGGTATGGACCTGGCAGAGCTCCTGGTTGCAACAGAAGACATGGATCTCGATGATCTTGCCGACGTCGTTGCCGACCTGCCGGAGTCAATTAATCAGGAAGTTGTTCGATCTCTTAATCAGCGCGATCGTGAGCGCCTTGAGGCAGTGCTTTCGTACCCGGAGGATAGTGCCGGCGGCATCATGAATCCTGACACGATTTCAGTAAGGCCGAATGTCACCCTCGAAGTGGTGCAGCGCTACTTGCGGGCTCTCGAGACATTTTCAGATAATACCTACGCGCTGTTTGTTGTTGACAGGAACGACCATTACCTCGGCAAGTTGCGGCTTGCCATGATCGTGACCAGCGATCCCCAGGCCCTGGTGCGCGACGTGATGGACGGCAGTGCGGAAACATTTACCGCAGAGATGCCGGCGGCAGAAGTCGCGCGTGATTTTCAGAATCTTGATCTCGTGTCCGCGCCGGTCGTTGACGAGAACGGACGCCTGCTCGGCCAGATTACGATTGATGACATCGTAGACGTTATCCAGGAACGGGCTGATCACGACATACTCAGCATGGCCGGCCTCGACGAGGAAGATGATATATTCGCGCCCGTCGTGACAAGCGCCGGGCGGCGCGCCATCTGGCTGGGGGTCAACCTGGCCACTGCATTCCTTGCCGCGGCGGTCGTCGGCATGTTCGAGGAAACGCTCGCCCAGGTAGTGACACTGGCTGTACTCATGCCGGTTGTTGCCAGCATGGGCGGCGTTGCCGGTACCCAGACCCTGACCCTGATGGTGCGCGGCATGGCGCTTGGCCGGGTCGAGGACTCGAACGCACGCTGGTTACTGACCAAGGAAGTTGCGGTGGGAATCCTCAACGGCTTTGCCTGGGCCGCTGTTGTCGTGCTTATCACAATCATTTTTTTCAGCGGCTGGGACGTGGGCCTGGTTATCGGGGCAGCGGTTGCTATCAACCTGATTGTTGCCGCACTGGCTGGTTTCATCGTGCCACTGATACTGCATCGAATGAATATTGATCCGGCGCTCGCCGGCGGAGTCGTGCTGACAACCGTCACCGATGTTGTTGGCTTTATGACTTTCCTCGGGCTTGGAACTTTATTCCTGACCTGAAATCTTCAGGATTTTGTGGCGGGCCGTGTATTCCTGGCTGAGATCGCGCCAGCCGATTATTCCGCCCGGTGCATGTACGGGGTCACCGCGCATAAAGGATTCGAGCTCCTCTCTCCGGTGCATGGCATCCCGATAGCCCAACCGGATTAATTCACGCGTGTAGCCAGACTCGAACAATAAATAACTGGCAAGCTGCATGCCGCCCCTGTTCATTGCGCCAAGTCCTTTCAGGAGAATACGGACGGAGCGCGGCAGTTCATGTACATGGCGCTCGGCAATCTCACGTATATCCTCGCTCGGTAACATAACGAATGCTTCGATCGTGCGCAGGTCGCCCTCGTCACCTTCAACTGTTTTCTCACCAAGCTGATCGAGGATCAGGTTAATACGCGTCAGCCGCTCAAGATCTGCGGACAGGCCATCCATAAACAGCGCATCCAGCATGTAACCCGCTACCCGGCCGAGGCTGGGATACCGAGTATCCCTGCTAACGGTGGGTTCGGGATCAGGAATCTCGTTGCGTGCACCGATTACAAGAATACGATCGGCGCCCAGGTGTACCGCGGGCGAGAGAGGCGTTGCCTGGCGCATCGCGCCGTCGCCAAAATATTCCTGGCCTATAAGCACGGGCGGAAACACGATGGGCACTGCGATGCTGCCCATCAGGTGATTGACATTGATTTTCTCTTCCCGCCCGCTGCGCCTGACGCGGTGCCATGGGTGCACCGGCCCGCTGCCCTGGTAAAACGAAACCGATCGAGCCGAAGAATAACCGGCCGCGGTAACCGAGACCGCATCAATGTATCCCTTGTCGATGGACCTCTGGATCGATTCAAAGTTGATCTGTTTCTTCAGCAGCTTCCTGAGCGGCGCATTGTCGAGTAACGCGAGCGGGTTGCTGCGTCCAAGTCCACCGGTCGCAACCGCGAGCACCCAGTGCGCCCCATTCCGGATCATGGTCCATGTATCTGACCGAAACACCTGCGCAGATTTGAAGTTGCGCCACACATATTCCAGTTCCGCCACACCGACATGGAATAGTTGCGCCCGGCTCGCCAGCACAACCGAATTGATCGCACCGGCTGACGTGCCGCTTATTACGGAGAAAGGATTAGAAGAGCGGCGCGGAAGCATCTCGGCCAACGCCTTCAGCACACCTACCTGGTAGGCACCGCGTGCTCCACCGCCCGGCAATACGAGGCCGAACCGGTAGTCGGCGGATACAGAAGAATGATGCGAATGCCTGTCCATACGGGCGCCGTTTAGCTAGACCTGTAGGTATATTAAACACACGTTTCGAGCGTTCACAAGGAACTTGGGCAGCATGCTATGCTCGAAGCGCAACACAAGCAGAGAAAAGGCCATGAACAGCTTTATGCGTAAATGCCTGACACTGATCGGCATATCGCTTTCGGCCGGCACACTGGCCGCAGGACTGGTCGGAAGCCCCGCCCCGGATTTCCACCTGCAGGATCAGAATGGCGAATGGCACAGCCTGGAACAGTATCGTGGCCAGTGGGTCGTGCTGTATTTTTACCCGAAGGACGACACGCCAGGCTGCACGAAAGAGGCCTGCGCATTTCGTGACAACATTTTTGCCTTCGAAAAGCTAAACGCCATTGTGCTCGGAGTTAGCCTCGACAACGTGGAATCACATGCCGAATTTGCTGAGAAATATAGCCTGCCTTTTTCCATCCTTGCCGATAGCGAAAAACAGGCGGCCTCTGCTTATGGCGTAGTCATGAAAATTGGCCCGATGGAACTGGCCAGCCGGCAGTCATTCCTGATCGACCCGGAGGGGAATATTGTCAAACACTACGCCAAGGTAAATGCGGAGAAACACTCCGAAGAAGTGCTGGTCGACCTCGGTGAATTAACCGGGGAAGGCAAGGAATCGGATAGCTGATGTTACTCAGCTGGTTTGTTCAATCGGGCCGGATTTCTGAACATCCTTATCTTCGCCCTGGCGATTGAACATACCACCCAGGTATGTGCCAATCATCGCCCATACCGCCGCCAGCCCCGCACCTATAGCCATCATTACGGCAAGGCCGAAACCCAGTCCGTCACTCAGGTAGGCATAAACATTTCCCCAAACAGCATCGCCGCCACGGTATAGCGCCACGTCGATAACGGGTTTCGCTTTGAAACGCGTTTCGCGATCAAGCGCAGTAAACAGCATCTCACGGGCAGGCCTCGTAATACCGTAGTTGCCGGCACGGCGCACAACCTGGAGCGCGAGCGCAACGATCATGATCGGTGCAAATGCCACGATAAGCATGCCGGCCACAATAATTATCGGGACCAGTGCCAGCGTTACCGACATGCCGAACCGGGTAACGATCCGGCTGGTCGCAAACATGCCGATAACAAAAGTCAGCACGTTCACCGTCAGGTCCACCCTGGCCAGATACTTCTGGCGCACAGCCTCTTCGAACGGCCGCAAAACATCAGTTTGAGCCATATAGGCAAACGAACCCAGCGCGGTATAGAACAACAGGAAGGCGCCTATACCCAGCAGGTAAGGATTGGTGAAAAACATCTTGAAGCCGCCAAGTGGATTGCCGCCGATTTGAATCTTGGACAAATCGACATGCACGGCTTCATTGTGCAAATCGGTGACCTTGAGCCGCTCAAGATAGAAAGACAAAATGATGGGAACCACAAGCAATGAGGCCGCGATCAGCAATAATGTATCCGTTCCCAGGGATTCCGCGAAGAAACCGGGAATAGACGGACCCACCAGGGCGCCTGCGCTCGATCCGGCAGCAATAAATGCGAACAGCCGATTGGATTGTTCCTTCGTGTAGAGGTCTGCCATGAAGGTCCAAAAAACGGACACGTGGTACAGGCTGAACACGCTGACCCACAGATAAAACGCCTTGTCGGTCGTCAGGTACAGCTCGTAGTTAAACGCATCGACCTTGAGATCAAGGAGAAGGGTATCTCCTGCGCCGCTCGTGGCCAGGTAAAAAATAACGAAGGTCGTTGCGAAGAACGCATACACACCGGGCACCAGGTATTTAAACTTGACCCTTGTAACGAACAAACCGTAGATCGCTACAACCGCCAGGCAGAGGAAAAAATTTATATTCCAGAGCTGGGAAATCTCGGTGCGGGTCCAGTCGCTGGCCATCGCATCACGTACAGGGCGCAGGATGTAGTACCCAGCCATCAGCGTAAACACGAACAGGAAAGAGGTAATTACCGAACGTAGCTCGTTCGGTTCGATTGTCGAGGCTGACTTCATTATTCGTGCCAGTAGGTTTGGTTGCTGTTCATTCATCTTTCTATCCGTATCAGGCTGGCTAACATCTGTCCGCCGGCTCAACGCCAGGAGCACTGCAAACCGGTCCGGGGGCTTGTACGCCCCTGAACAGACAGCAGAGCGGTTTCCGGAAAGTCCTCAGGCGTTCAGTCTGCTTCCAGTGCACCAAATAATGACGGCCAATCATTTTCACCTTCAACATCGCTGTTAAATGTTTCGAAGGTTTTATTCAGTGCCGTTGGATTTTGTAGGGCGGCAATACAAATTAATGCGACATCTTCGCGGCTAATTATGCCCGTGGTGGTATCACCCTGGGCAAAAACTACCGTAGAAATTCCACCGGGCCTGTTAACCAACCCGCCAGGACGAACCACTGTATAGGGCGCCCCGCTCGCACGCAGCGCCTCCTCACCCCTGAATTTCCAGATCAGAATATTATCGAAGGTCTTGTTGAGGAAATGATCTTCCTGGGTGGCCCCCGAAGACGAAACCAGCACCATCTGTTTCACGCCTGTGCCGACTGCGGCATCGGCAAGGTTCTTTATGCCGCCGTAGTCGACCGCCTCGGGGTTATTCGACTTGTCGGACGGAGTAGATCCGATTGCAGAAATGATGTAGTCAACGTCATCGAGTGCGGCGCGTATCGAATCGATCTCACGCACGTCACCCACGGCGTAACCGATGTCATCTCCGAGGACTACGCGGGCCTTTTTCTCATCGCGGACAAAGGCCCGTACCTGGTAACCCTGGTCGCCCAGTCCTTTAACCAATGCCCTTCCGGTTCCGCCGGTGGCGCCGGCAACCAGCACCCGTCCCTTTTCGTCACCCGCGGATAACGTGCCGATACTGCAACCGGTCAGCAACGCAATGCATAATGCCGCTGCGGCGGTGCACATCCATCTGCTCAAGTTCACTGTTTTCATTTTGAAAAAACTTGTCGGTCTTATTTTCCGGGGTGCTGAAGTATACGCAGCATTTGGGGAAGCCTAATCCGGGGTCGTGCCTACATTCACTGGCTGGTCACACGAAGTATAGTCATCGCATTGGTGCCGCCCGCCACACCCTTCATATCGCCCTTGGTAAAGATCAACAGATCGCCCTCTTCTGCCTGCCCAAGGCTCAGCAGGCGATCAAAAATATCTCTGTAAAGACTATCTGAACTGCCGTGGGTAACATCGAATAACACCGGGTAGACCCCTCGGTAAAGACTGACACGGCGGAGTGTGGCCTCGTGCCTGCTGAAAGCATAAATCGGAATATCGGATCGAATTCGTGACATCCACAATGCCGTGGAGCCAGACTCGGTTAGCGCAATAATGGAATGCACATCCAGGTGATTCGCGGTATACATGACCGCCATCGCAATAGCCTGGTCAACGTATTCGAAGTGTGCGTTATGACGTCGCAGGGTACTGCTGATCAGGCGATAAGCTTCGGCCCCCTGGCAAACCTCTGCCATCGTTTCCACGGCGCGCACCGGGTGTTCGCCGACCGCTGTCTCGGCCGACAGCATCACAGCATCGGTACCATCCATTACCGCATTGGCGACGTCTGATACTTCTGCACGTGTAGGTACCTGGCTGTGAATCATTGATTCCATCATCTGTGTCGCAGTAATGGATATCTTGTGCCGGTGCCGGGCGGTGCGAATAATTTTTTTCTGCAGCCCCGTCAATCCCGCATAACCGGTTTCGACGCCCAGATCGCCACGCGCGACCATGACCGCATCGCTCGCATCGATAATTGCCTCGAGATTCTGTACCGCTTCCGACCGTTCTATTTTTGCGACGATGTGGCCGGCTCCGCCGGCATCACGAAGCAACTGACGTGCTTCGTTAACATCTTCGGGATTGCGCACGAAAGAAACCGCGATCCAGTCAATATCGGCTTCTGCAGCCAGCCGGATGTCATCCCGGTCTTTATCCATGAGTGCAGGCGCCGAAAGCCCGCCGCCGTGACGGTTAATTCCCTTGCGATCACTCAGTTCGCCGCCCACAATTACCCGACAGATTATTCTCGGACCCTGAACGTCTTCGACCAGCAGGTTCAGGTGACCGTCGTCGAGCAACAGTGTGTCACCTTTCTCCACGTCACCCGCGAGCCCCTCGTATGCAACGCCAACGGCCTCGACTGTGCCTTCGTCACCGCCCATGGTCGAATCAAGGATGAAAGCTTGCCCCTCTTCAAGCACTGCAGGCGATTCTTTGAATCTGCGTATCCGGATTTTCGGGCCCTGCAGATCGCCGAGCACGGCTACGTAGCGCCCCAGCTTTGCCGCAGTTTTTCTGACTGACTTGATACGACGCTCCTGCTCGTTCCAGTCACCATGTGAGAAATTCACCCGCACGGTGTCCGTGCCGGCCTCAAGCAATCGCTGCATGACCTTCGGGTCATCGGTGGCAGGGCCGAGGGTTGCGATGATCTTGGTTCGGCGCATAGGTATCTTCAACAATTAGTTCGGAACAAAAGGGCAAGAACTCGAGTGCTGATTATCCCACATCAGCAAGAAAAACCTTGGCGGCGTGCGCCGGTATCAGCCGGCCCGCGATTCGAGCACCTCGAGCGCCGGAAGTTTTTTGCCTTCGAGCAACTCCAGAAATGCTCCGCCGCCGGTAGAAATATAGGATATTTGGTCACCCAGTCCGTACCTTTCCAGTGCTGCCACCGTGTCGCCGCCGCCGGCGATTGAAAATGCGGGACTTGCAGCAATTGCCCGGGCAACCCGCTCCGTGCCCGCACCAAACTGGTCGATTTCGAACACCCCCACCGGGCCATTCCAGACGATCGTACCCGCAGTCTGCAGCAATCCGGCATAGGCATCGGCAGTATCCGGACCGATATCGAGGATCATTTCATTTGCCTGAACTTCGGCAACGGGACGTGTTACGGCTTCGGCTTCGGCACTGAATTCTCCGGCGACAACAACATCGGTCGGTATCGGTATGGATGTTTGTTCCAGCAGCGCGCGCGCCTGGTCGAGCATTTCGGTCTCGCACAATGACGCACCGACCGGATGCCCGGCCGCCGCGATGAAAGTATTCGCAATTCCGCCACCGACGATTAACTGATCAACCCGCTTCGACAATGCATCCAGCACGGTAAGCTTTGTCGATACTTTTGAGCCGCCGACAATGGCTACCATCGGCCGTGCCGGATTCTCCAGGGCCTTGCCGAGCGCTTCGAGTTCCTCGACGAGCAGAGGTCCCGCACAGGCCACGGGGGCAAATTGTGCGACACCGTAAGTACTGGCCTGGGCACGATGTGCGGTTCCAAAAGCATCCATGACGAATACATCGCACAGGGCAGCCATTTGTTGTGCCAGCCCTTCGTCGTTGGCTTTCTCACCTTTGTTGAACCTGACGTTTTCGCACAGCACAGCCTGGCCGGGATCAACAGCAATACCGCCTAACCAGTTCTCGGCAAGGCGAACCTCCTGGCCCAGCAGGACACTGAGATGCCGCGCAACCGGTGCAAGTGAAAACTGGTCTTCAAACTCGCCTTCGGTCGGTCGGCCAAGGTGGGACAGCAAAATAACCGCGGCGCCTGCATCCAGGGCATGCCGAATCGTTTGCAATGCAGCCTGTATGCGCGTGTCGCTGGTAACCTTGCCGTCTTCGAGCGGGACGTTGAAATCGAAGCGGATCATTACTCGCTTGCCTGCGAGATCGAGATCCGTCATTCGCTTTACATTCATGGCAACGTCCAAGGAAGCATCACGCTAGAAACGTAGCGAGCGAAAGCAAGACAAGGCGAAAAGCTGGCCGCTCACGGGCGTCCTGCCCTCCGCGGCACTAATGCATCCGTGCATGTCGCAACGCAGTTTACACGACAGTAAATGAGCATTCTGAGCCGCTTTTCAACGCCGTATTGCTGAGTCCAGTTTTTCTAGGCGTTTGCAAGTGCGATGGTGGTATCGAGCATTCGATTCGAAAAACCCCATTCATTGTCATACCAGGAACAGACCTTAACCAGGTTGCCCCCCATAACCTTGGTCAGGGTTGCATCGTAGGTCGATGATGCAGGGTCATGGTTGAAATCGATCGATACCAGCGGTCCGTCGTTGTATGCGAGTATGCCCTTAAGTGGCCCTTCACTCGCCGCTTTGAGTACCGAATTGATTTCATCGACCGTTGTATCGCGCGACGCATTAAAGGTCAGGTCGACCATCGAAACATTGATCGTTGGCACACGCACGGCAAAACCATCAAGCCGCCCCTCCAGCTCCGGCAGAACGAGCGCTACGGCTGCTGCTGCGCCCGTTTTGGTAGGAATCATTGACTGGGTGGCCGAACGTGCCCGGCGCAGGTCCTTGTGATACACATCGGTCAGAACCTGATCGTTAGTGTATGCGTGAATCGTTGTCATGATGCCCTGCTCTAACCCAATCGCCTCGTGCAGCGGCTTAACGAGTGGCGCAAGGCAATTGGTGGTGCAGGAGGCGTTCGAGACCACCGTATCATCCGCGGTCAGCACATCCTGGTTAACGCCGTAAACAATGGTCGCGTCAACATTCTTGCCGGCCGGTGCAGAAATCAAAACCTTTCTGGCGCCTGCATCCAGGTGTGGTTGTGCCTTTTCCTTGGTTGCAAAGAAACCGGTGCATTCGAGCACAACATCGACACCCAGTTCGGCCCACGGCAGATCGGCGGGGTTGCGTTCCGCAAACACCCTGATGCGATCACCGTCAACGACCAACGCGTCACCATCGACCGCGACCTCGAACGGGAACGGACCATGCGCACTATCATGCCTGGTCAGATAAGCGTTGGTCTCCGCATCGCCCAAGTCGTTGACCGCGACAATCTGAATCTCACTTGTGCGCTTGCCTTCATAAAGAGCACGCAAAACATTCCGGCCGATACGGCCATATCCATTAATCGCAACTTTTACTGCCATGCTTGTTCTCTCCTGACCTTGGCGTTCCTGACGAACGACCTGTTCTTATGTGGTGCGGATCTTTAGCCCGCAGCCAGCAGTTCTTTGACCGTCGCGGTAACCCGCGCAATCGTGAAACCATATTTGTCGAATAATTCGGGTGCCGGTGCCGACGCTCCGTAACTATCCATCGCAATAATGGCACCATCCGGGCCGGCATATTTTTCCCACCCGCTGCCTATGCCGGCTTCGATTGCAACGCGGGTTTTTACCGATAGCGGGAGCACGTCATCCCGGTAACCCGCATCCTGGCCTGCAAACAGTGACACGCACGGAACCGACACGACCCGCACACGCAGGTTCTGACCCTGCAATTCCTTTGCCGCATCCATCGCCAGCGCAACTTCCGAACCCGTCGCAAGCAAAATTGCCTGCGGGTCAGCGTCGCCATAAAGAATGTAGCCACCGCGATTAATGGCATCAACCTGATCTTCGTTACGGTTCTGCCGCGGCAAGGTCTGGCGGCTGAGTACGAGACTGGTCGGGCCGGTACTGCGCTCGATGGCATGCCGCCAGGCAACGGCTGTCTCTGTGCCGTCGCAGGGACGCCAAACCATCATGTTCGGCATGATTCGCAGGCTTTCGACGTGCTCAACGGGTTGATGGGTCGGCCCGTCTTCGCCCAGTCCAATGGAATCGTGGGTAAATACGAGGATGCTCCGAATCTCCATCAGCGCCGCCATGCGCAGGGCATTGCGCGCGTAGTCGGAGAAGGTCAGGAACGTACCGCCGTACGGAATAAATCCGCCATGTAATGACATTCCGTTCATCATGGCCGCCATCGCAAATTCGCGTACACCGTAATAAATATAGTTGCCGGCCGCATCGTCTGTCGTTACCGGTATCGATGCATCGTGCATCGTCAGGTTGGAACCCGTCAGGTCAGCCGAGCCGCCCACCATTTCCGGCAGATGCGGTGCAAACGCATTGATAGCTACCTGCGAGTCCTTGCGTGTTGCAAGTGCCTTGTCACTCGCAGCGATTTCGCGAATGGCGGCATCGGCGTTCGTTGCCCATTCGGCAGGCAGTTCACCGGCAAGGCGGCGTTCGAGTTCGGCCGCAAGTTCCGGATGCTGACTTCTGTAATCAGCCAGCTTGGCTCGCCATTCCTGCTCGCGTATTGCGCCGGCATCCCGGGCATCCCATTCACCCCTGATGGCTTCCGGCACTTCGAACGGCGCATGGCTCCAGCCCAGCGTCTCGCGCGCGGCTGCGACTTCTTCGTTGCCGAGAGGCGCGCCATGGGTTGCTTCGGTACCCTGCTTGTTAGGTGCGCCGAAGCCAATCACGGTCTTGCAGCAGATCATGGTGGGCTGGTCGTTGTTCGCGGTCGCTTCTTCTATAGCCTCGTGTATTGCTACCGGATCGTGGCCGTCAACATCTTCAATTACCTGCCAGCCGTAGGCCCGGAAGCGCTCCGGCGTGTTGTCACGAAACCAGCCCTGCACTTCGCCATCGATCGAGATGCCGTTGTCGTCGTAGATACAAATCAGTTTACTCAAGCCCAGTGTGCCGGCCAGCGAACACGCCTCGTGCGAGATGCCTTCCATAAGGCAACCGTCGCCGAGAAACACCCAGGTACGGTGATTGATAATGTCCAGGCCGGGCTGGTTGTAACGGGCCGCCAGCATTTTTTCTGCGAGCGCCATTCCAACGGCATTCGTTACGCCCTGACCCAAAGGTCCGGTCGTCGTCTCGATCCCCAGTTCCGGTTCGTACTCGGGGTGACCCGCGGTGCGTGAACCCAGTTGCCGGAAGTTTCGAATCTCGTCTATACGCAGCGGATAACCACTGAGGTGCAGCAACGAGTAAAGGAGCATGGAACCGTGGCCGTTCGACAAAACAAAGCGGTCGCGGTCGGCCCATCGAGGGTTGCCCGGATTGTGCTTTAGGAAATCATTCCAGAGCACTTCGGCAATATCTGCCATGCCCATCGGCGCTCCGGGGTGGCCCGAATTGGCGGCTTGCACCGCATCCATCGAAAGCGCGCGAATGGCGTTCGCCAAATCGCGTCGAGAAGGTTGTCCGACAGCCGTTTCCGGTGTTGAGGCCATGTTATTCTAGCTATTGTCGGGCTGCGGACCCGCAGCAAAGGCGCGCATTGTCGCTTACTCCCAGTAGAGTCGCAAATACCCGCCTCCCCGGACTCAACCACGCGCATGCAATCACAGGTTATGCAGAATGGAAGCTGCAGGGCCGCCTGGCTGCGGGCGGACACCAATCGGCTTAAAACGTTGTAATCTGCGCGGCGCGGCCCAGCGTGCACAAATAATGACAACAAGGGGTCGAATTTTGGCCCGTTTTGGTATACAGTTCGGCCCAATATATAAAGATATCTTTATATATCGCAGTACAGCCAAGATATTTTTGACGTAACACTTTATTTTTAAAAGTCTTTTATCCCAGATGCGCTACATTGCGCCGGGCAGAAAGCGACACTTACCCCATCAAATCTGCAGGTTGTTCAAATGACAAAACGCTATCAGTTCACCTCCGAGTCGGTCTCGGAAGGCCATCCCGACAAGATGTCGGACCAGATTTCCGATGCCATTCTTGACGCGCATATAGCCAAGGACGGTTCGTGCCGTGTTGCGGTCGAAACCATGGTTAAAACCGGATTCGTCGCGGTTGCAGGCGAAGTAACTTCCGATGTTTCAATCGAGGCCGAAGAAATCATTCGCCAGGTCGTGCTCGACATTGGCTACAACAGTTCAGACCTGGGCTTCGACGGGAAATCATGCGCCGTGCTGAATGCGATCGGCAAACAGTCACCCGATATTGCCCGGGGTGTGGATCGTGGCGATCCGCGCAAACAGGGTGCAGGCGACCAGGGGCTCATGTTCGGTTACGCGAGTAATGAAACCGACGTACTGATGCCGGCCGCGATTCAACTGTCACACCGGCTGGTCGAGCAGCAGGCAAGAATCCGCAAGGCTGGTGAACTGACATGGCTGCGCCCGGACGCAAAGAGCCAGGTCACACTGGTTTACGAAAACGATAAGCCGGTGTCGATCGACGCCGTGGTTCTTTCGACCCAGCATGATCCTGATGTCAGCAACGAGGACCTTCGTGAAGGTGTCATGGAATTGATTATCAAACCTATTCTGCCAACTGACTGGCTTAAGGCGGACACCAAGTATCACATCAATCCAACCGGCAGTTTCGTGATCGGCGGTCCGGTCGGTGACTGCGGTCTGACGGGCCGCAAGATTATTGTCGACACCTATGGTGGTATGGCCCGGCATGGCGGCGGCGCGTTTTCCGGCAAGGATCCCTCCAAGGTTGACCGGTCGGCAGCCTATGCCGCTCGTTACGTCGCGAAGAATATCGTTGCGGCCGGACTTGCCGAGCGGTGCGAGGTACAGGTCTCTTACGCCATCGGCGTCGCGGAGCCAACTTCGATCACCGTTGAAACCTTCGGTACGGGCACGATAACCGAGGACAAGCTCACTGCACTTGTACGACAGCATTTCGACCTGACCCCTTACGGCATCATGGAAATGCTTGACCTGATCAGACCTATATACCGCTCCACAGCGGCCTACGGCCACTTTGGGCGCGAGAACGAGGGCTTTGGCTGGGAAAATACAGATAAGGCTGAACAACTGAAGGTGGAAGCGGCGGCATAAGCCATGCCGATGCAACCGACAGAAATACTTTTGACCCGGAGCAGCACAAAAGCTCCGCTGATAAAACCGGAGAAAAGAATATGAGTACGGAACCAGCCGTCGCTATGCAGGAAGACTTTAAGGTAGCCGATCTACAGCTCGCCGATTGGGGTCGCCGTGAAATCGCCATTGCCGAAACAGAAATGCCCGGACTGATGGCCGTGCGCAAGGAATACGCGGGCAAGAAGCCGTTGGAAGGCGCACGCATCATGGGCTCGTTGCACATGACGATTCAAACCGCGGTGCTGATCGAAACGCTCGTGGAGCTCGGCGCTGAAGTGCGCTGGGTCTCCTGCAACATATTCTCGACCCAGGACCATGCAGCTGCTGCGATTGCAGCATCAGGCGTATCCGTTTTTGCCTACAAGGGCGAATCACTGGACGAATACTGGGACTACACGCACCGTGCCATGGAATGGCATGACGGCGGCGTGCCCAACCGTATTCTTGATGATGGCGGCGACGCGACACTGCTGCTGATCCTCGGCGCCAAGGCAGAACAGGATCCTTCGATACTCGATAACCCGGGAAGCGAAGAAGAAATCGCGCTGTTTAAGTCGATCAGGCAACGCCTCGATAACGAACCCGGCTGGTACACGAAACGACGTGATGCTGTCGGCGGCGTTACGGAAGAAACAACCACCGGCGTACAGCGTCTTTACACGATGCAGGCAGACGGCGACCTGCCCTTTCCGGCCATCAACGTGAACGACTCGGTGACCAAGTCAAAATTTGACAACCTGTATGGCTGCCGCGAGTCACTCGTAGACGGCATCAAACGTGCGACGGATGTCATGGTAGCGGGCAAAATCGCACTGATTTGCGGTTACGGTGACGTTGGCAAGGGTTGTGCACAGTCTTTACGTGGCCTCGGCGCGACTGTCTGGATCACGGAGATCGATCCTATCTGTGCGCTGCAGGCGGCGATGGAAGGCTTCCGCATCGTAACGATGGAAGAAGCGGCGCCTCTTGCCAACATCTTCGTGACCACAACCGGTAACTTTAACGTCATCAAGCACGACCACATGGCTGCGATGAAAAACCAGGCGATTGTCTGCAACATCGGTCACTTCGATAATGAAATTGACGTTGCATCGCTGCAGAAATACGAGTGGGAAAATATAAAACCGCAGGTTGATCACATCATCTTTCCGGACGGCAAGCGGATCATCCTGCTGGCCGAAGGCCGTCTCGTTAACCTCGGTTGTGCCACGGGTCATCCGAGTTTCGTGATGTCGAATTCATTCACCAACCAGGTAATGGCACAGATAGAACTGTGGCAGAAACCTGATGATTACAAGAATGAAGTCTACGTGCTGCCGAAACACCTCGATGAAAAAGTCGCCCGCCTCCACCTCGGACAACTGGGCGTAAATCTGACGACCCTGACCCAGGAACAGGCAGATTACATCGGGGTAAAGGTAGAGGGACCTTACAAGTCGGACCATTACCGTTATTAAACTTCTTACTGCTGCTTAACAAAAAAGGCGCCCGAGGGCGCCTTTTTTGTGCCAAGCTTTGAAATATGTGCTGCAGGAGTCGGCGTTAGCCGCGAACCCAATAAGCGCAATCGTATGAACTATTGCTGGGATGGTTTGAGCGGGATTTGAAAAACCGGCCCGGGGCAGTTTTTCCGCAATCGGCTGAATTAGATATTCCTGCGGGTTCGCGTCTATCTCGGAATCCTATGGATTCCTCGAAATAGATTCCGCCTCAAATATTTCCACGCGTGGTTTCTACCGCGTGGAAATATGGCGTCATTTAAAGCCGCTCCTATAGCCTAAAACAACTTCTTGCTCGCACGTTTGGCGCCCTCGACCAGTGACTTCAGTTTCTCCCATGTGATATCCGGATACACGGTGGGCAGACCCCTGAAGGTAGAGAAGCCACAGTCCGACCCCGCCATAACCCGGTCGCGGCCAACAACATCTGCATAGTTACAGATACGTTGCGCAACCAGGTCCGGGTGTTCGATGTAGTTTGATGTTGAATCGATCACCCCCGGGACCAGCACCTTGTCTGCGGGCAGATCTACAGTCCTGAACAGTTCGAACTCGTGCGCATGCCGGGGGTTGGCACCTTCCAGCAGCAGGTAACGGGGACGAGCCTTTAGCACTTCGGGCAGAATTTTCTCAAGTGGAATATCGTGATGGTGCGGACCCGGGTAGTTGCCCCAGCAAACGTGCATGCGCAGTTTGTCGGTGGAAATATTGCGGGTTGCCTCGTTAAGGGCCGCAACATTGCGCCGGACAACGGTCAGGAATTCATCTTCGCTCATGTTGGCGCATGCCAGGTGCCGTCCCATCGCGAGATCCGGGCTGTCAATCTGTAAATACAGGCCGGCACTTACTATTGCTTCGTATTCCGGCCGCAGCGCTTCGGCTACCGCCTCGATATAAGTATCTTCGGAAGGGTAGAACTCATTTTTCTGGAACACGGTGACGACGCCGGGCGATGCCGAATTCATAAACGCACTGGCAGTACCGGCTTTCTCAAGTGCGGCGGTAAAATTAGCAAGATCGTTCCCGAGCGCTGTAGTGTCCCGAACCGTAACCGGCCCGATACAGCAAGGGCCGCCCCCGGTCGGGATAACGAGTCCGGTCTTGACCAGGTGTATTGCCAGTTCGCGATAGTCGGCGAGATCCTGCGCGACATGCCCCTGCCACGAACTACCGAAGCCACTCAGCCGTTCGTTGACATAGGACACGTAACCGGGCTTGCTCATCTCCCCGTCGCTGACGATATCGATGCCGATATCGACCTGCTTCGCCACAACATCGGCAACCGCGCCTTGCAACTCGCCGGCAAGCCGGGACTCATCCACCGCTTCTCCGTCATCGCGCGCCCGCATCAGTTCCAATAAAGTGTTCGGACGCGGCAGACTGCCAACATGAGTCGTCAGAATTTCTGGCATATTACCTGGCTCCCATATTGGCTAGACTAACCCAACCTGGCGCCCCGGAAAGGAAGGTTGTTTTCGGTCACATTCGGGAGCGCATGACGAAGGCCTAGGCGACAGAATGCGACCGAAAGCAACCCTATTTTAGATGACCAGCTATGAATACTAAACCCGGCCCGCATCTGCCCGATTCTCCCGTCGAGGGCCTGATCCCCACGATGAACAATACCGGCTGGATGACAGAAAAAATGGACAGCTATTCGGCTGACTTCGCCGAGTACGCGGGGACTGCAGACGGCGAAGTGCTGGATATCGGCTGCGCCTACGGTATCGCCACGCTGGCTGCGCTTGAGAACGGCGCGCGCGTACTGGCCTGTGATATGGACCCGCGGCACCTGGAAGTTTTATACGCACGCGTGCCCGAGCAGCTCCGGGGCCGCTATCGCAGCAAGGCTGCAACCATGCCCGCGGTCGATTTCCCGCAGGGATCATTCGCTGCGATCCTGGCAGCCCGGGTACTACATTTTCTGAACGGGACAGACATAGAAGTAACGGTACGCAAAATGAAAGACTGGCTCATTCCAGGAGGCCGCCTGTACCTGGTAGCAGATTCACCCTACACGGGGCCGTGGGCACCACAGGCCGGCGAATACGAGCGGCGTAAAAGCGAAGGTGATGCCTGGCCCGGCTATGTTGCTGACTATGCTTCGTTCCTGCCCGCACACGTTGACCCGGCGGAGCATCCGGATTTCATCAATCCGCTGGATCCCGACATACTCAAAAGGGTGTGCACGAATGCGGGCCTCGAGGTTATCGCGGCCAGCTTCCTTTCGAGCGCGACAAAACATGCTAACGGTCGCGACCACGCGGGCGTCATCGCGCTAAAGGCTAGCCGCGGCTAGTCACCTGAGTGTGAACTACGTCCTTCCGGCAGCTTACCCCGCAGCTATATTTCAGCTTTAACCAACCCTTCGGACTCATAGTAGTGGCACCCCAACCTGTTCGGTTACTGCACATCACGGATCCGCACCTGCATGCGCACCCGGATGCCATGATGCGAGGACTGAATACCTACAATTCCTTCAAGTCCATAGTTGAACGCATAGGGGCAGACAACCGTACGCCGCACGCAATTATTGCGACAGGCGACCTGGTGCAGGATGAAACCAGGCATGGCTACGAACGCTTCCGCAAGCTAATCGGTGAACTCAGGGTCCCGGTACACTGTATACCTGGCAATCACGATTCACCGCGCATCATGGCGGAACTCCTGAATCGACCACCTTTCCAGTTTTGCGGGACAGCCACCTATAATAACTGGTGCCTGATCATGCTCAACACAGCAGTGCGCTGGGATGCAGGCGGGCGGCTCGAAGTCAGCCAACTGGAAATACTCGATCGCACGCTGGCTGCAAACACCGCTCACCACGCGCTGGTTTGCATGCATCATCACCCGATTCCGATGGGGAGCCCATGGCTCGACGGAATCAGCCTGCGCAACTCAGACGAGTTCTTTGAAATTATTGACCGCCACTCGCATGTTCGGGGTATTGTCTGGGGGCACGTACACCAGTGTTCAGACCGCGAGCGCAAAGGTGTACGGATGCTCAGCACACCATCGACCGGTGCGCAGTTTCTTCCGGAAACGGATGCGTTCATGCTGGATACCCTGCCGCCAGGATACCGCTGGATAGGACTGATGCCCGATGGCTCAATCAATACGGAGGTCGTATGGCTTTTATGAACTTTGACACACAGATACTACCCGGACGGGTACTCGCTGCTCTTTTCGTACTGCTTGAAGCGAGCCCGGCTCTCGCCGGTCCGTTACCCCTCTGGGAACTGGAAACCAGCGGCAACCGGGTCCTGGTTATGGGTTCCGTACATTTTCTGCGTGCCAGCGATTACCCGCTGCCCGACGGATTGATGGATGCCTATGAGCAGGCCGACGCACTGGTCATGGAAATCGATATGGATGACCTGGACCCGATGGCCACGTTAACGACCATGGCTACCATGGGCACCGACCGTTCGGGCAGAACGCTTAAAGACATGATCGGTGCTCCCGCCTACAACGATGCATCCGCAAAAGCCAACGAGCTGGGTGTGCCGCTTGATCTGTTCAGCCAGTTCAAGCCCTGGTTTGCGGCCCTGTCTATTACGCAGATGCGCATGATGCAACTCGGTTTCGATCCGTCATGGGGTATAGAAACCCGGCTGACTCAAAAAGCTGCGACCGACGGCAAAGCTATCCACGGCCTTGAAACGCTGGAAGAACAGCTGGGCTTCATGGACAACCTGGATTCAAGTTCCCAGCGTACTTTTCTGCTGCAGTCACTCGACGATGCCGCGAGTGTGCAGGATGAAATAGAAGTTATCGTTAGTTCGTGGCGCGAAGGTAATACAAAAAATATGGAAACACTTCTGATCGCAGGTATTGCGACTGCGCCAGCGCTGTACGACGCAATCCTGGTCCAGCGCAATCGAAGCTGGGTCGAGCCGATCCGTGATCTCACCCGGCAATCCGATAATTATCTGATCATCGTCGGAGCCATGCATCTGGTCGGTAACAACAGCGTACTGGAAATGCTGGAGGACGCCGGGATCAAGTCGCGGCAACTGTCGAATTAGCAGGAGCGATACGCTGCTACCGCTGCTTTCTTGAGCCAGCACATTCGAATTAACGCCCCGTAGGAGTCGGCTTTAAATGACTACAGGCTTCCAGGCGGCAGAAAAACGCCTGGAAGGCTAAAAGTTGGAATCTATTTCGGAGAATCCGAAGGATTCGGAGATAGCCGCAAAATAACCAGCGTTGGAATTCTTCAGGGATGGCCTCGTGTCGCTGCGCGACTATTAAATCTGCGTGTCCGAATACACGCAAATTCGGTTCGCGGCTAAAGCCGCTCCTACAGTAATGTTTCCAGCTGTAACCGCAATCTTGGTAGTGGCTAAAGCCGACTCCTGCAGACTTTCTTCAAGCTGGATCAGGCCCCTGTCATCTCGAAATCTTCCTTACCGGCCCCGCAGCTGGGACACCCCCATGACAACGGCACATCCTCCCAACGCGTACCCGGGGCAACCCCGTTGCCCGGGTCTCCTGCGGCTTCGTCATACACGTGTCCGCAGATAAGGCACATCCACTTTTTCATAACTATCGTTCTTTTCCTAAAAGTTGCTGATAAATTTCCAGACTTTCATTGTTATAGCAGCAAAACACGATACGCTCGACAAGGGTCTCGCCCGCGAGCCAGTTTTCCACTGCGGCGACCGCAACTTCGGCTGCCGCACGCAGCGGATAACCGTAGATGCCCGTGCTGATCGCAGGAAAGGCTAATGACCTCACGTCAGCCCCGGCCGCCAGCACCAGGGAAGTTCGGTAACACGAAGCCAGCAGTTCGGCTTCGCGGCGGGTCCCGCCACGCCAGACTGGCCCGACCGTGTGGATGACATAGCGGGCGGCCAGGCCATATCCGCCGGTAATGCGCGCCTCGCCCGTCGGACAGCCGCCCAGTTTCCTGCACTCCGCGAGCAGCTCGGGACCCGCGGCAGCATGGATTGCACCGTCCACGCCGCCGCCGCCCAGCAGAGATTCATTTGCTGCGTTAACAATCGCGTCTACTTCCAGTCCGGTGATATCGGCCTGCACCGATTCGAGACAGTCTGCCGGGTCGTTCATCACTGCTCCCGTTACTGGGTTTGTTCTTCCCTTATCGCGCGAAGGAAAGGCCGGAGGAATTCCAGCCGGGCCAGTGGATCCTCCATCTCGAGGCAGTACTGTTTGCGTTGCAGGTCGAGTGGCAAAATTTCCGCAAACCGGAACCCGACCCAGCTTGTATCATCGTAATGCTTCTCGACAGTTTCATACAGGCGGCCAAGGTCTTCGATGACCCCGCGGAGCAGGTCGGTCATCAATGCGTATTCCTTGGGCAACGGTGTCTGGGCTTCTGGCTCGAGTATTTCGATTTCACCGATGTTCAGCCCGTCATCCTGGCGCGTCATTGAACCCAAACGGAAACGCTGTTCCCCGAGCGCGGTGATGCCGAGCAGGCCATCGGTCCCCTGGTACCAATCGCAAATGGATGCCAGCGTCCCGACTGCCTGTGTGCGCATTATCGCCGCCTTGCCGCTGACTTCGGGGCCCTCGGCAACCAGCAGTACACCAAAAGGCTCGCCACCTTTCAGGCAGCGGCTGATCATGTCGAGATAACGCGGCTCGAATACGCGCAGTGGCAGCGGACCGCCGGGAAACAACACGGTTTGCAGGGGAAACAGCGGGACTGCTTTGGTGTTCACAACGGCTGCACGTTAAACCGAACAATTGGGGCTCACGCCCGGGTTTTCATGATGCGCGGGGCAGTGTTAGCCGTCAACGGCCGGACCGTTACGCCTCCAGGCGGCGGCACAAAAGGCTGTGTATTCCGCCGAAACCGCCGTTACTCATAATGACGAGATCGTCACCCGAGCGTGCCTCGGCCGCCATTCCGCTTACCAGCTCTTCGAGATCATCGCTCACGCACAGGTCCTGCGTGCCGCTGAGCGCATCTTCGATACTCCACTTAAGCTCCGGCGGCTGATAAACCCAGACCCTGTCGGCCGGTGCCAGCGAGTCCTTCAACCCCTCCTTGTGGGCGCCCAGTTTCATGCTGTTTGAACGCGGTTCGAGCACGGCCAGTACACGACCCTTTGAAGTTTCACGCAATGCTTCAAGCGTGCGGCGGATTGCAGTCGGATGATGCGCGAAATCGTCGTAGACGCGCACACCCTTAAAAGTTCCCAGGTGTTCCAGCCGCCTTTTCACACCGCGAAATTCTGCCAGCATATCGAGCGATTCCTGCGGATCTATGCCGACATGCCGCGCAGCCAGCACAGCGGCTGCGGCATTCTCGAGGTTGTGTGTGCCGGGAAGTGACAGTTGCCCGGAACTGAATTCCGCTTGCCCGTCTGACAACGACAAGCCACCTGAGTCGGATGCGTGCAAATGCCAGTCTGCCGCGACATCCGGCGAACTGCTGTAACTTTCTACCGGCGTCCAGCAGCCCATCTCAAATAGATGCTTTATTTCCGCTTCGTTACCGTTGGCAATCACCTGGCCGGTACCGGGCAGTACGCGCAACAACTGGTGAAACTGCCAGAGTATCGCGTCCATATCCTTGTAAATGTCGGCATGGTCGAACTCAAGATTATTAATAATCAACGTGCGCGGTCCGTAATGCATGAACTTGGCACGCTTGTCGAAGAATGCCGTATCGTATTCATCTGCCTCGATAACAAAAAACTCACCCAGCCCCAGGCGCGCGGTTGTCTCGAAATTAGCGGGCACGCCCCCGACCAGAAAGCCGGGTTCGAGGCCTCCTTTTTCCAGTAACCAGGCCGTCATACTGGCGGTCGTGGTCTTGCCGTGGGTGCCGGTAACAGCAATAACCCACCGGTCCTGCAGTACATACTCGGCCAGCCACGCGGGTCCGGAAGTATATGGTATGCCCCGGTTTAAAAGCTCCTCGATGATCGGCATGCCGCGGCTCATGACATTGCCAACGACAACGATGTCCGGCTTCAGGTCAAGCTGGTCCGGTTCGAAACCTTCGATCAGCTCTACACCCAAGTCACGCAACTGATCACTCATGGGCGGATAGACCGCTTCGTCGCTACCCGTTACCTCGTAGCCGGCCGCGCGGGCTATGGCGGCGATACCACCCATAAATGTTCCGCAAATGCCAAGTATGTGTATATGCATTTAGTTTGCCGGGATCAACTGACCAACCATTTCGTAGCTAAGTATGAAATAGACCACTGCAAAAGCAATGCCGATACCAAAGGATCGGGACAACGCACGCGCAAGAATATTCCCATATACCGCAACTGACCATAGCAGTACCAGGACGAGCAGAAGGATTCGTATCACCTGCGGTAGCAGCGCCGGCAAAAGACTTAGCGGCAATACCAGCACCTGGAGTAAAGCGCCTGCACCGAGCAGTGCCGTCAGTGTGCGCCGCGCACGTGACAGTAAACTGAATACAGCCAACAGACCTGTCGCCCACGCTCCAAGGAGCAAGACATCAGCAAGTAACAGTTGCACGTAGGACTGTGCCGGGTACAGCGCGACGATGACCAGCATATCCACACCTATATACAGCAGTGCTGCAAAAGCAAAGAGGAACTGCGAGTCAGGAAGATCTTCGGGGCCCTGCCGCAACAACGCTATTTGCCAGAACGCACCCAGTATTGCCTGCATAACAAGTCACTTTTCTATAGGACTGGCGAACATGATCCTCTACACTCGCGCCTTATGCCAGCCCCTGCACAACT
The DNA here is from genome assembly GCA_002729495.1 of Chromatiales bacterium. Classification (GTDB taxonomy): domain Bacteria; phylum Pseudomonadota; class Gammaproteobacteria; order Steroidobacterales. The sequence continues at coordinate 123,910 of PBYE01000009.1, forward strand.
CCCGCTGTTGATCGACGAACAACCCGACCTCGACAAGGTCTGCAGTATCGTGTCTGACACTGCGGAACTCTTCGTGGATACGGAATTTGTTCGCACGAAAACCTATGCACCGCGTTTGGGCTTACTCCAGCTCAAAGCAGGAGAACTAACGGCCTGCATCGATCCGCTGGCAGATCTGGATCTGCAAAAACTCTGGTCGCTGCTGTTTGATGTTAAGCGTATGTGTGTCCTGCACGCCGCAAAACAGGATATGGAAGTGCTGTGGTTTGAGCAGCGGCAGGTCATAAGCAATTTGCTGGACACCCAGACCTGCGCTGCGCTGCTGGGTCATCAGGCGCAAATAGGATACGCGGGCCTCGTGAAAGAACTGCTGGGTAAAGAACTCGGTAAGACCCAGACCCGAACGGACTGGTCGCGCAGGCCGCTAACCCGTGATCAGCTCAGCTATGCCGAGGAAGACGTTGCCTACCTGCCTGAAATTAAGAAGATACTTATCGGGCAGCTGGAGGAACTGGGACGCCTGGACTGGGCCATGGAAGACAGCCGGCTGCTGGGCGATTCCAGCCTGTACCGACCCGATCCGGAAAATGCGTGGCAGCGTATTCGAAGCATCCCTTACCTGCTACCCGACGAGCAGGCGCGTGCGCGGGTACTGGCCGAATGGCGGGAGGACCGGGCCGTAAAGACCGATAGACCGCGCCAGTGGATACTTAGTGACAAGGCATTGCTGCAACTTGCCGCCGCGAACCCCGCTTCCGAAAATGCGTTGGGTCATATAGAAGACCTGCCGCCACCGGTTGCGCGTAAACAGGGAAGCAGGTTGATTGCCATCATGGGTGCGGCGAATAAAGCCATTGAGAAAGGCGAGCTGGAACTTGTCCAGCAAACCGCCGAACGCGGCACCGAAAACACCCTGAGTAAAAAATTGATGAAGCTGGTGCGTGCCCGTGCCGAAGAGCTCGGCATCGCTGCAGAAGTGCTCGCCAGTAAACGGGATATAAGTGCACTGATCCGCAATGAAAGTTCATTACGCGTTATGAGCGGCTGGCGCCAGGCCGTAATCGGCAATGAACTACAGGCTGTGCTGTAGCACTAACCGAGATTTAACTGACGGCAGGCTTCCAGGCGGCAGTAATACGCTGTGATGTGCAGGAAGCACAAATGTCGCGGAGCGCATGGATGCGCGGGAGCGACGAAGGCTAGCGCCGGAAGGTATGTCGAGAACGCACTGCGTTCGAAGACGTCGTACTGTTAGTGAGCTATGTTAGGTTGGCAGGCTACCGGCTGAGTTACGAAAGACCCAAGGTAGACTTGAGTCGCGCATAGATTTCATCGATCTCACCCTCGCCCTCGATCGTCTGCAACAGGCCTGCATTACGGTAGTAATCGATGAGCGGTTCGGTTTGCTCGCGGTAAACAGACAAACGATTTGAAATCGTTTCTTCATTGTCATCGGCACGCTGGATCAGTTCGCCGCCCGCAGCTGTAACTGCATCTATTTCTTCCTGCGGGGAGAAATAGATATTCAGAAGCTTGCCGGTTGTTGAACAGGTACGGCGGCCAGTCAGCCGCTTCATGAGGATATCCATATCTACATCGAGCAACAACGCAGCATCGAGAGCCTGGCCAATATCTGCCAACACAGGTTCAAGGTCTTTCGCCTGCTGCAGGTTGCGAGGATAACCATCAAGGATAAAACCGTTGCTGCAATCGGCCTCGGAAAGTCTTTCCGCAATAATGCCGAGCACGATATCGTCGGTAACCAGTTCCCCGGCATCCATCGCCGTTTTTGCCCGCTGGCCGAGTTCAGTTTCGTCAGCGACTGCTGCACGCAACAGGTCGCCGGTCGATACCTGCGGCAGATTAAAATCTGCCATCAGGCGCTGTGCCTGGGTCCCCTTGCCGGAACCCGGTGCCCCCAGAAATACGATTCGCATGCCTTTAGTCCCGCTTATGTCTTGTAGTTTGAATCCGTTGGCAGGCCCGAGCTTGGGCCGGAAGCTGGTTGATGCCGCGTAAGCTAACTTGTCCCCCCGGAATGGTCAATCGGGATGGCTTGCTGCAAAGGCAGGTATTGGGGCAGTATGCTGCGGCTCCAGAACCGAGGTTTCACAGATGCCAGCCAGAAAAAATGCCTTCTACGCCCAGTCCGGCGGGGTCACGGCGGTCATTAATGCCAGCGCCTGCGGCGTAATCGAAGCCGCGCGTAAACGCAAGGACCGGATGGGCAAGGTGTACGCCGGCAGGAACGGAATTATCGGGGCGCTTACCGAAGACATGATTGACACCAGCCGCGAATCGGCTAAAGCCATCGCGGGACTCAGGCATACCCCCGGCGGCGCTTTCGGCTCGGCACGCTACAAGCTCAAAAGCCTTGAGGAAAACCGTGCGGAGTACGAACGCCTGATAGAGGTGTTCCGAGCACACAATATCGGCTATTTCTTTTACAACGGTGGCGGCGACTCCGCCGATACCTGTTACAAGGTTTCCCAGTTATCGAAGAAGCTGGGTTACCCGGTGCAGGCAATACACGTACCAAAAACTGTCGACAACGATCTGCCCGTTACGGACACCTGCCCCGGTTTTGGTTCGGTGGCCAAGTACATCGCAGTCTCGACCAAAGAAGCGGCACTCGATGTTGCATCGATGGCGCGTACATCAACCAAGGTATTCGTGCTTGAAGTCATGGGCCGGCATGCCGGCTGGATCGCGGCGGCCGGAGGTCTCGCAGGACGGACTCCTGCCGAGGCGCCGCACATTATCCTGTTCCCCGAAGTGCCATTTAACAAGCGTGCATTCCTGAAACGGGTAAAGGACTGCGTGCGCGACAATGAATATTGTGTCGTTGTGGTAAGTGAAGGTGCCGCCTACAAGGACGGCACATTCCTTGCGGATGCCGGAACTACCGACGCCTTCGGACACAAACAACTCGGTGGCGTAGCCCAGGTTGTGGCGCAGATGGTGAAAGACGAACTTGGCTTCAAGTATCACTACGCGATCGCCGATTACCTGCAACGTTCGGCTCGACACATCGCATCGAAAACTGACGTCGACCAAGCTTATGCCGTCGGCAAGGCAGCCGTGGAAATGGCGCTGGCCGGGGAAAATTCGGTCATGCCGGCGATAGTCCGGAAATCGGACAAACCTTACCGCTGGACCGTCGGCAAGGTGTCGCTCGCCAGGGTCGCAAACCGCGAAAAAATGATGCCGAAACGCTTTGTCAGCAAGGATGGCTTTGGGATCACAGCCGCCTGCCGCCGCTACCTGGAGCCCCTCGTAAAAGGCGAGGATTACCCGCCCTACAGGGACGGCATGCCGGTTTATGTCGAACTGAAGAACGTGCCGGTAAAACGGAAGCTGGACAAGGATTTTAAGCTAAGGTAGCGTGCCTTGGTTTTGCGGGGGCGCTACCTGCCCTCGCGGGTCTCCCGGCAGGCCCGAAAACAGGCTTCGGCCTTCGAATAAACCCGGTAGGAACGGGATGTTCCGACTATTTTTTGAACTCCTTGGGAGATACCAAATGCTTAGCAATATGGCTTTGCCAATCAGTGTAGGCGCTGCAATTATTGCGCTGATCTATGGCGCCTTGTCGGTCAAATGGATACTCGGCAAACCTGCCGGTAACGAACGCATGGTCGAAATTGCCGGTGCAATCCAGGAAGGCGCGAACGCTTACCTCAACAAGCAGTACACGGCTATCGGCATAGTAGGTGTCGTGCTCACGGTTGTTCTTTGGGTTGCCATCGGTACAACGACTGCAATCGGCTTTATCATCGGCGCGATATTTTCCGGTGCTGCCGGCTACATCGGTATGAATATCTCGGTACGCGCCAATGTGCGCACGGCCCAGGCCGCGCACGAGGGCATGGGTGCAGCACTGGATGTAGCCTTCCGGGGCGGCGCCATTACCGGAATGCTGGTGGTCGGCCTCGGACTCCTTGGCGTAGCCGGGTACTACTGGCTGCTAACCAGTCTCGGCACCGCGCTTGACGACACGCTGCACGCACTGCTCGGCGTAGCCTTTGGCGGCTCGCTGATCTCGATCTTCGCACGACTCGGCGGCGGTATCTTTACCAAGGGCGCAGACGTTGGTGCCGACCTTGTCGGTAAAGTCGAGGCCGGTATTCCGGAAGACGACCCGCGTAACCCGGGCGTTATTGCCGATAACGTCGGCGATAACGTGGGTGACTGCGCAGGCATGGCGGCCGACCTTTTTGAAACTTACGGCGTAACCATCATTGCAACCATGCTTCTGGGCGGGTTGCTGCTGGGCGAAAATGCAGAAGCCGGGGCACTGTATCCGCTCGTGCTTGGCGCCGTATCCATCATTGCCTCGATCATCGGCACTTTCTTCGTAAAAACGAAGGAAGGTGGCAGCGTGATGGGTGCGCTTTATAAAGGTGTCATCATCTCGGGCGTGCTTGCCGCGATCGCCTTCTATCCCGTAACGATGGACATGATGGAAGGTGTCAGCGATAAATTCACCGCAATGGATCTCTACCTGGCTTCATTAATCGGACTGGCGCTCACCGCGTTCCTGGTCTGGGTGACCGAGTACTACACCGGCACGGAATACAAACCGGTGCAGGACATTGCCAAAGCATCGATTACCGGTGACGCGACGAACATCATTGCCGGCCTTGGAGTATCGATGAAGGCAACGACAGGCCCGGTTATTGCAGTCTGTCTCAGCATCTGGGGCGCACATGAACTGGCGGGACTGTATGGCATCGCGATTGCCGCAACCGCCATGCTTTCGATGACCGGCATGATAGTGGCGCTGGATGCATTCGGGCCCATCACGGATAACGCAGGCGGTATTGCCGAGATGGCGGAACTGGACGAGAAGATTCGTAACATCACGGACCCGCTGGACGCAGTCGGCAATACTACGAAAGCAGTTACCAAGGGTTACGCAATTGGATCGGCCGGCCTGGCAGCCTTGGTACTGTTTGCCGACTACACCGCCAACCTGGAAAACCTCGGCAAGGATCTCGTATTCAACCTGAGCGATCCGGCGGTCATTATCGGCCTGTTCATCGGCGGTATGGTGCCTTACCTGTTCGGCGCGATGGCAATGGAAGCGGTCGGTCGTGCCGGCGGTAAAGTGGTCGAGGAGGTACGCCGCCAGTTCCGCGAAATTCCCGGCATCATGGAAGGCACCGGCAAGCCCGATTACTCGCGCTGCGTCGGCCTGCTGACTACTGAAGCCATCAAGGAAATGATCGTGCCGTCATTACTTCCCGTGCTGGTGCCAATAGTCCTGGTGCTTGCGGCCAACCTCGCTTTCGGCGAAAACGGCGGCGCGCTGGCGCTCGGCGGCATGCTGATCGGTACGATCGTTACCGGTATTTTTGTCGCGATCTCGATGACCGTCGGCGGCGGTGCATGGGACAATGCCAAGAAGTACATCGAAGACGGCAACTGCGGCGGTAAAGGTACCGATGCGCACAAGGCCGCGATTACGGGTGATACGGTCGGTGATCCCTACAAGGATACGGCGGGTCCGGCTATTAACCCGTTGATCAAGATTATTAATATTGTGGCGTTGTTGATGGTGCCGCTTCTTTAAGTCTTAACCGCAACCTTCAAAAAGGGTCGGCAGTAGCCGGCCCTTTTTTTATGCGTGACAGTTGCGAAGGGCTCCGGTGACATTCGTTCGCTTAAGCCTGCGTCATGCACTCTCAAATGTCACCGGAGTCCTTCGAGCAAGGCTGTTGAACAGGGATACGGGTGTGTTGCCGAGGTGAGTCGCCACTGCGTTCCGAGCCGAGGCAACATACCCGCATCCCTGTTTCGTCAGGGCTGGCACCGGTACCCATGGAGAAAAGGCGGACCAAAAATGCAGGCAGACACGCCGCTGATTTTTGGCGTGGCGAGAATTCAGCCGTGTCCATCCAGCGCGTGGGGTTCTTCCACGTAGTTACCCTGGATAAAGTTTACGCCGAGGTCTCGAAGCCCGTCGAAGCTCGGCTGGTCCTCAACCTGTTCGGCCACGACTTTAAAGCCGACTGCGCGTGACAGCCGGGTAACGGCCGACACAACTTCCTGGTTCACGCTGTCGACGCTGATATCGCGGGTGCAGACACCATCTAGTTTCAGGAAATCAATTTCGAGGCCCTGCAGGCTTGCGAGCGAACCGACGTCGCTGCCGAAATCATCGAGGCTGAAGGAACACCCGATACCATGCAGCACCCCGATAAAGCGGCGTGTGCGCTCAAGGTCCCTGAGGACTGCACGTTCTGTCACTTCGAAACAAATCTGGGCGGGGTTAACCTGGCTGTGGTCCAGCGCGGTCACGACAAAGTCGAGGAAACCTTCCTCGGCCATCGTCTGGCCGGAGATATTGATGGCCACGCTGCGCTCGTCCGGCAGGCGGATCGCACCGTTGGCAACCAATGCGAGCGTTGCTTCCACAACCCAGCGGTCAAGCGTGCCCATGAGCTGGTAACGTTCCGCGGCACCCATAAAGTCTTTCGGCATGACCAGGCCGTCGTCCGGATCATGCATGCGCAGCAAGACCTCAACCGCTGGCCCGCTCGGGATACGGCCCGCCACCGAAATAATCGGCTGCACGTGCAGTTCGAATTGTTCGTCGTGTATCGCGGTCTGCAACTTTTGCAGCCAGTGGATATCGCCACGTTGATGTGCCGCGGCCTCGTCGCGCGCCGAGTAAACGTGAACCTGGCCACGCCCCTGCTGTTTGGCCACATAGCAGGCGGAATCGGCTGCGCTCATCACTTCTTCGCGTGAGCCGCTCTTGTCGCTGACTTCGACGAGTCCGATGCTGATACCGATATCGAAAATCCGGTCCTGCCAGACAAAGCGATAACCCCGCACCGCTGCACACACGTCGTCAGCAATCTGGCGGGCCTTGTCCAGCGGACAGCCGACCAGCAACATGCCGAACTCGTCGCCACCCAGGCGCCCAACGACATCGGAATCACGGACGTGTTCGCGCAGGAGTCCTGCCACCTCGCGCAGCATGTTGTCTCCGGCCTGGTGGCCGCAGGTGTCGTTGACGGCCTTGAAGCGATCGAGGTCCATGTAACACAACACGTGTTGCGATCCCTCAGCCTTCGCGGCATCCAGCCCTGCATTAACCTGCCGCTCGAATTCACGCCGGTTGGCCAGGCCCGTCAACGGATCGTGCGAGGCCTGGTAGCTCATTTCACGGGTCAGGCCACGCAGTTCGCTGACGTCACGCATGATGATGACGGCACCGGCCAGTTCTTCGTCCGGACTGACAATGGGCGATGCGGTCGCTTCGATGGAAATTTCACCGTCGCCATTCGACGGCATCAGCAACGCACGGCGGCCCATGCTGATGCGGCGGCGTTTTTGCAGGCAACGGCTGACCGGATCGCCGAGGTCACGCCTGTCATCTTCGCGGACCAGCTTGACGACACGGCCAAAGGGCTGCCCCAGCGCATCCTCACGATTTGTACCGGTGAGTTTTTCAGCCGCGGCATTCATGTAATCGATTTTTCCGGCGGTGTCGGCGGTGATGACACTCTCGCCCAGTGATTCGAGAGTAATCTGCGCCTGCTGCCGTCCACGACCGAGTGTCGCTTCGACACTCTTGCGATAACTGATATCGCGGGCGACGGTCAGAATAGCCGGCTGGCCGCGGTAGCGCATGCGCATTGCCGTCGCTTCTGCCCAGCGGGTTCGCTCTTCACTATCGATCAACTGCAACTCGTAACGTACGCCGTTTCTCTTACCCGCCAGTTGCTGTTCGATAACGTTACTCACGAGACTTCGATAGGCGGGACGAACCATTTCTGTTATCTCCCGGCCGACCAGTTGTTCAGGCGAGACTCCGAGCAAGACGCCGGCTTCGCGATTGGCGTAAATAACTTTCTCGGTGTGCACCAGTGCAACTTCGGGCAGCGTATTCGCGAGGTTCCGGAATAGTGCCTCACGCTGCTGAACCTGCTTTTCTTTTGCATGCAGCGTGTCAAGCAACTGGTTAATACTCTCGCCGAGTTCGTTGAACTCACTTTCGCCGGTTATGGACTCGACCCGGCGCCCGAAACTGGACGCCGCAGAAGCTTCTTTCAGTTCGTCGTGGAGTGCACGAATGCGCTTACGGTAGACGCGACGTGCGCGCCACATGAGCAGACAGATCAACCCCAGGACTAGTACCACGGCCGCCAGCCCGATCAGCGGCTGCACCCCGTTCACGGCAATCTCCGCTCTCGGGATGAGATCAGTTGACTGGCTTGCTGAGTAAAGGCTCGTGTAGAAATAGACTGAGGCATCCCGGCGCTGCTTTTATGATTTTGTGTGACGCAGGGGTGCAAAATCCCTTAGTCACGAGATAGTTGGCGCTGCTTCCTGTAGCACCCTGAAAGGATAACGCATGGACTTCGTGGACTCAGGGATCATTCACCATAATCCGGGCTGCCAAAGGCCTCAGCAGACCCGCCAGGCGCTTTTCAATGCGAGCGTCTCGTGAATGCGGGACTATTGCCGACTTATGCGGTAGTGGTGACCTGCTTTGAATACACCACGCAGGTCGGTTTTGCCGCCCGTAGACCAGGAAATTTCGACGCGGTCAACTGCGTCGCTGGCGCCCAGGCCGAAGTGCGCCACGGGCGCATCAAAAGACGAGAAGCCACCACTTGCCTGAATTTCCCGTACCTGCGAACCGGCACCGTAATGAATCACGATTTTTGAACCGATGCCTGCGCGATTACCAACCGCATCATCGAGGCTAATCTCGATCGAGTTGCCGGCATTATTGTTGTTGCGGTAAATCCAGACCGGCCCCAGCACTTCCCGTGCAATGATGTCCAGGTCGCCATCGTTATCGAAATCGATGTAGGTATAAGCGGTCGATTCCGCGAACATTTGCATATCGGCTGCTTCGGTGACATCGACGAAACCCTGGCCGGCATTGTTGCGGAACAGGTGGTTCGACTCACGGGCCGGCTGCGTGGTTTCGTTGAAGTAACCGTTGACGATGTAAATGTCCTGATATTCGTCGTGATCGAGGTCGGCAAATTTTGCGTTCCACACCCAGCCCGCTTCGCGCAGGTTCAGCTCCAGCGCCTGGTCAACGAACTTGCCGTCTGCGCCCGGCACGAGCAGCACGTTGGCACGGCGGGCACCCTGCGGGATCAGCGGGATAAAGGCGCCCTTGACCGGCTGCAGTTCCTCACGGAAATATTCCTCACAGATATCGCTTAACGCCGGAAACTTGCCCTGCAGCATATGGCATGAAGCAGGATCGTTCTTCCACCAGGACTTCAGGTTCAGGTGCATACCGATACACTGCTCCGTCAATTCCGCGTCGCCAAAGTCGACGCACATGAGCGGATCGTTGCCGCTCAGACTGGTGTTCATCAGTTCCTGTTTGGCACGCACTTCCAGGCACTGCTCATGGATGGCCGTACCCTCAGTATCGACACACATATCGGGAATGCGCGACATCGTCGAGTGATCGGTACCGCTAACATTGCCGATGTATATCTCGGGCTTGAGATCGTTATTGATATCCGCAGTCGTGGCACTCATGGTCAACAGTGCCGTGACCGGGATGATTTCGTCATCCACCTGAACCAGCTGCATGTTGCCGGCGCCGTCACCAAGGTAATAAAGATCGGGAACGGCGAAATCGTTGCCGACTATCAGGTCCAGGTGGCCGTCGCCGTTCCAGTCGGACAGCAACACGGTCAGCGTCTCACCGTCAGGGCCTGGCAACTCCCTCGCTACAAAGCCCGTGCTGCGGTTCAGGAGCACCACGTTACGCGACGTATCGCGGCCCAGGAATTTGCGGCTGAGTGCGGAACCCAGTGTCCAGTTGCCGAGTACGATATCCAGCCGGCCGTCTTCGTCGATATCGCCGAAGCCCATCGCGGCGCTTACCCAGGCCTTCTCGTGGTTCGGCAGCCGCACCCGGTTCTCATCTCTGAAAGCGCCCCGGTCGTTGTAAACCAGGTAAGTACCGTTGCGGTAGGTCGAATAGAAGAGATCGAGCCAGCCGTCGTTATCGATATCGACCAGCGCCGCATTGGCGACAAACTCGTCGTGCAGCCCGGGGATATCGAGTTCCTGCTGTACGAACTGGCCGCCGGTATTCGCATACAGGTACGCACCGCTTTGTGAGGTCACTACGACGTCGACCCAGCCGTCGTTGTGCACATCTCCCGAGGCTATACCGCCGAACTCACTGAACGGCTGCGACCAGCGCAATAAGGAAAACTGGTAGGGCTGCTCAATACCCAGTTCGACACCGGCCATACGCCGGAACATCTTGCCGTCTCCGGCTGCGGGGGGAGCGAGTGGCGTTAGCGCGACGTCTATACCGCTTGCGGCAATCGTGTTGGCCGGCTCCGGTACCAGTGCATTAGCCTGCAGGCCGGGCAGTATAGCTGCGGCGGATTCGCCGGCGGCCGCCAGCGGGGCACGGTATTCCACCAAACTATCCAGCTTGGCCCATGACTCGAGCAGGAAGATATTCTGCATCGCCGTCAGGCGCTGGTCGTACTCGCGTGCAATCAGGCCGGTAACCATGCCCAATGCAGCGATCGCCAGCCAGATGGTGACACCGACCTTCCGCGATATGGTCTGGGCCACGATCATGTAGGAATAGACACTGTAGATACCCAGCGTAAACAGTAGCGTCATCGCGTACATCACCGGCATCCCGGTCGCCATGAGGACCGATACGATAATGACATCGAATGTAATCGGCACCGGCATAAAGACGCCGATGAGCGACGCGATAGCCAGGCCCGCCAGGATCATCAGTATCGAGCCGGAGGGAAACAGGCTCGCCAGCGTATCCATAGGCACGACGGTGACGGCCAGCGAACCGAGGAAACCGGCCAGTACCATTAACGGCAACGTGGTCCTGATAATGAACCAGAGGTTGCGCGGAAAGGCTTTAAGGGTCCAGATAAAGGCCTTGGGCCAGGTTGCGATTTCCTCGTCTTCGGGCACCGGCGCATCGAGCGCCATGAACTTCGGGTCCTCGTTAGCAGACGCCCCGGCGATAGCCCGCTGCGCCGTCAACGAAACTTCTTCCTTAAAGAGATACTTCGACATCAGGGGAATCAGTAACAGCAGAAACACCAGCGTGGCGCCCACCTTCATCACGGCCATGTAGAACGGAAACAGCGAAAAAACCATCGCTAGTACGATCACGTTCAGCGTCGGTGAACTGATCATGGCTGCCAGAGTCGTTTCGAGTCGCAAGCCCGATGAGTGCAGGCCCTTGGCAATGGGCGCCGCGCAGTTGACACAGACCCCGAGCGGAGTGCCGATCAGCACGCCGAGTGCGCTGTTGGCCATGGAACCATCGAAGCTCTTGCGCTTGAACAGTGAAATCATGGTCAGCAGGGCAGCAGCGAACAGGATACCGAAGGTCATGCCCCGCTGGTTGGTCTTACCCCAGTTAACGGTGCCCTTGAGCACCCGCATGTAGATGGCGTCATCGTCCTTTATAACCAGCACGGTATCGAAACCGAGCGGCTCCAAACCAGCTGTTCCCGCCATCATCGCTTTCTGATCGAGCGCCGGATAACGGGAACCGGTCCAGAACTGAAAAGCCAGCCCCACGACGATCAGTAGTGAAAGGAGAAAGGCCTTGTTACGCAGCAAACTGGTCATTAGTTATTGTTGTTCCGATTTTCGATAGGACTTTGATCACGCCGTGCTAAGTCCCGGATTACCTTTAGCCGGGTTCTGCCGTAGCCGCATAAACCGATAGTACCCTGCGGGTCCCTGGCTGCCCGGCCACCTGATTTGCCTGTAATTCCGGGAAGTGCAGGATTCTACACGAGGCGCCCTACTGGAGCGTAGCAGGCAGGCCTTGATAACGCAGGGCAAAGGCACCGCCAGTGCATAGGTACATTCCGCAGCTAACATAAGCTGCCCGGGCGTGGCGCTTGTATGTGCGCAGCTTTGGTGTAACCTTGCCCGCCCACGGGACCGATTAAGGTTCCCGGATTGACTCGCCGACCGGCCAGGAAGCATGCACACAGAAACAGCACGCCACCAGATGATCTACCACCAGGTGCGTCCGTGGGACGTATCGGATAACCGGGTACTCGAAGCGCTCGGCAACGTGCCGCGTGAGCAGTTCGTACCTGTGCCGTACCGTGACCTGGCCTTCGCGGATACCACTATCCCCCTGCCCTGCGGCCAGCACATGCTTAAGCCAGTGCAGGAAGGCCGGCTGCTGCAAGCCCTCGAGCCGAACCCGGGTGACCGTGCACTCGTCATCGGAACCGGCAGCGGTTTTTTATCCGCTGTCCTGGCCCGGCTCGTTGACCACGTTACGAGTGTTGATATACATGCCGAGCTGATCGACACCGCGTCGGTAAAACTGGCGGATGAAAAGATCCGTAACGTCGAACTGAAGCTCGCCGACTTTAACGAAATGGAACCCGGCACAAAGTTTAACCGGATACTGATTGCGGGCTCGATGCCGCTGTTTGACCCGCGCCTGCCCGACTGGCTCGAGCCGGATGGCCGGCTGGTTGTGATTATCGGCAGCGAGCCGAATATGGATGTCGAAGGGATTGTACGCACCGGCAGCAGCTACACGCGTACCCGGTTATTCGAAACGGTGGTCCAGCGACTGGAACATGTGCCGGTCCCTGAAGCCTTTGAGTTTTAGGGGCTAACCGTGCAGGAAGTCAGCGTTCAGGAAGCAGCTGGAATAGTGGATATGCTGCTAGCCTCCATAAGACACTCGGAGCGATATAGCCGACACATGCGGGCTGCGCCGGCTCGATACAATTTGTTACGCAGTATAGTCCGCCACATCTAGTATCATTCCCAAGCCAAAACGCATCAGGATGCACGCATGACACTCATCACGATTGCACGTAAAAACATGGCCTTAGGGCTAGCGCTGTTTGTGGCCACCGCCGCCCAGGGCCAGACCCTGATGGAAATCTATAACCAAGCGCTGCGCAGCGACCCCGCGCTGCGTGAGGCCGAGGCCAACATGCTGGCGCAATTGGAAACGAAGCCGCAGGCGCGGGCGGCATTATTTCCACAGCTCGATTTTTCTGCTGGCTGGCAGCGTGATAAAAGCGATGGCCCTACACAATTTCCCGATCCGGATGGCCCGCCCGGTACAACGGTCACAGGCGTCGCCGAAAACGAAACAGACAGCCGTTCCTGGTCGTTCGACTTAAGCCAGACGTTGTTCAACACCGACCAGTGGCGCCGACTGAAAAAAGCCGGTAAAGAGGTTGCCCAGGCGCAGATAGATTTCCGTGCGGCGCAGCAGGATTTAATGATCCGGGTCTCGGAGGCTTACTTTAATGTGCTGGCCGCGCAGGACACGCTGATTTCCGAGCAGGCGTCCAAGGAATCGATTGGAAGACAGCTCGAACAGGCCGAACGGCGTTTTGAAGTCGGGCTGAACGCCATAACTGACGTCAAGGAAGCACAGGCGGCTTATGACGACGCGGTCGCGCTTGAAATTGAAGCACGGCGCTCGCTGGCAAATTCGAAAGAGGCTCTGCGCGAAATTACCGGCGAATATCCGCAGACGCTGGCGTCACCCGGTGAAGAGTTCCCCCTGATCCCACCCAATCCGCAGGTGGAGCAGGACTGGGTGGATATCTCGTTGCAACAGAATCTTTCTCTTGAATCGGCACGTATAGGTACGGAAATCTCGCGCGACAATATCCGTATTGCTCGCGCGGGCCACTTGCCTACGCTGGACTTTTCTGCATCCTCGAGCAACAACGACAGAGACGGCGATCGGGACCTTTTTGATGATAGCGGCATCCTCAAATCGACGAGTGCGCAGGATTCAGAATCGGATTCGACCCAGATCAGGGTGCAGCTACGCGTGCCTATTTATTCCGGTGGCGGCGTGTCGTCCGAGGTTCAGGAGCAGGTGTACCTGCACCGTGCCTCGCGTGAGAACTTCGAGAAGGTGGCGCGCGAAACTGAACGCGAAACGCGTGACGCCTACCTGGGTGTCATCGCCGAAATCGCCCGTGTGCAGGCGCTGGCACGCTCGGAAGAATCGAACATGATCGCGCTCGAGGCGACCGAGGCCGGCTACGAAGTCGGCACCCGGACAGCAGTTGATGTGCTGGATGCACGCCGGAGCCTCTTCCTTGCCCAGACCCAGTATGCGCGCGCCAAGTACGATTACCTTATCAACGTGATCAAGCTTAAAGACGCTGCGGGAACGCTGTCGGCCGATGATATCGGCGAACTGGATAGTTGGCTCGTTACAAAGGAGCAACTGCAGGCCATTCCGGGCCGCGGCGGTCAGCCGGACGCCAGCCTGCCGGATACGACTGCAACTGAACCCGCGTCGTCCGAAACAGAATCAGCGGAGTAATGGCCTGACCAGGTCGAGCAGCCGGCCCAACGCGCCCCGGCTGCTCTCGATGATCTCTTTACCCAGTTCACCCTGCCGGGACCGTTCGGCGGGATCGTTGAGCAAGCTGATAACGTGGACAGCCAGCGAATCTGCATCCTCGGCGACCGCGGCGACGCCTGCTTCCCGTAGCTGATCGGCAATTTCCTGCGCATTAAAATTATGCGGACCGATAATCATCGGTAAATGCAGGGCAGCCGGCTCCAGCAGGTTGTGGCCGCCGATCTTGACCAGGCTGCCTCCGACAAACGCAACATCGGCAGCCGCGTAATACATCATCAACTCGCCCATCGTGTCGCCGAGGATGACGGCACTGTGCTCGTCACAGGTGCGGCCACTGCTACGGCGTATATAGCTGACACCCTGCCGGTCCAGCAGGTTCGCGACCGTGTGAAAACGCTCGGGATGCCTGGGCACCAGTATCAGGAGTGCATCAGGAATCTGCCCACAGACTTTGCTGTGCGCCGCGAGCACGATTTCTTCCTCGTCAGTATGCGTACTCGCCGCAATCCACACCGGCCGCTCGGCAGCTTGCAGTGCGCGAAACTCCTGCCCAAGCTGCTGCACACCTTGCGGCAATTCAAAGTCAAACTTGATGTTACCCGTCACATGCGTTCGCGTGGTGCTCGCGCCCAGCGCCAGGAAGCGATCAGCGTCAGCCCGGGTTTGGGCGGCGATCACTATTCCGTGCGACAGGGTTTTCCTGAACAGGCTAACCAGCATGCGGTAACGGTTGACCGACTTTGGCGAAACACGCGCGCTGGCCAGGACCAGCGGTATCTCACGGTTACCGCATTCATGATAGAGATTGGGCCAGAGTTCGGTCTCAAGGATGATCGCAAGTCGTGGCTGACACCAGTCAAAAAAATGTTTGACCGACCCGACCAGGTCAAACGGGACATAGCAATGTGCGACCTGGTCGCCGAACAGGGCTTTAACCCTGTCTGAACCCGTGGGTGTCGTGGTTGTCAGTAAAAGGGGCTGACCCGGATAGCTCTGCAACAGCGCCTTAACGAGACTCTCCGCCGCTTGCACTTCACCCACCGACACAGC
>PBYE01000010.1 GCA_002729495.1 Chromatiales bacterium
GACCATGCACGAGAATCTCATGGACCTGCAGGGCAAGCTGGACAGCGGCGACGCAGACTTCGAGGACGACACTGGCCCTGGCCCGGAGCCCAGAGATCTGGCGACCGCGCGCCGGGATGTAGACGGCCACGAGGACTTCAGTAAGCCCCTCAAGAGGAGGTACCGCACCAAGGAGGCACCACGTCACCCCATTGACCTGCCGCCCGCGGTTGAGAGCGGCGAGGCGATTGGCGACGCAGAGTTCAAGCGACGGCGACAGCACTTCGAGCCCGAGCCGGGGGAGATCGACGCGGAAGAAGAGGCCGCCGAGTCTCTCGAGCACGTGGCGAGCTGCGCGGCCCACGGCTCCTTCTGGACCGTCACCTGCGACGCCGCGAGTGAGGGATGGGGCCGCCTTTGGGACGCCATGGGCCACTTGCAGGAGGCTTTCTTCACCAAGCGCGCGGTGTCCTCCAGGGCGGCTCGCAAGGCTTTGGAAAAGGAAGTTCCCTACTCCGGCATCCCGAAGATCGACCGCGCCCAGTACCGCAGCGCTCTCAAGAAGCAGCGGGACGAGTTCCTCATGTGGGAGGCCGTGGACGTCTTGAGCCTCGCGCAGAGTTTGGAGGTGGCCCGCACCCAGCGCCGGGAAGATATCATGGACACTCGAGTTTTGTATCGGGACAAGAATAGCTCGATTCGCTCGCCGGAGAACGATGTTCCCTTGAAGGCCAAAGCTCGCATCATCATCCCCGGGCACAAGGACCCCGAGCTTGAGTACGGAGTCCGCACCGATGCTCCTACGGTGAGCCGATTGTCCACGCACATCTTCTTCCAACTCTGCGCGACCTTCAACTTCATCCCCATGGCGGCCGATGTGGAAGCTGCTTTTTTGCAGGGCGACGAGTTGGAAAGGCAGGCCGGCGAGCTTTACTTGCGGCAGCCTGCCGAGGGCTTCCCCGGGCTCGAGCCCGGCCAGTTGTTGCGCGTGCGCAAGGCCATCTTCGGTCTGGCAGTCAGCCCCAGGCTCTGGTGGAAGAAGTTCAGCTGTGCCCTGCTTAAGCTGAAGGTCACCGAGGAAAACGGCGAGATGCTCCACTTCCAGCAGTCCCTGTTTGACCCCGCGCTCTTCACCTGCCACTCGAGCTCAGGCCAGCTGAGGAGTGTCGTCGCGGTCCACGTCGACGATTTGCTCATCGCAGTCAAGGATGAGACGCCTCGTTTGAAGGAGGCTGTGCTGGCGCTTTTCCCCTACGGCGAAGTCAAGTCGGCCAATTTCGAGTACTGCGGCAAGCAGGTGAGGGCCATCCTCGACGAAGGCGACCGTGTGAAGGAGATTCGCATCAAGCAGGAGAACTTCACCCTGGGCCGCCTCGACCCGATCGAGATCGAGGCCAAGGCGCAACGGCCGGTCAACGCCATGGGCGAGCCGATGGCAACTCCCGCAGAGCGCCACGACAATCGCTCGGCCGTGGGCGGCTTGGGCTGGATCGTGGCTCAGACGCGGCCGGACGTGGCTTTTGGCACGAACGAGGCGCAGCGCCACCAGAACGAGCCGACGCTGGCCGACATCAAGCAGACCAACAAACTCGTGGAGCTGGCGAAGCGCACGGCCGATCACGAGCAGGTGATCCGGGCCATCGCGCCGAGCGACCTCTGCATGCTGGTGTTCCTCGATGCGGCCTGGTCGAACGTCGAGTCGCAGGAGCAGCTCGCCGAGGCCGCCATCATCCCCGAGAAGCCTCCGGAACAGAAGACGGCCCGGCCCAAGCACCGAACCCAGGCCGGCTACTTGCTAGACTTTGCCGCGTCCAAGAAGGAGGTCAGCGCCGGCCAGGTCACGTGCTCCTCGCTCCTGGATTGGTGGTCGCACACCATCCCCCGCGTATGCACCTCCACCTTCGCGGGAGAAACGCTCGCCGCCACCGAATCGGCGCGGCCATGTTTGCGCGGGGAGTGATCGCCGAGTGTCTCTCGGGAGACGGCCTTGGCATCTTGGAGGTCGACACGGCCAAGGAGTTGATGCCGATTGTCGCCGTCACGGATTGCCGCTCACTGTATGACGCCGTGCAGAAGGAGGGCATGAAGCTTCCCACGGACAAGAGGTTGGGTTTGGAGTTGGCCGCGCTGAAGGACATGCTCCACGAGGAAACGGACGAGTGCGCCAGCTACACGCAGATGGGGAGCATCCCTCTTCGCTGGCTTCCTACTGAAGTCCAGCTTGCGGACGCCCTGACAAAGGAAATGAACGGAGAGGTTCTGCAACGGGCCATTTCCACGGGTTGCATCCAGTTGACAGAGAGCCCCGAGGCACAGTGCCTTTTTGCCCGAGATTTGTCGTCGTACCTTGTTGGCCACTTGGCGACCGGCAGGTGATCATTGTGGCTTCCCGTGCACTTGCTGATCTTTTATTTGTTTTCCACTTCAGCTCGCTCTTTGAGGTATAGTTCCGAATGAGCTTGCACCATATGTCGGGCAGGTCGGCGAGCTCGCTCTTCGAGGTACAGAGCCGAATGAGCTTGCACCTGTTGGACCTGTCCTCTGATGTTCTTTTTGTCGAGATTGCCGCGTTCCTCGCGATTAAACTGTAAGGTCGGCGTGGGCGTCTTCGACTTTCGGTTCCTTCCATTTAGTCTACTTGCTTGTGTTCTTCCTCGACGATTGCACATGCCATCTTCTGGTCTGCCTTCACGGTGGCTCTCGCTTCGTGGGAGGGCGTGGATCTGTCTGCTCTGTGTCCAGCCGGTCCCTGGATTCATGAGTGTCTACACACCCATGTTCGCGTATGGTCCCTGATTCACAAGTGACTTCATACCGGCACCTTGAGCAGACTAATCCGTCGCCTTTCTCCCGCCGTGCCGGCGTCGGCACACCTGGCTCTCTTTGTCATCGTACCTTGTTGGCCGCTTGACGTCTTGGTCAATTTAAAGTAGAGAGCAGTGTGGAATTTTCGCGAAACGCTTGCGGCCATTTGACCAAGACTTTGTGTGCTCGTCTCTTCGTTTGTATCGGCGCACAGTAGCACCTTTCTCAGGATCGCTGCTAGTGTCTCGCAGGCCTATGCCTTGATGCGTTGTGCGCCGATAAAGTGTGTTTTGGCAAGAGTCCTTTGTTGCATCACTTTGGCTCAAGTGCGTTGTGTTCGAGCCGTCACAGTTGCGCTTGACGCCTTTTGGCTACTTAGCTTCGCATCCCAGCGTTGTTTCCATTGTGGTCTGTTGTTTGTTGTTGCCGACAAAAGACATTCTGCTCCTCTGGATTCCAGCGAATCTTTCCGAGGTTGGAACAACTCCGTTTCTCTGCCAGATCTACGCAAGATCGACATTGGTACAACGGAGCAGTGGATTGCGATCCTTTTTGCCACTCCGAAACTATTTCGACAAGTTGTTTGTTTTCTCGTGTTGTTTGCTGGTTGCAAGATGATTGGATCAGGCAGTGATGGTTCGTGGACTCGCCTTCCGAGACCGCCGTCACCACAGAGGGCGGCAGCCGCGGCCACGGATGCGGCGACCTCGCCTCCCACGGGATCTTCGGCGCCGCCGCCACCGGCTTCCTGGACAGGCGACACCGGTCCTGGCACGGCGGGCCAGGCCCCGTATGACGACGGACGAGCGGCCGGTGCCAGCGCGGACCCGTGGCAGACGGGCGCCGACCCTTGGGCAGGCTGGCAAAGCCGTGACAGAGCCGTGGCAGAGCCCCAGACGCCATGGCACGCAGGCTGGCAAAGCCGTCCGACGGAGCCGACCGCGGCGCAATGGCCTGGGTGGCGCGATGAACAGCAGACATGGTCTCCGGCGCGGTGGACGACGGCAGGCTATCCGGGCGCCCCGGGCTCCCCGCAGTGGCCAGCACAGCCGACGCCGGCCGGCAGCGGCGGCGAGCGACAGTGTGCCCGGCAGTGCGCCGTGTGCGGCCGGCGGTGCTCCTTCATTGCGATCGACGGGGATCGTCACCAAGACGGCCAGCAGTTCTGCCTCTGCTCTCGCTGTGCAGTTCAATGTGAGACGACGCTTGGAGCAGCTCGTCCGCATCCAGGGCACGGACCGCCGCCTGAGGCCGGGAGCTCGTATTTCACCAGAGTAATCGAACAGAAGGACGTCCCGATCTTTGACGGCAGCCCGGACAAGGTAAAGGAGTACCTCAACCGCGTGGATCTGTACGAAATGCTCGACGGGGGCGATCCCAAACTGCGCGCAGTGAAGCTGCTCTCAAGTTTGAAGGATGCCGCCTGGACTCAGGCGCAGTCCGTCCTCGATCCGGTCGATTTGCATTCGAACGACGGCATGCTCATTTTCAAGAGTTTCATCCGGACCACGTTCGGGAAGTACGAGATCCTCGACCAGACCGAGATCTTGGACGAGTTCCTGGACAAGTGCCGCCGTCGCGGCGACGAGCAGCACCGGGGATACGCCAACAGGTTCAAGGCGTTGCTTCAACGCCTCAAGCGAATCGATGTCAGCATCCCAGACGCGTTGGCCGCTTACATGTACTGGCGGCGGGGCGCCAAGCTGACTGAGCTCCAGCGGCAGCAGGTGCTCACTTCGTGCTTCAATCGTTTCAAGCTGGACGACATGATCGAAGCCGTTTGTATCCAGTACCCGGTCGTCACCGCGCAGCAGGGCCACGGCACGCACGGCCACGGCGCGCACGCCGCCTTCGACACCGACTCCTCGGACCTTTCCCAGGATTCTGGTGACGAAGGCTTCGAGATGCCGGCGGAGATCAGCACCAACATTCACAGCGCCAACTATGCTTACCAGAACGCGAAGACGAAACTCCGAGAGGCCCGGAGTGCCCGAGGATTCTTCAAGGTCAAGAAGAAGGCGCTCAAGGATAAGGATCGTTCCAACCCTGTGAATGTGGCGGCTCCGGATTTCGCTGAGAGCACTCACCCGAAAGTGCTCAAGATGAAAAAGAGCCAACCTTGCCACTCGTGTGGCCAACTCAATCATTGGCAATATGATCGAGATTGCCCCAACTTCGAATCGGACATGCAGAAGAGGATTGCCGATCGGGGTGGCTCTGGCTCTCATTTCTCGGGTACGGCAACAGCTACGACGTCGGGGACTTCACAGGCGGCGGCGATTGAGGCGACGCCCGCGAAGCAATTTTTCGCTCGTTCTTCATCAGCCTCCGACAGTGTCGAGGCTTTCTTGTCGCGTTGCTCGNCCTTTGCGGAGGCTCACCGGTCTGGCAACCATGCGAAATACACGGGATTCNTTTCAGTTTGTGTGGCGATTATCTGGCTAGCCGGGAACAGTGTCAANTTATGCTGTAATTTGGTNGGGTTATTNATGTTTCTTCTTGAATCATGGCATTGTGTTCNNAGATTTGGGGTCACGAGCTTGTCGATGAAGGAAATTTCTGGGGGCATAATTTCAATTTCTTCAAGAACGCATACATCATACGTGCATTTCATTTATACAGAATGTATACCACGGCGTGGAATACTGGCGATGATTGATACGGGATGTTCTCGTATGGTGGCTGGTGCGAAGTGGTACATTCAATTCAAAAACCAATTAGTCGAAGAGTTCGGACTAACGTGCATCGAGTTTCCAGACACGGAGAAATACCGCTTCGGTCCTGGCCCTATTACCCCTGGTTTCTGCGCCGTCTTGGTGCCGGTTGGATTGGGAGGAAGATGCTTCGTCTTTGGCATTACAGTAGTATTGTGGCGGGGGATATTCCATTGTTATTGTCACATGGTGCGATGGAAATTTTGGATCTCTCTTACCATGCGCGTTCTAGAACCGTATACCTGGGGGAAGGTGATACCTGTATCCAAGCCTTCCGAACGATCGAGCCTCATCCTATGATTTCGCTCATGGATTTCCCCAGCAACGGCTTCGAAGGAGATTTCGATTTATCCAAGGATCTTACCGAAGTTAGGATTTCGACGATTTCATCAAAAACTTAATCAAAATCGGTCAATGTTGCAGCGGTCCAGAGTCCCTCCGATTTTGTCACTGATCGGCGTTCCCTGGGTTCTGGTCACGATGTCCGGTCAGCAGACTCGCACCCTCTCCCAGGCGCGCCTGCGCCGCACCAAGAGGCAGGTCAAGTCGCTGAGCTCCATGGACAAGAACGAGATGGGCATCGAGCTCATCAACGCGGGCTACGCCTTCCCCGCCGAGAGCCTCAAGACCAAGTCTCAGATGAAGGAGGTGCTCCGGTTGCATCGCGAGCAGACGTCGCAGTCGTCGCGCGGGAGCTACCACATCAAGGGTCTGAGCGGGAAGAGCAAGGAGGAGCTGTGCGAGCTCAACCGCGACCAGATGATCCTCCGCCTGCGCGGCTGGGCGCCACCGGTGACACTGGCGCCGAAGGCCGTGGCCAAGCCGAGGGCCCTGGCGAAGCCGACTGTGGCGCCGCAGATCGTGTCCTCGGGCTCCGGGGCGAGCTCGTCGTGGACGACGCCGTCGACGGCCACCGCAGCGCCGACCGCGGCAGCCAGGCCGGTGCCGAAGCCAGTCGCTGTGGCCGAGACCTTCGACATGACGCCGAGTCGGACGGACAGGAAGGATCTGAATTCCAAGGAGTCTCTGGCGGGCTCCGACGACAGCGACACGGATTGGACGCCGCTGCAGGCCTCCCCGAACACCATCGCGACTCTGACGGCGCAGCAGACGGGCCTGCGGGTGCGCGAGGAGGCGCTGCAGCAGCAGCAGGCGGCGGCGATGACGGCGCACCAGCAGCAGCTGGCCGCGACGACGCCCGCGATGCCGCTGGCGCCGGCCGATGGTTGGGAGCCGCCCTCGAACGCTGCCGCGGGTGGCTGGGTGGCCCCCGAACTGTGATCGACCTCGACGATCTGCAAACGGCCGTGGCAGGGCACGAGCGCCGCCCTCGCCACCGGGGAGATGCCGAGGCGCCGAACTCGAATCGAATTCAGAGCAGCTCGTTGGATCATAAGGTCGACACCTCAGCGACGACGACCCCGTCCAAGGATGAGAACGAGCCAGTATTGAGTTGTTCAGCTGACCAAAGACGTCAGTGCATGCGCGATGGAATTCACAGGCGAACAGCAGGTCGTCAACCGACCACAAAGAGAATGAGAGGCCACATTCATGCGACGCTTTTGACTTTCGCCACCTTGCTGAGCAGTGTCAGCTGCCACATGGCTGAACCGGCCGTTCAGATAGCAGGGGGCCTCCGAGAAGTCTCTCAAGCTTTTCACACATCGGATACAGAGAGGCCGAGCCTTCTGGAAGTCTGTGTGGGCGAAGCACAGTCAACGACGGTGTTCCAAGAAGCTGGGCGAGAGGTCATGCGGCCCCGTGACGCGTTATACGGAGACGACATTCTCTGCAAAGCCACACGAGACGGCATCCTGGCCGATGTGCGGACGCAGCGTCCCAAGCTCGTGTTGATGGGCTGGCCCTGCACGCTCTGGTCCACGCTCTCGAACGTCAACCATCGGACACCGGAAGAGCGGCAGCGATTGCGACGGCTGAGGCAGAAGGAGAAGCCCTTCCTGACGCTGTTCCGAGACTTGGCCTGGGAGCAGCTCGGCCGCGGCGATCACATCGTGGGCGAGAACCCCTTATACAGCGCGGCCCTCGATCAGGACCCGATTTTGCAGGTACTGGAACGGAACGAGATGCATGCCGTCGCCACGGATCAATGTGCCCACGGTCTCGTTGCGCCCGACACCGGCCAGCCGATGAAGAAGCCCACATGCCTTCTGGTCTCCCATGCCGCCTTCGGGGACATCATGGGCCGGCGCTGTCGGGGAGATCACCCTCACACTCTGGTCGCAGGCCGACGCAGATGCCGACAGGCGGGCGCCTACACGCGCTTGTTTGGAAGGCGACTTCTCCGGGCGCTGGACGCCGCCGAGTGGCACCCGGACAAGCAACGACTACGGCGAGTGCATGCTCTTCACCCCAGTGCAGCTGCTGGACCGAGCGCCGGAGCCAAACCAGATCCCCTCGGAGAACGAGCAATCTACTTCGACATCCCCGTGAAGGCGCAGATAGCCAAGACTCTCCGACGCATGCACCAGAACCTGGCGCATCCTTCAAAGGAGGACTTCGTGCGCAACCTGCGCTTGTCGGGCGCCTCGACGGAGATGCTGGAGGCCGCGAAGGCCCTGAAATGCGCCTCGTGTGCCCGACAGCAGTCCACCAAGGCCGTCGAGCCAGGGCGTCTACGTCCGGTGGGCGACTTCAACGCTGCGGTAGCGTTGGACTTCATCCACGTCAAAGACGTCGCCGGTAAGGCCTACTGGTGTTTGTCTTGCGTGGACTTGACGACCACCTATCATGTCGTCGGATTGGTCACGAGCCACAAGCCAGCTGAGATTGCGCAGATCTTCAACGACATCTGGATCACGCCCTTCGGCATGCCGCGCCAGCTGAACGTGGACCAGGACGGCGCCTTCCGGTCGAACTTCACAGAGGCCATGGAGCACTACGGCGCCTTCGTCACGGCCACGGCCGGTTGCGCTCCGTGGCAGCACGGCCGCTGCGAACGACAGGGCGGCTGGCTAAAGGAGATCGTCCGCCGCACGGTAGAAGCCAGTTCGGCGACCGGCGCCGACGAGATGCGGATTGTGATGTCGTGCTGCGCCCAAGCCAAGAACACGCTCAGGAGGAAGTGCGGTTACAGCCCGGCGCAGTGGGTGTTCGGGGCAGAACCCCGCATGACCGCCGACTTCATGGAGGAGCCTGAGAACATGGCCATGCTCACCACCCCCAGCGAGTCCATAGCGCGAAGGATGCAGATTCGCACGGAAGCTCGCGCGGCCTTCGTCCGGATGCAGACATGCGAGACTCTGCGCAGAGCAGCCTTGGCCCGGACTCGTCCGCACCGCGGGAATTGGACCGCCGGCTCCTACGTCTACTGGTGGCGCCTCGTCAATAACTCGAACCGCCGGGGCATCTGGAAGGGCCCAGGGATTGTGATCGGGATGCAAGACGCCAACGTATGGGTCAACACTGGAGGCGAGGCCGTGCTGGTTGCACCCGAGCAGTCGCGCCTCGCGGAGGACGAGGAGCTCTGGTCGCCGGGTCTGGACGAAATGACCATGCACGAGAATCTCATGGACCTGCAGGGCAAGCTGGACAGCGGCGACGCAGACTTCGAGGACGACACTGGCCC
>PBYE01000011.1 GCA_002729495.1 Chromatiales bacterium
GAAATCCAAGTGCATGGAAAGAGAGAGAAAAAATGGAAAAAAGAGAGAGAAAAATGTGTTCAGGAACAAGAG
The DNA here is from genome assembly GCA_002729495.1 of Chromatiales bacterium. Classification (GTDB taxonomy): domain Bacteria; phylum Pseudomonadota; class Gammaproteobacteria; order Steroidobacterales. The sequence continues at coordinate 73 of PBYE01000011.1, forward strand.
TTTCGAGAGAAAAGTTGCAGGAATCCGCCAAAATTCCTATGCAAAATTCCGCGAGGAAACTGGAGAGAAGTGCGAATTTGCGAAATCTGAACGCGAAATCTCCATCTGAATAATAATGCACCATGAGTCACGAATCCTGAATTATGAATCTATATCCCCAAAAAAAAAACACAGCGACTGTAAGTGCTAGAACTAGAATAACTAGGAACTAGCCGGAAAATATAACATCAAAGGAAACTTTGAGAACAGAGAACAAGAGAGGAGAAGAGAGAGGAAAAAAAAGAGAAAAGGAGAGAAGGAAGAAAAAGAGAGAGAAAAAAAGAAAAAAAGAAAGGAGAGAAGAAAGAGAGAGAGAGAGAAAAGGATGACGGCGAATCTGAGCAAGAGTCAGATCTATGATAACGAACGCAGGCTCTGTCATCGCTATCTAAGCGAGGCAAGAAAAGGCGATTATAAATATTGCTGCTTAGCCGATACCATAGTAATCGCCCCAGACATCCTAAACGGAAAGGAGATTGAAAACCTGGAAAAGGCAGGAAACAATCTCTTTAATCTGTATGGGGGGAACAAACAAAGCAATGGGCTCTATAATATCCTGGAGAGTAAACTCCCAGAGATTTATAACTACGCGGTTCCCCAGACCACAAATGGGCCAACCGGAGTCCCCTACTCCCCAGGTTCCCAAGACCTGGATCAAGAAGTCTGGGACAGACTATGCATCTTGTTGCAAACAGGTCAACTTGGAGAAGTGGGAGAAGAAGGGCCGGGAGAAGAAGAGAGAGAACCGATGGTAGGGACTTTCGAAGAAGTAAGTGCGAACGGGTGTGGCCGGGAAGGGAAAGGAACGGCGATAGAACCGTACAAAAAGTGGAAAAACACAAAAAACGCACTACGTTCCCTGAAAGCCCTAATGCACAGTCAAGGCATTAAAAGGGAACTGGGGGAAGAGGTCAAACTGACAAACGGTGAATATGAAAAACTAAAGTTATTTCATTCACCGTTCGACCATTGTCTTATGAATAGGTCGAAACAAGATGGATGGCCGGGCATAAACCTCCATCGTGACAACGAACAGTACCTCCAGAAAGGGACGGCTGTACTCAACACGAGTACAGGAGGAAAAAGCATTCAACTCCAACAATCAGGGCCAATCCCCATGAACTCAAAAAGGGGATGGCTAGTGAGGAGAGGAGAGGGAGAGGAGGAGAGAAAAACATTCTTCGCATACATTAATCCAGGCAGCTGCTATATACTGCTGCCATATGCCCAGGAAGTAACTAGGCACGGAGTTGCCTATTCTGAGGCAAGAGGAGGAGATGGGTTGAAAACAGGAGGATGGGACATAACAAAATCCCAAAGAACTGGGAACCTCCAAAGGCAAGACCTATTGGGGGATCTCAAAGAGGGAAGCACAAGGAACTGGCTGGAAGGAAGGGGGTTCCAAAGAGTGGAGAATGAACAGAGAGCAGAAGGAGAGAACGAAGAGAGTGAATGGAGCGAGAGAAGCATAAGAAGTCCAACGGCCTCCACCACCTCCCGAAGGGCAAGACCCTTGAGGGAAAGAAGCGTGAGAAGGTATGCAAACCCTGAGAGAAGAGGAACAGAAGAATAAGGAGGAAAAAGGAAGAGAGAGAGAGAAAGAGAGAAGGAGGAGAATGCATGAGAAGAATCAAAAAGAATCAAGCCCTGAAAACCATCATTGAGAGAGAAAGAAAAAACCCGGAAAAAAACCCGGGGGAAAAATCCGGAAAAAACCCAGTCTAGAGAGAGAGTGAGAGAACAAAGTGAAAGTGAAAAATTGAGAGCGAACAAGTCTGAAATGAAGCCCTGAAGTGTGGAAGAGAGAGAAGCAAACTGAGTGCACAAAAGGACTCCCCCCCCACACAGGATGTGGGAAGAGGGGAGAAAGTCCGCAGCAAGAGTGAAAAGCAAATAATCCTAGCCTGAAAATCTATATTGTGAAAGTATATCGGAAGCCCTGAAGTGAGGGGAGAAGGGGGAGAGAGAAAGATCCCCCCTACCCCCCCCACACAAGATGTGAGGGGAGGAGGACAAAGATCCACAGAAATCCCCAAAGAGTGAAATCAAAAAAAGCAACAAGTTCCATGTTCTCAAAGTCCAAAAATATCGAGTTTTTTTGATCATCAAAATAAGAGTTCTAGTACCTATCCAGTCCATATGAATGTTGAAACTTCTCCTCAAAAATGACGATTCTCTTCACTTCAAGCACTAGAAAATAAGGTAGGTTTGGAGTACAACCCAGAAAGTCCAATACAAAAAACTTCCGATTTCCATCTCAAGCTCCAGTGACCAAATAAATAACTAATTTACAAAGAAATAAGTATCTTAGCATCTTAGAGATCTGATTCCAGCCCAAACCAAAGAGTGCAACACCAGAAACCAGCAAAGGACAAGATCCGGAAACTGGGGAAAGGTGAACACCAAACCAGCAAGAGGCAAGATCTCAAACTGGAAAAGAGAGAAAAAAAGAGAGAAGAAAAAAAAGAGAGAAAAAGCCCAAAAACCCACAAGATGGGAAAAGGAAAGGGAAAGGGCCAAAAGGGGTGGAAGCAGCAGCAGCTGTATAGCTCAGACCAATACTACGATTGGTATAAGTCGGCTAAAAGAGCTAAAGACGGCAATTTTCCAGGGAAAGGAAAAGACTGGAACGCAAAAGCGGACTGGAATCCACAGGCGGCCAAGAGCACCGTGAGTCCAGGAGACGCAAGCGCAAGCGTAAATGTCTTGAAACCACCGCCGGCGAGAGGAGTGAGCCCGAAAACGACCACAACCGAGAAAGTAAGTGGAACTCCCACTGAAACGAAAAAGAGAGAAGGAACGCTTGGGCCAAACGGCCTTCCCTGGGGGGAATTCCCCCAAGGGAAAAAGAAAGGAGGGAAAGGGAAAAACCCCCAAGGAGAAGTGGGCCCGAACGGACTCCCCTGGGGAGTGTTTAAACAACAAGCGTTGAAAGGGGGAAACTCGAAACAGGAGCTCTCGGAAGAGTCAAAGTTGACAAGCTTATCGGATCAATCAAAATACTCAAAGAGATCCCTTTCGAAAGTGTCCCAATCCAGAGTCGCCAGTAAGAGAGAGAGAGAGAACCAAAGCCCGGAAAAAAGAGAAGTAAGTGTGTACGAGAAATGGGAGAGTTCCTCCGAATCTGAGTCCGAAGAGAGAAAGGAGAAAAACCCGAAAGGGGGAGAGAGGAAAAAAAAAAGCGAGAGGGAGGGAGAGAAAAGAACAGAACCCAACAAGAGAATCAGGGAAGAAAAACTACCTGAAGTGTTGAGGATGTTCCCGGCACTGCCGGAAAGCGCTGAAAAGGCAATCCAAATAGATGATAAAAGCCCTGTCGAGGCACGTCTGATTGCGAATGAAGCGTACAATCATAGGAGTGATATGAAAGTGTTGACATTGAAAATGTCAACAATGGGAAAATTAATGAATTATTTTCCAGAAACGCACGAAGATCAAATCGATGAGAGGAGAATCGCCTTTGTGGGCTCCATTATCGGAAGACTCACGAGCGACGGGGAGGGAAGAGAGAAAAGGCGATTGCACCGGATTGAAGCAATTGCTTTCGGGGCAAAAGTGGATTTAGGAAAAATTCACCGAACCAAAGGGCGCCTAGAGAAGAAAAGAGATGATTTGAGAGACAGGTGCGAAACGGCATCGAGAGTGCTACTCTTGCGCTATGCGGCAGGACCGCAGAAGCAAAAGGGAAAGGAAGGGGAAAAAAAAGGAGAACCCTCAGTGTCAGTATCTACCTCTGTAGAACCGGAAATTGACCTAAGGCCCTTTGGAAACCTTCTGGAAAAGTTAAACTTGTACCTCAGTGATGGGGATTTAGAATTGGACTCGAGTGGAGACCTGCCAGAGTTCATGGTTGAAAACCTGAACGAACTGACAACCCAAAATGTCGTAAAAAATTATAAATTTGGATACGACTGCCTGGGGAGCAAGCGGCTCTCAGGCTGCGATGATTGGGCGGACGCAGCGGCAGAGTTGCAAGGAGGGAAACACACCAAACTCTTCGTGTACAATGATCTCCTTTTAAAAGTTGGGGAAATTGGGATGAGAGATGTGGAAATGGGGACGGGGGAAAAGAACCCGGAGACCCAAACCACAAAGAGAGGAGAGGAAGAAAAAAGCAGTGAAGAGAAAGCAACGAAACGGGCAAGGACGGAGAAAAGAGAAGGAGAGGAGGATGAAGAAAAAGGAGAGAACGAGGGAAAAAACTGGACGACCGAAGATAGAGAGAACTACGAGAAAGAAAAGGTCGCCATGGAGGACAAGTTTGCTCAAGAAGCAAGAGAACTCCAGGACGACCTAAATAAAGTAGAAATGGAAGCTGAAAAAGCCAAAAACTACAACACGAAATGGGACAAGTGTGAGGAAAACTGGGGAAAGAAGTTAGAACACAGTTTGAAAGAAGAACTCCTTTGGGAGAGAACTTTCGGGACTCGTGTAGCTACCCAGAGGAATCCGGCTTCGAAGAGATTGGGCTATCTCAGAGAGTGTCTACAGAGATGGACACACGACGACGAAGAAGAAACCCATTTTGTGAGAGTGATGGTCGGAAAAATTGACTGGGCAAGACACTACTAGAGAGATCAGAGAGAGAAAAGGAGAGAAATGGGGCGGGCAAGAATGGAGTCAAAACTTGAGAGAAACATAGGTCAACTGGAGAAAAAGAGGGAGCCCCAGAACAAACAAAAAACAAAAAAAAAAGAGAGCCCTCAAAAGAAAGAGAGTCAATTGAATTTAGTTGAGATTATGATAAAGTTTGTACATCACAAAATGCCGATTGCCCATATAGGTTCCAATACAAGCCATCACAAGATACAAAGTTCTTCAAATTTCACAACTACAATCAAGCAATCGAGAACAAGAATTGCCGCTGTTGAGTTGAAGATTGAATGTGGGGTGGGAAAGGGACTAGGGGGGAAGATTGAAGAATAGCCACCAAAGTCTATTAGTCAATGAATAAACCACTAGTCACCTGGATACTAGAAAATGAAAACTCTATTCTAATTTTTCTTGAAACTTTTCTTAGCCAACACAAAAGAAAGCACGTTCCCCGACAAGGGGAAATGAGGCACATTGTTCGAGAATTATGGGAGGCGACCCGAGAACGCTAGAGAGATCGCACGGGAAAAAAACAAGGGAGGCGACCCGAGAACGCATGAGAGAGAGCACGAAAAAAAAAGAAAAAAACAAGGGAGAGACCCAAGAACGCAAGAGAGATAAAAAAGAAAAAGAATTGGCAAAAAGGGGAAAACCCCCTGGAACCAATTCGAGAGGAGAGAAGGGAGCGACCCGAGAACGCAATTCTCGCTGAGGGAAGAAGGAGGAGACCCGAGTAACTGAAGGAAACTTTGAAAAACTCGTGAAAGTCTGAACTATCAGAGGACTGGGGAAAGGGCAGAACAGCCGAAAAACCAAACCCAGAGAGAGGAAGAGAAAAACCAGAACCCAAAATCCAAGGAGAGGAGGAAAACTCCGAGATCCTGGGAGAGGGGGAAAGAGAGAGAGAAAAGAGAGAGGAAGGGAAACTTCCCTGGGACCCCACGGTGAAAAACCAAGAGTTTGAAGCCGAGGCAAAAGGCCGAGAGGAAGAGGGGAGTCAGTAACAAAAGACAAAAACCCCAAAAAGAAAACCCCAAGAGGGAAGAGTAAAACTCGAAAAACCCAAGAGGGAAGAGTAAAACTCGAAANCCCAAGGGAAGGAGNGAGNGGAGAGGGAGACCAGGAACCTAGAACCCAACAATATTCTGGGAAGGCGCGNCTGAAAAAAACCCCGAGTGAGGAAGTGAGGAGAGGAAGGGATAGCCATAAGGTATGGCAAAACCCAAAACGGCCNGTCGTCGCCAAAAAACGACTAGGGCCNANGAGNGCGTTTGAGCGACCCTACGACNCTCTAGNCCCAACTNACTAAAGGGCGCANNAAANNNGGGCGATGCAACGAGGGCCTAAAAGGACCGCGGTGTTGAAAAGCCAGACTCTAAGCTTCGAGAGAAAGGTAATGCCCACAATTCCAGAAGCGCAAATGGGCTTCATGAACCCAAAACGAGTTGTAAAACTAGGCTGGAAAACTGAGTCGACCAGGGGTGGAGCTTTCCCACAAAAACTGGAAGACAACAAAAAAGAGAGGAGAGAAAGACAAAACGAGAGAAAACGAGGAGAAAAGAAAAGAAGAGGTGAAAAGAGCGAGAACAGAGAAGAAAAACCGAAGAGAGGAGGAGGGCGTGCGAGGGAAGGGGTAACCAGAAATATTGTATGGGGGAAAAGGGTACCAAAAGGAGGAGCCACCTGGCAAAACGCCAGGGTAGAAGCAATCCTGGAATCCCTAGAGAGAACCCCAGCGAGAACAAGAGAGGATGGACATTGCCTATACCTCAGCGTAGGAAAACAAATCCTAAGAGGTATGGGGATGCAACTGACAAACTGGGAGGTAAACTCCTGGTTCAGAAAGTCAGTGAGGGATGCCATGTGGGAACACAGGCACTCGGTCCATCGAGAGGAAAGTGTGGAAAATGGCAGGAAAAGAATAGAAAAAGGAATAGATAAACAAAGAGTTGACTCAGGAGGATGGGGAGGAGACTGGGAAGCGGAAATCATGGCAAAAGTGTACGGGGTAAGACTAAGAATACTAAACGCACACAGCTATGATGAAGAACATGATAGATGGCTAGGGGACTGGGACGATGAAACAACCCCATTAGTGACGGTGGTATACCACAACAGTCACTTCTGGGAAACAATCGGGAACCTAGAAGGGGAAGATTTCGAAATCGGACCCTCAAAGGAACCGAAACACTGCCAAAACCAGGACCCCGAAAAAGGGGGAAAGGAGAAAGGCAGGGAAGAAGAAGAAAGTGATGACAAAAACAAAAACAAAAAGAGAGACAACGAAAAGAAAGAAGAAGAGAGAGAGAAGAAAGAAAAAGAGAGAGAAGAGGAAAATCGGAAGAAAAACGAGAAAGAGAAAAAAGAAAAGAGAGAGAGAGGAGAAAAAGCCTCATCAAAGCCGGAAGGGGAGGAGGATAAAATCCCAGCCCCACAAAAACCGGATGGTAACATAAAAGGAGAGGAGAGAAGGACTTTCTGGCAAGAAAAAAAGGAAGAGAAGAGAGAAAGAGCGAAGAAAAACGGGAAAGGGCAAACCGCGAAAAAGCGGGAGAAAGCCAAAAAAACCCGGAAAAAAAAGAGAAAAGAAAAAAGAGATGAGAAGGCAAACAAAGCCGGAGAATCTCAGAGAGGAAACAGAAAAGAGAAAAAAAAAGTGAGAGAAGAAAAGGAGAGAAAGAGGAGAGAAAAGGGAAAAGGAGAGAAGAAAAAGAAGAAAAGAGGGAAAGGACCGAAAGGTCCAACGGAGAAAAAAGAGAAAAAGAGAGACAACATATTGGACGTGGAAGAGGGGGTGATACTCTTCACCAGCCAAAAGTGCAAGACAGAAGGACTGGCGGGGGCCTTCTGGGAAAAGCACAAGGAACTAGAACTAAAAAACCCAGAGATGGGAATAAAAACCACCTGGGTAAACAAAAAAAAGGTAGTAATCCAGGCAATCGAGGAAGAAAAAAACCCGATACAAGCCCTGAGACGAAACCTAAAAAAGGTCCTGAGAGAACTGGACAGCATCCGAAAAAACCCAGCCACGGGAGTTTGGAGTGAAAAAACACTACATCTACCGGCAGGACTGGGGAAAAGAGGATGCAAAATCGATAAGGACGCGGCAGAAGAAGCGACAAAAGCCTTCTGCCAAGAGGCGTGGAGACAGGGCTGGACAGTGAAAAAGTGGATATACCGACCCCAGAAGCCAACTTCCGCAAAGGAGGGACGAGGGGCGGGATTCCACAAAGAACACTGGAAGATATACTCGCACAATATAAACAGTATGGCGGGGAGAGAGGAGGATTTTGTGAGAGACCTGCGGAAGGCAAAGATAGATATTGCCTGTGCGCAGGAAACGAAAACACACAGAGGGGTGAGAAAGGTGGGCGAGTACAATATGTACTCGACTCAACCAAAAACGACAAAAACAAAGAGAGGACAAGGGAAGAGTGGAGGAGTAACAACAGCAGTGCATCAATCAATAGTAGTGAAAGGCTACTCAATTGATGAAAGAAATCTGAGCTGGGTCACAGTAGGAGATCTAAAAATAGTAAACTTCTACGGACCACAAGCCACAACAGAGAGGATGCACGTCAAAGCTCAATGGGAATCTCTAGAAGAGAACCTAGAGCAGTATAAAACAGTCATATGCTGTGATGCAAATGCAAAACAAATAAGACCAAACTACGATGCGGAAGGAGGGAAACATCCTGATGAAAATCCGCGGGTAGGGAGAGGAGAGTTTAACGAAAGGGGAAACGCAAACACGCCAGTAATGGATGAAGTGATGAAGGAAAATAATCTCTATGCCCTATGCACATTTCGACAAACGAAAGAAGGGTACAAAGAGAATTGGACATACTCATCCGCGAAAGGCACAATAAAATCAAAACCAGACTATATTCTGGGAACAGGAGACGTGAAAGAGAGAGTGCGAAGAGTAGAGGTGGGAGGCCCAAAGGCAGGAAGCCAACTGGAAGGCGACCACCGACCTATTGTGATAAAAATAGGGAAAAAGTCAAAACAGGCACCAAAAGGGAAAAAGGGAGAAAGAAATCCTCTAGAAAAGGATTACAACCCAGACATAGTCAGAGAACTAGCGTCGTCCCTAGGTGCACTGGACAGACAAGAAGAAAAAGAGAAAAAAGAGAGAGAAGAGGAAGAAAAAAAGAAAAAAGAACTCTGGGAAAAGCTAAAGGGAGCGGCAATGGTAAGGCTGGAAACGGCCGAAACATGCCTAAATCATGCCAGGAGAGGAGGAGAGAAAGAAGATTTGAAATATGCAAGAGAAGCATATGGGAGAGATGCAAACAGACTGCAAAAACAGTTGGAAGAAGAGTATGAGAGACTGCTAAATGAGAGAGAGGAGAGAAAAACAAAGAAGAAAAGGGAAGAGGCCGAAAAAAGGCCCCCCTGGTGGGCAAAAGAAGAAAATGGAGAGGAGATAGAAGTAGACGAGCGAAGGACCTTCAGGCTAGGAGAGAGAATAGTTATGGATCTGGATCCGGAGACCCAATTCCCTAAAAGGGAATGGAGATACGGAGAGGATCTAATAAATGCTATACCAGCCTGGGAGGTAAAACTGAGGGAACGAGAGAAACTCCCAGAAAGAGGGATAATCTACCAAAAAGCTGAAAACGGCATAGAGTGGGAAACCCTGGGAGGAGCATCAGTGAGAGAAACCCTGGAAAACGAATGCTCGGATGAGCAATTCAATGAAAAACCAGACTGGATGACTGAGGAGGAACACGGCAAAGTGAAAAAATGGGGAAGGAAAAGGCTAGCAAAAGCCATTGAGGAAGCAAGAAGACAACAAGATGGAAAAAGAGGACCCTTTTTTAAGTTCCTCTTCAAAAACAAAAGGAAAGGAGAGGGATGGCGGAACCTAAAAAAGGAAATCCAGGCCATCCGAGAGAAAACAGAAGAACTAGGGAAAAAATTCTTGGAATTGGGTACGGCAGAACTGAGAGAAAACCCAGCAGAATGGGGGAGTGAGAAAAAAGAAAAAATCCTATCCCTAAAAAGGGAATATAAGAGGCTAGAGAGAAAATGGACTTGGAGAAGGAACCAAGCCCAAGGACCCGACCAAGTGAAACTCGTGCGAAAAGAGCACGAAGAATTTCAATTAAGGAAGGGAAAGAGTTGGAGGGAATGGGTCGAAATGGCTCCAGACTACAAGAA
>PBYE01000012.1 GCA_002729495.1 Chromatiales bacterium
GATTTTGCACTGGGTTCGCTATTGCTGGATGCTGGCCAGGTTATCGGCGCGAACCAGGTGATGGGTTTGGCGGCCACTGGCACAACAACTATCAGTGTACGCGGTCTTCCGCGCATCGCGGCTGTAACGACTGGGAACGAACTGAGCGACGAGCAAACTGAATTGCCACCGGGCATGATCTATGATGCCAACGGACCGTACCTGCAAACAGCATTGGATGAATACGGAGCGACAAACTGCGGCGTCTTTCGTACGGGTGACTCTGCTGATGAACTGATTGCCCGCATCGAGGCACTGCAACCCAGCGTCGATATGATCGTAACGACCGGCGGGGTATCGGCCGGTCGCATGGACTTTGTGCCGGCAGCACTTGAACAAATGGGAGCAGATATTCTGTTTCACCGGGTTGCCATTCGACCAGGCAAACCACTGTTATTCGCATTATTGCCCGGCGGGACACGGGTATTCGGGTTACCTGGTAATCCAATAGCAGTTGCCGTTGGCCTGAGGTTTTTTGTGGTCCCGGCACTGCGCCGGATGCTCGGATTACCCGAGGAACGCTACCTGTCGGCGAAACTAACGGAACCCATGCGCAAAAAACCCGGGCTGCGGTTCTTTGGCAAAGCAAGTGCCAGCACTGACGATTCGGGTAACCTTGTCGCCCGCGTATTGCCGGGACAGGAATCGTTTAAAATAAGCCCGCTGATGCAATCAAACTGCTGGGTCATTGCGTCGGAAGAGGCGGAAGAACTGCCGGCCGGCACCACGGTACGCATCGCGCCCACCAAACCCGGCACACTTATCTAATGGAAAAATTCTCAGGCGAGCACGAGCCAAGGCAAGAAGCGACGAACAAGCGGAGTGTACACACCAGTACATGAGCATTGTGAGTCGGTTCTTAACGCCGGATCGTGCCGGCTGAGGATTTTTCAGCCAGATTACGGTTCGTGGACGGCGAACACTTCGATATTGCCGTTCCGGTCGAATGACAGCGTTTCGTAACGAACCGGGTTTGGCACTTCCATGCCGGGTGAACCCAGTGGCATGCCAGGCACCGCGATGCCGGCTATGTCAGGCTTTTGTTCCAGCATGCGAATGACATCTTCTGCCGGCACGTGGCCCTCAACTACGTAGCCTTCCACGAGTGCTGTATGACACGCGTACAACTGCCCCGGCACCCCGTGCTCCTTCTTGTAGACATTTACGTCCGACACATTGGTCGCCTCGACGTCGAACCCGGCGGCGCTCATATGATCAACCCATTTGCTGCAACAACCGCACGTTGGCGACTTGTACACCTGCACAACAGGGCCTGCAGCCGCTTTGGCAATACCAATGACAGGTGCCGTACCCAGAATCAGCGCCATGTGTCGCAATAGTTTTCTACGTCCGATCATGTGCATCCCTTAACGCCTGCCAACGTCCTTCCTCTGAGTTTGCGTAAGCTCGCTGCTCGCGCCGCATTGAAAGCGACCGGAAGAGCATAACAGCAAGGAGCCACACGATGGAAACGGGCGTTGTATAGATGATATAGAACCACGGAATAGCCAAAAAGTTCACAACGGACAACGCAACAAGGCCAATCGATATCAGCAAGGCGGGCACCGGCAGCCAGGCTGCTGCGGACCAGCCATTTTCGCATTGCCGCACGCAGTAAAACTGGAGCACAACATAAACAGGGAAAGCGAAAAGCAGTAACACACCCAGAACAAGGGAGCTTATTTCGAACAGGTCGCGAATGAGTAATATACAATGGTTCGAAAGGCATGTAGTTTGAAATAGATATAACGATTTATTGGGGACCAGGGCGTGAAGAAAATTATTTCTGTCGCAATGTTGCTGGGATGCGGGATCGTGCATGCGGGCCAGGCAACCATCGACTTTAATGACATTGGTGACGATGATACCGCCCTGGGCTTCGGCCCTTTCAACGGAGGCGATTTTTTGATCAACGTGTCAACCGGTGACGAGAACGTTATTCACATGGGCGCGAATGTTGATTTGGGATTTAGTGGCGCAGGGTCAAATGGAACCGGCTTGGGAGTGTCAATATACGATCCTGATTGGAACGGTTACCTGAATCTCGATAATGTTGTTATTTCTACGGCAGTTACGTTGCCCACCACTCGCCTGATGCCGGTCGTGACGGAGTCACCAACGGGCGAGCTGCTGTCGGCAGAAGAACGTTCGACCCCGTTCCTGGCGCATCTCGGCGATCCTGGCGAATTCGGCTACGTCGAAGAAGAATACGAAGTGTCAGGGGTTGGAAACATCTATGACTATGTAGACAACGACGCACAGTCGCCGGAAATCGCCGTTTCTGAAGCCGGCATACCCTACGTTACACGGATGCTGGTACGCCGACCTGCAAATCCTGCCGCATTCAATGGCACCGTGTACGTTGAAATTCTGAATTCTACTGCCTGGTGGGACGACGATCCGATCTGGCGCATGTCCTACCCTTCATTCGCTGCCGTCGGTTCAGCCTATGTAGGGATAACAAGTGATCCACTCACAGTCAAATTCCTCCGCGACCGCTGGGGGGCGCCCGAGTTTGTGCCGCGAAACCGAGATCGTTACCAGAACCTGGCCATGGACCGTTTCGGCCAGATCTGGGATGCACTGAGCCAGTCCGCGGCTTTGCTGAAAGATGATGACAATCCCGATAACCCGATGGCAGGCTTCGGTGTTGAGCGCATTATTCAGACCGGTTACTCACAGTCTGGCGGCTTCGGAAAAACCTACGCGAACTCGATGCATAGCCGCGATGTCGAGGAGTACGGATTCGCGGTTTACGACGGCTATTTTCTCGCGGCGCACGGATTCAGTGCAAAGAAAATCAATCCCCCTCCCTCCGGCGATGATTTTGTGGGGGCCGACGACATACGCAGCAAAGTTGACGTGCCGGTGCCGGTTATTCGATTCCAGACTGAGACAGAAATATTAAATTTTTTCGCCGCACACTCCGGCCGCCAGATCGAAACGGGTGAGCCCGACGATCCGAAAATCCGCACATACGAGATGGCTGGCGGTGTACATGTAGACCTGCAACTTGAAACTACCGGTCTGTTAATACGCCAGCGAGATCTGGGTTTCAGCCCTGATCCGGCCGATTGCCCGCTGCCCGTTATTCCGATTAGCACGAGTTACATCCAGTCGGCGTTGCTTCGTGCGACCGAAGCCTGGATTCGCGACGGCATTGAGCCCCCTCCCAGCAGCGTAATAGAGCTTGGACTCGATGAAAACATGAACAACGTCGTTTTATTTGACGAAAACGGCAACGCGGTCGGCGGCGTTCGTTCTCCGCAGATAGAGGTTCCGCTGGGACAATACATTGCCAATCCACTGACCTTGCTCAATGCCTGTTATCTGAACGGCGGGTTTATCGCTTTTGATGATGCGAAATTCAGAGGACTCTATCCGACTTATATTTTCTATTTACTTGCAGTCAATAGAGCCATCAGCCGGGCCGTAGCCGATGGCTTTGTGCTGCCAGAAGATGCCGATCGCCTTCGAAGGGACATGCTGGCGGATGCGGGGTTTTCTGACGACGATGGCGGGAACAGCGCAACGGGTATCGAATTGCTGGCAATTCTGTTGCTATTCCATTTCGCCCGTCGGCGAAGAACTCGCAGGCCTTCTGCGGAGTGAATTAATCCGGGAAGGCCCGACCTGCAGGTTGCCTAAATCAGCCTGGTGCTGCTATTTCGCAGCGGACGGAATACGCACGAACCAGAAATATATTCCGGTAAGAATGGTCATGGCAGCGCCTACCTGCATCGGTAGAAGTGTATTGATCTCGTACATTAGCGCGCCCGTGGCCGGCCCGAACACCATGCCGAAGGTTGGCGCAGCTGCCAGCAGGCCGGCAGCAGCGCCCTGCTCCTGCTGGCCAACCGACAGACTTGCGGCCGCGCTCAGGCTGGGCATCGCCAGGCTGACAGCAAACCCCATACCGGCAAATACAAGATACAAACCGAGCAGGCTTTCAACCTGGGTCATTCCCAGCAGGACAAGCCCGAAAATAATAAAGGCGCTGCGCAACAACAGCTTCGGCTCCATCTTCCAGGCCTGCATTACCAGTACCTGCATGATGACCGTCACAATTGCCATGCAGAAAAAAGCAGTACTTGTTACCCGGATAACGCCCTGCGTTGTATCTATTCCAATGTGGTCGCTGACAAAGAAAGTTGCCACGATCTGGATCGACGTAAATACCATGAAAACCACGAACCAGCCAAGCAGGTACGGAAAAATACGCACGAAGACTTTTAGCATGTCTTCACGCTTTCCATCGCTGGCATGCTTAACCGGCTCGACAAGACCGAACTGTGCCCAGAGCGCAGAGCCGAGACCAAGTGCAGCGGCGGCATACATTGGAAACAACGAACTGATCTCGGCGAGTAAACCGCCGAATATGGGTCCGATAATGGTTCCGATTCCACCCGATGCGGCAACAAGCGCCATTCCCTGGGCCCGTGAACTTTCGTCGGTCGTATCGGCGATATACGCCTGCGCAGCCGGCTGCACACCACCGGCGAAGACACCATAGACCAGGCGTGCCGCCAGCAACGCAAGAAACAGCGGAGTCGCGACAATCATGCCCCAGATACCGGCCTGCACACCGAATGCGAGGCCACCGTAGCCGGCTGCATAGCCCAGCAGCCCGATAACGAAGACGGTGCGCCGCCCGATGCCATCACTGGCCTTACCCCAGAGTGGGGCCGAAAAAAGAATGGCGACATTGGATGCAGATATGAGTACGCCGATCTGCCATTCGGGAAGGCCGATCTCCCTGATGAGCGGCGCAAATATGATGTAAAGCAGCGACTGGCCGATACCATAGGTAATCAGCCCGGCAAGCAGGATCGTACGGTCTTTACCGCCGCCTGCGCTAACCTGTGCGGGTTGCGTGTCTTCCATCGGGCCGATCATTTTTCCCTACCGATCCGCTGCCGCAAGCCTTACAGGGCAAGCGGTTCGGGCCGGTCAATGAAAAGAGCTTAACCGGCCCCCCGAGCCGACTCGCTTCTTTTAGAATCCCCTTCGAAAAGAGGCGCACATTCTACCGTGTCTGCAAGACGTCAGCACTAATACCTGCGGGTGGCGCCACAAATACCTACGCTTCTGATAGTCTTGTTCGCCCGTCGGGCGTGCACCACCAAATCGCAACAACCAATAATCAGGGAACCTAATGGACATCGATATCATTCTCGAATGCAACGTAAGCCCGGCACAGGTCGCCGAGCTGGCGGTCGAGGCAGAGAAGCTGGGCGTTCGGGCCCTCTGGACTTCGAATTACCACCAGAACTTTGACGGCTTCATGTCGCTAATGCCGGCCGCCATGGTTACTTCCAAGATTATTCTCGGGCCGCTGGCAGTAAGCCCCTGGGAATTACACCCACTGAAAATGGCAAACGCGGTGCTTACGCTGAACGAGGCATCGAACGGCCGTGGCATGGTGGGCATTAGCGGTGGCGGCGGAGTGCTGGGCGGTCTTGGCTGGAAGATTCACAAGGACGCCCCGGTATGGCCCGTTAAACATCCTGTTTCAGGAAACCGTTACCCCGAACGGCGCGTCCGCGGTGTGCAGGAATGCATCGAAGTCCTGAACCTGGCCCGCAGCGGCAAGATGAATCTTTCCTACGAAGGGGAGATCTTCCAGATCACCCGCCCGTTCCAGCATGACTGGGCGAAGGCTGAAAACGGCCCCCTCATTATCGGCTGCTGCAGCGGTCCGATGATGGTTCGCATGGGCGCACGCATCGCAGACGGAATACAGCTAAGCGATTTCACGGTCGACATGATGCCGGAAGCCATGGAGAACGTGAACAAGGGTTTCGAGAAACGCGAATGGCCCGCTGACGATTTCCGTATCGGCAACTTCTGGGCCTGGCATATCAAGAAAGATCGTGAGGTGTCTATGTACGAGGCGCGCCGGGAGTTGATCTGGCGCGGCGCAATCGCAGCCAAGTACAAAGACTATATCCGCGAACATGTCGACAGTGATGAAGAAGTGCAGGTAGTTATCGATAACTGGGACAGCTTCTTCAAGGCCTACTGGTCACGCTCCGGCGATATCGACAACGTACCGGAAGAAACAATTAATAAACTTATAGCCGGCATGTCTTCTGCGGGCGATATCAACGACATCGATCAAGAGATGGAACGCTTTGATGCGTTTGCGGATTCGGGACTGACCGAGCTTTCCGTCAGGCTGTTCGACGACCCGATGGATGGGCTGAAACTGATCGGCCAGCACGTAATGCCAAGATTTTGCTAGTGACTGCCCATGTAAGAAAAGAGCAACAGATATTTGCTTGCTTATTCTCGTCGCACGTCCTTATGCTCCTCAAATCGACGCTGACGCCTCCAGCGTCCATGTTTCCCGGCATCAGCGACGACGCGCGCCTAATACCTGCTGCCCTTTCCGGATACTGCCAAACCGGAATTCAGCGCTCGCTTCTGGTGCACATGCTGCCGAGCAGAGGTAATATTAGAAATTAACAATAAGCGCCAACGCGGGGGAATCAGCATGGCCGCAGCAAAAGAATATGATCTCGTAATAAAAAATATTGGCGTCGTTCGCCCGAATGCATCGATTGTCGACGAAGTCGATATCGCTATCAAGAACGGTAAGTTTGCGAGGATCGCTCCCGGCATTGCGAAGAGCAAGGCAAAGAAATCGTTCGACGGCAGGGGCCGGCTGGCCTTTCCCGGTCTTGTCGATCCGCACATGCATACCGGCATCTACGCACCCTTGGATCAAGATGCCGTGACCGAAAGCCGTGCGGCAGCCCAGGGCGGCGTTACGTCAAGCCTGAACTACATACGGACTGGTGGTTATTACCTCAACAAGGGTGGCCCGTACAAAGATTTCTTCCCGGAAGTGCTGAAACTTTCAAAGAACAACTTCCACGTCGACTACGTATATCACCTGGCGCCGATGTCGGGCCAGCATATCCGCGAGATCCCGATGCTGGTGGAAAAACACGGAGTGACCTCGTTCAAGATTTTCATGTTCTACGGGGGTCATGGCCTGCACGGCGCGTCCGACAACCAGTCGGAGTTCCTGATGATCGGAAGTGACGAGAAGTATGACTACGCGCACTTCGAGTTCGTTATGCGCGGCATCAAGAAAGCGATAGAACGCAACCCGGACAAGGCGAGCGAGATCTCACTCAGCCTGCATTGCGAAACTGCCGAGATTATGGCCGCCTATACGAAGATGGTTGAGAAGCAGGGCAAACTCAAGGGCCTGCACGCCTATAGCGCCGCCCGACCGCCGCACTCGGAAGGCCTGGCAATCTTTATTGCGTCATACCTCGCAAACGAAACCGATCTTCCCAACATCAACCTGCTGCACCTGACTTCGCGCAAGGCCGTAGTGGCTGCACTGCAGATGGCCGATGTGTTCCCGCATATTAATTTCCGCCGGGAAGTCACGATCGGCCACCTGATGCTCGATGTCGACGCAAAGACCAGGTGCCTGGCCAAGGTAAACCCGCCGATACGCCCGCGCGAAGACGTGGAATTCCTCTGGGAAGCGCTGATCGCCGGTGAAATCGACTGGGTTTGCTCAGACCACGCCTGCTGCAAGTACGAGCAGAAAGTCGATAAGCGTAAACCCGGCGATATCTGGCTGGCCAAATCGGGCTTCGGCGGCACCGAGTACATGCTTGCGGCACTCGCGACCGAAGGTCGCAAGCGGGGTTTAAGCTGGAACGACATGGCGCGCCTGACCAGCTACAACGCCGCCGAACGCTTCGGGTTGCGCAGCAAGGGTGATATAGCGGAGGGCCTCGATGCCGACCTCGCTATCCTCGACCCCAACGAAACCTGGACCGTTGACTCCGGCAAGTCAGAGTCCAGCCAGGGCCATACACCGTTCGAAGGCATGGAGCTGACCGCGAAGGTCAAAACCACTTTCCTCCGTGGCGAACGCGTGTACGACGAAGGCAGGATTATCGGCAAGCCGACGGGCAAGTACCTGAAGCGGCCTTACTAGGGCTCTGAAGTAGCTTGCAGGTAAGGCTGCATTGCCTGCAGCACGGATTGCTGGTCGCCCACAAACCACCAGTGATCCCGGCCCGGCAGTTCGACAAACTTAGCACCCGGAATGCGTTCGGCAAGGTCCCGGCCGGCCGAGCACTGCACAAGTCTGTCACCCCGGCGATGCAAAACCAGTGTCGGACAGTTAATGCCGGCCAGTTCATCGCGCACATCAATGTCACGCAGCACTTCGAACATTCCGCGGATCACGCCCGGAGTCGCGGCCGAGCGCAGATACCGAGCCCAACCGTCTTGTGCGGCCGGGTCATCTGAAATCGACGGAGCAAACAACTCCAGTGATGCAGCTCCGCCCCACTGGGAGATAAGGCTGTCCACCCAGGCGTCGTAAGTTTTACGGCTCCACATGTGCGGATAGTCGTCATCCTTGAGTCCGCACGCAAAGGTGCCGTAAAGAATCAGCGCCGTGACCCGGTCAGGATATTTGGCCGCAAACCTGCAGGCCACCGGCCCGCTCTCGGAGACAGCGAAAATTACAGCCTTTTTACTCTTCGCCGCATCGAGCACGGCGAGCATATCGCCGACATTTTCTTCAAGGGTCGGGCGCTCACCAATTCGCTCTGAAAGCCCGACACTGCGCTTGTCGTAGGCAATCAGGCGCCGCCCCGCTGCAAGCTGTGTATCGAATTCCGCTACTTCACGTATGCGATAACGAGTGTCAAGGTGCGAAACAAACCCCGGCGCAAAGAAAACATCAGTCGGACCCTCTCCCAGCGTGCGCCAGGCAATATGAATGCCATTGTTTTCGACGAAATGTACATCAGACAAACCGTCCACCAGGAACACGCTGCCGGCCGGCTCACGCACGTCGGCGACGAAGCGGAACCCTTTGCGCGGAACAGTTCTAATAATCTCCGCTTCCCGGGCGTGGTCATCCAGCGCTTTGCGGGCCTTCATTATCGCGCGGGAGAGCGATGCCTCGGTAACTACGACATCAGGCCAGAGCTTGTCCTGCAATTCGTCCTTGCTTACTACCCGCTCCCGGTTCCTGAGCAGATACTCGATCAGGTCGAATACCTTGGGCTCGACCTCCCGCAATTCGTCATTGAGTCGCAGCTCCCTCAATACGGGATCGAGGCTGCGGCCGACGAATCGAAAGCTGGTTGCGCTCGGCTTAATCATGGAGCCTGAAGGATACCGCGCCGCGTCCTGTCTTGCCGCAGCCCTTGTGCTACAGGGTTCCGGCGATGGTCACAAAAAGGTCAGGGTTTCGTTCGGATACGGTCAAGAAAGGCTAAGGCGGGAACGGCAGTCTGTGTCCATCGGCCTTACAGACAGGTCCCCTGAGGAAACACGGGAGTACGTCATGAACAAGCTAATTACCATCACAGGCACCCTGATACTTATCGCTTCAACAGCCTCCGCGGCCCTGGCTAACGACCTGATTTCGCGGAGCAATTACGCTAACGAGCTGGACCGTTGTGTTGCCGAGATTGACACCATGCTCGGCGCCGGCATGGAGCGCAGGTTGCGCCACCTGGTTACGGACATCCGCAAGGACCGTTCCCGGTACACCTTCGTGATCGATACCCAGGCTGTAGCCGGTGACAATACTACGGAGATAGCGACCACCGAGTGCGTCGCCAATCGCTTCAACGAAGAGACGCATGTCAGTACGCTTGAAGTCGCCCCGACCTCCCGGGTCTCGCAGCTTCAATAGCAGCGGGGCGAGCACGACAAGGGCCGGCAATGCCGACCCTTTTTGTGACCAGAATATGTTGCTGCCTGAGTTTTTACGCGGTGGATTTACGCCACTTGCCGCGATCGGCATCCATCTGCACGATGCCGGCACGACGGTCCAGCATGAATTTGGCTTTCTCCGGGGTAAATACTTTCTCCGCCAGCACATTCATGGGGTCGGAACGGTTCGTGTATTCGCGATAGGTAAAATCATAGTTCTGCAAAGCATCCCGCTCGTCAAGCGGTATTTCTTCGGCCTCGTCCAGCCAGCGGAACCAACGGTCAACGAATTTCTCGAGGTAGGCCTCACACAAATCAAGGTGCTCATCGGTAAGCTCGGTGATGTAACTCGAACACACCGGTGACTGCATCCCGCGTATGGCCGGTCCGTGGCTTGCCGACCACACGAAATCCGTATTCGCTCGAAATTCGAGATAGTCCTGGTTCGCTTCGCCCTCGTAATATTTCCTGACGTAGTCTTCACTGACCTTCACATCAGCTCGCGCTACGTAATCCGCGTAAAACAGCAAGTTCGGTACCGTGCCAAAGATAATCATCAGGTTAGGCACGCTGGTTTCCTGCCCCAGCGCAACGTTGATATTCATATCGATAATGCTGGCCTTGCGGTTGCCCAGCCACGCGCGCACGAACCAGTCGATGCCGCCGCCCGTATAGCCGAAAAAGGCTCCTTCCATCTGGCCGTCGGGGGATGTGTAGTAGTCGGCACCCTCGGAAATAGGATGCAATTCTGCATCCCCAAAATAGTTCAGAATACGATCAGCAATCTTGCCGTGAATATTCCAGCAACGTTCCCACTGCTTGGAAACATCTACATTTGGATTGTCCGCGAGAAACTCGTGGATGGTTTTTACATCGCTTTGCGTGGTCATGAAAGTTCCTGAATTACTTGTTATTTGTGTGCCTGTAGCCATAGCCGGATTCAGGCGGGCCACAATAATAGTGGGTAATTTTGTGGGCACGCCCCCGGGCGGTGCCGCTGACCGGCAAGTGGAGCCGGCTGGCAACAAACAGACCTGCAGCAAGCGGCTCGCAACTCAGCGCTGTTGCAAAACCTCAATCTGCAGGCCTGCCGGAGAGTTCAGTAGTGCCATAGCTCCATTGCCAAAAATGGCGTCCACATCGCCGGAATGCTTAACATCAATGCTCATGCCGGACGCCCGGGTGACAACGTCATCAAGCGACTCCACGATGAAGCCACAGCGAAGAATACCGGTTGCCGGTGGCACCGCGCGCCTGAACCGGTTCTCTCCCAACAAACCTTCATATTCGATCAGCTCCATGCGACCGAACAGGTTGTCTTCCGAACCGCACAGACGCATATCAAGGGCGGTGCCTTTGGGCAGACCGGCCGCCTCTTCGATGCCCGGCCCGGTAATCCGGTGATGCATAATTTCATCGTAGCCGAATACATCCTGGTAGAAGCGCGACTCGATCAAAGTGCCTGGCACGATAACGACAAAGGATGTAAGCGCTGCAAAACCTTGCGGTGAGTAATTGACTTCAAACCCCTGGCTCAGGATTTCTATAAAAACGATATTGACCTCGTCGTGCCCCGGCATCTGCACTTCGCGAGCATGAATACCGCCAACCTCGTACTCAGCGATATCAGAGCGAAACGAGTAGCCCGCTCCGCGAAGCTTTTCTGCCAGCTCCGGCATATCCGTACAATTCACATCAATATTCTTCGCACCGAGATCAGTGGGAGCAGCGCCTTTGCGAACGGGCTCATCGGGCTCCCGAAACTGCACAAAATGAAGCTGGCCTGTTTCGGCACCGGGCGTTCGCAGCAACACCTGGTTGGCAAACTGGTCTGCCGGCAACCCCCACAACTTGCCTAACTCCGGGTCGGGGCCCTGCCGTCGATCGACAATCTCCAGGCCAAGCGCTTTTACCCAAAGCTTCTCCGCGCTCGCCATATCGGCAACGCCTATCGATACGTATGATATTCCTATTGGCATATCACTCTTTTATGCTTTAGCTGGTCCGGAATGGCATTAACAGAACCTACTCGCAGCCTTGATCTAAATCAATGAGACCGGAAGCTTTATAAAAGAAAAACTCATATTAACTTTCACGGAGTTCCAGATGAGCGATAAGAACAGGAAGATCGTGCTTGCCTCACCCATCAGCGGTATACCCCGGGCAGACAACTTCCGTACAGTAGAAACAGATATACCGGTACCGGGTGAAGGTCAAATCCTGGTCCGGCATGTTTACCTGTCGCTCGACCCCTACCAGCGACCTGCGATCGCCGGCGCTCACGTAACCTCGAATAAAGCACTCGAAGAGGAGGAAGTGCCTTCTGCCGAAACAATTGGCCAGGTCGTATCATCGAACAACCCTGATTTTGTGGTGGGCGATTACGTACGGCACATGGGTGGCTGGCAGGAGTACTCGGTAGCGGACAGCAACCAGGTCTTTAGAGTGGACCCGGATCAGGCGCCGCTGTCCACCTACCTTGGAATCCTTGGCATGCCCGGCCTCACCGCGTACGCCAGCATGATCAAACTGGCTGATGTGCAAGCGGGTCAGTCGGTGCTGGTTTCTTCAGCATCGGGGCCCGTCGGCTCTATGGTCGGACAGATCGCGGTTCGGAAGGGCGCGACGGCTTATGGCGTTGCCGGTTCGGATGAAAAATGTAGTTTTGTTGTCGATGACCTGGGTTTTGCCGACTGCATCAATTACAAGGCAGCTGATTACCCGGGTTCGCTGGCTGAGCGGATACCCAATGGCGTTGATATCTATCACGATGCGGTTGGCGGCCAGATGCTGATCGATGCGCTCGGTGTGCTGAAGAACTACGGCACGGTCGTCATGTGCGGCCTGATCAGTCAGTACAACGAAAGCGAGAAAGGTCGGGGCTTTAACCTTGCGCCCGCAATAATCAAGCGAGCGGTCATGAAAGGACTGATCGTGTTCGATTTTGAAGACAAGCGGCAGGAATTCTTTGACCTCGCAGCTCCCTGGGTCCGGGAAGGCAAGATTAAATACAGGGAAGACCGGGCCATTGGTATCGAGAATACCGGTGCCCATTTCGAACGACTGATGAGCGGCCAGAATTTTGGCAAAGCGCTGGTCGTACTCGGAGACCATTAGAGTCTGATCACGTCAGGCAACACCCTCTCCCCGATCATCCTGATCGAATCGGCCGGATCATCGTGAACCCGCAGCGCAATCTCTGTATAACCGGCATCCGCATACTTGCGCAGCTTTTCTATATGCCGGTCCAGATCGCCCGGACCTCCCGCACAACTCAAACCTTCCACCAGCGCGTCCACAATATGCTGCGGTACACCCTCGATATCACCGGATCTCTTGCGGTAGGCGTCCAGGAACGGCCATTTGTTGTTCAGGACAAGCTCCACATCATCGGGCTCCAGGAAGGGCTCCAGCCAGGGGCGCTCGAGCCAGGCACGAATCACCAGTTCCCGGCGCGCTTCCCGCAACGATGCTTCCCGGTCTTCCTTAACATGCCAGGCGAGAAAGTTACTGATCCGAAAATTATCCTCCGTCCGTCCCTGTTCCTGCAGTGTTTCCTTCAAAAACGGCATGGGCCACTCGATCATTTCCGGTGCTACATCGCTCTGCATAACACCATCGGCAGCGGCGGCAGCTATCTGCGACATCTGCGGACCGTTCGCGCCAGCGTATATCAGCGGCGGCGAGTCTTTCGCCCATGGTGCGTTGAACCACTTCGCTTTATACATTTTGCCGTCGTAGTCCAGTGTCTCTTCCCGGAACGCACCCTTGACGATCTCAATGGCTTCACGCACCGCAGTTAATCGCCTGCCCTCACTGAAACCCAGAATATTAAGCCACTCACCGCCGCCGCCTATTGCCAGGCAGGTCCGTCCGCCCGCACATTCGTTCAGGGTCAGGATGGCATTGGCCATCTTTAACGGATGTAATTCATAGGGACTGACGATACAGACCCCGACGCGAATCTTCTTCGCTGCCTGGGCTAACGGCATCGCGACCATGAATGCATCCCGGCCCCGCACATAGTTCTGGGTCCAGATCGTGCGAAATCCGTACTGCTCGGCAAGCAGTCCCAGCTCTTTAACTTGCGGAGCTGTCAGGTCAGCTTCCAAAATAATGTCGAGTTCCATTTGCTTACCCTTGAGTAGATAGAGCTCATTTAGTTGAAATCCCGCAGCTAGCATAATACTTATAGCCGCTTCGGCACTTTAGGTATTTCTCCTTACCCGGCGGAAACCAGTCAGTGATATAGACTAACGTGGTTATTCTCATCCTAAACAGCTCATACAAGTACCAAGCTGGTTATAAACTTCATCCTGGTATTGGCATAGGTCGATGAGGATGACCCTCATTCCACATGAAGAAGGATTGCGCTGATGCAGCTGGACATTGCACTGGAATCTAAGGTAGGCCCCGATGAATTCAGGGAGCTCGGTCTACTGGCCGAGCAGTACGGATTTCGCACGATCTGGGCACAGAATTACTCCCGGGCACCAGATGCCTTCATGATCGCGACACCCCTGGCACTGGTCTCGAAAACCATCAAGGTGGGTGTCGCCGTCGTCTGCCCGCATGAAATGCACCCGCTGAAAATTGCCAACGCAGTACTGACCCTCAACGAGTGTGCAGGCGGGCGGGCCTGCGTGGTCCTGACCTCCGGTGGTGATTGGCCCGGCGTTATGAAAAAGAAAACAGGAGAAATTACCCGCACCCGCGAAGCACTGGAAATCATCAATGCCTGTTTGGGGGATGCAGTGGTGAACTACGCGGGAGAAATCTACAACGTACAGGCATTCAGTACGGCCTGGACTACCCAGCCAGCACCGGCCATATATGCCGGTGCACACTGGCCGAAGATGATGCGCATGGTGGCCGGTATTGCCGATGCCGTCATGCTCAGTGACGTACAACCGGAGATGTTTGACTGGGCCTTAACCGTTCTTAATGAGACCCGGCCCGTACAGAAGCGGGAGCGGGATTTCTCACTCAGCAACTTTGTCGCCTGGCACGTGAAAGAGGACCGGAAAAAATCACTGTGGGAAGCGCGCCGTGATCTGATTATCCGCGGCCGGCTGGACCGTGAATGGATAAAGCCTTACCTGAGTCCGGAGGACGTGGACTGGGTGGCCGCCAACCTGTGGCCATTCCACAAAGCCTTCCGTGAACGAACGGGCGATATCGAGGGTGTACCTCCGCACATCAACGATGCCCTGGTCGAGGGATTGACCATGTCCGGCGATCCGAACGACATCGACCGCCATATTGAACGGCTCCGGGCATTCGAGGCCGCCGGGTTCACGGAAATTGTCCTCGGGCTGCAGGATGATCCGGCCGATTCGATCAGGATGATCGGCGAGCACGTCATCCCGAAGCTGTA
Source organism: Chromatiales bacterium (assembly GCA_002729495.1). Taxonomy (GTDB): domain Bacteria; phylum Pseudomonadota; class Gammaproteobacteria; order Steroidobacterales. Next base: position 15,128 of record PBYE01000012.1, read on the forward strand.
GCCTGTTTTTGAATTGGTTTAGAGCGAGTCGAATCCGGAGCAGGCGGTCAGGCGGCCGAGGGCTTCCTGGCACGAAACCGGCCGGTGCGGAATTTTGAGTCACCGGTTTGAATAACGACAACTCGATTCCGGCCCTCTTCCTTCGCCTGGTAAAGCGCTTCGTCAGCCATTTGCACAGCACCGGCGAGACTGCGCCTGGCGCCCGGCAAGATTACCGCGACGCCAATACTGACAGTCAGGTACTCGCCGGTCGTGGAGTCGTCGTGCGGGATTTGCAGCGCGGCGATGCCCTCCCGAAGTGTCTCTGCGTGCATACGCGCGGCTTCATTCTCCGGGTACAGATTGGGGTCGGCGGGAGAGCCATATAATGCCAGTACAAATTCCTCGCCTCCGTAGCGTGCCACGAAGTCGAGTGGTCGCTTAGCGTGTGCGGCAATCACATCGGCGACCGCCTTAAGCGTGTCATCACCACTCTGATGACCATAACGATCGTTGTATGCCTTGAAGTGGTCGATATCGACAAACATGATCGTCAGGACGGCTTGTTCACGTCTTGACTGGCGCCAGATTCTATCGATATAGATATCGTAGGTTCGCCTGTTATTCAGGCCCGTGAGGCCATCAAGCTCGGTGAGCTCACGGGCCAGCTCCACGAGCTCTCGTGATTCAATGAACGAACGCCGTACGGTGGATTCAAGCTGATAGCAGGACACCGCGCCGATGCCATTGACCAGAAAAAAACATCATGGTCTCGTATCCCACCAGCTGCACCCTGGAGTCGAGATAAAGGATCCCGTATACATGCGCGCAGGAAATTAACAATGCCACAGTTGCCGCATGCCAGAAACGGAGGCCCAGGATCAACCATACGGCGAAGATCCAGGCGACCTCCATGGAAAAATAGGAAGGCATCCCCNCAAGGCTCGGTCGAAAATACAGCGAGGTCACAACCAGGCCCGAGACCAGTCCGCTAACCGCAAGTAACTTCTGGTACAGCCGGTAATAGTCCGGCAACGTCGATGTATACAGCGTGGCTATTAATAGCGGTGCAAAGATCCCCAGCTCCCATATCGTCAGGAATAACTGCGGCTCGTCTCCTGACTGGCGCAACGCAACACCGATTAACGTCATCATGAGCGCAAAACTAGGCATCAGCCGCGCGCGGTTGACGCCGCTTCGTGAGTAATATTTTCTGAATTCCTCCTCCAGGGGAGCGGAGAAAGTGAGGCCGGCAAATCCTTGCTCAACCTGATTCGTGTACGGTGATAACGGATTGTGGGTAGCTTCGTGTGACACGGTACATCCCGGAACGAATCTGTCGGATTTAATGGATTAAAAATAGGGATATACAGACGCCCGCACGATGGACTGAATCACCGTTTGCACCAGCGATATGATTCCCTTCGTATAGCGGCCTTCTGCAGCCATTTGCTAAAGATTCGGCGCCGATGCTCCTTGTTGCTCTTCAGCACCATCCGCCAGCTTTCAGCCTGACAAGGCCGAATTCAGTGATTTATACCAAGCAAAATGCGGGAAGTATTCTTTCAGCATATTCACGTACAGATCAGACTAGTGCCTATGTGTAATATAGGAACCGGGGCCTATGCCCTGAGGCTGCCAACAAGATGAAAAATCCACCGCATAAATACCCTGCATATTGGCTCGGCCTCGTCGTGCTTCTCTGTTTACCGCTGGCTGCAGTCGCCCAGGTAAACAACCCCGCCTACGCCGATTATTTCCTCGTTGGCCGTTTCGGTGAGATCTGTACCATGTGCGAAGCTGTAGTTCTGTGCGAGGCAGGCGATGCCGACACCCAGTATGACGCGATGCCCGCAGACGGGAACTTCACGATTTATCACCTGCAGACGCGCACTTTCTGGTCACAGGTCAGCACTATCTGGGAGTGGTTCATCACTAATTTTGACTCGGAGTCACTGGCAAGCGGCCACAGCCGTCCGGTGCTGATTTACACGGTGAGTGATACAAACTGGTCGGGGCCACAGACCCTGGAGGCACACGTATCGCTGGACCCTGCCACCATTGTTATCGGTGATCAGACTATCGACCGCATAGAACGGCGCTGGCTCGAACGTGAAACCGGTCAGCCCGTGGGTTTTTGCCAGCGTCTGCCCCTGTGGGAATCGCTGGACATTGTTAGCGCCCATCAACCCGCGGGTGACAACTCATGATGCAGGCAGCGAGCGTTGCAGTGAACATCTGGACCCGGCAGTGGATTCGCCAAAATCCGGTGCGTTTCACCGGCATCATCCTGCATTTGCTTTTACGCACCCTGTTTGGCATTTTCTGGCTGGCGGCAGGTATAAACAAAATTACCAAAGGCTGGCTAGACACCGATATTCTTAAAGAGATTTACCTCGACCGACTGACCGAAATGCCCCCTGACAGCTTCGCGGTATTTTACCTGCAGGAATTCGCTATACCGCTCTACAAACTGGTTGCCTGGGTTGTTTCTTTCGGCGAGTTGTATGCCGCCATAGGATTGCTACTGGGCCTCACGACCCGCTGGGCTGCCGGAATGAGCTTTTTCATCCTGTTTAACCTGGCGATCGGCGGCTATTATGACGCTTCACTGATCCCGTTCTTTATATTGAATATTATTTTTCTTTGCTGGCCATCGGGCCAGTGGCTGGGATTTGATCGACCACTGTCGAAACGGTATCCCAACGCACGCTGGTTTCGTTAGCAAAGCAACTCAAGGATAGCCCGGGAACTACAAACATGTCTGAAAAGATGTCACAGCAGTCTTCTGACGGGGACTTTCAGAGGGTTGGTCTTGTCGATAATTTCTACCAGGCCTCATCATTCATACCGATGGGGTTTGCGCTCGTCACGACGGTGCACGAGGACGGCGAAACCGGCATCGGGCCCCATGCACTGCTATCTCCGTTCAGCATCACTAAACCACATTCGATGATGCTGATCAGCCGCAACAACAGCGGTACAGCTACCAATATTCGCCGCAACGGGAAATGTGCATTGAACTACGTGCAGTTCGACCGTAACTGCCTGCAGGGCATCGCCGACATGGGCGTGCCGGGCATGTCGCTTGATGACAAGCGCAAGGCCAATCCATATACGTTTATTGATTCGCCGTCGGCCGACAAGGCTGCCGACCCGGAATTCCCGAAGCTCATCAAAGAGGCCTACCAAGTGTTTGAATGTACGTGGGACGACAGCTTCGGCCTGCACAACCATACTGATGCACACGGCAACGTCTACGATGGTCACTTCAATCTCATCATCGACAACCTGCTCATGAAAGAACAATTTGTACCTGGCATCGAGCAGGGAGAGATTTTTCCAAACATGCCTATCTTCTGCGGCTACCGCGCGAACCGCGGTTTCTGGTTTGCCGAGCACGATGCCCCGTTTACCGTTGCGCTTCCGAAGATCGAAGGTATGGAGGAGCAGAGAGTGTTCTACATAAGCAACCGAATCGACGAGAATGTGAGGTTCACCCACGAGGCCTGCAAGAAGCTGACGAAGATTCCGCAGCCTTTTATGCTGGATGCGCTCAAAGAAATTGTTGCCATCGCGATCAGTGATGGTGTAACCGAAATTGATGAAAACTACCTTGAAAAGGTCAATGCCCAGCGGGGCTGAAGCATAAATACTTGCCATCAGCCCCCGACTGACACTCCTATCCTTAGGAACCAACACTGATACCGCAGTTTCTAAGAGATAAATTTATGCCAGCCATACTGATAACGGGTGCGAACCGGGGCCTCGGGCTCGAGTATGTTCGCCAATATACCGAACTGGGCCGGGATGTAATTGCCTGCACACGCAAGCCAAATGCGCCCGAGCTGCTGGAACTTGATCAGGACCGGCTACAAATTTTCCAGCTCGATGTTGTCGACCACGACGCGATCGATGCACTTGCTGCACAATTAAGCGATATCGCTATCGATGTGCTGGTGAACAATGCCGGCACCTGCGGGCCCAAAGGCGCGCCGGAATGCGCCGAATACAGCGGTGTAGACAACACGGACTACGATATCTGGCGACAGATTCTGGAGGTCAACCTGTTAGGCGCATTTAAAGTGGCGACAGCATTTCACCCGCATCTTGCACGTGCCGATCGTGGCGTGCTGGTCAACATGTCGAGCGACCTCGGGTCTATTGAGCAGAACACGATGGGCAACATGTATTCCTATCGAACCAGCAAGTCCGCACTAAATATTATGACCAGGGGCTTAGCCAATGACTGGCCGGATATTATAAGTATTGCGATGGCGCCGGGCTGGTGTCGCACCGAGCTTGGCGGCATGGGCGCAGAAATCGACCCGGCGGACAGCGTGGCCGAACAAATCAAGGCTATTGCCAAACTGTCACAGGAACAGTCGGGTTGCTTTATCGACCGGTTTGGCCAGCCGGTAGCCTGGTAGCTTGATCGCGGCAAGCCGGCCGGTTTAAGCAGCGTAGTATCTCGCCAACATGGGTACGGCAGCATTGATCCACGTCAAGACCGTAGTTACAGGTCATGCTTGACATGCATCAATGGTGAGATTGGGTAACGGAAACCAAAATCACAATATTAACCAGGTAATCAGGAACACTGCGTCAGGCAAATCCAACACAGGTAGAAAAGATGACTGCAGACGTAAACCGCCAGTGGCGGGTAGCCCGCTACCCAAAAAAGGAAGAGGTAATCAGCCCGGATCATTTTGACTGGACATCCGAAGCTATTCCCGAACCGGAAGACGGACAGTTCCTCGTTCGAACGATTTGCCTCGCGCCGGTCCCGGCACAGCGTGGTTACCTGGAAAAAAGCCACAATTCCTTTCTGGATAATATTGATATCGGCGATGTGATGCGCGGCCGTGGTGTTGGACAAATCGTTTCTTCCCGGCACCCTGACTATGCGGTGGGAGACATATTTGTCGGCTCACTGGGCTGGCAGGATTACTCTATTCAACACCCCCGTGGTGCCGAGTTTGTGTTCAGCACCAAGAAAGTTAAAAACCCGATCAGCCCGCTCTCGACCGAACTCAGCATCCTCGGCCAGGCGGGGGCAACAGCTTACTTCGGCTTGCTCGAGGTCGGCCAAATGAAGGCCGGAGAAAACGTGTTGCTCTCTGCAGCTGCCGGCGGTGTAGGCTCAGCGGCGGGTCAGATTGCCCGTATCAAGGGTGCAGGAAAAGTTGTCGGCATCACCGGTTCAGACAAAAAGTGTAAATGGCTCGTCGATGAACTCGGTTACGACGAAGTAATTAATTACAAGACCGAAAATGTCGGCGAACGAATAGCTGAACTATTTCCGGATGGCATCGATATATTTTTTGATAATGTGGGTGGCGATATCCTCAACGAGGCGCTCGCCAACCTTGCGATGCACGCACGCATTGTAATTTGCGGATTTATCGCAACCGATTACTCACCTGGTCCGCATTCCGGACCCATCAACTACCAGTTCATCGTCTACAAACGCGCTCGTATTGAAGGCTTCGTTGTTTTTGACTACTGGGACCGCTACGAAGAAGCGGAACAGGATCTACTCGGCTGGTACCGGGAAGGCTTGTTGAAAAATGCTGAAGACGAGGACGATGGCCTGGAGAGAATGCCCGAGTCGCTCGGCAGCTTGTTCACCGGCGGCAACACGGGCGTAAAAATCTGCCGGGTTAGCCCGGACCCGGAAATATTTATCGACGACTAACGCTTTCTGAAACCAGGTGCCAGGGCGACTAGCCTTCCTTGTGTGGATAGTAATCCGGGTCAGTGCTTCGATGACTATGCGCCGGTCAGCCAAGCTGATCCCGAACACGTAGAGCGTATCGCTGCCCTATTGAAAGATGCTTTAGGCTAGTCCTGCTTTGGCCCCCTACCCCATACCTTGCGGTTGGGCTAAGCTTTGTGGTTTCACTCTTCGACATCTTCCCGGGTTGATATGCAGCTTTACTCCGTTGAAGGCAACAGCCAGAACATCGACGCAGGTTCGATGTTTGGCAACGTGCCTCGTGCACTTTGGCAGAAGTGGGTAACGCCGGATCAAGCGAACCGTATCAACCTCAGTTGTCGCGCCCTGCTTGTTAAAGACCTGGCCGGAAAAAATATTTTGTTCGAGACTGGTATAGGCGCATGCTTCGATCCTAAACTGCGCGCGCGGTTTGGAGCAGAAGGAGACAGCAATCAGCTGATCCGGTCGATCGAAGCAATAGGACTGTCAGAAAACGACATTGACGCGGTCGTACTCAGCCACCTGCACTTCGACCATGCGGGTGGCCTGCTCTCCGACTGGCGGGAAAACCAGGAACAAGCCCTCCGCTTTCCCCGTGCCACTTACGTGGTAGGTGAGAAAGCCTGGGAGCGAGCCTGCAACCCACACCCGCGGGACCGCGCGTCCTTTATACCCGGGCTGCAGCCCCTGCTCGATAGCAGCGGTCGCCTGGAACTGGTCGCCGGCGAAACATCAGCGACTTTAGGAAATGGCGTGTGCTTCTGGTACAGCGATGGCCACACGCCTGGCCTCATGCTTGCCATCATCGGCGGCGATAGCGGAGTCGCATTCTGCTCGGACCTGATGCCCGGCAAACCGTGGGTACATCTACCTGTAACGATGGGCTTCGATCGCTATCCCGAGAAACTTATCGACGAGAAAGAACAGTTTCTACGCGAGATGATCAAGCGAGATATTCGCCTGTTCTTTACCCACGATCCTGATGTTTCACTGGCAAAGCCCGTGCAGGATGAGCAAGGCCGGTATGCCACAATCGACGAACATGACCCTTTGACGGGCCTGAAACTGGATTAGGCTCCCCTTTATCTAAGCACGTAAAGGGGCCGGCCGTCGTCCGCAGTATGTATCAATGTATAGCCACTGAGGCCGGTTTGATCAACCACAAACTGGCAAAGTTCCTCGGGCGTGAACTTCTTGTACGCTTGTTCCATCTGGATCTCTTCATGCAAATGCGTTTCAAGAAAAATGTACCTGGTTTTCAGATTATCCAGAAAATTTGTCAGCTGTCCAAAAAGTTTTTCGGTCTTGATGAAGTGATGGAAGATATTCAGGGCGAGTACTGCTTCGTAATCCTTACCCATTATTACTTCATCTTCAAGAACAGAGCCTGAGCGCAGTTCAAAATTCTTATTGTTTGCCTGCTTGAACTTGTTAATAAAGTACAAGTGAATATCGGCATTCTCGGATGCTATGCAATCAAAACCCTCTTCCTCGAATCGATGCGTGAAATAGGACATGTTGCAGCCTATATCCAGCAGTGCGCCCGATGATCCGGGCAGGTGCTGTCTTATTGCATCAAAGCGATCATCGCAGGAATGTGTCGCCGGAATATCGACCAGGTCGGGATGGGTGCATGGCTGGTACAAAAGCCCCGATTTCTGCAGATTCGCCAGCTCCAGCAATTCGCCGCGAAATTTATCCCATTCCTTGTGTCGCACCGGGACGGTTACAGGAATCTCTTTTACCCCCAAGAGCTTCGCAATACACAGCCGGTGTGCGCCATCTGAAAACAGCAATTCACCTGTTCGTCCAATCGCTACCGATATTTCGTCCAGACGATCCTCGTTAGCTTCGACGTCAGCACTACGTGCCGAGTGCGGCTGGTAGCCATCGCGCTCTATCGTTTTGTAGAGCTCCGCCAAAGATTCGCAACGCTTGTAAAACTCTTCCTCAGTCGCACACTTCCAGGGCTTGCCGCCCTCGTTAATCCGTTCTATGACCCTCTTGTAGAAAGCGGTCTCGGGCCAGTCATCACTCTTGTTCTTGCACACTGCCTCAAAGGCCTTGTAGACATCCAGGTCTTCAAAACGCTTGGTGGACAGATCCCAGTCCCCATCCATGATGGCGCCCTGGAAATAACCGTAGGAGAACTCCTTATTTGAGCAATGCCTGATCGAACGGGGATCGACGGTAATCAGCGCCTTGCCTGCCCTGGAGGAATCGGCCTTGCCCTGGCCCGAACGCATCGACCAGAGCGCCCTCCTCAACCGCAGCTTGTAGGAGCGGAACATTGGCAACAGGCGTTTTTCCACGCCGGGAAACATGGCATCGATCGCCGCTATACTTTTCTTGGCAAGCTTAGCCGGCAGGGAGCTCTTCTGGATAACCGCAGGTGCTGATCGACCCTGCGACTCTGTCGCGTCCGACATATTGTTCTCCATTCCTTTAAGGATGCTACTCCATAAGCATGAGCAGCAATGGGCCATGCGGAGCGCTAATCAGGCCGTGATGTTAGCGGAATCAATATGTTGGTTCAATGGAACGGATTCACATCCCCGACGTTTGGTCCGGAGTGTGTTGCCGCATCGGGAAGCGCCATTTTTGCCCCCGGACATTATTCACATAACGCCCGTTTGAGGAAAAAAATGTTGCTGTATAGCATCCGGCCAGGGTGCTAGCTCTCGACCCATTTGCTCAGCAACTCCCCGTACAGCTCCTCCGCCTCGCCTATTGCCTCAGGCTGAAGTTCATTAAAAAGGTCGCGACTGTTCGCCGCAAACACGGCGGGGCCGCCTTCTTCCGGAAATTGACGGGTAGCATCAATCGCAATCTTGCTGGTCTTGCGCGGCGCGCGCTGGCTGGGATCAATGATGATGCCCCGGCCGTCTTCGAGGATGTGCGTCGCCGGATGCGGCTGCCAGCGCGCCACTATGGCGCGAAGAATATCCTGCTGGTTTAACAGGTCAACGTCGTCATCTAGCACTACGGTTATCTTGGCCATGGGATCGGTTCGCGCGACTGCCTTACCTATTTCCAATCCCTGTCCTGCTTTCGTTTTCTTTATCGCGAGGTAGGTGATACCCATCGTATCCGTTGGTTGATAGTACTCGACCAAATACGGAAACCGCACTTTCAGTTCATGCTCGATCAGCGTGTAGAAGGGTGCAGCAACCATGCCGCGCTCCATACCGGTAAACATGTTCGTGATCCATGGCTTCTCACGGTGTGTCACTGCCGTCACATGCATCCAGAATTTCTCCGGGTCACGGGGACCGAGGTAACCATACATTTCCCCAAACGGACCCTCCGGCTCCAGTGGCTCATCGAACAGGACTTCGCCCTCGATAATCATTTCCGCATGGGCAGGTACCAGCATGTCATTCGTTTCACATTTCACGACCTCAAGCGGTTCTCCGCGTAAGCCACCTGCCAGTGACAGCTCGTCGAGAGTCTGCGCTCCCGGGCGCGGGAAACCCGACAACTTGGTGCTGCTGATCATGAACACCAGCGGATCCTGGCCAACGACTACTGCAACCGGATAGCTCTTCGCACCCCGATCACGTGCCTCGGTGATCATCCGGTAACCCGTTTGTGTGGTTTCCGGGTTCAATGCGATTTTGCGCGGCCCCTTAATCTGGCATCGATAGGTACCCAGGTTAATGCGTCCCGCCGCATCCTGGGTTACGACCGAGCCAGAATTCACGTAGCGCCCGCCGTCGCCTGGATTGGTTTGCACAAATGGAAAGCGTCGCAAGTCTATGTCACTACCACGTAACACGACCTGCTTGCACGCGGAGGCTCTACTATCTATTACCGATGGCGGGATGGTGGGCCAGCGGTGATTATTATCCTTGTAAACCTCGCGCATATAATTGCGTGCGCGCCGAAAATCAACCTTGTAATCCCCGGTGACTTCGAGCCCCCAGATAATCGCATCTGTACTCATGTGGCCCTGCAGGTTGGCGAGCAGCGGCCCCTCCACCCACTTGCCCCCGATCTTTACCCGGTCGAAGAGTAGTGCCGGCGCACCCCACCAGGTAAACCGGTCGATCATCTCGTAAAAAAAACCTGTTGCGTGATAAGCGTCCTGATCGACCTCAGGGATTCGCAGCAACAACCCGTGCGCATCGAGCGCCGCAACCCAGTCGCGTATGCTGTTAAACGGAGGCCCCGCGACCCCTGCTTCGGGTGTTTTGGCGCGAACCGGGGTACCCGGATGTGATAGTGCCGTGAGCCCAAGTGATGCGAGTCCGCCGCTCGATGCGAGAAAGCCTCGCCGCGTCAGGTAGTCTGAAGAACGAATCTGCTCTGAATTATCGTCTTTGTGAGCCATCTGGCTGCGCAGCCCTTTTCTTGGGGTCTTGTCACCCTAGCAGAAATCCGGGTCGAAGCGCCGGTTTTGGCGGGGACAGATTCAGCCTATTTTCAGTGCGCGGTGCACGGTCACCGGGGGCCCGGGGCCGGCTAATATCCTGCTTCTTCGCGCTCCTTGTTGACCTGGATAACGAAGGCTTCATCGATTTCTATAACATCGCGCTCTTTGGCAACTTTAACAATGCCTTCCAGCACGGTGACTATAAATGCCGGCGGAATACCGACCAGTTGCTCGCATGCCTCCTGGGTAAACCGCACCTCGTCGTCCAGGCGGTTTGCCTCGTACATCACGATCTCAACTTTCGGTCCGCGTTCAGGAATAGGTAACTTGTATGCGGGCTTACTGTCGCCGAACCAGAATGTGCTTGCGCCACGAAAACCGTATGTCAGCGGGATATTTGGCATCTTGTCACCGCTGCCATCTAACATTCCCGCCCAGCTTTCTTTGAGAAGGATGTTGTCGATGTTCAGCAACAGGTGTGCGGACAAGGAGTCCCGCAATATCGGATTCTCGTTAATGCGTTCCACGTCCAGTGTGCACTCGTATACCTGGTAAGCGTCCTTGATAATCTTCGGATAGATATCGTTCGATTCACGGCCGGGCGTCGGGCTGTCGATAAGATCGAAGGTGTTGTACTTCATCTTCTCTTCGGTGGTCTGCCCGGGATAGCCAAACTCCAGGACCGTCTTGATGCGTTCTTCATCGTACTCGACAAAATTCATCGCACACTTGAGCGTACGCTTAACGTTCGTGGCGGTGTTCGACGTGGGGCGGCTGATAATCATCCAGGACCGGCGATCAATCACTTCGAAGGGCGCGCTCAGCTGATACGGGCCGATATTCGTCTGACCCGACTCACTCACTGTCGTAATGAGCGCGAACGACGCACCGTAAAACGAACTTCGCTGGTACCAGTTGTCCCGCATGGGGCTGTTTACAAAAGAATCCGCCATCTGCCCTGACCTCCAAAAGAGTTGCGCAGGGTACCCGACCTGTATGGCCCCGTCCACACTGGGTGGCCAGAAACCGCTGTTCGGATTCGCGGCAGGAAAAGATGTCAGCTTTTACGCAGTTTTACCGAGGCGCGCACCTTGTCGACCTTCTCATCTATCAGTTTGATAAGGACATACGAGAGCGCAAAAACTACCAGCACGGATACAGAGCCTGAAATAAGCGAATGGGTCGAGGTAATTGTGAAATAGGCGCCGGTGGCGGGCCGGTCCCACAGCGTGTAACAAACTATAAGTCCAACCGGCCAGTGCAGCAGGTATATGGGATAGCTGTACTTGCCTATCATGGAATCAGTATTTCGGAAATCACTCGCTTTACCCATACCAAGCAGTTTGAAAATATACAGCGCGTTCAGAACCAGGTTGATATACCAGCACACTGCGAACAGTTCATCGATCCGATGGGCGATGTATGCATTGGCAAAAAATGCAGCAGGCAGTATTACCAGGGATTTATTGCCCAGGAAATCGCGCAACCGGCTATCGCGAAAATGGTAGATGAGTGAACCCACGGCAAAAGGTAAGCAGCCTGCAAAAATAGTGTGGTAACGCCATTCGTAGTTCAGGCCATTGGCAAAGGTCCAGCCCACGTAAACAAGACTCAGCCCCAACCAGACAAAGCTGGCTTTCACCGTGCGGGAAAACCCGATAGCCACAAGGAAATAGTTGAACATTTCCACCGTGAGCGCCCAGGTCGTGGGAACCAGGCGCGGCTCGTAGTAGGCCGGGTTAAACATGGGAAACAGGAAAGTCAGGTTAGCGAGCCAGCCTTCCAGGTCCCCCGGTATATACAGGACTTTGAAATACCGGATGACCCAGATATTGGGTAGTGCCCACACGAGTACGATTGCAAAGAACAGCACCGCGAAGTACATAGGATACAGCCGCAGGAAGCGGTTAATCGCATATTTCTTCAACCCGATCCACGTGTACCCGTACGTACCGTGCATGATCAGCGTCATCAGGTAACCGCTAAGAATATAAAACGCGAACACCGCGTAGCCGCCAAGTATTGGCAGTTCAAAGAGGTGCATGCACAACACTAACAGCGCCAGAATAGTTCTGTAGCTACCAAACATAATCCATCCGGATCAACACATAGGCAAAAATAGCACACCGCCGGTCGGACACTGCAACCCGGGTCGTATCCCCCAATATCTGCCAGACTTTCGCCCGGAATGCGGCTAATTGCCAATATACGTAAAACCACCAACCACTACGGCTCGCCCCACTCTGGTATATTGTTAGCTCTTAAATCGAGGTTTGACCGTCAATGAGTAATACCGGATCAGGGCTGAAAGCTTTTGTGCCCGCCCCTGCCAGGAAAATGCTAAAGCGCTTTATTCTGGGTGATTCGGGCAATGCCCAGGGGAGCAGCGACGCTAGCAACGCCCCTGTCCTGTTTGACGACTTCCTGAGTCCTGAAGAGTTCCTGAAGGTCCAGCACTGGGCGCTCAGCCTGCCCACCGATGTCACACGTGAAGACAGGGACTGGAGTATCTATATCACACTCGATTTTGGCGAATGCCTGATGAGCCGCATGTGGCTGACAGATGACGATGACCTGCCGCCGGAAGCGCAGCTCTTTGTGGATCGGGTACGGGAATTGGATTTGGTGGATGATGATGCCAGTATCCTGCTCGGTGTCTATCGATGGCAGCCAAGTTCCGGCATAGGCGAACACAGCGATGCCCACATGCATACGGCCATAACATTCTATTTAAACGATGTATGGAAACCTAACTGGTTTGGCGACCTGATTTTTTATAAATCGAAAGAAGACAGACTAAAGGGTATCGGGCACGCTGTCTCACCGACCGCCAATCGGCTTGTCATCAACAAGCACACTGTCTATCACAAGGTGACATACAGCTCGAAGCTTGCGGTAGAACGTATTTCACTGCAGGCCTTCGTGGTCCCAAAAAAGGACGGCAGCTCCTAGCCCTGAGTCACTGCGCGTCGACGGCATTTGAAGTAACGGAATCGGCAATCGCCTCGATATCCGCCCTGTCGATCACCGCAACAACTTCATCACGGATCTCTTCGTCGCTAACAATCGCTACGATATTTTCGTCCAGCTCGGCGAGCTTATGCGTATCGATGCCGGCACGGCGTAGTTCGAGCTTTGGATGATCGCCATGCTTATAACCTTCTACCAGGACCAGGTCTACATCAGCCAGGTGACCGAGTAATTCCTGCAGGCCGGGCTCTTCGCCTGCACCCAGCTCTCGTATATGCGCCCAGCGTCGGCTTGAGGCAACGATGACCTCCTCTGCCCCGGCCTCACGATGCTTGAAGCTGTCCTTACCCGGGTGATCGATATCAAACTCGTGGTGGGCGTGCTTAATCGTCGCCACGCGCAGCCCCCTAGCCCGCAGCACCCTGACAAGGTCGACGATCAGCGTAGTCTTGCCTGTATTTTTAAAACCTGCGATGCCAAAGATTTTCATGATTGCCAAAAACTGTTCCTATGGTCAGCATATTTCTGCAACAATCGGATATCAGCCAATTATCGAGGAACATCATGCCTGACGCCCAGCTTTTTAATATCGTGAAAGCAATTCATATGATCACGATAACGGTAACGATTTGTGGTTTCGTGCTGCGCGGCATCTGGATGCTAAAAGAATCATTGTTACTCAAGGCACTGCCCGTGCGCATATTGCCGCACGTGAACGACACCATCCTGCTGATAAGCGCAGTTTGGACCGCCACATTTATCGACCAGTACCCGTTTGTAAATGGCTGGCTGACAGCCAAAATGCTGGGCTTGCTTGCCTATATCGTACTGGGCGCTATTGCCCTCTCCTATGGCCGGACCCGGCAAATACGCATTGGTGCTTTCGTCGGCGCACTGCTGTGTTTCGGCTACGTGGTACTCGTTGCCGCAACAAAAAATCCGCTGGTGATCTGGTCACCAGCGGATTATGCGTAGCAGGAAATCAGGCTGGTTTTGCAACCCAGACGCTGCACCAGCCAGCCGAGGCAACAGACTTGCCGGGCACGATGGCGCATGGCCGCCAGGCATCGCCTTCGTTACCCTGAATCTGCAGGCAATTCGCACAGGTCTGACCCGGCTGGTAGTTCTGGGCCTTCGACTGGCCAGCATCTTCCACATACTGTAGTCCTACAGCCAGTAGATCATCCAGTGCCAGACGCGGCAGTTCCTGCCCGGTTGCCGGGTCAATCATCAGAATGGATCCGGCGGGAGCCATGACAGCTATATTGCGCAGGAAACGCCTGCGAGTCAGATGGTTATCTCTCATATCGTCGTCCTTTTTATCCCTTGCCGCATAACGTGCGGCCAGTATAAAGCGACCTTCGGTCGCCGGCCCTTTCCGAGCCAGCCGCAATACTACCAATAAGACTCAACATCAGGAACCTGCTTAAACGCAAGTCAAGCAGTACTCTCTGACCGGTTATCCGACGTGCGGACAGCCACAATCTGTGCCTTTGGTCACAGAAATATAGTGCCCGTTAGAGGACATTAGCTGTAGCGGAAACAGGCCCGAAAGCACTCAGCGGGAGCAATTCTCCCTCACTTCAGGCAGATGGTGAATTATTATTAATACGCACGGCGAAACTCACATAATGACGCTCACGGACGCCGCTGATACTCCGGACTGGACGGGTAGTCAGCAGCTTTGGTTTGCGTTTCAGAACTCCATTCTGTCTCTGGCGGCCAGCGTCTTCTGTGCCTTCGTGATCGTGGTCCTGCTCTGGCCTGTCGTCGACAACCGCGGCCTCATCGTCTGGCTGGGCGCTATATCCGTTGTAACGATGCTGCGTCTCGTGTTGCAGCAACGGTTCGAGCTAGCCAAGCTGACGCCCGGCAGCTGTCGCTACTGGCACCGTTATTTTGTCGGCAGCGCCTTTGCTTCGGGATGTATCTGGGGGGCGTTGCCGATTTTTCTGTTCCCCGCGGATTCTATTTTGCACCAGGCTTATATGACTTTCGTGCTGGGGGGCATTTGTGCCGGTGCCGTGTCTGTCTACTCACCTCTGCGCGGCGCGTTTCCGGCTTTCGCCGTGCCGGTACTCGTCCCCTACGCCCTGGCCATGTGGCCGACAGGTAATAACGAGGGCTCCCTCATGTCAGTGCTGGTCGGCCTATTCCTGCTTATTTTGCTTCGTTCTTCACGGCAGTCTCAAAAAATCGTGGAGGACGTGCTGGAACTACAGGTTAAGAATGCGGGGCTGACCCGCGCCCTTCATCACCGTGCCACACACGACTCGCTGGTCGGACTGGTAAATCATGGAGAATTCAACCGCCGCCTGAAAAGGCTGGCGAGCGAACAAAGGCTCGAGGGTCACGAATACTCACTTATATTTCTCGACCTCGATCTATTCAAGGAAGTGAACGATACTGGCGGCCACGCAGCCGGTGACCTCGTTCTTCAAAGTGTTGCAGATATCCTAAAGCGAAGCCTTCGCTCAGACGATACGGCCGCTCGTGTCGGCGGTGATGAATTTGCGCTGCTTCTGAACAGCTGTCCACATCAGCGCGCACTGGAAATCGCTGAAACGATTCGCCGGGATATCGCCGATATGCATGTCGATTATGATGGGGGTACCTATGCAGTTCGGGCCAGTATCGGCGTGTCCTACGGTAAGACCGGCGTTCATTCCGCCGATGGCATGCTCAAAGCGGCCGACGTCGCATGCTACTCCGCGAAAGAAAAAGGCCGGGACCGGATATGCAGCAACGCAGCCAGCGGCCAGTTCCAGACGACCGATCGATTCGAGTTGACACAGTCCATATCACTCAATTCCTGATTACGCCTAATCGTACAAGTGCGATGAGGGCACGCCGCACGCGCACCCCTTAATTCAGTAATGCCGCCACGAGTTGGATCGCGCATTCGCGCGCGTTCATGCGGCACGCTGTCGTGCGCCAGACTCGAAGTTACAAAAAGTTACAAGGTGTTACCTGGGTGCAGGGAAACCCCTTAAGACTAACTGTATGTTGTTGAATTATTGGGGTATGCGCGTGTCCGATTCAGTGCTTTCCCAAGCGGTCCCGGAAGACAATTCGAGTCAACCGGGGTCGGGTCGGTAGATGGGGGGTACGGAAATCCCATACCATTCAACACCCTCGGACTGATATATATCAGGGTGATTCTTAACTAAACCTTTGTTTTTAAAACTATTATGGATGTTAAAACACTTTGTCTCGGACTGCTGAGCATACGCGAAGCCTGCGGATACGACCTCAAGAAAACCTTTGAGTCATCTTTCAAACATTTTTTTCCGGCCGGTTATGGCTCCATCTACCCCGCGCTCGCGGATCTGGCCGAAGCCGAACTCGTTAATTGCCGGGAAATTCCCCAGGTAGGAAAACCGGATCGAAAAGTTTATCGAATAACGGAAGCGGGCGAGCTTGCGTTTCTAAAAGCGCTGAACCGGACCGAGCCTCAGCACAAGCTTAGATCAGAGTTTCTGGCGACAATTTATTTTGCTGATCGCATAGACGATACGCGACTTGCGGACCTGCTGGATGCGCGCGTTGAGAAGTTGCGCGAATCCATAGAGGACATTTCGGCATGCATAGATGATGAATCGCCGGGCGCAAGTTTTGTTGCCGGATTCGGAGCAGTCGTAGCAGAAGCCGCAGCAAGGTACATCGAATCCCACCGGCATATGCTGGTTGGTACAGACAACCAGGAAAAAGATATCCATATCAAGGTCGTGACTGGCTGAAAGGGATCGCAATACTAATGAATATAAAAGCGACCATTGAAAAGCGGCCATGGATACTTGCGGTAATCGCAGCTTCGGTTGTCGCGGCGTGGATGCTGTCCGGCATGCTCGAAGAGCATGAAATTACTAAAGCAACCTCGGAGATCAGCGCACCAGGTGAGGACGGAGCCGAGCTGAAAGTTCAGGTCGCCACGCTGCATGCACAACCCATCACACGAATTGTGAGTGTGTATGGCCGCACAGCGCCGGCCAGAACCGTTGAAATCAGTGCAGAGACCGAAGGCCGGGTTGAGGCCATTGAAGCCGTCCGCGGCAAGCACGTCGCAACGGGCGCTGTAATCATTCGCCTCGACCTGCGGGACAGGCGCGCCCGGGTTGACCAATCCAAAGCCAGTGTGCGTGAACACCGGACATCCTATAACGCCCAG
The DNA here is from genome assembly GCA_002729495.1 of Chromatiales bacterium. Taxonomy (GTDB): domain Bacteria; phylum Pseudomonadota; class Gammaproteobacteria; order Steroidobacterales. The sequence continues at coordinate 32,339 of PBYE01000012.1, forward strand.
AAAAGCCTTAAGGAAGAAGGCTATGTATCTGACACCCAGATTGCCGAAACGGTGGCCAAACTCGAAGCCGCCAAAGCCGAACTGGTGAGAGCAGAACTGGACCTGGACAACATGATCATCAGGGCGCCATTTAATGGCCTCCTGCAGGAACGCGAAGTAGAAATTGGCGATTTTGTGCGCTCGGGAGACCCGGTAGCGACCTTCGTCGACAACACCACTTTAATTGTGACGGGCACGCTGGCGGAGCAGGAAATTGCGCATATCGAGGTAGGCGAATCTGCGACGGCGAGCCTGGTGACCGGACAGCAGGTGGAGGGCCTGGTTCGCTACCTGGCTCCCGTGGCGGATGAAGCCACACGCACCTTTAACGTGGAACTGGAAATCGATAACCCGAACGGAACGATCCCGGCCGGCGTAACCGCGGAAATGCAGCTCGAGGGCAGCCAAGCGCTTGCACAAAAACTTTCGCCTGCACTGCTTACGCTGGATTCTGATGGCCAGCTCGGCATCTTTATCGTCGATGAATTCCAGCGCGCGGACTTCGTCCCGGTAACGATCGAACGTTCCGGTACCGACGGTGTGTGGGTTTCGGGACTGCCCGAAGTCGCGGACGTCATTACCGTCGGCCAGGGCTATGTAAACCCCGGCCAGCGCGTCTATCCGGTAGAAGGTCCGACCGAAACTGCCGTGGCCGCCGGCCCCGCGCTTTAATGGTAAGCATCATCGAAACGGCTACGAGCCGCAGCCGGACAATTATGATTGCCTTCATGGTGATCTTCGGTGCCGGCATTATTTCCTATGTTTCCATACCCAAGGAATCCGAGCCTGAAATCGATATTCCCTTTATCTATGTCGAGGTCACGCTGGAGGGCGTATCGCCGGAAGACTCGGAACGGCTGCTTGTCCGGCCACTCGAGCAGGAATTAAGGACGGTCGAAGGACTGAAGGAGATGGTCGCCTCCGGCGGCGAGAACCGCGCTACCGTTACGCTTGAATTCGAAGCCGAGGCCGATGTCGACAAGGCGCTGACGGATGTCCGTGAGAAAGTCGACCTGGCCAAGGCCAAACTCCCGTCGACTGCAGAAGAGCCGCGGGTCATGCAGGTCAAGTTCTCGCGCTTCGACCCGATGCTGGTCATGCTGGTCGGCGGCGACGTACCGGAGCGCGCGCTGCACAAGATTAGCTGGGACCTGAAGGACCGCATCGATGCGCTAACCGGCGTCATGGAAGTCAACGTCATCGGTACCCGCGAGGAACTGCTCGAAATCATCATCGACCCGCTGGCGATCGAAAGTTATGGCCTGTCTCCCACCGACGTGCTGAATTTTGTCGACCGCAATAACCGGCTTGTGGCGGCCGGGGCCCTGCAGGGCGAACAGGGCCGCTTTGCCGTTAAAGTGCCCGGCGTAATTGAAACACCCGAAGACGTGCTTACGCTGCCCATCAAGGTTGACCAGGGCCGGGTGGTGCGCTTCCAGGATATCGCATCGGTGCGCCGTACTTTCAAGGACACCGCGGGCTTCGCGCGGCTGAACGGCACACCGGCCGTCGCTATCGAAGTCGTTCACAGAAGCAAGTCTAACGTAGTACTGACCATCGAGGACGTCAAGGCGCTGGTCAGCGAGGCTGCGCAATACTGGCCTCCCGGGGTGACGCTGACCTACTCGAGAGACAAGTCCTATTTCATCAAGAAGAACATATCGACGCTGGTCAACAACGTTGCAACCGCCATTATTCTCGTTTTTATCGTCCTCATAGGCATACTGGGAATACAGAACGCGCTGCTGGTGGGGATCGCCATTCCGGGTTCGTTCTGTGCCGCTTTTTTTCTTTTGAACCTGACCGGCAACACGATGAATATGGTCGTGCTGTTTGCCATGATTATGGCCGTCGGCATGCTGGTCGACGGTGCCATCGTGGTAACGGAACTAGCGGACAGGAAAATGGCCGAGGGCATACACAGGCGGGTTGCCTACACCGAAGCGGCCCAGCGCATGGCCTGGCCGATTATCGCCTCGACGGGCACAACGCTGGTCGCGTTCCTACCGCTTATCTTCTGGCCAGGTTTTACAGGCAAGTTCCTGCAGTTCTTGCCGCTTACCCTTATGTACACGCTCACGGCATCGCTGCTGATGGCCCTGGTGTTCGTCCCCACGATGGGCACAGTGATAGGCAGGCCGGGGCTTTATAACGAGCAGATTCGCCACGACCTCCTTGCGGCTGAAACCGGCGACATGTACAGCATTGGTGGTTACACCGGCAAATACATCCGGTTCCTCGACCGGGTGCTGGAGCGGCCGTGGCGGTCTCTCGGCTTCATTACGCTCATGCTGATCAGTCTGTTTGCGGCATACGCGATGTTTGGCAAGGGGATCATCATGTTCCCCGATATCGAGCCCAACAGCGGCAGCGTCGATATACGCGCGCGAGGCGATCTCTCCGTGCAGGAAAAAGACCAGCTTGTCCGCCAGGTCGAAGAACGCGTGTACGGGGTCGAGGGCATCGATTACATATACGTCAAGAGCGGTGTATCGAACCGCGGGTCGGCACCGGACCTGATTGGTTCGCTGCGGCTTAACCTGGCCAACTGGCGCACGAGACGTTCGTCTACAGAGATCATTGCAGAAATCAACGAACGTACAGCCGATATAGGCGGCATCATAATCGAGCCGCGCATGCAGATGGACGGACGCCAGGAAGGCAAACCCATCAATATCGAACTATCGTCGCCGAATCTTGAGGCGCTCAAGGATGCCGCGAACAGGGTCCGCCAGGCACTGGAAACCATACCGGGCGTCATCAATGCCGAAGACACGCGGCCGATGCCGGGCATCGAATGGCGCCTGCAGGTCGACCGTACCGAGGCCGCCCGGTTCGGGGCTGACGTGAGCCTGGTTGGCAGCATTATCCAGCTTGTAACGACCGGCATTAAGGTCGGCGAGTATCGCCCCGACGATGCGGATGAAGAAATGGATATTCGCATCCGGTTCCCGAAAGATAAACGCAGCCTCGACCGGCTCGGAGAACTGCGAATACCGACCCAGCGCGGCAGCGTACCTATCAGTACCTTTGTATCCCGAGACGCGGCCAATGCAACCCGCACGATCATGCGCACCGATATGCGCCGCACCCTGCTGGTTCAGTCGGATCTGGACAAAGGCGTGCTGATCTCGCCGGTACTGGATGAACTCAAGGCCAGGCTGCCGGAGTTAAATATTGACCCCTCGGTTGCCTTCCGGTTTAAAGGCGGCGCCCGCGACCAGGAAGAGACCCAGGCATTTTTGCTGAAGGCTTTCGGACTGGCGCTGGCCATGATGGCTATGATCCTGGTTACCCAGTTCAACAGCCTGTTCCAGGCTTTCCTGATACTTACAGCGGTCGTGTTCTCGACGGGTGGCGTCCTGCTCGGTCTGCTTGTTACTAACCAGGCCTTCAGCCTGGTTAACTGCGGCATCGGCGCAATCGCCCTGGCCGGTATTGTCGTCAACAACAATATCGTGCTGATTGACACCTTCAACAGGGTGCGCGAGACCGTCTCCGATACCAAGGAAGCGATTCTGCGCACCTGCGCACAACGCATGCGCCCGGTAATGCTTACTACTGTAACGACGGTACTGGGCCTGATGCCGATGGCGATGGCGCTGAATATCGACATCATCCATCGCGAGATTTACTTCGGCGGACCCACCACGCAATGGTGGAAGCAAATGGCTTCTACCATTGCCGGCGGCCTCGTATTCGCAACCATCCTGACCCTGGTCCTCACGCCCAGCCTGCTCAAGATCCAGGCAAACGCTTCGGACCGCCTGCGCGAACGGCGCAAACGCCGCAAGCTGAAACGCCAGAAGACTGCCGTAGCGTAAATCACTAGAATCGGCGGTGTCAGCCAGCAAACCCGGCACCGTGGATGTTTCCTGAGTCAGTACAGGTATTTTTTGAGTCCAACCAGAATCTGCTCTGGTTGTGTACGCTATTTCTTGATCTGGGCCTGACGGTGCTCATGTACCGCCTGTTCGGTAAGGAAGGGTTGCTTGCCTGCATCGCGCTCGCAATCCTGCTGGCGAATCTGCAGGGGCCAAAGCTTACGATCATTCTTGGTTTTCAGACCAGCCTGGGCGTAATTTTCTATTCAGGTATTTTTTTTGCGACGGATCTTCTGAGCGAACGTTACGGTCGTGCGGCAGCAAACCGTGCCGTCATGATCGGATTCTCCGTTAGTTGCATCATTGTACTCATGATGAGCATGGCGCTGTTATTTGCCCCAACTGACCACCCTGAAACTGCGGAATTCTCGCAGCGCATCCAGCGCTCTTTCGAAAACATTCTGGATTTCACTCCACGCTTTGTTTTTGGATCGCTGGCCGCGTACCTGATCAGCCAGCGGCTCGATGTCTGGTCGTTTCACTACATCAAGGAGAAAACTGGCGGCCGCGCCCTGTGGCTGCGCAATAACCTCTCAACGATGACGTCCCAGGCCGTGGACACAATGATCTACTCCCTTGTTGTATGGTGGGGCATAGTCGATCTGCAAACGGCTATTCAGCTAGGTGTGGTCAAGTACGGGTTCAAGGTGGCAATAGCGATGTTCGATACACCGTTTATCTACTGGGCTCGTAGCTGGAAATCGCATTCGGAGCTCCGGGAAGGGGCGGCCTGATGACAGGCGCACCAACGATTACCCTCACAACTGATTTCGGCCAGGAAGGACCATTTGTCGGCGTCATGAAGGGGGTCATTCTTACCCGGCTGCCAGGTGCGCAGATCGTTGACCTGACCCACGCAATTCATGCTCACTGGCCTGCCGAGGCCGGCTTCTGGCTCTCGCGTTCCTGGTCTTATTTCCCGGAGGGAACCGTGCATGTTGCGGTGGTAGATCCGGGCGTCGGTACCGCACGCGACATTGTTGCAGCGGAAATGGGAGGGCACACTTTTCTCGCTCCCGACAACGGCCTCTTGCCGCTCGTGTTGAGAGACAACGTTGAGCGAATGCATCGCCTGGACATGGAATGGCTGGAAAATCAGAACTGGCTGCCACTGAGTCCCACCTTTCATGGGCGTGATATTTTTGCACCGCTCGCCGCAAATATTGCGTCTGGCACAATCCATGTTGCCGATATCGGCCCTGTTGCTAACAAACTCGTGCCCTGCCTGCTGGAAGAACCCATGAAATCCGACAACAGCATCCAGGGTACCGTCATCGCTATAGACCATTTCGGCAACCTGATAACCAATATAGATGAGCGGTTGCTGGAATCGTTCAATACACCGGAAGCGCAGGCCGGCGGCAAACGATTCACCTTCCACCGTACCTACGGGCAGCGCAAACCGGGCGAATTCATGGCCCTGATAAATTCCTTCGGCGTCGTAGAGATTTCACGCGTGGAAAGCAGCGCGGCTGACTCGCTGGGGCTAGGCCGGGGCGCGCCGGTTCTGCTCAGGGAAGCGAGATAAGCGCTTCTCCCGGGAGAAGCGCAATAAAAAGCATCAGCCAGGCGACTGGGCTTTTTCGATTTTTGCCCAGGTATCTCGCAGGGTAACGATCCGGTTGAACACCGGCCGCTCCGGCGTCGAGTCGTGTGAATCCGTAACAAAATAGCCGGTGCGCTCGAACTGTACCGGCTCACCCGCTCTCTGCGACAACCCGGGTTCGACCCGGCATTCTTCGAGGCACACGAGTGATTCCGGGTTCAGTAACTCACTGATTTCCTTGCCAGAATTATCCTGATCGGGAGCCGGTACCGTGAACAATCGATCGTACAGGCGCACTTCAGCACCCACGGAATCTGCGCCGCTTACCCAGTGGATGGTGCCTTTTACCTTGCGTTGCGCTGACATCGTACCGCTGCGCGTGTCCGGGTCATAAGTACACAGCAGTTCGATTACGTTCCCGTCACCATCCTTAATGACGTCCTCGCACTTAATAATATAGCCATAGCGCAATCGCACTTCGCCGCCCGGGCGCAGGCGGAAAAACTTTTTCGGTGGGTCTTCCATAAAATCATCACGCTCTATATACAGTTCGCGGCCAAAAGTAATGTCACGTTCACCCATCTCCGGTTTATTCGGGTGATTCTGAGCAATCAATGATTCCGTTTTGCCGTCCGTCCAGTTGGTCAGCGTAACTTTTAAGGGCCGGAGTACGGCCATGACACGCGGAGCCCGGTTGTCGAGATCTTCGCGCACTGAATTCTCCAGTACGCCCATCTGGATAATATTTTCTTTCTTGGTAATGCCTATGCGCGCGCAGAAATCGCGCACGGACTCCGGCGTATAGCCGCGGCGGCGCAGCCCGGCTATCGTGGGCATACGCGGATCATCCCAGCCGTCCACGTGTCCAGCTTCTATCAGCGCAGCCAGTTTACGCTTGCTGGTGACCGTATACGCCAGGTTCAATCGTGAAAACTCGATCTGCCGGGGATTACCGGATAAATCCAGGTGCTCGATTACCCAGTCGTAAAGCGGCCGGTGATCCTCAAATTCGAGGGTACACAGCGAGTGGGTAATATCTTCCAGCGCGTCCGAGATGGGATGCGCAAAGTCATACATGGGGTAGATGCACCAGTCGTCACCGGTACGCTGATGATGAGCTTTGCGAATCCTGTACAACGTCGGATCACGCATATTGAGGTTGGGCGATGCCATGTCTATTTTGGCCCGCAACGCGTGCTCGCCTTCCTCGAATTCGCCGGCTTTCATACGCTCAAACAGTTCGATATTCTCTTCAACGCTGCGACCCCGGTGCGGGCTGTTCTTACCTGGTTCGGTCAGTGTGCCACGGTAGGCCCGAATCTCGTCCGCACTCAGGCTCTCGACATAGGCGTTACCGTCGCGAATCAGCTTAAGCGCGCTGTCGTAAAAAACAGGGTAGTAATCAGACGCATAGGTCAGCCGGTCGCCCCAGTCGAAACCGAGCCAGCGCACGTCCTCTATTATGGCTTCGACATAGGACTGGTCTTCCTTAAGCGGATTTGTGTCATCGAAGCGCAGATAGCACGGCCCGCCAAACTCCTCGGCAATACCGAAGTTCAGGCATATCGATTTGGCGTGGCCTATGTGGAGGAAACCGTTCGGCTCCGGCGGGAAACGCGTTACCACCTTTCCGCCCACACCGGCATCCTGCAGATAGGAACGGACAATCTGCCGGATGAAGTCCTGACCGCTACTGTCGCTGGTGTCATTCATTTTTTAAGGCTGGGACACTCCACCCCGGCTTTCTGCGGATGCGCCCTTTATCGGCACAGTCACCAGTAACAGAATAACGGGAACAATAACAATAGCGCCAACTACATAGGGCGCACCAAAGGCCACCTGCGCATAAAGGGGGCCGGCAAGTGCGGGACCGACGACCCGGCCCAACGCACTCGCGGACTGAAACCAACCCATAACGG
>PBYE01000013.1 GCA_002729495.1 Chromatiales bacterium
CAGAGGCGTCAGGCCCCCACCCCCCGCGCAGAAGCCTCCACCCCCCGCGCCACCACCCGCGCCCTCACCCCCACCGAGGTTTCCCTACTTAGAGATCTAACTACTTCTGGAGTTAGAACAAATAGGGTTGAGGCGTTTTACGACTATCCAGAACAACTTAGCGATGCTGAGCGCCGCATCGCCGCCATCACTTTTGAGCGGGGGGGTGTTGAGGGTGAATTTGTTGTGCGTGACACAGAAACAGGAATCATCCTTGAGTATCTAGATACTCCTGATGCTGAGTCCTGGTATGCAGCTCCTGTGTCTGATACCGAAACCCTTCTTGTATCTACACTTGAGATGGATGATGTCCAAAGTAGTGGCGTGTATTCTCAAGTTATAGTTCCCCGTGCTGACCTGGAGGAGCTACTGCGACTTACTACCGGAGTCACGGACCCCAGTGCCTTGGCTCGGCGAGGCCGGGGAGCCAGAGTCGCCACCCCCCGCGCCGACAGTGAACCTGGGCGTCTTGCTCCTCAAGAAGAAATAGACAGAATTCAGGATGAGATTTCACACACAGGACAAGGTGCTCTGGGCCGGGAAGCGACGCCTGAGGAGCTAGTTGAAGAGCTTAACCGGCGTGGAATCAGGGGATCAACCGATTCGGTATTCGATGATCTCGGCGTGGAATTGGGTGGCGTGTCCCATGTCGCCGACGCTTTGATTCCTCGTGTTGCAAAAGAATTCGCAAAGTCGCTAGAGGACGGAGACAGAGCCCTTGATGACTTGATGAATAGGCTTTCTATCAGTCAGGCAGAGGGATTTGAGACTTTTGGTGGTAATCCGGCTGGATACCAAAACGTCTTTGATTCCGTGACCGATCCGGGGGCTGTGCGTTTCAAAAGGGAATTGAGAGAACGGATTCTCTCGCGTCTTGACGAAGAGGGACTGGGTGCCGCCCCCACCCCCCGCGCCGTCGAAGCCGCCGAAGGGCGACGTGTCTACAGATTCGATGATGGGACAGAGATTACGATCTCTGGCCGGTCGCACCTGGAAATGATCGAAGTTCCAGAGGGTTTACGTCGCCAGGGTGCGGCTACTCGGCACATCAGAGAAGTAGAGGAGGACATAGGTCATAGGATAGAGACAGGCACAGCAGGAAGCGATGAAGGATTGGCTTTGATGAATCGTCTCGGTATTAGAGACGTTGCAGCTCCCCCCCCCTCCGCTGCCACCCTCATCCCTCGTCTCCCCCCGCGTGGCGAAGGCCGTGAAATCGCGCGTGACCCTCACAACTGGCCCTCACTCCTTCACATTAGTCGTGAGCATCAACGCCTGATTGCACTCGATCAAGGTGTACCAGAAGACAAGGTTGACGAGTTTCTCGACCTTACCTTTCGCGTAAGAGCCGCTGAAAAGAATCCTGACCAAGTGGAAATGGACCCCGTAACTAGGAGGAACTTCACGGCTGTCGAGTTGATGGACCAGCTAGAGAGTGAGGGCCAGCCCCGTATGGGGGCGCAGTTCTCTAGGCGTCGTAACTACACATCTGCCGAAGTCTCGGAATTCCAAGATTGGGGAGAGATGCTTGAGGACCTTGAAATCCACGGTATGGCCGCTGTTGACCTCCAGTGGCTTGTTGGAGTCCTCGACGGAAATCTGCCGGTTACCAGAGACCAGATGGCAGCTGTGATACGTAGGCAGGCCACCTCCACCCCCCGCGCCGCCGAGGGAGTGGATCGGTTTCCCGACAACGAGTTTGTGTTTCCCGACACCGAGGCGGGCCGTGCCAGGCGCAACGCCCTTCGCGCGTCCGACCGAGGCCGGGTAGCGCGCGATATTGGTGTACCAGAAGCAATGGTTCGCGAGTTTCTTCGGCTTATCGTTCGTGTGGCTCCTGGTCACCCCGATGGACTGCTCGCTCGGGTCAGTCGCGCTCGGGACCGTAGTGGGCTGACACCTGAACAATCGGAGGACCTCGACGCTTGGCTACAGATGGTCATCGACCTTGAAGAAGGCGGTGTTGACCCTGCTGACCTCCGGAGTTTTACAGAATACCTTAGCGGTGACCTGGGGCGTGTCCTATCAGATGATAGTCAGGTGGGGCGTTGGGAGCATCTGCGCGTTTCCCAGGAGGACGAGGCCAGCGGTGGGATGCAGGCGGTTGTCGAGGATTCCATTGTTGAAGCGGCGGGGATCGACTCCCTTGATCCCCAGATGCGTAGAGGACTGGAGGCCGACGACGCGCCTCCACGAGTCGATGAAGGTGTAATGGATGAGGAGGTCGATGCTGAAGGATTCGCTGATGACCAGGATCTTGTGGAGGTCGATGCTGAAGGATTCGCTGATGACCTAGAGGATCTCGGATATGACGTCCCATCGGCTGCATCGCCTGAACTCCGGGTGCTTTCTGATGCAGAGGACGTATTAGGACCTGCCCAGCAGGACGCGGGTAGTCTTCCGGTTCCGGTTGCCCGAGGTACACCGGAGGATCCAATCCCCCTAGAGTCAGCCACGGCACCGGACTACGTCTCTCCCTTCGGGGCTGAGAACACGCTCTACCACGGCTCTCGCAGCGTCAATATCGAGGGATTCATTGACGCAGATGGCAACCTCGTTCTCCATCCCGGCCACCAGCTAGGCGTTGAGTCGGTCTCCTTCCATTCAGACATCGACGTGGCAGTGGACTACGCGACACGTTCTGGTGGTGTGGCTGCAGTGCGAAAGAGCGATGGCTTGATCTTCGAGATTCGTCGGTCGGCATTGCGTGACGTTGACGAGGAAACTTTTGGTGAGCTGGCGGTTCATGGCCCAGAGCCCGTCGTCATCGGACCCGAGGACTTCCGCATCATCGACATCGATCCCGAGGGACGGATCGGTCCTGACGATCTGAGGGGTCTCTCCGATGAGGAGCTGGCCGTACGTGCCCAGAGGGCGGTGACCTACGACGAACTCCAGGAGAGTCTCGGGGTGAGCGGAGAGGCTCCCAGCCCCAGGCCCTACCTTGATGAGATGGCCCGTCGGCTGCGTGTGACCCGGGAGGGTGACGCGCTTGATGCGGTCCCCTTCAGCCAGCAGGATCTCACGGGCATCGACCCAGTGACACAGCGACAGGTCGAGATCCTTGCTGAGCGTGAGGCAGAGGGCTGGATCCAGAGCCGGGTCCAGAACATGCAGCTGAACGATGCGGAGTTTGTTGCTGAACGGGGTCGTCNGGACACCAGATCCGTGACAGAGATCGCAGGCATTGGGCGAATCACAGCAGCCAAGCTGGCAGAGATGGAGATCCACACGGTCAACGACTTGATCCAGGCCTTGGCGGAAGGCAAGAACCTACCCGGTATTGGGCCAAGGATCCGGGAACATTTGGAGGCTGAAGCACCGCCTCCTGGTGGTGGTAGCGGTGGTGGTGCGGGGGCTGAAGCGCCGCCTCCTGGTGGTGGGCACGATGGTGTTCCGCTTGAAGCACAGAACTCGCTGGGTGAGGCGGTAGCCNAGGCTTTTTTGGGAGAACATCTCATAGAGATCATGTCCAATGTTCAGGGCCGTATTTTTCTTCGGAGCCCATGGTCGGTGTTCAAGCGTGGTCTCCAGACCTTTGTCATCACCGACGTCAAGCTGACCAAGAACTACGCAGGCCATGTCCCGGAAGAATCGATCGAGGGTGGCATCAAGGTCCGGTCTCTCGAAATGAATCATGCACTGAGAAAGGTGCATGACATCTGGAAGAAGTGGGCCAAAGGACAGGCGCTGGACGACAAGACGCCCATCAGTCGCAAGAATTTTATGGCCAGCCGGGTGGTCGATAGAACAACCGATAGGCGGGTGGCGGGGCTTGGCGAGCGGGACTTCGGCAGCCATGTGTTGCGTGCCCTCCGGAACGACGGACATGCCTACGGCCTCCCCGATCTTGCCGCCACGCCCTACGTCGAGGCGGCGGCACGGGTTCTCCGGGAAGAGGTGCTGCTGAAGACCTACAAGGAGATGGCCGAGCGGTTCAACTGGCCCAAGCACATGAATCAGTTGAGCTATGCGCTGCGGGACTACAACGTGGTCAAGATCAGAGCGAACATGGAAGCCTTCAAGAAGGCAATGNTCGATGATCTGATGGATCAGGCAGGCACAACGGAGTTCGTGGGTGGCGTGAAGATCGANCACCACNAGATAGAAGCCTGGTCGCGTGGTAGACCAGGATCCGTGGAAAGAGCGNNAGAACTTGTCGATGANTGGATCGAAGGGATTCTGTCCACACCCTACACCCGCTCTGCACCCANCCTGTCAGAGATACAGCTTCCAGGTTCAATAGGAGCTGGTCGTGCGGGCCGCAGCCGACCCGTAGAAGTGCGGGACAAGGCACTGGAGCCCTGGCTCAACAACGATCTGCTTCAGGTAATGAGCAAGTACCTGCACACCAAGATCCCTGATCTCGAAATCTCGAAGATGTGGGGAGATGTAAATGCTACTCGGTTCTTTGAGGCGGCTGCCCTTCAGGCTGAGGCTGCGATCTCCAGAGCCCCCGAATTTGTACCCAAGCGCACGCTTGCTGAGATCAAGGCCGGTGTCCCACANCAAAAGAGCAAGAGCGACTTGCAGAAAATCTATGCCTCGAACGTCCGTGACATTCAGGAGGTCATCAAGATCCTGCGACACACCAAGGACCTGCCATCAGATCCCACCACCGTCAANGGTAAGGTTGAGCGCGTCCTCTCAGCCCTCAAGGGGTACAACTTCCTTCGGATCGGAGGAGGGTTTGGTGTCACGGCATTNGGTGATNTGGGTGGCATGGCCTTGCTCAACGGGAGCCGTCGTACCTTGGGTGGGTTCGTAGAAGATTTCCGTAACCTCGCGGGCAGCGACATTCTCAGCATGCCTCGCCGGGANCTGGACGATCTGGGCATCGACTTCTATGACGTCTTGGCCCTGCGCCCCGCAAGTATCTGGAACATCGGGGATTACGGTGGGATGATGAGCATGCCCGAGGGCATGTTCAACAAGGCCGCNAAGAAGATGGCCTTCTTGAATCTGCTCCTGCCTTGGACCAACTACGTCAAGCAGACCGCAGCCAGGGGGGTGACACGGCGCATCATCGAGGTAGCTGAGAAGATCCAAGCNGGNTCGGCAACGCGCGACGAGATTGCCACGTTGGCTCGTGCCCACATCACACCTGAGATGGCGATNGAAATCCTGAAGATGCAGCAGAGATGGGGCGGCAAGCGTGGCCGAACCACTTGGCTGGGCGCAGGGCAGTGGCAGGGGCCGAACAGCGCAGAGTTAAGACGGATCATGCGGCTGGCCATTGCCGAGGATGTGGACCGGGCCATCGTTACACCCGGCGTGGGGGATACGCCCTTCTTTCTGCACAGTAAGGCGGGCAAGGTACTGTTCCAGTTCCGTCGCTTTGGGATTGCCCACACGACCAAGATCCTGATCCCTGCAGCCCAGGGCCTTCGGTCGGGCGATCTCTCAGTCCTCAATGCGGTGGGTATCTCGGTGGGGATGGGCTCGGTGGTCTACATGCTCAAGCACGCAGCTACCAAGCGTGAGATCCCCNCTGACATCAATCGGATTCTTCAGGAGGGCATCGTCCGGTCGGATATTTGGGGCAGCNTCGGTGAGATGGACGGCTTCTTTTCAGCTGCTACTGCCCACCAATTCGGGTTCAGACAGTTCCTGGGACCGGATACCTACCACGGCATGAGGAAGCGTGACGGTTGGTTCGATGGCATGGCCAGCATGACGATGGGGCCGACCTACTCCTCCTTCATGGAGGCAGCCCGATCGATGGGCGGGATGGGTGATTTGGCTTTGGGTGATGGGCTATCCGATGTGTCACCGGCNCAGATCCGAGCATGGAGAAGGATCATGCCCTACCAGAATCTCTTCTATATGGACTGGCTGTTCGATGCGATGGAGAATGGATTGGAGAGTGCGGGTCGCAGAGACAATCGTAAGCGGGTTATGCTCCGCACGATGGGGGCGCAATGACAGTTAGTAGTACAGCTTTCCGTGGGTCAGTTGGCGGAGAAAAACTCATCGGGGCGACCCAGGCCATTGGCTTCCCCTTGATGGCTGCCACTGAGCTGGAGATCGTCGAGGTCATCGATGCGACGGGTGTCGAAACACCCATGGTCGCGGGCGAGATGGCGAACTACACCGTGGCCCTGTCCGGTACTGCGCCCTCGGATGGAACGATCACATTCAAAACGCAGCTCGATAGCGGGTCCACTTGGTACTACCGGCGCAGGGTCACAAAGGATCAACAGACCGACTACACGGCGTTGGACAAGTTCCCTTCCCTGGCCCACGAGCAGGCGCTCGACAAGCTGGTCTTGCTGGCCCAGGACCTAGATGGCGACCGGGTGGGATCAATGCGTGCCCCGGAGCAGGATGGCCTGCTGGACATGGTGTTGCCAAAAACGATTGATCGCAGGCTCAAGACCCTGGGCTTCGATGGGAGTGGCCAACCCATTGGGATAGCGGCACTGGCTGGTGCAATCACGGTGAGTGATCCGTTCGGTGTGAGTCTGATCACTGCGGCCAACGCCGCAGCTGCGCGCGTCATTCTGGATGCCCAGGAAGACATCCTCACTAGTCAGGGTGATTTGGTTACACGCAGTGNTGNTGATGTCATACGTCTGGCCCGTGGCAGTGAAGCCCAGGTACTGACGACGTCGGGCTCGGATGTGGTTTGGGCTGCGCCAGCTGGGATTTGGCCTCCCTACTACATCCAGGGCTTTCCGATGAGTGGGCCAACAGCTACGGCCTTTGAAGTCACGATCGGCATGGGAACCGCGATGGTTCACCACAACAATACAGCCGATAAGAATCTGAACAATGGGATACTCGAAGCGGAGTTCACCAAGAAGCTCGTCAATGGTTGGGTCGCAGGGGATGGCGAGAACGGGGCGGTTGATTCGCTTACCGCAAATGAATGGTTTGCCGTCTTCCTCCTACTCAAGTCTAGTGAACCGACGGTGACGGACATTGCCTTCGACAGCAACTTGAACGGTGCCAACTTGGCGGACGGTTCGGCCCCGCAACTAGCGGGCTTCGATCGACTACGACGAATCGGTTTCGTACGAGCCAACGCCAACGTCGCTCCCGACAACATCGAGCCGTTCGACTACATGCCGGATTCGGGTTACTTCTCATGGCGCGACGCCCAACTCGTTGGCAATCAAACGACCACTCAAGCTCCGCTACTTATTCCGGTC
>PBYE01000014.1 GCA_002729495.1 Chromatiales bacterium
GAGACGGAGGGGCTTTTTGGAGCGCGAACAGCGTAAGTGATCCCTGATCTAGGTGGGGGTAGAGTGCAGGAAACGCCTCCAAGATCCGGTGTGAGTGCAGGCTATCAGCCTGTTGTCTTAAGCCCGTCTTCTCGGTGGCTATCAGCCTTGATATGGATGGGTAGGCGACGGGGCGATTCGAAAAAAAGACAAGACAGGGCGGCACTTCGTTCCTCTTACTTCCCTGGTTCCCATCATGAGTCGCTTTTAAGGCCATCCTGAGGCACCTTCTCCGATTGCCGCAGAGTGGGACGAACACTTCATACGACTGTCTAATGTGCTTGCGCAGAGTGGGGACCGTATGTGCTCACACGTCATGTCACGAACATTAGTGGGAGAACACTATTCGTCGCTCATTGTTTCACTCCACAAGATGTTTCACCCAAACAACTTGTGGGTGAAACAAATCGCGTTCTACTCCGGCTGGGATAGTCCTTAGATCGGTTAGGAGGCGCACCCGGAGGTCTGGACAACCTGAAATTTCTCACTCGCATCCCCCAAAACGAGACGGAGGGGCTTTTTGGAGCGCGAACAGCGTAAGTGATCCAAAAATCCCAAAAAGCCCCTCTGTCGCGAGGAGGGGGAGCGAGAGAGGGAGACAGGTTGCCCAGACGAACACGAGCAGAGATGCCATGTGTGGCGAAATTAGCGTAACATCCTTGTCACAGTAGTCAGTCCTGCATGAGTTCTCTTTAAAGTGTCAGGAAAGAGGAAAAGACATTCGGTTTTAACTTTCTATCATGTCTTCTATGGCAACGGAGTCGTAGACACTTTCGAGTTGCTACTGTCGTCCAGTGAAACGAGGGCCTAGTGCTCTCTTGTTCACGTTCAGTAGCTGGACGGAGTTGTTATGTTTGTCTACGAAAATACGTTGAGCGCCTTTTCGGAGCAGCTCAGCTGCGACTTTTAGTAGGAATAGGGGCAGCTTGTGCTGTGGATGCGCGGTATGATCCTGCGAGTATCTGTTAAACATCTTTAAACCCTTAGCGGGCCTGGCCGTTCCTTTTCTAAACCACATCATTCTCCGATTGATCGTGGTGACCACGTGTTCGTCATCAAAATCTACATTCGCGTCTCCACCTACGACCCTGAATGCCACTGCGAGTGATCTTCGCGGGGAGTGGCCGGTGGCGCCGAAACGTTTGAGTGTGCCGTAGTCGACGGTGTCGACCCTCGGGACCGGCATCGAGCACAAGGAGCAGCGCTCGCCAGCGTGGTAGCGTTCGCACTGGCACCGGATAGTCAGGGGCTCGATGTTGCTGCCGCAAGATTTTTGCGTGGGGACGGAGAAGGTCATGGCTTGTTGTTCTTGAGAAATCATTGGGATGGCTCGAAAGGCGGAGATCCGCCAGCCCAGTGCGGCGAATGCCAGCATGCTCGGGCACGCTCTGGTGAGCTTCAGGAATGCGCTCCTATCGATTAACGGCGCTTGGCGCTGGGTCTCGGCCGGAAGCGCTAATTTCGCGGCGAGGATGCCGACCTTGCGGAGCTCCCTGTTCGGGGAATATAATGCTCCCTTGAGCGTGAGTGCGTCTACGAGCCCTTGTACGTAGTTGGATTGTGACGCGTGTGACTCCTGCGGACGGGGAAAGAAGAGTGCCTTTCCCTTTCCGTAGGAGTCACTATCCGATTGCTCAGTCTTGCACTTTTTGCGCAGGACCATGTGTTCTGCCCATGCCCACACTTGGTCGTAGCTAAAGCACGGCTTGCGCATGCGCGGTGGAACTTGTAGATCTAGTAGGAGTGGCAGGTTCTGCTGTGCCGCGAAACCGAGGAACGCGTTGATGTGGCACCTTCTGGAATTTGACGTCGAGACACGATGTGCGAACTGGTGCAACGGGGCCTGTAACGTGTCCTCCGAGTATGCCCACGCTGAGCCCTTATGCTTGATGTAGAGCACGTGCTGGTGGCCTCGAGTCGCCCGTTTGCGTGTGGCGTACGTGCCCAGTACGTCTATCCAAGACATCCTATCAATTCTGGACTCGATCAATCCCCACGTAAAATATTCGCCGGCGACATGTCGCTCGCTAATCACATGACGTCGTGCAAGATCAATCCTCCATGCAACTATCACAAGATGAAAATGTTTTTCGCCTTCCCGACAGGGATGTTTCGGGTTGGCAGCTGGGCATCAATTTTGTTGACATCATATGGTCCTTCCAGTGTTGCTCACTCGTCTCGTTTGCACGCTTTAGCGACAATCCAACTTATCCATTCACCGCTTCATTGATGTTGCCTCTGCATTTCATCGACACATCATCTTCCGTCATCATTTTGCACAGAACATCGTCATATCATCGGTCGCATTCATTCATCATCATGGCTGTCTTAACCTGTCAACATCCTTTGACATGTGCGAGGTATCTCGTATTCCATTTGCGTTCTCATCAACGGTCATCAGTCTTCAATATCATGCTTGAATACGAGTCCCCGACAACTTCACCGACACCTTTCCGAGTCCTGCACCCCTGCTCATCATACTCTCTCCATTTCTCCTCCATTAACTCCTCTCCTTCATCGTCTCATCTCTACGCGTTCTCGAAAGCCTTGAACAACTCCGCGACCAAGTCCTTGTATGTCTTGACGTCGGCCTTGCTCCTTGCGTTGTTGATCACGTCAATCGTCATGATCGGAGCCGTCGAGTCGTGTACGTTGTTGCATGGACGAGCTGCGCCTGATCCCGGCGCGTTCTTGCAGGCCGATCCCCACGGACACAGAAACTTGGCTCGTGTCTCCGTCGCGGTTTGTCCTTTCTCGGCCCAGACGCGCTTGACGACCTCGGTCACGATTTGCGCCACTGTTGGAGGGAGATTTGTGAGTTGTTAACGAGTTGTTTTCATACGGAGAGTTCTCATTTCGTACATCGATTTGTTTTCCTGATTCTGCTGCCTATCCTTCTTACACTGCATGTTGTCTTCCCTAATCTATTTCTGTTGAGTTAAAAAACACGGTATACTTTCGAGCTTCAAGAGCTCCGGCCTTGTAGCGAGAGGAGGAAGAGCTTTTTCGAGGTCGATGGCGTTGCGAACTGTGCCGGCTCCCGGCGGGCCTTGTTGCGGCGCGATGATCATCTGCTGCGGCACCGTATTCGATGCTTGCGGCACGTTGATCGTCTGCGGCGCGATTTGCAGCGGTGCCGGATTGGGCGTGGGCTGCGAGATCTTTTTGAAGTTTTTGATCTCGTCGGTCATCTTCCACTTCCAGTTCTCCCAGTCGAAGAGCTGGTAGGCGCTCTCCAGCATCCTGCGCCAGACCGCTTCGTCGTTGACCGTGACGCCGCCGTTGGAGATGTTGCGGATCATCACTTCCGCCGTTTCCCAGCCGATCTTCTTCTGGCGATGTTGCTGTACGGTCATGTCCGCAACGCGATCGATCTCACTGTAGCTTCTGAAGCACCTGCTGTTCGTGCATCTCGAAGAACTGTCCTGTCGTCAGGGTGACGTGGTCTGCCTGACGACAGGAGAGTTTGTATTCCAGGAGGCAGATCAGAGCTTCTTCGAACGTGAGCTTGCTGAGCGTCTGCGTTTCGTCAGCCAGCTGGCGACGTCGAAAAGCAGCGGTGAGCGTGCGGATGGGACCCTGGAGCTTCACCTGTTGACTCTCGAGGAGACGAGCGCTGGTCTTGCTCAGCGACTCGTAGGCGCGCTTTACGTCAGAGTGCTGGCAGTTCGACTGCCTCGATGTTGCCAAGTCGACTGCCTCGATGTTNCCGATGAGGTATCCTGCGACGTCGTCGGCGGGGTGCGCCGAGGCTCGNATGATGTTCGCCAATTCGTTCGTGGGAATGTTGGCCACGAGCAGCGCGAGGGCCGTGTTGGAGTTCTGTAGGAGCCTGACACGATTTATTGGGAAATGATGGTGACTAGCAAAACACATAATCCGAAAGAAAGAAAATCGCCGGGAGATGCTTCCTGTATTAGTGTCGTCGCAGTATCCTAAGTTTCGATCATTTGTGTCATGTATATATACCACGGGTTCCGGGTCGCTTCCTCCGACGCTCTCATGAAGGTGACCAGCTCCGCGGCCACGGCCTGACTCCAGTCGGTGACGTATCCTCCGTTAATGTTGAATCTCGGAGTTCCGAAACCGTCCCTGATGATATCGAGCATGGACCTTCCTCCCTGATGCTGTCCGAGCATTTCGTTCTCCCACTGCTCCAGGACGGGGTCATCAGCGGCGTGTCTGGAAAAGAAAATCCGCGGGTAGAAGGCTCGTTGCTGCACCTGAACCATGTTGCGAGCGGGAGGCGGAGCAGGAGGCGGAGGTCCCTGTTGCTGGTTCTGCGGCTTGATCGCGTAGGTCGTGATGTTGCCGGCGGTAGCGTGCATGACCATGCCTCTCTCAGGTCCATTCGGCGACGCGCAACCGCGCGCTGGAAGTTCATGTGGCGGTCCGAAATGGCCAATCTAGGGAGGCTAATGATGTATATGCGATCACTGCAGACATGCTTCATATCGACAAGTCGATTTGCTCTACTGTCTTCGATTTCTACTTACCCGAGTGACACAATGGTCTATTGTTGCATTTTCGTTTTGTTCTTCTTCATAGAGCCTCCCTTTTACCGATCGCGGCGATGAAGTTGGCCGTCGTCTCGCCCTCTCGGAGTCTGATTCTGAAATCGGCGTCAGCATGAGCGATTGTCAGGAGCTTCGTGGTATCGACCGTCACCATTACGTTCATGGCCAAGAAATCCCAGGCTTGGTCCCTCACTTCTTAGTCCTCCTACCGTGAGGCGAACGAAGTTCGCCTTCACTGTAGGGGTTCAAAGTATGTCCTCGTAGGCCGTAACAAGAGAGGCACACGCAGCAGGGGCGTTCGTGATGACCTTGTCGTCCAGCAGGATCAGTGCCTCGTTACCTCCCGCGTTCGCGTTGGGGTTCCTGGCTTCCATGATGACCTTCAGGTACCTGTTCTCCACCGAGATGAAGAAGGACAGCACGTCGTACCAGTTTTCGCGCGAGAGCTTCTGATCGTCTGACCTTGAACGCGATGAGGGAAAGATTGCGTTTCCCTCATGCGTGAAGGTCGTTTACCGATCGGGACGGCTCTGATCGTTTCCCGTACGTCCTTCATCGCGTTCGCGATGCTCTCAATCTCGTAGAGGACGCTGCGTGTCATGTTGTCCACGTCGCCGTTGTTCGCCGGCGAGAGGGACTCCTCGCTGCTGTCGTCGCTGCTGTCGCTCGGGACCGGAATCTCCTGGAGGGGTCAACGATGCACATTGTTATGTTCGATTCTCCTTTTCGAGAGGCTAATCCCTATGTCGACAATTCTCAGATCGATGTCTCATTCCATGTTCGAATAGTGCATAGTTTTTGTGTAATGGGTTTTTCTTCCTAGTTTTCGATCCTAGCACGTGTACCCCTCCATATCGGTGCGGCCTTGGCCTTAGCTCGTCCTTTGGCGCGTCCCTTCGCCTTGGGGCGGCCTGCTTTCGGCGGCGGGGCTTTGGCTCCCTGTTTGGCCTTCGGCGGCGGGGCCTTGCCCATCGGCGAAGGAGGTCGCTGTCGCAACGGAGATCCGGCCATTGTGAGCGGTTAAAACAGCTATATGATGATTATTTGGTCCCTGTTCAGGTCGTGGGAGAAGATCGTGGTTATCGATGTTGCTATCAACTTCTATATATCGATTTGTCGACTTCGGCGATACTTTTGTGTTTGTTTCTCATTCTGATTTATGACTTCGCTCATACTGATCACATGCATTGTTCTCAAGAGCGATTGACCCTCTCTGTTCTTCTTTCAACACCTCAAATCACTGGACATTCATCAACTTCTGACGTGCAATAGAACATCATCTCCTCCCTCGTTTTCTCAATCACAGACATCTTCACATGTGCATATTGCGTTTTCACGCTCATGTTCCACTCATGTACTGTTTGAGATTAACCACTCAGTCGTCCGCTTTTTTTTGATGCATCGCGTCAGACTCTCAAATTTCTCGATTCCAGACTTCCTCAATGGCATTTAAGATATTCCGCGCTTCTTCCCCGCGCGCATTATGCGCTTTTTGAGTCAGCGACGAGCTCCTGCCGAGTGGGGAAACTTGTTTCCTCATCGGTGGGAGCCGGTGACAGTTGTTCCTGTTTGCGTACTAGGAAACGATCGATCATGCCTATGATTTTGTTGTTCGAAACTTTATACGGATCCAAACGATGTTTGACACTGGAGACCCAAAAATCGGTATCGAGTATGAGATTAGGTTTATCCCTGGCAATCATCCATACCTCCTCAACTTCATCTTTGACTTCCTTGTCTTTGGCATTGCGTGCGTTGCGCCTCCAACTCATCTTGTGGGAAAAATTGTGTTTTATCTCTACCGTGTTAACGTTAATAGTTTTCTCTTTGTCCCTGCTTCTAAAAAAAGGTTTCATCGATTCTGAAAAAGTTGTTTCTTATGTGTTCAGGAGACATGATGACTCTAGTATTTTTACTGCTTCTTCGATATCGTTTTCTTTGATTTTCCGTGCGAGTTTGCCGGGTTCTGATTGGAGGACTCGTTCCTCTTGATCTTGAAAGAAAGACATGGCGCTATTCCCCGATATTTCGTGGATCCGAACGTCTCCCGGCTCTTTTTGCAGGTGCACAGCGATGTTTTGACTGACTGGCACACGTGTTGGAGAGGTACTGCTTTTTGACTACATGTATGCTCAAAAAATTGTGGCGTGTTTACTCATAACTTCAGCTCCTCTCCGTCTCATACCTGTGTTGCCATCCCGCTGGATTCCGTGCTTGTCGGAGGGCTAAAGCCCACATTATTGCGGCGTCATCCCTGCTGTCTTTTATCGTGTCCGCTGGAGAATGGACCGAGTCGTGGAGGATTATCGTGTTCACATCATCCGACAACCGTGCCTCGATGCTCCATAGGAGCAATGCCTGGATTCGCGCTTTGCACGTCCACTTGCTCTTCTCTTCCGGTGTGATCGCTCCCGTCGTGCAGTGTTCCATGCGTCCCGTCATTGTTCCGTAGCGCTCGAGAGCTCGCACGAGGACAATCGCGAAGTGGAAAGCGCCTCTTATTCTGTTTACCGTGATGTAGACAACGTTGGCCGGGAGTTGCTTCCTTGCGAGGCATGCCACGTCGCGTTTTGAGAGACATCCAATCGTCCGAGACAGAATTTCCATGCGCGACTTGAGTTCTTCTGTCTTCCCTTTGATTGCCATTAGGCGTTTCGCGTTCCGTGGCTTCGCCCAGCCCGCAGGGATGGAACGCTCCTGCCAGAGGCAGGAGCGTTATCAATCGCTTTGCAAACGTTGCGGATGCGTAGATCGTACTGGACGGGTACTACCGCGACGATACATCCTAAGAATCGCGCAACGGATGACGGCTGCGGTATTCCTTCCTGCAATTCACGGATTATTATCGCTTGGCACCGACGAATCTTTTCGATTTTTGCCTCTGGCGCGTGGATGAAGACGTGCGTCCCCGTTAATCTGTACGCGAGGCCTAACAGCGTTAAGGCTTTTGCGATCCGATTCTGCCTGCAGTACCTTGTGTTCGGGTTCGCTCAAAGTTTTCATCGATCCCGATCACGCGAGGCTGCTTCTTATCTTTATCTGCACCGAGCGGTTGGCGTATTAGGCCGAATAGCAGCGATGTGAGTTGGAAATCGTCGTCTTCCATTCCGTTGAGCGTTGCAACGATCTTATGAGAAACCACATTGTGCCCTGTTCTGTTGTTTCTCTGCATGATATCGTCGACATAGGTACTCGCGGCTAAACCGCAAACGTGCATCGCATGCGTAAACGCCGAGCTCATGTGCAAAGCTGCACACAGGGAATGAAGTGACTTCTATACAACTCCGGCGCAGCTAAGGGATCAAGGATCCCTAGAGATCGGAGGTCTAATTCTTCATCCAAAAACCATGAACGGTAACCAGTAGAATTCATCGCACTGCAGGTACGGAGTCGTCCAGGGAGCGAGATAGATTACGGTCTGGCGCTCCCTGTGTTATTGTGAATTACTACTACTATTCCGGCTGCCGCGGGAAGCGTGAGGAAGTATGTGTGACTCTCCTTTGTCTCATGATGCATCAAAGTAATATTCATCTATATCGTGTGCTAAAAAGGAGAGTGAGCACCCTTCCATGTCGCGTGCGATCATTACGGCTTCATCTCCATCGTCGCTCTCTGTGCTCTTTGCCTGTTCGCTTCCGCTTACTATGCGTACTCGCGCGTCGATGTTGTCCCGTTTTTGTTTCTCGCGCTCCTTGACTTCTCTGACCCATGCTGCTTTCTCTTTTCGTGTTGCGGGGAAGGATGCCTTTCCTTTCTTGAGAACTGCTAGAGCCGATGTAACGATTCCGCGATGTGCGGCAAAGTGAATTTTCTCGCACTCCAGGCTCTCTGCGTTTAAAGGTCTAGCATCTGTGCAGTTCTCGTTGTGGCTTCTACAGCACGGGGAAGCCTAGCTTCCCCGCTGTAGGAGCCTTCGCATGGACGGCATTTTTCGAAAAGTCTTGAGAAAACTCTCCTGTAGCTGTTTATGATGAAGATGGCCGTGTAGGATGTTTACTGTAGGAGAGTTTCTAAAAATTCGGAGCGGATGGGATCCCAGGCTTCGCCCTGCATGACCCCGAACAGTGATGTACAGTCTACTCGGACAGCATTTGTGGAGAAGACTGTGCGCTATGAGAACGGGTTCCTGCTTCAGCTCCTCCCTCTTGAGTTTCTTTATATGCTGCTTGGCGCTGTGATTCAAGAACTTTTTCTTGAAACTAAAGGGCGACTCTCCTGCGTGTGTTCTGGTTGGTGATTCATCTAGCTGAAAATGGAGAGGCTCTTAGCGTATGTTCTATGTGTGAATTTCGTTCCAATCGCAGGAGAGTTTTATCGTAGCATTGCTTCGCGTTCCCGATGTCTTCCTTGCAGTGCTGTGGCGTGACATAGGTCGTAGGATCGCGCGGTTCTGCTTTCATGACTTTCCTGCGCTTCGTCAGTCTTTCGACTGCGTCTTCTTGCTCCAGTTCGTCGTAGCAACCGCTTTTGATGACGGGGCCCTCGTACGACCAACCTGTCGTGGCTACGTCGTCCAAAGCCTGAGTACCTTCGAACGGCGGGATGGCACTGCTCCCTCGCCTTCCGATTTCGAGTAGGAAATCGATTTGTCTGTGATTCCAGACGGCTTTGACGTGCGGAGACATTGCTGCGCGTCTGCTCTCGTGCTTCGGGGTGGTTTCATGGTGCAATTTCGTTAAATACGCAGCAGTGCGCTGATTAGATTCGCGATTCTGTTCGATAGTCTTGCATGCCTTGTCCAAAGCTACTGCTCGGATTCTATTAAGTTCGACAGATTTAGCGTTCTTAGGGTCGTACCCGTCGATATGCCCTGCTATCGTGTTAGCCCAGTATTCACTAAAATCGTCTTCTACACACGTAGCTCCATCCGAGCTTGAGTAAGATTTCGTGGGCGGTGACATCTTGCCTGTGTATTTTAAGAAAGCTTCAGGATAAGCAGAGTGGTAGATGTCCGGGTTAGTCACTCCCTTGTCCGACGTTCCGGACTCGTGACCCTGTTTGAAGTGCTCTCAGTACTTTTCGGTGTTCCGGATCAAGTTCTCAGACAGCGCTGACGATTAGAGGGTCGGCTATCATGAATCAAAAAGGTCACCTTTCGGTTTCCTACAGACCCATAGTCTCCGGACAGTTGGTCGCACGTACTCTAGCAGTAGCCTCCCCGGAAGGAGGGTTGTGCGAGTAAAGGCTTCCAGGCTGCCGGAGGCCAACGCCCCCCCTCGCAACTCGCACAGCCGTGAGGAGAGGCGATGGCCCCCGACACGCACTGGCTCGTCTTACGAATGCGGGCCCAGATGCATGTGGCTCAGTAGCTTGCATCGAGGCTTCGGTGTTGCGAGGCTTAGAGGCTTCGTATCTGCCGCTTAACGGCTTCGAGACTATGTGACTCTGTGGCTTAGGGACGTATGATTTCGGGCTATGTGGCTTCGGGCTATGAGGCTTCGGATCGTGTGGCTTCGGACTCTGTGGCTTCGAGATTATGCGATTCTGTGGCTTCGGGCTATGTGGCTTCGGACTATGTTGCTTCGGACTATGTGTCTCCGGGCTGTGTTGCTTCGGGCTATGAGGCTTCAGACTATGTGGCTTCGGACTATGTGGCTTCGAAAAGGCTTCGAAAGGAAAAGGCTTCGAAAGAGGCTGCGAAAAGGGCTGCGAAAAAAAGGCTCCGAGAGAAAAAGACTTCGAAAGAAAGGCTTCGAAAAAGGGCCTCGAAAAAGGCTTCGAAACGGGTAGATGGCTTCGAAAGAGGCTTCGGGAGTTGATAACAAGGGGGCTCCGCCGTGCGTATTGCACGTCGGTGTCCCTTTGTTATAAAGCTACCTAAAAATAGCGACCTAAACTTCTCGTGGTGGCGCTGGAGGTCGTTCGTCTTTCCCACCGCTCTCTGTAGTAACAGGCCGTCCACATAACGCGGAGCTCGTGGGGGAGAGGCCTATCCGAGTCAGCCTAAGGACGGTAAAGAAGGGATCAGACAGATAAACATATAGCTGCTCAGCCACTGCTCAATAATCGCGCCCGGTACACTCATCCAGGTGCCGTACGGGTTGGGGGCGCTGTTACTACTTCCTGTTGCCTTCGAGGACTTCCGTCGCGCCCACGGCACTCGCGTGTCCCACTCCTGCAACTTCCCGCGACGACGGCTGCCCTCGAGAGTCCTCACCGTCCATGTGTATAAAGATGTGACTGAGCTGCCCATAAGCCATGGATTGCCTGGATAAGTCGTCTATCGTCCTTAAGCAGCCTAAAGATAACCGTTATACAGCCAACCGACGCCTAGAGCACCTGTGATACGAATAGATAACCAAAAAGGAAAGGGCAGCTCGAGTACTCCAACCTATGCGATAAGCCCCAGATCGCCCTCGTGTGTGTCATCCTCGGCGTCAGCGGGCCAGCACGACAACGGAAAAAGACGCCATCGTCAGCGCGGGTCTTCATCGAAGTAGAAGTGGCTACCCTGAACGTCTGACCGACTAGAGTAGGTATCCAGAGCATCACTGGGATACCTAGCCGGACGGACGATCAGGGCAGGTACACCAA
>PBYE01000001.1 GCA_002729495.1 Chromatiales bacterium
AGGAGGCTTGCACTCTGCACGAACTCTGCGTCGAGCCAAGCTCCGCATCGAGAGTAATGCGAGTGTACCCGTGTTGATGTGCGGCCTAGCCGCTGCCGCGGATGCCTGGACAGCTGAAGCTGAGGTGGTCCATGTGAGTTGGTGAAAACCTTCTTCGGATATCACGGCGGACGCTGGACATCCCGAACTCTCCGAAGGAATTCGGAAGTCCTGGAACTAAACAGTAATGGTCGGTGAACCCATCTTTATGGAAATCGAGCCTAAGACAAGAAAGATCGTGTCTGTGTACAATGAACGCGTGAGAGGTGTCAGGTGCGAAAATAGGCCCGGCACAACTATCAACGCGTCACGTCCGACATATCGACGGAAACGAGAGTAGGTCGTAATGATCGACGCACGGTTCCGGAGATCACGTTTGCCTGTGTTTGCATGAGTACGAGAGCAAAGTACGTCGTAAACAAATGGATCGTATGAGAAGAAAATCAAGGCGAGATTTCGTTTTCATTGAGATTGAGATTTCGTCGTCATTGAGAGCCGATTACGTGAACAAATCCGATCGGTCAAATAAGGGGGATTTCAACGCGCCTCAGAAAAGGGAAAACGGTCTTCATCTGAAAGTGTTTTTTCCCTTCGAAAACAGCGGTTTTACTATCGGACGCTAGGCCGGTAGTAGCAAATGTCAAGCCACGACGACTTAGGCATAATCAGTGAATGGATTCAAAATAAGATTTTTGATAGTATCTGGAACGAGAATAATCATCACAGTCCAAAGATGGAGACGCAAAATTTCCTGGACACGCAGTTTCGCGTTCACCTCGTGAGCGAGGTGAACGAGGTGATCGTCGTAGACGCCGTCGGCGAAGACGCCGAGGACAGCAGCAAACTGGCCTCGGGGACGGAGATCGTGCGCGCGTTCCTCGGGAAGTACCCGGGCGCGGCGTCCGATGCGGCAATCGTTGACCTGGTGGCGACGCGCAAGNNCCTGGTCGANCAGATCACAGCGGACAACTCCGGCAAGGGTTCTTCCGCGAAGAAGCTGTGCATGATGATGAAGGAAAACGAAACGGCAAGCGACAAAGAAGAAGAGTTCTGCGAACAGGACCCCCTCGCGAAGAGGGCGATGGTACAGAAAACTCTCCTGCCCGATCGGGATGACGAACGATCATCCCGAGGGTCTGGGAGAGTTTTAGAGTTGGCCACGGATGTCCTACTACTGGCGTCCCTGTGGGCCCTGGAAGNCGGCACGTTCAAGGAACAACTGGTCAAGACGATCAGCGAGCACCTGGTGCCGGGCGATAACTGGAACCAGAGGAAGCACGATGGCTCGTTACAGTAGGGGAAGCCAAGCTTCCCTGCATTGTACGACTGCCTTCTCCACCTAGAAACTGCGCACCGACCCCGAAGTGGTGGCACCGTGGGTGGACGTGGAGAAGGCGAGCGCTGCGAAAATCGTGGACGAGATGAAAAAGTGGAAGGACGACACCGACAAGAAGGAGGAGAAGGAGTCGGCGAAACGCCGGCGGATCGACTTTCTCGGCGCACACGCCAGCCTCCTCGAGTTCTCCGACGACCCCGCCATGAGCGACGGCCATCATACAGGAAGGGAAGCGAAGCTTCCCAGCTCTGTAGAGGCTGTCACGCCCTGAAGAACAAACTGGAAGTCATGATCGACAAGCTGATTGAAAAGGGAAAGCCGGAGGAGAAGCATGACCCCGAAGCTGAGCACAGCGACAGTGCAGCCAGTATCATCGGCGTCTCCACCCTCGTGAGCGAGGAGCCGGAGGACAAGACGCAGGTCTGGGGGGTCAGTCCGGGCAGAATTGTGGAAGAGACGTTGGAAGACGGCACCACGATTAAACATAGCGCGACAATAACNCTCCTGTCGCAGGCATGGGACTTCCGATCATCCCGGCGACAGGAGAGTTTGGCGGCTTTTCAACTTCGGTGGAAGCAGTGCGAAGGGCGAAGCGGTACGGGCCAGAAGGCTCCTGTACGCTCCCCAGGGCACGAACAAGAATCTGCAGCTACGTCTCCGAGTCTGGGAAAAGTGCTCCGTGTGCGCGCAGCTCGCCGATGGCGAATCGCTCGACAACCTGGCGAGCCAGGAATGCGTGCGAGACACGACGTTGTTCATGCTCTGCAACGGCGTCACGATGCTGAGCAACACGACTTCTATCAGCCTGCTCGGGTCGCTGGAAAAAGAAGCGCGCACGAGCCTGGGGAAAAGCCTCGGCGCACGCCGAGGNGACGAGGCAGCAAAGCTGATCGCCACGCTGAAAAACCGCGTTACCCGCGATCCTCCGGGACAGAGCGGGATGTACCGCGATTGGGTCCTGAACGACGTTCGCGAATGCGCGGACAAAATCAAAGACAAGACCTTTTTCTCGCCGCATGAAGCGGCGTTCAATAAGGATCCGAAAACGAAGCTTCACAAGGACTTCTGCCCGAAAGAAACCGACGCGTGCGTGATGCTCTCCAAGGGCATCCTCTACGTTGCGGCGGTGAACGAGAAGGTCGCGACTTTCCTGCAACGGCAGATAGAAATCTCTCCTGTCGGCGGGAGGAAACTATCACCANCCCGCCCGGATACAGGAGAGAACGCTAATGATTCCCACGAACCCGGCCGACCAGGGAGTTACGGTCGTGCAGCAACTACTGACGAACTCGAGCGTCATCACGGGCATGTCGTTGTTGGTGGCCTCTACAGCAGGGGAAGCCAAGCTTCCCCATGCTCGTAAATCTGCGCCAGACGACTGAACATGGTGAAGTACGCCTACTTCCCGTCCGTCATGTTCAGTCTCATCAACCGTACGCAAGACGACGCCGGAACGCTGCTCGGGGTTNTGCGAGACGTCTCCATCGTCTACAAAGCCATCCACAAGATGCGCATGGGCGAAGGCGAGTCCGACGGAGGAAACAAGAAGGCTGTGGAGGGAGAACCCACACCTACCATGAACGACCCCAGCCCGGCAAGCTCGTTCGGCTGGACCGTCACGCAGTGGGAGAAGCCCGCCAATACGACATGGGAATCNGCGCGGGAAGAAGACGGGAGTCCGAAGGTGAGAGACATCTCCGCANGGGCGGGACGATTAATCCGTCACCACCAATACTGATAGGAGATGTCTTCAGTACCGTTCGACTGGGACAAGTACAACACGGAGCGTGAAGCTGAAACGTCGGAGGAAAAAGAGGCGCTGATCAGCCTCGGCCTCGACGGCAACGTGATGAAACGCATCGCGGTGGCGAAGACGGAATCCGAGTAACGACCACTATACAACAAGGGAAGCCATAAGCTTCCCCAGAGTTGGAAATGGGCGTTGTAGATGGATTAGGCTGAACAAGAAGGGGACTGCTATGCCCCTCGACGAGTACATCGATAGCAAATACATCTCGGAGCAGATGAAGAAGGCCTATGACACGGAGAAGGCGAAGCTCGAGGAAGAGAAGTCCGAGGGCATCGAGTCGATCAGAATCCGCCTGGGGGAGTGGGTCCTCAAAGTGGTGAAACACGGTGTCGGTTCTCCCTCGCCTGCGAGCGAAGCCGACCCGGACAAGAGCACCACCGACTGGAACAAGTCGGACTGGAACAAGAAGGACTGGAAGAAGAAGGACTGGAAGAAGTCCGATTGGGGCAAGTCCGATTGGGGCAAGTCGGACTGGAACGCCGCCTCGTCCTCCTCCTGGCGCGAGCCCCAGTGGAACGATAGCTGGCAGGAGAAACCCAACAAGGGTAAAAAAGATGGCAAGGGCAAGAAAGACGGTAAAAAATCCGGAAAGAAGGAGGGCAAGGGCGCTAAGAAGCCGGATGGGAAGGGCAAGAAGTAGCCCGACCGACGGTGAAAATGAGGCGTCGGCCGGTAAAACGGAGACGATAACGAGTCCATCAAGGACACCAGCCTCTTTCCGGNGGGGAAATCATTGCGTTTAGAAAATTTCCTTTCACAAAAGTTTCGTTATGAAGAGTTTTACACCAGTCACACTGACATAATAGGGTACTTGGCCGAGGTTGCGCGCTTGCGGCCAAGTTTGAAAATCTTTGGGTTACGATTAGCAAACATCATCCGTTTCGTTTAAAGCCGATCAGAGAACCGAGTTTCTTATGAGAAGGCGACACGCGAGAGGGGAGACTGCTAAAGCTCTCCCGGATCGAGCGTGGCGTAGTCGGGATATCATCCAGACATCTATCGACAGAAGTGATGACCTCTGGCTGGCACACGGTGGCGGGGGAGAACCTCTCCCCCGGCGCCGGGAGCCGCCAGATACCGCTGACTACACAACTAGGATATGACGAGCCAGCCACACGGCAGGAGCGTCTGTTATCGCAAAATTGCTGATTGAAGGGGGCAACCCTAGAGCACGACAATACCCAGTGTTCATGCGAGAGTGAGAACGTGGGTACGCGTGTATGATTTGAAACGTGCATGTGAAAAGAGAGACGTGTGCGTGCTGTCACATTGATCGTGTAACGCGGATTAAAAAATGTTGGTAGCACCGATTTAATCTAACGAACCATGCCGGCACCGAAGGGCCCCCGGGCCCCACAGTTCAAGCTGGCGCCGTCCATGGCGGCGCCCGGCACGGTGGACAACAAACAGCGCCAGTTGCGCGGCTTGGCGCGATGGCTGTTTGAGCGTCAGCTGTGCCCGGGAGAGGACCGGATCGATGAGATCCACATTGAAAAACTCTCCTGTCGTCGGGATGACTTCGTCACCCTGACGATAGGAGAGGTTTAGGGGCTGACACGCTACGCGAGTACTACCTCTGGTACGCGACGCAAGGATACAAAGACGGACTTGCGGTAGTCTCGTAAATACCCCCTCCAGCTAATACACATATCCAACAAGGTATGGAAGGGGTATAACAAATCGCTCACCAAGGAGCTAGTAATACAAGGGCTCCTGCGGACCAAGAATCAGGGAACGGCGCTCATGGAAATTGACAACCCTCCACCAAAGTGGAGGGTTGCACAAATGAGCACATGAAAGAAGACGCCAAGCGCGCCATGGACAAGTCCATGCCGTTCAAGGCGCCAGTCCTGATGCTGAACAAGGAATGGAAGGCTCTGGACCCGCACGAGCGGGCAGTGGCAACGCTATGGGCGACGTTAGGCGTGCGCGAGGATACGATGCGCGGCATTCGCGAGCACGAACTCGTCTAACGCCCGGTCTCGACAGCAGGGGAATGTCTAATTTCCCCATGCGGTGCGACACCATGTCAGGCGGCTGCGAGAGCACGGAAGACGGTAAAAAATACACAATCACCCTGTCGAAAGACAAGCGGATCATCCCCGCGAGGACAATCAAGCTGGGATGCGCATGCGTACCGGGTGCTACGACGCCCCTCCTGCCACATAGCGACAGGAGGGGATAAAGTAGGGGAAGCACCTGCTGCCTCCTACATTGCCAGCAGTTGCCGGAGCTCAAAGCCCCATTCAGTAGCGCCATGCTCGCACGGATCACCGTCGCACTGGGAGCGACGACGCATTCGTTCCGAAGGACGGAACGGCGTCTACAGCAGGGGAAGCGAAACTTCCCGTGTCGTATGACAGCCGTAGGCGGGTAAACGCGCTCGTCATACGAAAGAGGATAGAGGAGCTGAAGGAAACGACCACAAGCAGCACCTCCTCCTCGTCCTCGGGCGCGCCGAAAGCAAGAGCGATAGTCATCAAGAAGTACCTCAAGAGGCAGGGCTGGGACTCCCTCAACACCTTCACTGACTATACAAGGGGATTTCAACATTTAGCCGGATCGCGGGAGGACATGTGGTTCCCCCACGAGGCAAAACGGCTTATACAGGGGGGGAGTCAACAATCACCTCCCCCACAATGTATGTCAGCCAAGAGCCGCTGACGACAAGATCGTACGTCAACGGCAGCTCCCTCATCAGCCTGGAAGAGGAAGACTGGGAAGACATGCGAAAGCTGAAGTTCCCTTGCGAAGACGAAGCCCCCAAAGCAACAAAACTCATGCGAGAGGAGGGGGCAGGGCCGAACCCTGCCCTCTCCCCCCGGAGCAACTATACGCCTCAAAAGGCTTCCTGATGGCAAAAGGGAAACTCCCTCAGCCACACTGGAAAAAGGTCCGAAAATCTCTCCCTGCTAAGGCAAATACCAGCAAAAGCTCCTCGAGCAATGCAAAGGCAGCTAAATCCTCCACTAAATCAGCAGCCAAAAAGCAATAAGGAATCACCTGCATCCTTACATCTCCCAAAACAACATCCTAACATCCTAAAATCAAACTAACTCGTACAGCTAAATCATCGACAATACCACCCTCAAGGGCGTGCCATGCACAATTGGACAAATGGATATAGAGAAACCGCCAAAGGCGGGCTAACACGCCCCAAAGGCGGGTTGTAGGGGGGTGCGATTACGGCTCGCTGCGTCGACCCACCAATGGGATGCGACCGTAATGGTACTCCCCGAAATCGGCTTGACCGTGACTTACTCGTAGCTCGACCCCACAGCAACGACGAGGGGGAGAATACGGATAACGCAACGCCTAAGGTGTTCACGAGTGTGAGACGGTTCGGAGAACCGTGAACCCTAATAAGTAAATAGGTACCCCTCACCAATAGGGTGGGGGATATGAAGGTATAAAGTATATTACGTCACTGCATAGCCTCCCATCATAATCATATTGCCGTGGGGGGCTAATATGCTTGCAACCTGCCCACCAGGGTGTTATGATTATTAGGGTTCATGGATTTGTTGTGACGGACGTCTTACGTCTCGACGGCAGTCCGTCGTCAGTCTACCGCGCTATGCGTAGCCTGACAACTGACGGAGCAACCCCGCACCGCTACGGTCGGGGGGGCTCAGGTGCCATGTGGCGAACAACCGCGGTTGTTCGCCACGTGGCGAACAACCGCGGTTGTTCGCCACATTCATAGTGAACACCGGGCTTGCGCCATCGCGGCCAAGCAAGGATGTTATGAGAGTGAGGTCCCGAGTCGACCTCGCTGACCGGAACACGTCCAACCTCGATTGGACGTCATCTGATCTCGGGACGGTAGGAACACCCCACGTGGCACTACGGTCCCCCATCCTACAGGCTAGCGCTTTGGCCTAGTCTGCGAGGTAAAAATTTAAAAATATGACAGGCCCAAAACCTGTTGTAGGAATAGAAGGGACGGGCCACGCCCGTTTCCAACGCCGACGCAAGCACAGGTGCGTTAGGCGAGATCAGACCGGTTAGAAGCTTGGGCTGGCAGTGATAATGCCAGCCGCGAAGTGGTTTGGGTCGGGATCTGATGGCTCCCGACCGCGAAGCTCGAGCTAGCGCCGACCGGGTCGTCACCTTGACACTCGGCAGTATGAGACGCTTCCGTCACAACGGAGCGTCCGGCGGTAGCCGTTGCCAGCGCCTCCTGAGGGAGGAGACGCAAATCAGACAGCGATCACGAGGAAAGAAGAAGGCCGAAAGAGAGGGAGGAGGCTTGCACTCTGCACGAACTCTGCGTCGAGCCAAGCTCCGCATCGAGAGTAATGCGAGTGTACCCGTGTTGATGTGCGGCCTAGCCGCTGCCGCGGATGCCTGGACAGCTGAAGCTGAGGTGGTCCATGTGAGTTGGTGAAAACCTTCTTCGGATATCACGGCGGACGCTGGACATCCCGAACTCTCCGAAGGAATTCGGAAGTCCTGGAACTAAACAGTAATGGTCGGTGAACCCATCTTTATGGAAATCGAGCCTAAGACAAGAAAGATCGTGTCTGTGTACAATGAACGCGTGAGAGGTGTCAGGTGCGAAAATAGGCCCGGCACAACTATCAACGCGCCACGTCCGACATATCGACGGAAACGAGAGTAGGTCGTAATGATCGACGCACGGTTCCGGAGATCACGTTTGCCTGTGTTTGCATGAGTACGAGAGCAAAGTACGTCGTAAACAAATGGATCGTATGAGAAGAAAATCAAGGCGAGATTTCGTTTTCATTGAGATTGAGATTTCGTCGTCATTGAGAGCCGATTACGTGAACAAATCCGATCGGTCAAATAAGGGGGATTTCAACGCGCCTCAGAAAAGGGAAAACGGTCTTCATCTGAAAGTGTTTTTTCCCTTCGAAAACAGCGGTTTTACTATCGGACGCTAGGCCGGTAGTAGCAAATGTCAAGTCACGACGACTTAGGCATAATCAGTGAATGGATTCAAAATAAGATTTTTGATAGTATCTGGAACGAGAATAATCACCACAGTCCAAAGATGGAGACGCAAAATTTCCTGGACACGCAGTTTCGC
>PBYE01000029.1 GCA_002729495.1 Chromatiales bacterium
CCGGCGCATGCGGCGAGCTTTCGGCCTGCTGCTCCAGCAGGGACTGCAGGGTAGCCTGGGCCGGGTAATCGACCTTGGTTGCATTCCAGTCGACCAGCAGTTTCCGGCGTTCTTTTTCGGGCAGAATTTGTAACTCGCCTATCGATTTTTCGGGGGATTCGATAATGCTGGCGAGCAGCATTTCGAAATGATCAATCATGCGTTCGATCGTTTCGGCCTCGAACAGATCGGTGTTGTATTCGAGGCGCACCGACAAACTGTCATTCGTATCGAAAACAAAAAACATGATGTCGAACTTGGCGGTACCGAATTCGAACTCGACCGGGCTCGCCGACAGACCGTCAAACATCTCCCAGTCGATATCGACGTGTTGCAGGACGAAGTGCACCTGGAACAGGGGATGACGACTGGTATCGCGCTCGGGATCGAGTGCTTCCACCAGTGTTTCAAAAGGCATCTCCTGGTGTGCAAATGCCTCCAGCACGGTCTGGCGTGTGCGGCCGAGGAATTCCCTGAAACCCGGATTACCCTCGAGGTCGGCACGGATGACCAGGGTGTGCAGGAAGAAACCGATGATCTTTTCCAGTTCGGTTCTTTTGCGGCCGCTTATCGGCGTACCGACCAGCAGATCGTCCTGTCCCGAGTAACGAGACATCAGCACGTTGAATGCGGCAAGCAGGGTCATGAACAGGCTGCAGCCTTCGGCCTCTGTTAACACGTTAATGCCGTCGCGCAGTTCGTTGGACAGCATCCGCGATATGTTTGCGCCGTTGCTGGTTTGCACGGGCGGGCGCGGATGGTCGGTTGGCAGTTCCAGCGTGCCCGGCGCATCAGCGAGCTGATTCTTCCAGTAGGTCAGCTGGTGCTCGAAGTCATCGCTGCCAAACCACTCGCGCTGCCAGGTCGCGTAGTCGGCGAACTCGATATCAAGTGGCGCAAGTTGAACCTGCTCATCGCTTAGCGCCGCGTTGTAGAAAGTTGCCATTTCCTTCAGCAGCACACCGTGCGACCAGGCATCGAAGACGATGTGATGCACGATCAGGGCCAGCAGGTACTCGTCATCACTTGTTCGTAACAGCGTCACGTAAATAAGCGGGCCATTTGCGAGGCTCATGCGTTCCTGTGCCAGTTCAGTAATGCGATCCTGCACCGCCTGGTCATCCGCATCGCGCAGGTCTTCTTCGCGGATCGCAACATAGAGCTGTTGCAGGATTACCTGCTGCGGTTCGCCCTCGTTATTCGGGAAAATCGTGCGCAGCGATTCGTGACGAGCGATGACCCGGTCGAGGGCGGACTGCAGTGCGTCCCGGCTTGGTTCGCCGTGCAGGCGCATGACCCACGGGATGTTGTACATCGGGTCGCCCGGCGAGAGTTCATCCAGGAACCAGAGGCGTTGCTGGGCGAAAGACAGCGGTAAATTGCCGTCACGGGGCTGGCGCGGAATCGCCTGCACCAGAGCGCCGCCACTAAGCTCACCGAGTTCCTCGGCGAGTCCTGCGATCGTGCGCCGATTGAAAAGCACCATGAGCGGTAGCTCAATTTTGAGCGCATCCAGGATTCGGGAAATCAGCCGGGTGGCGAGCAGCGAATGACCGCCCGACAGGAAAAAATCATCGTAAACGCCGACCTTTTCGACTTCGAGTATCTCGGCCCAGATGGCGGCCAGTTGTTCCTCCATTTCGTTACGGGGTGCAACGTATTCCTGCTCGGCATTCCATTCCGGTGTCGGCAATTGTTTACGATCGACCTTGCCGTTCGGTGTTAAGGGAAATTCATCGAGCTGCATGAATGCAGTCGGGATCATGTACTCGGGCAGGTTGTTCCTGAGATGCTCGCGTAGTCCTTCGGTATCCGCCCGGCCTTGGTCTGCCGTTGTGAAGTAGGCGACCAGGCGCTGATCCCCCGGCGTATCTTCGCGTAGCGTCGTTACACACTGGGAAATGCCTGCGGTCTGCAGAAGCGCCGCTTCGATTTCCCCGAGCTCTATACGGAAGCCGCGGAGTTTCACCTGGAAGTCGGTGCGGCCCAGCACCTCTATGCGGCCGTCCGCAAGATAGCGGGCCAGGTCGCCGGTGCTGTACATGCGGGCGCCGGCAGCATCCGTAAACGGATCCGCAACAAATTTCTCCGCATTAAGTTCGTCGCGATCCAGGTAACCACGCGCGACACCGTCGCCGCCTATAAATAATTCACCAGCAACGCCGGCTGGTACCGGGTTGCGCTGTCCGTCGAGTATGTAACAACGGGTATTGGCAATTGGTTTGCCCACGGTAACCAGCGCGTCGTCGATACCTATCTGCGAACAGGTCGACCAGATCGTGGTTTCGGTCGGGCCGTACATATTCCAGAGCTCATCGCCGCAGTTGCCAAGTTGTCTCGCAAGCTCAGGATCGAGGGCTTCGCCGCCGCAAAGTATCTTGAGTCCCTGTGCCCCACGCCAGCCGGTCTGCAACAGCATGCGCCAGGTAGCTGGCGTCGCCTGCATCATGCTGATGCCGCCCTGTTCGAGTAGCCGTGCCAGCGCAAATCCGTCGGCGGCGACCGGGCGGCTTGCCAGCACAACCGTGCCGCCGTTAAGCAGGGGGCCGAACAGTTCCAGCACTGAAATATCGAAGCTCAGCGTGGTTACGGCGAGCAGTCGTTCAGCAGCAGAGATGCCGGGTGCAGCGCTCATGCTGTGCAGGAAATTGACCACAGCGCTATGTTCGATAGCAACACCCTTGGGAAGACCTGTCGAACCGGAGGTGTAGATGATGTAGGCAAGTTGACTGCCGTCGGCTGCAACCGCGGGGGCTGCTGCCGAACGACTGGTGTCGGGGTCCGCTATATCCAGGCAAATACTCTGTATGTCGAGTCCATCGATCAGCCCGGTCTTGTCCGACTGCGTCACGATTACGGATGCCGCGGAATCCTCCAGCATGTAGCGCAACCTGTCCGGCGGAAAGCCCGGATCAAGTGGTACATAAGCGCTGCCGGATTTCAGTATGCCGAGCAATCCGACCAGCATGTTGATGGAACGATCAATATAAAGTGCGATTGGCACATCTCTGCCGGCGCCTGCTTCGATCAGCCGATGTGCCAGCTGGTTGGCACGCACGTCGAGCTCGGTGTAACCAAGTTTTTCATCATCACATTCAACGGCGATAGCTTCGCCGGCGGCAGCCACGCGTTGCTCGAATAACTGGTGCAGGGTAGCTGTGCGGTCGTAGTCCAGATCGGTCTGATTCCAGCCTGTGATCAGCTGTGACCGTTCGTCAGCAGTCAGCAACTCGTATTCACTGATGGCGCGGTCGGGCCGGTCAACTATTCCATCCAGCAGCGCTGCAAAGTGCGTCGCCATGCGCTCGATGCTGCCCGCCTCGAACAGGTCGGTGTTGTATTCGAAATAGGCGACCAGTTCACCGTCCTGCTCCTCCACTGATAGCGTCAGGTCCAGTTTTGCCGTTCCAAACTCAAAAAGTTCCTGTGTGGAATCCAGCGAGTCAAACGAGGGTGGCGTGGAGGGTGCGTTCTGCAGGATGAACATCACCTGGAACACAGGCGCATAACTCGTGTCGCGAACGGGCTGCAGTTCTTCGACGAGCTTCTCGAAGGGCAATTCCTGGTTATCGTAAGCATCCAGCGCAGTATCTTTAACCTGCGCCAGCAGCTCGGTAAAACTTGGGTTGTCGCCGAGGTCTGAACGCAGTGCGAGGGTATTGATGAAAAAGCCGACCAGGTTTTCAAGCTCGCGTTGCAGCCGTCCGGCGATCGGTGAGCCCACGACGATATCGGTCTGACCCGTATAGCGGTTCAGCAACAGTTTGAAGGCGGCAAGCAACACCATGTACAGCGTGGCGTTATTAAGCCGGGCCAGCTCCCGTATACCATCGCTGAGTTCGGTCGGTATCCGGAGTTTATGCCAGGCACCGTTGTAGCTTTGAATGGCAGGCCGCGGCCGGTCGGTTGGCAGATCCAGCACCGCCGGAGCGCCGGCAAGTTGTTGCTTCCAGTAGCCGATGCTGGCCTGAATATCGTCATCATCCAGGCGTGCGACCTGCCACTCGGCATAGTCGGGGAACTGCACGGGA
Source organism: Chromatiales bacterium (assembly GCA_002729495.1). GTDB lineage: Bacteria > Pseudomonadota > Gammaproteobacteria > Steroidobacterales. The sequence continues at coordinate 4,071 of PBYE01000029.1, forward strand.
AGTTCCGGCAGCGCCGGGTCAGTATTTGCAAGCGCCGCGTTGTACCCGCTCGCCAGGTCGCGCAGCAAAATATCGGTGGACCAGGCATCCGAGATAATGTGATGCACGACGATGTGCAGGATGTGTTCCCCGGGGCCAAGTCCTAACAGGCTGACCCGGAGCAGCGGGCCCTGGTCGAGTGCAAATGCATGTTGAGTAAGGCGGGTAAGTTCAGCCTGGATTCGCGCCGTGTCCGCATCCTGCAGCTCGATTTGCTGCAGCTCAACTGTAAGATCATCGCAAATCTTTTGTACGGGTCCGTCGCCGTCTACCACGAAACAGGTGCGCAGCGACTCATGTCGCACGAGCAGACTATTTATTGCAGTCTGCAGTGCATCGGTATCGAGCGGTCCGGCCAGGCGGGTGGCCCATGGAATGTTGTAGACCGGGTTACCAGGCTCCATCTGGTCGAGTATCCAGAGTCGTTGCTGCGAGGCTGACAGTGGCGCCGAGTTCGTGGCGACTCGTTTTTCGACTGGTGCTAAAGCAGTTCCCGCGGCAGAATCCAGTTGCCCGGCAAGACCTGCAATGGTCGGCGTATCGAACAGGGCACGCAGCGGAAGGTCCTTGTTGAGCGTGTCCCGTATACGTGCAACCAGCCGTGTTGCGAGCAGTGAGTGGCCACCCAGCCTGAAGAAGTCATCATGCGTACCTACCGGCTGCACGCCGAGGAGGTCCTGCCAGATCTCCGCCAACGCCTCTTCTATTGGGCTACGCGGGGCGACATACTTGATGTCGCTCGCCACACTCCAGTCGGGTGCGGGTAAAGCGTCGCGGTCCAGCTTGCCGTTCGGGGTTAGCGGTAATGTTTCGATAGCAACGAATGCTGCCGGTACCATGTAGTCGGGCAGGCGGGCTGCCAGGGCGGTCCGCAGTGTATCCGGGTTGCAATCGCCAACAATGTAGGCAGCAAGCCGCTGATCGCCCGGCGTATCTTCCCGCAACAACACAACCGATTGCTGAACGCCATCGCAATGTTGCAGTTCAGCTTCGATCTCACCCAGTTCGATACGAAAACCGCGCAGCTTGACCTGGAAGTCTATGCGACCAAGGAACTCGATGATGCCGTCGTCGGTGAAGCGTGCGAGGTCGCCGGTGCGATAGACGCGTTCGCCGGTTTTGGCGGAGAAGGGATTGATGATAAATTTTTCGTTGGTCAGTTCCGGTTGGTTCACGTAACCCCGTGCGACCTGTATACCGCCAATCCATAATTCGCCGGGTACGCCAGCCGGCGCCGGCTGGCCCTGGCTGTCGACAATGTAAATCTGCGTATTGGCAACGGGTCTGCCGATCGGGACCGTGCTGCGAGCCCGCTCTCGATTGCAGGCCCAGTAAGTAACGTCGATAGCCGCCTCGGTCGGGCCGTACAGGTTGTGTAACTCTGCCGGCAGTGTGTCAAACAGGCGTTCCTGCAGGTCAGTGGATAACGCTTCACCGCTGCAGATCACGCGCTTGATCGAGGTGCAGTCGCTCGCCACGGGATCCTGCAGGAAGCTCGCCAGCATTGAGGGTACAAAGTGCAGTGTCGTTATCTGCTGGTCCTGTATCAGCTTTGCCAGATAAGCGGTGTCACGATGTCCGCCTGGTTCTGCAATGACGAGGCGTGCACCCGTAATGAGTGGCCAGAAAAACTCCCAGACCGATACATCAAAACTGAACGGGGTTTTTTGCAGTACCCGGTCATCTGCCGTCAGACCGTATTCGTCCTGCATCCATAAAAGCCGGTTGCAGATACCCCGGTGCTCATTCAGTACGCCCTTGGGGCGCCCGGTAGAGCCCGAGGTAAAGATCACGTAGGCGGCGTCGCGGGCAGAAGCAATGGCAGCCGGATTACCGGTGTCGTATTCTGCCAGCGCGACGGTATCCAGCCCGGTATCGAGGTTTATAACTTTTGTATCATTTTCGGGGAGTGCTTCGGCGAGGTGCGACTGGCTCACCAATACCTCGATATGCGCATCTTCCAGCATGTGCGCGAGACGCTGCCGCGGGTATTCCGGGTCCAGCGGCACATAAGCGGCACCTGCTTTCAGTATGCCGTAAAGCGCGATCACCATTTCCAGGGAGCGTTCCATACACACGCCGACTAAATCCTCAGGTCCCAGCCTTAAGCCCCCGAGGTAGCAGCCCAGTTGATTTGCGCGGGCGTTCAACTGTTTGTAAGTCAGCGTGTCTTTACCGCAGGTAACGGCAATTGCATCCGGGGTTTTTTTAACCTGTGCTTCGAACAGGTCAATCAGTGTCAGGTTTTGCGGATAGTCGACCGAAGTCTGGTTCCATGCGACCAGTACCCGTTCGCGTTCCTCGCTTTCCAGTAGCGGTAGTGCGGCGAGCTTGGTATTGGGGTGGACTGCGATGGCTTCCAGCAATTTCCGGAAATGCCCGATCATGCGTTCGATGGTGGGCCGGTCGTAAAGGTCGGTGCTGTATTCGAACCAGGCCGCCAAGCCATCGTCGCGGTCTTCCATGAGTACGTTGAGATCGAATTTAGCGGTGCCCGGTTCGACAACGACCGGGCTTACCTCGAGGCCAGTAAACGGTACGATTTCCTGCTCGCGACTTTGCAGGTTAAACATCACCTGGAACAGCGGCGCATAACTCGAGTCCCGTTCCGGTTGCAGTTCTTCGACGAGTTTCTCGAATGGCAACGACTGGTGGGTGAGTGCGTCCAGGCTGCTGTCCTGTACCTGCTGCAGGAATTCGCTGAAGGTCAGTTCATCATCGAGCTGGCTGCGGATAATCACACTGTTGACAAACAGCCCGATCAAACCTTCGGTCTCGGTGTGCTGGCGCCCGGCAACCGGTGTGCCGATAACGAGGTCATCCTGGCGGGTGTAGCGATAGAGCAAAACATTGAATGCTGCCAGTAGCACCATGTAGAGCGTATGGCCGCGGTCCCTGGCCAGTTGCTCCAGTGATTCCAGCAAATCGTGCGGAAAAACCTCGGATGCCCATGCACCTTGCTGGCTAGGCAGGGCCGGTCGCGGCCGGTCCGCCGGCAGTTCCAGTACTGTGGGAGCGCCGTTCAGCCGTTCCCGCCAGTAGCCGAGTTCACGCTCGAGTTCCGCTCCAGTGAGTACCGAGCGTTGCCACGCCGAGTAATCGAAATAGTCGATGGGTAGCGGTGGCAGTGCGTCACCCGCGTAGAGGGCTGCCAGTTCCCGCATGAAAATTCCGAGCGACCAGCCATCCGACACGATGTGGTGTATGACGATCAGCAGGATGTATTCCTGGCCGCCCGTGCTTATCAGGTGTACCCGCAGCAGCGGCCCGGCCGCCAGGTCAAAGGGTTCGTTGCCCAGCCGCCTGAGCTCTTCTTCAAGGGCATCTGCGGAAAGGCTATGGGCATCGGTATGGGTGACCGGGAGCTCAAGTTCTCCGCGCACGTTGATAGTGGGTTCACGTTCGAATACCGGGAACACGGTCCGCAGGGACGCATGGCGCTGCACCAGCCTGTTAACGGCTTCCTGTAGTGATGCCCGATCGATTTCGCCATGCAGGCGTATCGCGGTCGGTATGTTGTACAGCGCACTGCCGGGATCGAGTTGATCGAGAAACCAGAGTCTTTCCTGTGCAAACGACAACACCGGAGCGTCAGCGGACCGGTTGATAGCGGGGGTCGGCGAAGCGCTGGCTGAATCCGTCGCGGCACCTGCAAGTATGTCGACGAGTTCAGCTTTGTGAGTGCGGAGCTCAGCAACCAGCTCATCCGTGAGGCTGCCTTTGGGCGCGCTTATTCGGAGGTGTCTGCCATCAACAAACAGGGTGATCCCCTGCCTGTTAAGCAGTGCTAATAGTTCAACGGCAGTCATTTCTAGGTAGACATTTACAAGCTATTGGCATAAATAGCTTTTTTGTCCTTTATATTTTTGCCTGATGGGGACAGATAGCGGACAAATCTACCATGTAGCCTTGTGTTGGCAAGGGATTTGGACGCTTTTGGCGCAAATTTTCCGGCTTAAGTTGCCAAAGTTCTAAGTCAGGATTGAGGTGTATTATATAACCTATTGTTTTAAATAGTTTATATAGATTTCTATATATGCCGGCCGGGGCCGTGTTTCAGATTCGGAATTCTTCCCGGTTTGCGCCGTTTGCGCTATCTGAACTGCTGGTCGCGGCCTTGAGGGTGGCCACGGTTTCGCCGAGGGTCGCGGGGGAGGGATAGCGAAATATATATTTAAGCGGCAGGCTGATACCGAACTGGTCGCGAACCCGGGCCACCAGTTTTGTCGCGAGCAGTGAGTGGCCGCCCAGCGCAAAAAAATCATCATTAATGCCGATGCGCCCGGTACCGAGTACATCGGCCCAGATTTTCACGAGTTCAACTTCGACCGGGTTGCGCGGGCCGACGTAGGGTACTTCTTTATCACGACTGTACTCAGGCGTCGGTAATCGTCGTCGCGCAACTTTGCCGCTGGGCGTCAGCGGTAGTGCATCGAGCGTGACGAATGCCTGTGGCACCATGTAATCGGGCAGTGTTTCCTGCAATGCGTGTTTCAGTGCCGCACTGTCGGGTTCGGCGGTACCCGCACTTACAACGTAAGCAACCAGTCGTTTATCGCCGGGTATATCTTCGCGCATGATGACGACCGCCTGGCTAATGCCGGGCTGGTTGCCAAGCGCCGTTTCAATTTCACCGGGCTCGATACGGAAGCCGCGCCATTTGACTTGTTCATCAACGCGTCCCAGAAACTCGATACTGCCATCCCGCAGGTGCCTTACCCGGTCGCCGGTTCGGTAAAGTCGCTGACCCGGTTGAAAAGGGTCGGCAATAAACTTCTCTGCGTTGAGTTCGGGTCGCCCGAGGTAGCCAATTGCGACCTGGATGCCGCCGAGGTACAACTCACCGGGTATCCCGACGGGCACCGGCTGCTGCTGTTCGTCCAGGATATAGGCCTGGGTGTTCGCAACCGGTGTGCCGATAGGCGGCAGATATGGCCAGCCTCGTGCATCGCCCGTCAGCGTCAGGGCAGTTACAACGTGGGTTTCGGATGGACCGTACTGGTTGTGGAGCGCAGCGCCGCTGAGCTTGCCGAACAGGGCCCGGACTTCATCCGTGACCTGCAATTGTTCGCCGGCGACAATGATATCCCTGAGGGCAGGCTGCAAACCGTCCCGAACGATTGTTTCCGCGATGGGCTGCAATGCTGCGAACGGCAGATACAGCCGCTCGATCTGCTGCTCCGTAATGAAGCCGGCAAGGGCTGGCAGGTCCTGGCGCAGTTCCTCATCAACCATGACGAGGGTGCCGCCCTGTGCCCAGGTAGCAAAAAGCTCCTGGAAGCTTACGTCGAAACTAAAAGAAGCAAACTGCAGGGTTTTCGCCGGTATTGCCAGGCGAGCATGTTGCTGCTGCCAGCGCAGCAGGTTTGCTAAACCCCCATGTGACAGTTGCACGCCCTTCGGGATTCCTGTCGATCCCGATGTATAAATACAGTAGAGCGGGTCAGCCGGTACGACATCTGTTTCCGGATTGGCTGCATCACCTTCGAAGTCAAACGTGTCAATTACCAGTGTTTCACCGTTGCCGGCGGGCAGTTCTGCACCCGACTGACAGATGACAACCTGCGGCGAACTGTCAGCGAGCATCGCCGCAATCCGTTCCGCCGGGTAAGCGGGGTCAACTGCCACATAACAGGCTCCTGATTTAAGTACCGCCAGTGCTGCTACGGGTAAATCCAGCGAGCGTGTGCAACTGATTGCGACCCGTGTGCCAGGTGCAGCACCTAGCTCGATAAGCCTCCCGGCCAGCAGGTTTGCGCGCCGGTTCAGTTCCGCATAGCTGAAGTGCCGGCCCTTCAGTTCGACGGCAATTTGATTCGGTGTAGCCTGCACCTGCGCTTCGACGAGTTGATGTACACAGACCGCCTCCCCGAAATCCGCGGCGCTGCTATTAAATGCCTGGATGACCTGCCGTCGTTCCACGTCGGTCAGCAGCCCGAGTTCTGAAAGGCGTGTGCCAGGTTTAGTGCTTACTGTCTTGAGCAATGCTTCCAGGTGCGACAGCATGCGCTCTATGCTGGCCGCATCGAACAGGTCCGTGTTGTATTCGAAACCTGCTTCAATGGCATCGCCGGCGCCGGTCATGGCAAGCGTCAGGTCGAACTTGGCGGTGTCATGGCTGATTAGCTCCGCCGGTTCTGTTTCCAGCCCAGCGAGCGATAACTGCTTGCCGCTGCCTTCCTGCCAGATAAACATGTGCTGAAAAACCGGGGTATGGCTCATGTCACGTTCGGGCTGCAGTTCCTCAACGAGTTTTTCGAAAGGCAGGTCCTGGTTCGCGTAGCCGGCCAGGGCGGTTTGCTTTACCCGCTCGAGGAGATCGGCGAAGGTCGGGTCATCCGTCGTGTCGATCCTCAGTGCCAGTGTGTTCAGAAAGAAGCCGATCAGGCCCTCCAGTTCCGTACGTTGCCGGCCCGATATGGGTGTACCCACGACGAGGTCCTGCTCGCCGGAGTAGCGTTGCAGAAGTGCAATGAACGCGGCGAAAGTGAGCATGAAAAGTGTGCAGCCTGATGATTTTGCCAGCGCCTGCAATTGGCTCGTCAGGTCGGCATCCAGTTTTCGGGCCAGCCATTTACCGGCGTAACCCGGCTCCGGCGGGCGCGGCCGATCGGTTGCGAGTTCGAGTACCGGGGGTGCGTTGCCCAGGGTTTGCAACCAGTATTCAAGCTGCCGCTCAAGACGGGGCCCGGCAAGTTGTTCGCGCTGCCAGGCCGCGTAGTCGGCGTACTGCACGGGCAGTTCATCCGGTTCCGGTGTCACGTCCGCAATTTGCCGCTCGTACATGAGGCCCAGGTCGTTGAAAAACACGTTCATCGACCAGAGATCACTGATGATGTGATGTATGACGAGCAACAGTACGTGTTCCTCCGCACTTAGCTCAATGACATGCAGCCTTAGCAACGGACCTTTGCTGAGGTCGAAACTCTCGCAGGCAAGTTCGCGCAGCCGTTCTGTCAGTGTGGGTTCATCGTGACCTGGCTGGCTCTCGATGTGCAGGGGCGTTGCAATCGTATCCAGAATTTCCTGCGCCGGGTCCTCATCGCCGGCGCTAAATACCGTGCGTAGCGTTTCGTGCCGTTTCACCAATTCATTCAACGCAGTCTGCAGGGCGTCGACATTCAATTTACCCCGCACGCGCAACGCGAACGGCATGTTGTAAACGGGTGTACCCGGCTCCAACTCATCAAGGAACCAGAGTCGCTGCTGCGCGTACGACAGGGGCAGGGGGCCAGAGCGCGATAGCGCCTTAAGTTTAGGCTCGGCCTTGCCGGATTCTTTGTCCAGAAGGGCAACAATATCTTGCTTGTAGCGGGCTATTTCCGTGCGCAGTTCATCGGTCAGCGCGCCTTTTTCAGCTTTCAGCCTGATCTTCCCGTCGCTGACTCTCAGCCTTATGCCGGCCTCGCGCAATCGCGCAATCAGTTCGAGTGCGCTCATATCTCGATTTCCTCGAGGCCCTCCGCGTCATCGTCGCCCACATCTTCATTTATTGCCCAGCGCAGCATTTCGATCGCTTCCGCGAGACCGGCGATGGTCGGGTTATCGAACAGGGTATTGAGCGGCAGGCTGACGTTCTGCTGATCGCGGATACGGGATATCAGCTGGGTGGCAAGCAAGGAATGCCCGCCCAGCCCGAAAAAGTCGTCCAGGACACCTGCCTGGTCAATGCCAAGCAGGTCTTCCCATATTGTAACCAATGCTTCCTCCGTCGGGTTACGCGGCGGAGTGTAGGTTTGCATGCTTCCCTGTTCGGGCGCAAGCAGTGCCTTGCGGTCAATTTTCCCGTTTGGCGTCAACGGGAACCTGTCGAGTATCGAGAAAATGCCGGGGACCATGTAGTCCGGCAGCGACTGGCCCAGGTGTTCCTTGAGCGCCGGAACCAGGCTTCGCTGCACGCGTCCCTGCATCGGGTTGTTGGTGCAGCGTTCGAGCGTCAGGTCGCGGGCCGGCAACAGGGCATAACCGTCAGCCGTGCTTTCTGCGGGCAGGAAGAGGGTGTTGTAGCGTCCCGGCGCAGTTCCCAGTGTCTGCAATTCCACGCCGGCGGCTTCTGCAAGTTTGTAAAGTTCTTCTACCTGTATGCCGGCAGGCGCAAGCTTCTCCAGCTCTATGCGCAGTTGTCCTGCCATGGCATCGTCGCCCGCGTCTGCAAGCCGGGCCATTGCATTGATCTCAGGTTGTAGCCGCGGGTCGGTTATTCCGGTAACCAGCAGGCCATTTTCCGGAAGTGTCTCCAGCTCGGCAGCGATGCTGGCAGCAGTTGCGTCATGCTGGCATTCATACCTGTGGGGAGCTGCCGCTGTTCGTTTCTTGCCGGTAGCGAGTACGGCATCATAACGAAAACAGCTCATCTCGTTACGCACGGTGCCGCGTTTCAGGTGGAGTCTTAGGTGACCGAGTGTCGGCAATAGCTCCTGAATGGCTCGGAAGAACTCCGGGTCTATAGCCAATTCCTCTTCCTGATCAAGCCGCTGCCGGATGTGTTCTGCCAGTTCGTCCAGACCGAGCTCCGGTTCCGCCTGGTGCAATTGCACCGAGGCATGGTAAGCCTCGAGCAGCGGCAGGCTCCGCAGGTCACCGAGAAAAATCTCCCCATTGTTAGTCAGCAGTTTCGTAACGGTGCCAAGCACATCGAGTAAGTACTCCCGGTCCGGGAAATACTGTGCGACGGAGTTGATAATGACCAGGTCAAATTTTTCGTTGCCAAGTGCCTTCAGGTCATCGGCTGGCAACTGCATGGCCTCGACATGACCAAGGTCATCACGCGATGCTTTGAGCGCTTCAATCGCAGTTACCGAAGCCTCGGAAAAGTCGGTTGCCAGGTAACGTTGTCCACCGGGCGCAACACGCGCCACCAGCAGGCCTGTGCCGCTGCCGATTTCCAGTACACGTTTGGGCTGCAGCGCATTGATGCGCTCCGCGGTTGTTTCCACCCATTCCCGCATTTCTGCTGCCGGTATGGGCTCGCCGGTGTAGCTGCTGCTCCAGCCCGAAATATTGAACGCAGGATTAAGGCTGCTTTCATCCGTATAGGCGTTCTGCCACAGGTCACGCCACTGGTCGAGCTGATCGCGCTTCCACTTGTCGAGTTCATCGCTGCTGATTGCGGATGCGTCGGCGATTAAATAGCCGACTAGGCGCTTGTCGCCTTCACGATCTTCGCGCGCGGCGACGACGGCCTGGGTTACTGCCGGGTGGCGAGCCAGTACAGTTTCGATTTCACCGAGTTCGATGCGATATCCACGGACTTTTACCTGGTTGTCATTTCGTCCCAGGCATTCAATTTCACCGTCGCTGCGATAACGTGCCAGGTCACCGGTTTTGTAAAGCGGGTTGCCTGTGGGATTGAACGGGTTTTCAACGAATCGTTCCGCGGTGAGTTCGGGCCGCTTGAAATAACCTCTTGCGACACCGTCGCCACCAATACACAGTTCACCGGGTACACCGACCGGCACCGGGCGTAACTTGTCATCGACTATATGCATCTGGGTATTGGCGATCGGCCGGCCGATGGTAATGGGGCCGGTTGCTTCCACGCGACTCAGGGATGACCAGATGGTTGTTTCGGTTGGACCGTACATGTTCCAGAGTTCGGAACCGGTGGCGAGCAGCCGGTCTGCCAGTTCCCGGGGAAGCGCTTCGCCTCCGCAAAGAAGTTTAAGCCCCGGCCTGCCCTGCCAGTCGGCAGCAAGCAGCATCTGCCAGGTCGCAGGTGTCGCCTGCATGATGGTTGCATCGCTGCTCGCTATAAGTTCGGCAAGGCGTTGTCCGTCGCCGGCCACGTCGCGATCTGCAATGACCAGCCGGGCGCCGTTAAGCAATGGCAGGAACAACTCCAGTACCGCGATATCAAACGACAGTGTCGTGACCGCAACCAGGGTATCGGAGGCAGTGAGCCCCGGTTTGTCTGCCATCGTAACCAGGAAGTTGACGACTGCCTGGTGCGGCAGCAACACACCCTTGGGCAACCCGGTTGAGCCTGACGTGTAGATCACATACGCGAGGTCTTCCGGCGTACCGGTGGCGGCGGGGTTGCCCGTTGGCTGTGTACTTAAAGTTGCGGCGGCAGAATCCATGCAGACTACCGTCGCGGGTTTCTGCCCCAGTTCATCAAGCAGCGATGTTTGGGTGACCAGCGCGCCGAGTTCGGCATCGTCCATCATGAACCGGATACGATCGGGCGGAAACGACGGATCCAGCGGCACATAGGTTCCGCCCGCTTTGAGTATGCCGAGCAATGCGACCACCATCTCGATCGAACGCTCGAGATAAATGCCCACGAGCTTACCGGTGCTTACGCCGCCGGCTTGCAGAAAGTGGGCCAGTTGATTGGCCCGTTCATTTAAGCCTGCGTAGCTGAGCTCGGTATCGGCGTGGATAACTGCGATGTCATCCGGGGTTGTTACCGCCTGCCGCTCAAATAACTGCTGTAATTGCAACTCGTGCGGATAGTCAGCCGCCGTTGTGTTCCATTCTTCATTAAGGCGACGCGACTCTGCGTCATCCATGAGCGGCAGGTCGAGAATAGGTGCGTCGGGGTTTGCCGCGATACCGGTGAGCAGTGTCTCGAAATGTGCGGCCATGCGCTCGATGCTGTCGCGTTCAAAAAGGTCGGTGCTGTATTCAATAGACCCGTTAAAGCTGCCCTCCATTTCGATGAGTTGTAAAAACAAGTCATACATGGTCGTGCCTGGCGCAACCGGGTAATCCACCGTGTCGGCACCGCTGATCGCAAGTTCTTCATGGCCGCTGTATTGATGAACGACGAACAACACCTGGAAGAGCGGGCTGCGGCTGCGATCACGCTCGGGTTTCAGGTGTTCTACGAGTAATTCGAAGGGCAGGTCCTGGTGGGAGAACGCACCAGCCGCGACATCACGGGCCCGGTGCATCAATTCACGAAAACTCGGGTTGCCGCCCAGGTCACTGCGTAATACGAGTGTGTTTACAAACGGGCCTATCAGGTTTTCAAGCTGGGCAGAATGCCGGTTGGATACTGCCGTGCCAAGTACAACTTCATCCTGCTGAACGTAACGATGCAACAGCACCTGGAACGCCGCGAGTAAAAGCATGTACAGGGTAATGCCGTCCTTGCGGCTGATTTCCTTCAGCGCCAGGCCGAGTTCTGACGGCAGGGAAAAATGATGGATATCGCCACGGTAGGTTTGCACCGGCGGCCGTGGTTTATCCACCGGCAGGTCAAGTGTACTGAGATCAGCAAGTTTTTCTTTCCAGTAGCAGGCCTGCGACAGCAATTCGGGGCCCGCCAGCCACTGGTTCTGCCATGCCGCGAAATCGGCGTACTGGATAGGCAGTTCGGGCAGGTCGGGTTGAGTATCGTTCAGCAGTCCTGCATAAACCTCGGACAGTTCCCGCATCAGAATGCCGCACGACCAGCCGTCAACAACAAAATGGTGTGTAGTCAGGGCGAGCACCGCGTCGTTGTCACCACGACGAAATAATCGGGCACGGATGAGCGGTACTGAAGCAAGTGCGAGGGGGCGGCATACTTCCGCATTGACCCTCTCTTCGAGTTCAGCATCGCTTAAGTTTTCACCCACCGTCTCGACCGCAAACCAGTCGCCATCGGCATCAATTTCATCGGGCGCGGTAATGCGCAGTTTTGGGCCATCATCGGTGTTGATGCAGGTTGCCCGCAGCACTTCGTGCCGGCAAATAAGCAGCAGTAAACTCTTGCGCAGTAAATCGGGGGAAAGATCGCCGCTGATTTGTTTGGCGAGCGCTACATTGTAGAAAGGGTTATCGGGTTCGAGTTCGTCGAGAAACCATATGCGTTGCTGCGCGAATGACAGCGACAGCAACTGGTCCCTGGCGACCCGGCTAATCTGCTGGCCAGTTGCGACGCTTTCAGGGGGCGACTGCAGGTAATCGAGGATTTCGTCCTTGCGCTTGCGCAGTTCATCCAGGACGTCGTTATTCAGTACACCTTTCGGTGCGCTGTAAAGAAGCCGGTCACCCTCGGCCCAGAGCTCGACGCCGCGAATCTTTAACTGGTCGAGGAACTTAATGGTGGCCGCGGAGGCCGTCATAGTTCTCCCTCGTCGCGTTCGTCCGGCCCGCCTGGCATGGCGGCGGCCTGGTCAGCTCCATCACCCGGCAAGGCCCCGCCCAGCAGTCCGTGCAACAAAAGGTGGCTGTCCGTGAGCCCGAGCACTTCGGCAAACTCTGCTGTTTCAAGGCCGCCTACCTGGCACAGCCCAAGTCCTGTTTCGGGCGCACGCATTTCGAGCAACTGCGTAATATGTCCGGCTTCCAGGGTGGAATAATGCAAAGCCCTTTCGTTATACATGGCGCCGATGGAACCGAGTTCTGCAACCAGGTACAACGCAAATGCGGCTTTATCAAAAATCGGCCGGTTAATCAGCGGGTCATACAGGCTGCGTACGTCTGCAATGTCGGGGCTTACCAGCAGCAGCTGGTGATCTTCAGGATGGTAGTAATAGAAACCGGCGCCCATACCTTCAATGCGGTCGGGTTTTATATACACATAGGTTTGCACGGGATAGATTCCGCCCGCCGACGCATAAAGATACTTGGGCTTGTCTTCAAGTTGAATGGAATGCAGGTTGCTCAGCAGGCGACCAAGATCGGTGGCCGGAACGGACTTAGCAGAGAATTCACGATAGCTGCGATGTTTAAGGTAATCGTCCTGGCTTGCGTGGTTCGCGGGAAGGTCGATCGTCTGTGCATCGTCTGCCACCCGGCGCAGCCCCGGCCGACTTGCTTTAAAACGCTCGCGATCCTCAGGATCCATAACTCTCTCTATGCCTGCCAGTAACCATCCGGGCGTACGCAGCGGGTCTCCTGATTCACCGGACATGTCTACTTTAGCCTGTGGTTGCTGTTGCGCATACAGTTGGCTGAGCCCCCGAACACTGGGCTCCTTGTAAAAATCATCCATACGCGGCCTGAAGCCGAGCTGCTGATCCAGCGCGTTGGCGATCCGAATCATTTCGATAGACGTCGCACCCAGTTGCAACAGGTTTGCTTCCGGGTCGAGTTCGTCCGCGTTCAGTACAGCGGCAACCACCCGGGCGAGCTGGTCGTCTGCGGCAACGGCACCCCCGCTTGTTACTGTGATGGTCCCGCCGGTTTCAACGGGCGGCGGTTCTGGCAGCTCACGGCGGTCAACTTTGCCGTTTGCCGTCAGCGGCAATTTGTCCATCACGACATAGGCGCCGGGAACCATGTACTCGGGGAGTTTGGCGCCCAGCCAGTCGCGCAACACATCGTTCGTCGGCGCGGAACCCTGTTCGCCTACCACGTAAGCGATAAGTCGCTTGTTGCCGCGGTCCGGGCCTGCGGCTACGACAACTGCGTTGCGAATCTCCGTATGCGACTCCAGCGCCGCCTCGATGTCACCGAGTTCGACGCGGAAGCCCTGCACCTTGACCTGGAAATCCTCGCGGCCCAGAAACTCGATGTTGCCGTCCGGAAGATAACGGCCGAGATCGCCGGTGCGATACAGGCGCTCTCGCGTGACCGGGTGCATGATGAAACTTGCCGCAGTTTTCTCGTCATCACGCCAGTAACCCTTGGCGACACCGATACCGCCGATATACAGTTCACCGGTGACCCAGTCGGGACAGGGTGCAAGGTCGGCATTCAGAACGTGGAAAGTCTGGTTCACCATGGGCTTGCCGTAGGGAATGCTGGTCCAGTCCTTCGGTACATCGCCTATGGGGTAAATAATCGACCAGATTGATGCTTCGGTCGCGCCGCCCAGGCTGTTGACGTCTATGGTCCCGAGCGCGCGGATGCGATCCGGGAGTTTCACGGGTATCCAGTCGCCGCTCATCATGACGATGCGTAATGATTCCAGCACCGGTTCGCTTTGCTGTTCGGCGTAATCGGTCAGGAGGTCCATCAGTGCCGGAACGGTATTCCACAGTGTCACACGGTGCCGTGCGACCAGCGTGGCCCAGTGTGACGGATCGCGCATGCCCGTGGCATCCGGTATCACGATTGCACCGCCCGCAGCCAGCAGGCCAAAGATGTCGTAGACCGACAAATCGAAACTCAGTGATGAAAGCGCGAGCACGCGATCCCTGGCATCGACATTAAAGCGTTCATTGATGTCATTGCAGGTATTAACGGCACCACGATGGTCTATGACCACACCTTTGGGCTGGCCCGTTGAACCGGATGTAAAAATCACGTACGCGACATCTTCAGGGCTGGTATTGCAGTCGAGTGCCGCGTCAGGAGCGCTGCCAAGTTCATCGTCGCCGATGATCAGCCGGGTAGTTGCAGCAGGCCAGTCTATCGCCGCGTCCTGGCAGACCTGGGTAATGGCAACGCGTGCCTCACCGAATTCAAGCAGGTAGTGCAGTCGTTCAGCCGGCATGGACGCATCGATCGGCAGATAAGCGCCGCCGGCTTTCAATATGCCGAGCACTGCTACAACCTGTTCCCAGCCTTTTTGCATGACGACTGCAACAAGCTCATTTGTTTGTATGCCCTGGTCACGTAACTTGTGTGCAAGCTGGTTACTGAGCTTGTCGAGCTCGCCATAGGTCAGGGTGCGGTCGTTGGCAATGATGGCATCCGCTTCGGGTGATTTCGCAGCATGCCTTTCGAACCCGGCATGCAGGAGTTCAACAGGGTGGGGCGCCTCGGTTGCATTGATGCCGGCACGGAGTTCGCGCTGCCGGTCAGGCAGCAGGCTCGCAAGTGTTGCGCCCCAGTCCTGTTGCCAGCTCGCTTCACCGCCGGCCAGTTGCTGCAGATGTTTGGCATACGCGGCAAACAGGTCGTCGATCATGCCGGCCGGGAATAATTCTTCGACGACGTCCCATGTGTACCAGAGCGCACCGTCGCGTTCGGATGCGACATGATCGATCCAGACCTGCGGCGTCTGGCTCACGCTGTACACCTGTTCACCCAGGTGGTGCCAACTCGAACTGTCCTGACCATTGGTGCCTATCCCTAACGTGCTGGTGAACACGATCGGCATCATCGGCTGAATCCTGTCACCCATCTGCGCGAGTTCACGAAGTACGCGGACGCCACTCACGAAGCGATTGTCGACGCCCTTCCAGAGTTCTTTCTGCAGACGCTGGGCGCGGGTCTCGAAATTTCCGTTGTCGAGTTCGTCGACACCCAGGAGTACCAGTGACGTAAAGTCGCCGACGATATTGTCGACGTCGGGATGCAGCGGCATGCGGTTAAACAGGGTGAGGTTAAGGGTCAGGCGCGGTGATCGTGACCAGGCCGCAAGCGTTTCGCCAAAACACTGTAGCAATGCCGCCGTAGGAGTGATGCCCGCCTGCGATGCCCGTGCCTGGAAGCGTTCCCAGTCGGCCTGGCCGAGTTCGGTGCCCCGCTGTGTGAAGCGATGTTTATCAAGCATTTCCGGGGCACGTGCCAGCGGTAAAGCCGGCATCGCCGGCAGAGTTTCGAGGCGTTGCTTCCAGTAAGCAAGTGCTCGTTCGTAAAAAGCGCTGTCGCGCAGTTTGCGTTCGGCAAGCACGTAGTCGCGGAACGACAAACCGGCAACCGGCATGTCGAGTTCTTCATCTTCGTAAAATGCCAGCATCTCGGCAGACATGATCTGGAAACTGCGCGCGTCTGTAATCAGGCAATCGAGGCTGATGTGTATGCGGGTCTTGCCGGCAGGTTGCAGCGACGCAGACAGCTCAAACAGGGGCCAGCGGTCGCTGGGGATCAGCTGGTGCGAGAGTCGGTCGCGTTCTGCGAGCAGCCCCTTTTCTACACCCCCTGCATCTAGTTCCCGGAGGTCCTGAACGGGGAATTTATAAGGCGGGACGTCCGCCAGTATCTGCTGCACGCCGTCGGGTAAAACGATCGCGCGCAGCATCGGATGCCGGTCTATAACTTTCTGCCACGCCCGTTCGAGCCGTGGTAAATCCAGGTCGATCGCATCGACTTCGATATACAAGTGTGTCGACACATTGCCCATCGCAAAATCCGAGCCGCGGCCGACAAAATAGGCCTGCTGGATATCCGTGAGTGGGAAAGTCTCGTAACGCTCGGCATAGTTAGGCGTTGCGGCGGGTAACTGTTCCTCCGCACGTCCGGCGGGGGCATTTTCGGCAATGGCGGCGACTGCATCCTTATGATCTTGTTCCAGCAGTTCTGCAAGTTCCTTAATGGTGGGCGCCTCGATCAGCGCGGATATGTATATGTAGTCGCCGAGGAGTTGCCGCAGATTGCTGGTGAGTTTCAGCGCAAGTATGGAATCGCCGCCGAGCTCAAAGAAGTTATCGTTGATACCGACCTTTTCAAGTCCGAGTACCGTGGACCAGGTTTCGGCAAGCCTTTCCTGCAAATCATTCTTGGGCTCGGCGTACTTGCTCGCCAGTTCGGGTCGTGCATTACCAGGGACCGGCAGGGCTGCGCGATCGAGCTTGCCGTTCGGACTCAGTGGCAGGGCGTCGAGAAACACGTAGATAGCCGGCACCATGTACTCGGGAAGAGCGGCTTCGACATGTTTGCGCAGGTCCGAGACAGAGGGTGCCGCATCGGAATTGGATGCAACGACATAAGCGACCAGGCGGGGCTCGCCCGATTCGCTACGCAGCGTCACCGCACATTCGGCAATATCTGTGTTTGCGCCTAGACAGGCCTCGATATCGCCCAGCTCGATGCGATAACCGTGTAACTTGACCTGGTTATCAGTACGGCCGAGGAATTCGATTTCGCCGTTCTCCAGCCGGCGTGCCTGGTCGCCGGTGCGGTAAACAAGTTCGGAGGCGCCATCGTTGGTTGTGATCTCGATAAAGCGGTCTTCGGTTAGTTCCGGCTGGTTCATGTAACCGCGTGCCAGTCCCGGGCCACCGACGCAGAGTTCACCGTTGTCGCCGGCCGCGACCGGTCTGAGCTCATCATCCAGGATGTAAACCCGGGTGTCGTCCAGGGGCATCCCGATATTGCTCGTGCGTGCATCGCTAATGTCGCTTTGCGTGTAGGAGCGAACGGCGACCTGCCCGCCGGTTTCGGTTATCGCATAAGTGTTAATCAGTTCAGGACCCTGGTCGCCGTGGTTTTCGAACCACTTGGCAAGGTCCTGCCCGACGACCGCCTCGCCGCTAAGTACGATGCTGCGTAAAGTGAGTTCGGCGTTACTCTCGGCAAAACATTCGGCCAGTAAAAGCTGGCGAAACGCGGAGGGCGTCTGGCTGAATACCGTAACTTTTTCGTCACGCAGTAATGCATAAAGTGCAGCCGGGTCTGTCCGGGCATCGTCCGGCACGATGACGAGTGCAGCACCGTGCAGCAACGAGCCAAACAGCTCCCACGCGGAAAAGCCGAACGCATAGGAATGGAAGAGCGTCCAGATATCGTCTGCACGAAATTCCATGCGGGAACTAATAGCGCTGAATAGCCTGGATACGTTGTGATGGCTAACCATCACGCCCTTGGGCGTACCCGTAGATCCTGACGTGAATATGAGGTAGCAAAGATTGTCCGGGGCTACGTCGACTTTCGGATTGGCAGCCTCTTCGTCTCCCACCGCATCGATATCAATAACGGTTGCCGGGTGTTCGGGCAATGAATCCTTGAGCCGCCGCTTGCTGACGATAAGCGTCGGTGCTGCCTGGTCGAGTATGTGCGCAAGCCGGTCGGGCGGATAACCCGGATCAAGCGGCACATATGCTCCTCCGGCTTTAAGAATCCCAAGCAGACCGGCTACCAGGTCCGGCGAGCGGTCCATGCACAGGCCGATCGGTGTGTCAGGCTTTACGCCGGCCTCCAGCAGTTTCGCAGCAAGCTGATTCGCGCGGGAATTGAGCTCAGCGTAACTAAGCCGCGAATCGCCGCAAATAACGGCAACGGCATCGGGGCGCGTATCCGCCTGCTGCTCAAATTGCCGGTGCAGGCAATCGACCGGACTGGCGGCCGAACTGACCGGGCTGGCGGGACGCTGACTGGACATCAGTCGGGCTCACTCCGCTTCCGGTACGAGCTAACCAGCACAGAGGCATTATTTATGCTGGCGAATTCCTTTCCTGTTACTCGTTTCATTTCCATTGTCTTTCTGTCGCATACGAATTCCGACCGCATGTGCGCGCCGGCAAATCAACGCTCGGGATATAAAGGCTGGCGAGTTTGTGCGAAAGCCTGCTTGTTATTGGTATTTATGTATGCCCCGCCCAAAAAGCAGCGGGCCCGCCTTTTGCGTTCCGGCTGCAGTGCCATTAAGCTCAAAACCCGGCGTCTGGTAGTTTAGGCTCTCCGGACGCAGCAAGCGGGTTCGCATTTTAATGCAGTATCGGTGCCATTCGGGAATCCGCTGGCCATAAAGCGGCCTGGCCAGATATATTTGTAATAATACCAGGTTAAATAGGTACTTATGTTAACAATATCAAGTAGAAATAGGTGCGATCTGCAGCAGATTGTGGAAAATACAGGGGTTTTCCGCAGCGGAATGACGGATATTTAGGCATGGCAAATCTCGCGGGGACTCGGTATTCGAGTCTTGCGGAAGAAAAAATGTAAAGGAAAAAATGATTCATAGAATAGTTAATCGATTGCGTCGTATCTGGGGACGCCGCCATTTTCATCTCTCCCGCTTCGTTCCGAGTGAGCTTCCTGTGCACAATGTTTCGTGGGTGGCGGACGGTTTTACGATACGCAAACTTGCCGGTACCGGTGTGGTGATGGTGGAAAACTTTTGTACTGAGCAGGAGGCCGCAGATGTTATAGAGGCGGCCCGCGACCATTTAAAGAGGAGTGGGGTGCTCATTGATGGAAAATTTCAGGATGCGCCCGGACGGATTTCCGATACTGCGCGGATGTTCGGTCCTGACTCCCGGAATGACGTGATATATCCACTCATGCTACGCGCCTCGATGCTCGTCGGCCTGCCTTACACGCACCTGGAAGATGTTTATGTAACCCGCTACCAGGAAGGCGGGCGCTATGACGAACACATCGACTTCGGCGATGAGTTCCAGGTCGACCGGTTGTACACGGTGCTGCTGTACTTGAATACGCTGCCGGAATCGCAGGGCGGCGAGACCGTATTCCCTAATCTTAAGGTGGCCGTGCAGCCGCGTGTGGGAAGGGCAGTAACCTGGACAAATAAGAATCCGGACGGCAGTGGCCATTTTGAGGTCAGCCACGCCGCGTGCCTCGTTAAGAACGGGGGCGAGAAATGGTCCATACAGTTCTGGTTCCGGCGCTACCCGATGCTGGACCCGGTTGCCGAAGTTGAAACGCTGCAGGCGCGTCCGGGAATCCGGCTGACTGGCTGGGAAGAGCTGCCTGAGGGGGTTTCGATTCGCGAATGAGTCCGCCTGAAACCTGCTCGGGTCATATCACCCTTTGTTGCCTGAGTTTGCTCATCGCAAGCAGTGCCCTGGCAAACGAATCCTTTGAGTTGCGCGTGGTTCCGGCTGTAACCGATCGTTACATCCTGCCGACCGATCAGCCGATGCCGGGTATCGGTGACGGCGAACTCAAGCTGACCGCCACACCGGGCGAATACGAACCTGCCAGTTTCGTGATCTATGCGCAGGATGCGATTAACGACGTTACCGTCGCGGTTTCGAAGCTGCGGAATTCTTCCGGCGATATCTTAAATGCCGACAGTATTGATGTGCGTATCGTTAAACGCTGGGTTCAGGCCGCATTCGGTTCGAATGCTGACAAGGAGCTTCGGCAACTGAGGCCTGAGCTGCTTGTTTACGATGACTCGCTCGTGAAAGTCGAGAACGGTCTCAACCATGTGCGGTTGGAAAACGGTGAGTACAAGCTCACCGATAGCGTTGCATCTATCCCCGGGCGCTCGGTACTGCACCCGGCCGAGTGGCCGATTCGCGATGCGTCAGTGTTGCAGCCCTTTGCGCTGGATCAGGGTACGAATCGGCAGATGTGGGTGACGCTGCATGTGCCCGATAATGCAGCATCCGGTATTTACGAAGGGTTGGTGACGGTAGCAACGCGCGATTCGGGATCGGTAGAGCTTCCCCTAGTTATTGAGGTGCTGCCGTTTGCCCTGGCCGAGTCCATGCTCGAGTACTCAATTTATTACCGCGGCTACCTTGACCCGAAGTGGCCGGACGGGAGTATCTCTTCGGAGGTCAAGAGCAACGGACAGTATCTTGCCGATCTGCGCAACATGAAAGCGCATGGCATCGTGAGTCCGACCATCTACCAGAAATACCGGACCGGGTTGTTTGACCAGGTGATGCGTTTGCGTGCAGAGGCAGGAATTTTCCCTGAGCGACTTTATTACCTGGGCCTGAATATTGTTTCCAACGACGCGGGTAAAGTACCCCGCTCACTGGGTCGTATAGTTGATGAAACGAATGCGAAGGCCGCCGCGGCGGGTATAGGGCAGGTATATTATTACGCACGTGACGAAGCACGCGACGAGGCACTGACCCGCCAGCTGCCGTTCTGGGAGGAGGTGTGGCGCCACGGGGGCAAGATCATGGCCGCAGGCTGGCAGACCGATGCAACCCGCCTTGGGAATTTTGATGTAACCGGCGGGAAGGAGGATCTGTTTGTTTGCCTGGGTAGCTTGCGTGAGTCAGAATCCACGCGCTGGCACAGTAATGACCGCCTCATCTACTCCTACCAGAACCCTACCGGTGGTTACGAGATACCGGAAACCTACAGACTCAACTACGGTTTGTTGTTGTGGCAGTTCGGTTACGACGGTGCGATGCCATACGCTTACCAGGATGCGGGCGGAAGTGTGTGGAATGATTTTGATTCGGACCGCAATCGCGACTTTAACTTTAGCTATCCGGCGCTCGACCGGCCCATTGATACGATTCAGTGGGAGGGCTTCCGCGAAGGCATTGACGATATTCGTTACCTGAGCACCCTGGTAGGTATGCTGGATAGTGCGGATGAAGAGAAAGCCGCGCATGTTCGCCGCTGGCTAAACCAGTTGCGCGAGGCACCACTCGGCAAACTGGATCTCGATGAGGTACGGAAGGCGCTTATAGCCCACGTACTTTATTTGGAAGGCAGCGAAGATGTCACGCAGTCCGATTATGCTGTCAGCGCCCTTCACAAATATTTTGACGCAGCGGGCACCAAACTTGAGTTCGACGAGTCCCTGCAGGGGTGGTGGCGGTTCGATGAATCGAATAATGATGAGGCCGTGGATTTATCCCAATGGGGGCGCACAGTGCAACTTTATGGGGATGCCTTAATTGCCGATAACGCGCTGGTTCTCGATGGTGACGCAGATTTCGTAACCGCCGACGGAATTGAAATTCCCGAAGACGGTACGGCAACCATTGAGGGCTGGTTCTGGTTCGAAGAATTCGCGATGGACAAACGGGCCAGCCTTGGCTTGTTTTCCGGCATCTATCAGCATGCATCGAACAACCATTTATATATTACCGGTACGAATGAATTTCTGCCGGTTAGCAGTCTTTTGCACCTGCGGACCTGGCATCACATAGTTATTAGCTGGGACGGCAATTCCCCAACTGTTAATGCCTTCATTGACGGTCGCCCGGTACCCGTCATACCCGGGGGTGAGGCCGAAGAAGTACGTGAAATCGATGATTTCATTATTGGCAGGGCCAAAAGCTATTTTGGGGGCTTGCTAAGCCGTGTTAAAGGTACCTTCCATGGCCGCATTGCAGAAGTGCGGGTCTGGAACCGGGTTCTGACCGAAGCGGAAGTGCACGCTTCTTATAATTCCGGCAAAAACGCCAGGTAGCGTTATACCCTGGCGGCGAGCAGCCAGAGAAATGTGGTTTCCTTGCCATCTTCGATGGCTGACTCTTTTGACTGCTCGATGATTTTCAGCCCGGCCGATGTCACCAGTTCTATGGTTCGGGCTTCGTCAAAGCTGCTCCAGTACATTGTCGAACCGTGCCAGTCCCCGGTTACGAGGTTATCTACATCATAGGGATACATCGCCGCCATAAACACGCCGCCCGGCTTCAGCCAGTTGGCAATATTCTGTAACAAAGGTTCGTAGCGCTCGCGGGGAACATGATGAAACGAGTAAAAAGCCACGACTGCGTCAAAACTGTTGGCTGGAAATTCCAGTGAGGTCATATCGGATTTAATAAAGGTCGCGTTTGGTGCATTTTCATGCGCGATTGCGAGGCAGGCTTCCGAAATATCGTTCGCGGTTACGTTGTAACGCTGCGCAAGTGTCTTGGTTGTAGGATCACCCGGGCCGCAGCCGAGTTCCAACAGGTTCGCACCCTCCGGCAGGTTTTGCATCAGCAGTTCGGTGTATTTCGCGCGATCGGGCCGTTGATGATGCAGGGTCCAGTTGCCGTAGTCGGCAGCCATCTCGTCGTAACCCTTTTCGACAAGTTTTTCAGGCTCACCACGATAGCGCATACCCCTCAGGCTAGCTGCAGCCTGCCTGATCGCACGTTTCGCAATATTTCGCATGCTGGGCATTGCTTTCAGTTTTGTCGCCGATCGGAAGAGGCGGGAGTCTAGCATAGCGATGCTTTGATACCACGCCGGACTAAACATAGTTCGCGACGCTTCTGCAGACCCGGCATCATTGCCCGATGTGGAATGTTTCGTTGCGAAAGGACCGTGTTCCGACCAATAATCAGCAGCCAGCTTTCTGATAAGCCGTCCATGACGACAAAGACACTTAGCATCATCATTCCGGTTCGCAATCAGCCGGACACCCTCGATGA
Organism: Chromatiales bacterium; assembly: GCA_002729495.1. Classification (GTDB taxonomy): domain Bacteria; phylum Pseudomonadota; class Gammaproteobacteria; order Steroidobacterales. The sequence continues at coordinate 26,738 of PBYE01000029.1, forward strand.
ACTGCTTGGCAGCATCGGGCAGCAGTCCCGGCCGGCCGGCTGGGATGTCGAGGTGATCTGCGTGGACAACAGTTCCACCGACCGAACCCCCGATGTCATCCGCAGCTATGACGCAGTCTATTTGCTGGAAACGACGCTCGGCCCGTCGGTTGCTCGCAACGCCGGGGCAGCGGCCTCGACGGGCGAGTTGATCTGGTTTATCGACGCGGATGCCGTACCGCTGGGCAATGATTTTCTGCAGAAAATCGTAACAACGGCAGGTGAACTTGGTGACTTCGGTGGTTTCGGCGGACCGATACTTTTGCCCGAGGTGCAGAAGAATAATCCAATAGCATTCGCCGATCATATGGCTTGCTGGTCCGCGTGGCACCAGTGGCGGCCAACCGAGCATTCGGGTTTTCAACCGACCAGCATTGTTGTTCGTCGCTCCGTATTTGAAGAGGTCGGGGGCTACGACACCGACATACGCGTGCTGGAAGACTGGGATCTGCAGCTACGCCTGGAAGCATCCCGGCAGCTGAAAGAAGGCCCGGATGCACCTCCGCGACCGGTCTGGCATGTGCAGTCGCTTGCCGTTAGCCACCGTGCACGCGGTTCGCTGGTTCGTACACTTAAACACAGTTGGTACTGGGGACTGCCGAGCCGGGAAGGGTGGATAGAGCGTTCCGGCCTTCCCGTCGCGCGGTATGAGCGACCGGTATTACGCTGGCTGGCCTTACCCGGTTTGGTGCTTAACCGTGCAAAATATCCCCTGCATATCGGCTGGCGGGTTTCAAAACTCCGTACACTTTTGAGTTTACCGTTCATTTTTTTGACCCTGCTGGTCTGGGGTGTTGCAGTTATTGTTGGCCGGGGGCAACCCAACAAAAAACACCTGGCGCCGGTCTGACGTGCTATTCGCGCACACTGGTCGGGTTATGGTCAAATCGGTGTGAAGCAGCACTTTCATAAGTGCTTGTTTCCATTAACTAATCGACCAGTTCACAGAAGCGATTTTGCAGTATTCGTATAGTTCCGCTTGTCTGCATATAACGAGAACTTAAGTGGATCCCCTGTACCTATTATTGATATGCCTGCCTGTGGCTGGACTTATTTCGTGGCGTTTGCTCACGGGCTCGCATCATTCGAAGCGGCATGAGCGAAACGCTGCGACCAGCATGGCCGGTATGGCGACACCGTCGACCACGGTCAAAAAGGTTGCCCTGCCGCGTGCACGTTATTCGTCGGTGGCCCTGCGTATTTGCAATAACCCTTGCAAAGCAGCACTGAAGTTGCACGGCAAGTCGATGCTGCTCGGCGAAGAGCCTGCGCTGCCGCTCGAAGGTTGCAACCGGACCTGCCATTGCGAATACGCGCAACACAATGACCGAAGGATTCACAATGACCGTCGTTATCCGTCCACCGATATCGTGGACATTTCAGGCTCGAATGAACTGCCGGACAATCGCGGCGGTAACGAGCGTCGTCATGACAAACGTGGGCGTGAACCCTACCAGGGAATCTACTAAGGGGCGCACAGGCCACATATTGCCCGGGTTTGACCGGGGCTATGGTTCTATCTTAGTGACGACGTGAGTTTGGCGAGCAGTTCTACCTGGTTCTTGACACCGACCTTGGAAAAAATATTTCTGAGGTGAGTCCGGGAAGTATTTACCGATACCCCCAATTGCTCGGATGCAGCTGCAATGCTCACCCCGTTGTACAGTATTGCCGTGAGCTTTGCTTCGGCAGTCGTAAGCCCGTAGAAATCCTTCAATTGTTGAAAGCTCGGGTTCTGGTGATGGTCCGGATCGTGCAGGTATATAACTGCAATTCGATTACCCCGGGCCGTCTCAATGCGCCAATCGCGCATCAGCTGCCCCCGCACCATCATCTGGTAAGAGCCGTGCCCGGACGGCCGCGTTATTGTGACATGCCAGATTTGTTTTTCTATTTCTTCGGTCTTGCAATTCCCGATAAGCTCAAGCTTTTCCTCGAAAGTAGGCAGACATTCCTTATCGGAGATACAGAACTGTGTTCCATTGCGGCTAATGCCATCATTGTCGGCCAGGAGGCTTTCGCCGAATGCATTCGAGTAACGGATTATGCCATCCGGGGACAGCGCAATAATGCCTCGTGGCGCGGTATCGAGTATATCGACCGTCAAATCTGCAAGAGTTCCTATTCGGGTGAACAATTTATGCAGGACTACCGATTCACGCATGTTTGGAATGAGCAGTTCCAGGAGCTCGCGTGTCCTGGCGTTCCAGGCTTCGTCGCCACCGGTTTTTCTGAGCACACCGATTATCCGGGTCGGATACCAGGCAAGTGAATACATGATGACTTCGCTCGCCGGGATTCCGTCGTCCAGGGGCAGCGCCACGCGCTTGCCGCTGGAGGTCGTGTCAAGAAACAAGGACCGGTCTTCCCGCTCCGTCTCCATGACGTGATCAACCCAGTTGCGCCAACCTGTGCGCAGCGGGTCGCCCGAACCCGTCGCAGCTGTCTTTGATCGCTCCGGTTCGCCATTGAACCAGCGTTCAGATGCTGCGTAATCAGCTCCGGTCAGGGCAACAAAGTTGTCCAGCCAGTCGTTGAGCGAAATCTTCCCCTGCATGTACTCGAGGGTGCAGGTTATGAACGCGATAGTATTGGCGACACTCGCCGGGCTGTGCTGGCCCGCGTCGATCGACGCCACTGTATTTTGCGTGGGTAAGGCGATGCTGCTTCTCCGGGCGAGTCTTGTTATTTTCGCGGACACGTTAGCGTGGGCCAGTGCAATGCTGCAATACAAAAACTTTTTGTGTCCGTATTGCGAAGGCAGTGAGTCAATGCTGAGAGCGCAGGTGGTTTCTATACAGTGGCTTTTTCAGGCAAATGACATAATTCATGAAACAGTTTGACTGCTGCGGGCAAAAAAAAGCCACCGATAACGGTGGCTTTTTTGCTGGCTTCCTGCGTCTTCAGACTGGATTTACATTTTCCGCCTGAGGACCTTTTTGACCATCTGTAACAGTCATAGTGACTTTCTGGCCTTCGTACAGCGATTTGCGACCTGTTCCGTTAATCGCGCTGTAATGTACGAATACATCCTTTCCGCCTTCGCGTTCGATGAATCCGAAGCCTTTCTCATCATTGAACCACTTGACTGTACCTTCGACTTGATCTGACATTTTACTCTCTCTCTATACCGGTAAACCGGTTTCTAAAACACCATTCACCTGGAATGGTTTCGATTGCGCGGCTCTTACCGGGACGTGCCTGATGAGAAACGCAGGCGGTATGCTACCCCAAAATAGGCCAGTATGCTTGTTGTGGCTGAATTACAACGGGTCTAGGCAGGTTTCCAGGGTGTATTGAATGACACCCTGTGCATAAGCCGGTGAGACTGACCGAAATCGAATATCCCCCGGTGCAGGGTCGAGAAATTATCCCATAATACCAATGAGTTAGGCTCCCAATTGAACCGGCACTGATACTCCGGCCGGGTCTGGTGGGCGAATAGAAAATCGAGTACGGCGCGGCTTTCGCGGTCGTTCATCCCGGCTATATCGCGTGTCATCAGCTCCGAAACAAACAGGTATTTGCGCCCGGATTCGGGGTGAGTGCATACAACCGGGTGCTCGTTCGGTGGCAGGTATTCGCGCACCTTGGCGAATTCTTCGACCGACAGCCGCGACAGTGCGCGGAAAAGATTCCTGGTCATGTTGTCATGGATTGCGCTTAAACCGTCGACCATGGTCTTCCATGGCGGCGCGAGATCTTCGTAGGCAGCGCACATGTCCGACCAGACGGTGTCGCCGCCGCTAACCGGCACATCGAGCGCATATAAAAGTGATCCGCGTGTTGGCTGCTCGCGAAAGGAACTGTCAGAATGCCAGTCGAGGTCAGCGACGATGCCATCGTACAGGTCAGGGTATTCCTGCACCCAGACGCCTTCAAAGCCTTCGAGGTTCGGCGCATAACCCGGTTTCTGAATCTCGCCGAAGCGTTCGCCCAGCTTCAGGTGTTGTCCGGGGGAGAGTTCCTGGTCCCGGAAAAACAAAACCTGGTAGTCGAGCCAGGCCTGGTAGAGATCGGCGAATAATTCATCATTCTCGATTGCGTCGGCAACCTGTATATTTTTAATCAGCGCTCCGAAGCTACCCGTCTGGGGTGCAGCTTCAAAATGCTGATACGACTTTGCCGTAATGGGCTCTGATTTGGTGGCTAGTTGCGCCATGGTTTTCCTCCGCAGCTTATTATTCTAGCTCTGTTGACCTTGCCAGACGGCCGCTATCTCTCCTGCG
>PBYE01000030.1 GCA_002729495.1 Chromatiales bacterium
ATGTTGAGGTCTCGTCGATAGGGAGAACAGCGGTTGCCGCCCAACGGGATATAGAGGTAATCGCGCAGGAAACGTGACAGTGTCAGGTGCCAGCGGCGCCAGAACTCGATTATTCCGGAAGCCTTATAGGGCGAGTTGAAGTTCAGGGGCAGCCCGATCCCGAACATCCGGCCGAGGCCCACCGCCATGTCGGAATAACCTGAGAAGTCAAAATAGATCTGGCAGGCATAGGCGAGCAGCCCGATCCATGAATCTGTTAATCCGTAGGCCGTATCGCGCAATGCGCCGGAAAAAATTGTATTGGCGTAAGGGGCCACACCATCGGCAAGCACAACCTTTTTGAAGAGGCCAATAACGAAAATTGTACTGCCAACTACAAGATTATTGAGCCGGAACGTGCCCACTGCAGATGACCGGAACTGCGGCATCATTTCCTGGTGGTGGACGATCGGCCCTGCAATCAGTTGCGGGAAGAATGTAACAAACAGTGCGTAGCGAAGCAGGTCGATTTCCTGTGCTTTGCCCTGATAGACATCCGCCAGATAAGCGATCTGCTGGAAGGTAAAAAAGGATATTGCGAGTGGCAGGACGATATGCGCAAGGTTGTAGTCCGTCCCAAGCGCCCAGTTCAGATTTCCAGCAAAAAAGTTTGCGTATTTAAAATAGCCCAGCAGGCCCAGGTTGAATGTAATGCCGACAATAAGCAGCGGTTTAAGTCTGGTCGACCCCGCCAGCCTCAGCTTTTGCAGCGACCTGCCGATGAAGTAGTTGGTGAGCATCGACCCGAGAATCAGGGGCAGATATATGGGGTTCCACCAGCCATAAAAGAAGAGTGATGCGAGCACCAGGACCGCTATGGCTGTCCGCAATTTTCCAAGCCCGCCAAGGACATAGAACGCCAGCAGCGTCAGCGGCAGAAATGCAAACAGGAATACGCTCGAGTTAAAAAGTACGACATTCAGTCCATTTCTTTACAGTCCGGTATGCGGGGTCCGACGGAAGTACGGCCGCCAGGGCAAGACACTATCAATGTCCCGATATGGCAGGTTGGCGTTTTAACCTAACGGCTGAATGCCGACGGCCTTACGAATTTTCCCTATAAAATCTGTTGAATATTCGCGGGCCCTCTCTGCCCCCTGCTGCAATACCAACTCTACATGACCCGGGTCAGCAATAAGTTTCGCGTACTCTGCACGCGGTGCTTCCAGGTGGGCATCGAGATACTCGAACAACTCCTGCTTGGCGTCGCCCCAGCCCATGCCTTTGACCAGTTTCTGTCTGAAGGCGGCTGTATCGCTTTCCGCAGCGAAGGCTTTGTAGATATCGAACAGGGTACAGTCATCCGGGTCTTTAGGTTCACCCGGCTCCAGCGAATTGGTTTTGATCTTCATTATCAGCTTACGAAGCTTCTTCGATGGCTCGAATAACGGAATCGTGTTGTTGTAACTCTTGCTCATCTTGCGCCCGTCGAGACCCGCGAGCACAGCTGCGTGTTTATCGACAACCGCTTCCGGCAAAACAAAAGTTTCGCCATAAATATGATTGAAGCGCTGCGCTATGTCGCGTGCCATCTCTACGTGCTGTATCTGGTCCTTGCCGACGGGCACCTTGTTCGCATTGAACATCAGGATATCGGCAGTCATGAGCACTGGGTAGCCAAACAACGCCATACTCACGCCCTTATCGGGGTCGCGTGACCCGCTGTCCTCGTTATCGTGTACGGCAGCCTTGTAGGCATGGGCACGATTCATCAGGCCCTTGGCCGTTACGCTGCTGATGATCCAGCTAAGCTCCGGAATCTCGGGTATATCGGACTGCCGGTAGAACACCGACTTATCGGTATCGAGCCCGAGCGCCAGCCAGGTTGCCGCAACCTCCAGGCTGGACTGCTTTAACCTGGCCGGGTCCTGGTTTTTTACCAGCGCGTGATAATCCGCGAGGAAATAATAAGAGTTGACGTCACCCGTATAGCTGGCAGCTATGGCCGGCCGAATTGCGCCAACGTAGTTGCCCAGGTGCGGCGTACCCGTCGTCGTAATACCAGTAAGTACCGTTTGTTTGGACATTTACAAGATCTTCCACCCGGGCCGGCTCCGCCCGGATTCATCACGCGCCTGATTGTAGACGATGTAAGTTATAGTTGTAGCATCTATGCAGCCCATCACCGATACCAAACTCTATGCGGCCCATCTTGAGGAACTGCAGCGGCGTTACGATTCCGCTTTGGAAAGTGCCAACCTGGAAGCTGTGGTAATCGGTGCGGGCCAGCCGGCACCCATTTTCATGGATGATCAGCACCTGCCTTTCAAGGCTAATCCCCATCTTGTCCAGTGGGTACCGTTGCTTAAGCACCCGGATTCAATCCTCTGCTACAGGAAGGGAGATATGCCTGACCTGGTGGTGTTCAAGCCGGCTGATTTCTGGTTTCAGAACTCGCCCCTGCCGGAATTTATAAAGGACGCGCCTCTGAATGTGCTTACGGTCAGCAGCGGCGTTGAACTACTGGAGCACGTGAAAAAGCTGTCACCACGCACCGCATTTATCGGTGAAATACGCGAGCAGGAAGACAGCTTCGGCCTGAAGCGGATCAACCCGCAAAAACTGCTGGACGAGCTGCATTTCGGGCGCGCCATCAAGACGCCCTGGGAAGTCGAATGCGTGCGGCATGCCAACCACCTGGCCATCAGGGGGCACCTGGCTGCCGAATTGTGTTTTAACGAAGGTGGCAGCGAATACGACATCCAGCTTGCATTTCGCACGGCCTGCCGTGTAACCGACGAGGAAATGCCCTATCCCGCGATCGTTGCGATTAACGAACATGCTGCCGCCCTGCACTACCAGCACCTGGACAGGGAACCCGGCGACAACCGGAGCCTGCTCATCGACGCCGGCTGCGCGGTAAACGGTTATGCGAGTGATATTACGCGTACCTACTCTGATGATCCGGTCTTCGGGTTGATGATCGAAGCGATGCACGAACTGCAACGTGAGCTTTGCATAGCGGCCGAGCCTGGTGCCGACTACCGTGAATTACACATTGCCGCTCATCACAGCATTGCAGCCCTTCTTAAAGAAGTTGCCGTGATAGACATGAGTCCTGAAGAAGCTGTCGAGACTACCGTGTCGAGAAGTTTTTTCCCGCACGGCCTCGGACATTTCCTCGGGCTACAGGTACACGACGTCGGCGCGTTGCTGGCAAACGCCAAAGGCGATGAAGCGCCAAGGCCTGACAACGACCCCTATCTACGCCTGACCCGCATACTCGAGCCCGGAAACGTATTGACAGTTGAACCCGGCCTGTACTTTATAGACATGCTACTTGAGAAGCTACGCGAGGCACCCGAAGGTAAACACGTTAATTGGGGACGCGTCGATGAGCTACGTACTTTCGGCGGGATACGCATCGAGGACAACCTGCATATAACGGAATCCGGCAACGAGAACCTTACGCGGGAAGCGTTTGCTGCGGTCACTGCGAACTGATCCTATAAAAGTGGATTCGAGATCAGGTTGACTCATCTATATTCATGGCAAGAAATTCTTCTAAAAGCCGTAATGTTTCGATACGGTTCTGTTCGATGCTCAGAGAATGATTGCCATTCTCGAGTTCAACAAATTTGACTGTTTTGCCGGCCTTGCGCAGTGCTTTGTCCATCTGCCTGCTATGACTAACCGGAACCACGCGGTCTTTTTCCCCGTGAATAAGCAATACCGGAATATCAATCGTTTTGGCGTAGCTGATAGGCGACCGGGCGATTAGATCCTCTTTATCTGTACCCAGCTGCTTCCGAATTATTTCTTTACTCATGTAGCGGCGAGCACTGGCCCACACTTCCCATTGATCGCTGACGCCGTTGATGCTGGCAGCGCAGCTAAAAGTATCCTGCTGTTTAGCCGCCGCCATTAACGAAGCATAGCCGCCGTAACTCCCGCCAACGATGCAGATCTTGCCGGGTATCGCCAGTTCCTGCGCACTGACAACAAACGGGCAACAGCACAAAGCTAACAAGACAAGGGCTTTGACCAGGCAATTATTCTTATGCATGCAGTTTCTCCCGCGCGAGCCCCAAGTAGGCGGATGTCCGGCTATCTGGAATGAAATAGATTAACCAATATCGTTTCGGAATTGAATCACTGACCGGCTTTGTTCAGGCAGCGACGTCGCCGTCATCCGGTGCAAGCCTTGGAGGCGGCCAGTTCTCCACATGGAGTCCCAGGGCGAGGCCGTGGCTTTCCAGCACTTCCCTGATCTCGGTAAGTGATTTCTTACCCAGGTTAGGCGTGCGAAGCAGCCGGCACAAAAAAACCCGCCAGGGGCGGGTTTTTTTCCTACTTAAACCTGCTTACTCGGCAGCCTGTTCGACCTCGGCTTCCGGTTGATCGAGCAACTGCACGATCGCCATCGGCGCGGCGTCACCCGGCCGGTTACCTGCTTTCAGAATCCGCAGGTAACCTCCGGGACGTTCCTTAAAGCGCGGGCCCAGCACATTAAAGAGTTTACCTACCGATTGCTTGTCACGCAGGCGATTAAAGGCCAGGCGGCGGTTGGCTACGCCGTCTTCCTTGGCGAGCGTAATCAAGGGTTCCACCACCCGGCGCAACTCTTTGGCTTTCGAGACTGTCGTTCGTATGGTCTCGTGCTGAATCAGCGATGCAGCCATGTTTCTGTACATGGCTTTGCGATGGCTGCTCTTGCGCCCGAGAATACGGCCTGACTTTCTATGTCGCATGGCTTTTTCTACCGTTTATCTGTTTCAACCAGGCCGCTCAGGCAGCGACGTCGTCGTCGTCCGGTGTAAGACTTGGAGGCGGCCAGTTTTCCACACGAAGCCCTAAAGCGAGGCCGTGGCTTTCCAGCACTTCCTTGATCTCGGTAAGTGATTTCTTACCCAGGTTAGGCGTGCGAAGCAGCTCAACCTCGGTACGCTGGATCAGGTCACCGATGTAGTTAATATTTTCGGCCTTCAGGCAGTTTGCCGAACGCACGGTAAGCTCTAGCTCATCCACCGGACGCATCAGCACCGGATCGACATGCGATTCGGAAGCCGCTGCGTCCGCCTCATCCTGACCCTGCAGGTCGACGAACACATCGAGCTGATCCTTCAGGATACCGCCGGCACGGCGGATTGCTTCTTCAGGATCGATAGTACCGTTGGTCTCGATATCGATCAGCAACTTGTCGAGGTTGGTACGCTGTTCAACGCGCGCGGCCTCAACGGTATAACTGACGCGACGAACCGGTGTGAATGATGCATCCAGTTGCAACTGCCCGATGCGGCCTGAGTGCTCTTCGAGGTTTACAAGCCGAACGGCGGGCCGGTAACCGCGACCACGCTCGATGAGCAGGTTCATCTTCAGCTCACCGGTACTGGTGAGATTTGCGATGACCAGGTCAGGGTTCACAACTTCAATGTCATGATCCGTCGTAATGTCGGCCGCGGTAACAGCACCCGGTCCTGATTTATGCAGGACCAGTTCGGCGCGGTCACGCGTATGCATATTGATAGCCAGCTGCTTCAGGTTCAGCAGAATTTCGACAACATCTTCCTGCACGCCTTCGATACTGGTGTACTCATGCAGCACGCCGTCTATGTCGACTTCCGTCACCGCACAGCCGGGCATGCTCGACAGCAGCACCCGCCGCAGGGCATTACCCAGCGTGTGGCCGAAACCACGTTCGAACGGCTCGATAACGACCCGCGCCTTGTTATCAGTCTGGGACTGTACCCGCACAGTGCGGGGCTTCAGAAAATCATGAATATCGGACATCTCGTGGTGCCTCCTACGATTACTTCGAGTAAAGCTCAACAACCAGGTTTTCGTTGATGTCGGGAAGGATATCCTCGCGTTCGGGCAACGAACGCAAAACCCCGGTCAGCTTCTTCTCATCTACCTCAACCCAGTCAGGAAGGCCCATCTGGGTAGAAATTTCCATCGCGCTCTTAATGCGCATCTGGTCCTGCGCCTTATCGCGCACACTTACCGCATCACCAGCATTAACCTGGTAAGACGGGATGTTTACAACGTTGCCGTTAACGGTAATAGCCTTGTGACTCACAAGCTGACGACCTTCAGCACGTGTCGAGGCATAGCCCATTCGATAAACGACATTGTCCAAACGACCTTCCAGCATGCGGATCAGGTTTTCACCCGTCGATCCCTTATGCTGGGCCGCTTTCTTGTAATAGTTGCGGAACTGTTTTTCCAACACACCATACATACGACGTAGTTTCTGTTTCTCGCGGAGCTGCAGCCCGTAGTCGGATAAACGACCACGTCGCTGACCGGCTGTTGTACCCGGCGGTGTCTCCAGTTTGCACTTGGAGTCGAGTGGCCGGACGCCGCTCTTCAGAAACAGATCAGTACCCTCGCGGCGCGAGAGTTTACATTTTGGTCCCAGGTATCTGGCCATCTGCTAAATCCTCAAACTCGCCGCTTCTTGGGCGGACGACAACCGTTGTGCGGAATTGGTGTCACATCTTCGATATTGATTATGCGATACCCCGCATTGTTCAATGCACGTACAGCCGACTCGCGGCCCGGACCCGGTCCACGAACTTTTACCTCGAGATTCTTCAGGCCGAACTCCAGTGCAGCCACACCCGCTTTCTCAGCCGCGACCTGGGCAGCAAAAGGTGTACTCTTACGTGAACCACGAAAACCGCAGCCACCGGCAGTCGCCCAGGACAATGTATTACCCTGCCGATCGGTGATCGTGATAATCGTGTTGTTGAAGGAAGCATGAATGTGAGCGATACCATCGACCACGTTCTTCTTAACCTTTTTGTGTACTGCTTTCTGCTCTGCCATAACTTTTCCGGATTAGATTTCCCTGGTCTACTTTCTTATGGGCCTACGCGGTCCCTTGCGGGTGCGGGCGTTGGTGCGGGTGCGCTGACCCCGTACGGGCAAGCCGCGCCTGTGACGAATTCCGCGATAACAACCCAAATCCATAAGCCGCTTAATACTCATGGCGATCTCACGACGTAAGTCACCCTCTACAGTGACTTTGGCCACCTCGGTACGAATGCGTTCGACTTCCGGCTCACTCAAATCCTTGACCTGCGTTTCAGGCGACACCTTGGCAGCATCACAGATGCTGGAAGACAGCGTACGACCGACGCCGTAGATGCTGGTCAACGCCACCACCACGTGTTTGTTTAAGGGAATATTGATGCCTGCAATACGGGCCATGTTTCTCTCCGTTAGCCTTGGCGCTGCTTGTGCCTGGGGTCGGTGCAAATAACACGCACCACACCGTTACGGCGAATGACCTTGCAGTTCCTGCAGATCCTCTTGACTGATGCTCGAACTTTCATCGTTCTCTCCAAAAACCCTCTTCAGGCCCTTATCGAACCTGGCCGGTACGGCCGTAACCGCGCAAATTGGCTTTCTTTAACAGGCCATCGTACTGGTGCGACATCATGTGCGCCTGTAACTGCGCCATAAAATCCATTGTGACCACCACGATGATCAGCAGGGAAGTGCCGCCAAAATAAAACGGCACCTTTGCATATAAAATCATGAACTCCGGCAGCAGACATACAGATGTAATGTAAATCGCGCCCCAGAAGGTAAGGCGGGTAAGCACCTTGTCGATGTACTCGGCGGTCTGATGGCCTGGCCGTATGCCTGGAATGAAGCCACCTGATTTCTTCAGGTTGTCTGATGTATCTCGCGAGTTAAATACCAGCGCCGTATAGAAGAAACAGAAAAATATGATCAGCGAGGCATACATCATTATATAAATGGGCTGACCCGGCGATAATTTGGCGGCCAGCGTCTGCAGCCACTCCATGCCCTTACTGCTGCCAAACCAGGTCGCGATCGTGGCCGGGAAAAGAATAATGCTGCTCGCAAAAATCGGTGGAATAACGCCGGACATGTTGATCTTGAACGGCAAGTGGCTGGTCTGGCCCGCATACATCTTGCGGCCTTGCTGTCGTTTGGCGTAGTTCACGGTGATGCGGCGCTGGCCACGCTCCATGAATACGACGAAATAGGTTACGGCAAGCACAAGTATGATCAGCAACAGGGCGAGGGCCGGTGACATCTCACCCGTATTCACCAGCTCGAGGGTACCGCCGACTGCCGACGGAAGCCCCGCAATAATGCTGGACAGAATAATCATGGAGATGCCGTTACCTATACCACGCTCGGTGATCTGTTCGCCCAGCCACATCAGGAACACTGTCCCTGTAACGAGCGTCACGGCTGCCGTGAAAACAAAATTTGGGCCGGGATTAATCACCACGCCCTGGTTCTGAAAGGCAACCGATGCACCAATCGCCTGTGCCGAAGCAAGTACAACCGTTCCGTAGCGAGTGTACTGCGTGATCTTGCGCCGTCCTGCCTCGCCTTCTTTCTTAAGCTGCGCGATCTGTGGTACGACAACGCCTGCCATCTGCATGATGATGGATGCAGAGATGTACGGCATTATCCCCAATGCAAGTATACTTAGCCGCTGTAAAGCGCCGCCCGAAAACATGTTGAACATGCTGAGGATGGTTCCGGATTGCTCCTGGAAGAATTGTTCGAGTGCGACCGGATCGATGCCGGGCACAGGAATAAATGTGCCGATACGGTAGACGATAAGCGCGCAGGCCAGAAATACCAGGCGCGCGCGAAGGTCAGCGAAGCGGGTTGCTTCGCCGAGCGCTGCTGCCGGATTTTCCAAATTACCTTTTGCCACTGTATTTGCCTATCGCTAATAAAATCTGCAATCACTAACGCAACTGCGATCTATTCCTCGATGCTCCCCCCAGCTTTCTCTATCGCCGCCCTGGCACCCTTGGTAACGCCCACACCCTTCAGCTTGACCGCCTTGTCAATCTCACCACTGGCAAATACCTTTGCTCGTGTCGTCTGCTGGGCAACTATTCCGGCACGTTTCAACGCGAGAATATCGATTACGTCATCCTCGACCGCTCCAAGTTCGCTGAGCCGGACTTCCGCATAACTGTGCGCCTTGGCAGAGCGGAAACCGACTTTTGGCAAACGCCGTTGCAGCGGCATCTGGCCGCCTTCGAAGCCGACCTTGTGATAACCACCCGAACGCGCATGCTGGCCCTTCTGGCCACGGCCGCAGGTTTTACCCTGGCCGGCTGCATGACCCCGGCCGCGCCGTTTGCCCGTCTTCTTGCTGCCATCGGCTGGTGATATCGAATTCAGTTTCATTTACGCGTCCTCGACCTGCAGGAGATAGGAGATCTTGTTAATCATCCCGCGGTTTTCCGGCGTGTCTTCAACAATCACACTGTGGTTGATACGCCGCAGCCCCAGTCCTGCAATACAGGCCCGATGCTTTTTAAGGCGACCATAGCGACTCTTTACAAGAGTGACTTTCAATTTTGCGGCTTTAGCCATGATTTCAACCAGTAATATCCGCTACCGATTTGCCGCGCTTCGCTGCAATTCGTTGCGGCGAGTGGGCGCTCCGGAGCGCGTTAATCGTTGCGCGCACCAGGTTAATTGGATTGCGCGAGCCGTAACTCTTGGCCAGTACGTTTCGTACGCCGGCCGCCTCAAAAACGGCACGCATAGCACCGCCGGCAATTACACCCGTACCTTCCGAGGCAGGCTGCATATAAACCTTGGTCGCGCCATGGCGCCCGATCATTTCGTAATACAGGGTGTCGTCATGCAGCGATACACGTTCCATACGGTTGCGTGCTGACTGCATGGCTTTCTGGATCGCCAGCGGTACTTCGCGAGCCTTGCCGTAGCCGAAACCAACCCGGCCTTTGCCATCACCAACTACAGTCAGCGCGGTAAAGCCAAACTGACGTCCGCCTTTGACAACCTTCGCAACCCGGTTAACCGTAACCAGCTTTTCGATAAAGTCGTCGCTACTACCTGAATGATCTTGTTTTGCCATCTGTGTACCCTGTTAAATCCTGAGGCCTTGCTCGCGTGCCGCATCAGCAAGCGCCTTGATCCGTCCGTGATAGCGAAATCCGGAACGGTCGAATGCAACCTGTTCGATTCCGGCCGACTTGGCCTTGTCGGCAATCGCCTTGCCAACAGCCTGGGCCGCCTCAATATTTCCCGTACTTTTCAATGATTTCCGCATATCCGCCTGGGTCGTCGAAGCGCTCGCAAGAACAGTGTCGCCATCCGCTGCAATAACCTGCGCGTAGATATGCTGCGACGTCCGGTGCACGGAAAGACGCGGCACTTCAAGTTCGCGTATCTTGGACCTCGTCCGGCGCGCCCTGCGCAATCTACTCTGTTTTTTGTTCATAACACTGTTACCCGGTTACGGAGCCCGTGCCCCGTGCCTATTTCTTCTTGGCTTCCTTCATCACGACGCGCTCATCGGCGTAGCGAACACCTTTACCCTTGTATGGCTCCGGTGGCCGGAACTTGCGAATCTCTGCCGCAACCTGACCAACCTGTTGCTTATCTATACCTTTAATCACGACTTCTGTCTGGCTGGGAGTTTCGATATCGATACCCTCAGGTACCGAGTACTTCACCGGATGAGAGAAACCAAGCGTCAGGTTCAGCAGTTTGCCCTGAGCCTTGGCCCGATATCCGACGCCTACCAGTTCCAGCTTACGTTCGAATCCGTCAGTTACACCCGCAACCATGTTAGAAACCAATGACCGGGTCGTACCAGCCATGGCAATCGAAAAGCGTGAGCCACTCTTTGCTTCGAAGTTTGCAACACCTTCTTCAACTTTTATGGTGACTTCCGGGTTAACCGCGAGCGAAAGCTCCCCTTTGGGGCCTTTCACTACCAGTTCGCCGGAGGCATGACTCACCTCAACGCCTTTAGGAAACTCAATAGGTTTTTTTGCAATTCTTGACATATTCGACTCCTGTGCCGTCCCGATCAGGCAACGACGCAGAGCACCTCTCCACCAAAACCTTTTGCGCGCGCAGCACGATCGCTCATTACGCCTTCCGACGTGGACACAATCGCAACACCCAGGCCACCCATAACTTTGGGCAGATCACCCTTACCACGGTAGATCCGCAGCCCGGGCTTGCTGACTTTCTGAATCTTCTCGATTACTGGTTTGCCGTCAAAATATTTAAGCGTAATCTTTAGTTCACGCTTGTTACCCGGCTGGTCGCTAACGTCTACACCATCGATATAGCCTTCTTCTTTCAGCACATGAGCGATAGCTTCCTTCAGAGTCGAGGACGGCATGCTCACGGAAGTCAGGCCAACATTTTGGCCATTCCGGATTCGTGTCAGCATGTCTGCAACCGGGTCTGTCATACTCATCGTTGTGTCCTCACCAGCTCGCTTTTCTTACGCCGGGAATATTGCCGTCCATCGTCTGCTCGCGCAGCTTGTTTCGCCCAAGGCCAAACTTCCGATATACGCCATTGGGCCGTCCGGTAATCGCGCAACGGTTACGTATCCGCACGGGACTCGAGTCCCTGGGCAGCTTCTTGAGCTTGCTCATCGCCGCCTGGCGCTCTTCGTCAGAGGACTGGGGTGAAGCAATCGTCTTTTTAAGCGCTGCCCGTTTGGCTGCAAAACGCTGCACCATTTTCTGACGCTTCGCGTTTCGTGCAAGCATAGATTTCTTTGCCATATCTTTACCCGGTCCCCGTATAACTATTTCTTGAACGGAAAATTAAATGCATCCAGAAGAGCACGGCCCTGCTCGTCTGTTGTTGCTGATGTCGTGATTGCTATGTCCATACCACGTACCGAATCAACGTTGTCGTAATCAACCTCTGGAAATACAATTTGTTCCTGCACGCCCATGTTGTAGTTACCATTGCCGTCAAATGCTTTGGGGTTCAATCCCCGGAAATCCCGGATTCGTGGAATCGCAATGCTGATAAGGCGATCCAAGAATTCATACATCCGTTCACGTCGCAATGTGACCTTGCAGCCAATCGGATAGCCGTCACGAATCTTGAAAGTTGCAACCGACTTACGAGCTACTGTTACCGAAGCTTTCTGCCCGGAAATCAGCGTCATATCTTTGACTGCCTTTTCAATAACTTTCTTATCATTCACGGCCTCACCTACGCCCATATTCAGCGTAATTTTTGTCACCTTTGGCACTTCCATTACATTGGAAATACCAAGCTGCTCGCGCAGCTGCTGTATGACTGTCGTGTTGTAAAGTTCCTGCAACCTGGACATGTTTCTACTCTGCCTGCTCTCGTTACCCGCTATACGTCTACAACTTCGTTGTCTGACTTGAAGTAACGAACTTTGCGCCCGTCTTCGAGCGTCTTAATACCAATTCGATCGCCCTTGTCGGCAACCGGGTTATAAAGCATCACGTTCGATACGTGTATCGGCCTTTCCTGATCAACTATTCCGCCCTGCACGCCGGCATTCGGATTCGCCTTGGTGTGCTTCTTAACGACATTGATGCCTTCGACCAGAACCCGGCCATCGTCATCAATGACGTTAAGCACGGTGCCACGGCGACCCTTATCCTTGCCTGCCACGACGATTACCTCGTCACCCTTGTGTATTCTTTTCATCGTTTCGCTCGTCCGCCGGACTTGTCCTTAAAGGACCTCAGGGGCCAGGGACACAATCTTCATAAAATTGCCGGTACGCAGCTCGCGCGTAACGGGGCCGAAAATTCGAGTGCCAATAGGTTCCAGCTTGGGGGTCAGCAGTACCGCCGCATTGCCATCAAAACGAATCAGTGATCCATCTGCCCTCCGCACGCCCTTACGGGTGCGAACGACTACTGCATGATAAATCTCGCCTTTCTTGACACGTCCACGCGGTATCGCATCCTTCACGCTGACCTTGATGACATCGCCAACATTGGCGTAACGACGTTTAGAGCCACCCAGCACCTTGATGCACATTAGCCGTCGTGCGCCGCTGTTGTCGGCTGCATTCAGAATTGACTGCATCTGAATCATGTTTGGTCACCTGTCGGCCTTACGGCCGTCAATGATTCCGCGCTGGCGCGCTCAATAATTTCCACGAGGCGCCAGGATTTATTTCTGGAAACCGGCCGGCATTCGGAAATAGTGACGACATCGCCCTCGTTACAGGCGTTATCCTCATCGTGTGCCATGTACTTGGTAGTCCGGCGCAGGTACTTGCCATACATCGGGTGCTTTACCTTGCGCTCAACGGATACCGAAATGGTTTTATCCATCTTGCTGCTGACCACTTTTCCGGTGATCGTGCGTTGCCTGGTTTCAGTCCCGGTATTTTCTGTCTTGTCACTCATTACGAGGCACTCTCTTGCTTGGCAGCCGCTATATCCTGCGCACGCAATACTGTTTTGACCCGCGCAATGTTCTTGCGCACCTTGCGGTACTGATCCGGCCGGGCCATTTGTCCTATAGCCTGCTGCATACGCAGGTTGAACTGCTCACGGCGCAAGCCGACAAGTTCTTCAAGCAATTCGTCTCTGCTCTTGTCCTTAAGTTCGCTTGCTTTCATCAGATCACCTGCCGGGTTACAAACTGGGTTGATACCGGAAGCTTTGCGGCTGCCAGCGTAAACGCCTCGCGAGCGACGTCTTCGGACACGCCTTCCATTTCATACAGCACACGGCCGGGCTGAACCTGCGCAACCCAGTACTCGACGCTGCCCTTACCTTTACCCTGTCGAACTTCAAGGGGTTTCTTGGTGATGGGCTTATCCGGGAATATACGAATCCAGATCTTGCCGCCACGCTTGATATGCCGGGTCATCGCGCGACGCGCTGCTTCGATCTGTCGCGCGGTTATGCGGCCACGGCCAGTCGCCTTCAGCCCGAACTCACCGAACGATACTGTGCTTCCACGCTCAGCCAGACCGCGGTTACGGCCCTTTTGCTGCTTGCGAAACTTGGTTCTCTTGGGCTGTAGCATCTACGTGTCCTTAACGGGCAGCCTGCTCTGCAGCAGACTTATCCGCTTCCTGCGGGGTACCTATAACTTCGCCACGGAATATCCATACCTTGACGCCAATAATTCCGTAGGTCGTCTTGGCCTCAGCAAAGCCGTAATCAATATCCGCCCGGAAGGTATGCAGTGGCACGCGGCCTTCCCTGTACCATTCCGAACGCGCAATTTCTGCACCGTTCAGACGACCGCCAACCTTTACCTTGATGCCTTCCGCACCCAGTCGCATGGTATTGGTTACGGCACGCTTCATTGCGCGGCGGAACATCACACGGCGCTCGAGCTGCTGAGCAATTCCTTCAGCAACGAGCTGCGCATCGAGTTCCGGCTTGCGAATCTCTGCAATATTTAGCCGCACGTCCTGTAGCGGCAGCTCCAGCATGCCCGCAACTTCCGTACGCAGTTTTTCTATGTCTTCACCCTTCTTACCGATCACAATGCCCGGACGTGCCGTATGAATCGTGATGTTCGCTTTGCGTGCAGGGCGTTCGATCTGGATGCGACTGACCGAAGCTTCCTTAAGTTTCTCTTTAAGGAAGCTGCGTACCTGGAAGTCTGCGTAGACGTATCCCGGAAACTGTTTGCTGTCCGCATACCACTTGGACGCCCAGTCCTTGGTTATGCCTAAGCGAATACCGATTGGATGTACTTTCTGGCCCATATCGCTTCCCTACTCGTCCGCAACCTGAACAGTAATATGACTGTTTCGCTTGATAATTCGGGTGCCACGGCCTTTTGCGCGTGCGCGGTAGCGGCGCAATCCCGGGCCATCGCTTATCTCGATGTTGCTGACCTTCAGCTCATCGATATCCGCACCGTGATTGTGCTCGGCATTGGCAATGGCCGACTCAAGCACTTTCTTCAAAATTGCCGCGCCTTTCTTGGGCATAAAATTCAATGTCTGCAGTGCACTGCCGACAGGTTTGCCGCGTACGACTTCGGCAACCAGTCTGCATTTCTGGGCCGAGATAGGCGCATACTTCAATTTTGCTGAAACTCGCATCATTGAAACCTATGTAGTCTTCCGGTCACCGGTGTGACCCCTGAATGTCCGGGTAACTGCAAACTCGCCGAGTTTGTGCCCCACCATATTTTCCGAAACAAGCACCGGAATATGATCGCGGCCGTTATGAACGGCTATTGTTAATCCAATCATCTCCGGCACGACCATTGATCGGCGCGACCAGGTCCGAATTGGTTTACGGCTGTTGCTCGCTGCTGCCTCCTGGACTTTCTTTTCCAGGTGCGCATCTACAAACGGTCCTTTTTTAATCGAACGTGGCACGTCTAAGCTCTCCGAGTTCCCGTTGCCTGTTACTTGCGACGCTTACGGCGACGCACAATCATTTTATCGGTGCGCTTGTTACTGCGCGTCTTGTATCCCTTGGTCGGCGTACCCCATGGCGAAACCGGATGACGGCCTCCCGAGGTACGGCCTTCACCGCCACCATGCGGGTGGTCCACCGGGTTCATGGCAACACCACGAACCGTCGGCCGCACACCGCGCCAGCGTTTCGCACCAGCCTTACCCAACTTGCTCAGGTTGTGTTCGTTGTGACCTACCTCGCCAACCGTGGCACGGCAGTCGATATGAATCTTGCGCATTTCACCGGAGCGCATCCGGACCGTTGCATAGGCACCTTCGCGTGCGGCCAGCTGGGCCGAACCACCGGCGGCTCGCACCAGCTGAGCGCCCTTGCCGGACTTCAGTTCAATGCAGTGAACCAGCGTACCTACGGGTATGTTGCGTATAGGTAACGCATTGCCCGGCTTGATTGGCGCGTCCTTGCCCGACATGATCGGGTCACCCGCACGGCAACCCTTCGGCGCCAGGATGTAACGACGTTCGCCGTCAGCATAAACCACGAGGGCAAGATGCGCGCTGCGATTCGGATCGTATTCGATCCGCTCAACCTTGCCCGATACGCCATCCTTATCGCGCTTGAAGTCGACAATCCGGTAGTGACGCTTGTGACCGCCACCTTTATGGCGCATCGTAATCCGGCCAGCATTATTGCGCCCGCCTGACTTGGAAAGTGTTGCAGTCAAACCCTGCTGCGGCGCACCTTTGTGCAACTGCGGACTATTAACCTTGACCTTGAAACGACGGCCCGGTGAAGTCGGTTTTACTTGTTGCAGTGGCATGTCCGTGAATCCCTTTCAGTCAATTACTCTGCGCCCAGAAAGTCTATGTCGTGACCTTCGGCGAGAGTAACGTAAGCTTTTTTCCAGTTGGCACGTCGGCCCATGGTTTGGCCAAAACGTTTGGCTTTACCACGCACATTTGCGGTCGTAACCGCATCAACCTTGACCTCAAACATCATTTCAACGGCCTGGGCGATTTCCTTCTTTGTGGAATCGCGCCGGACCCTGAAACAGATCTGGTTATTTTTTTCGCCCAGCGTTGCAGTTTTTTCAGATACGTGGGGCCCAACCAGCACAGTCATCAGACGCTCTTTGTTTAGTTGCGTACTCATGCGAGGCGCCCTTCAAGTTCCTTAATGGCGTCTTCGGTAGCCACAACCTTGTCGAAGCGAATCAGGCTGACGGGGTTTATTTCCCGTGTGTCGAGCACATCGACATGCGGCAGGTTACGGGCAGCGAGACAGACCTTGGTCTTGTAGTTCAGGAGCAGTATCAGTACGTTGCTACCGGCCTTAAGTTCATCGAGCTTTTCGATGAGCAACCTGGTCTTTGGCTCTTCGACCTTGATCTTGTCAACGATAATCAGGCGATCCTGCCTTACCAGCTCCGACAGGATCGAGCGCATCGCCGCGCGGTACATCTTGCGATTCACCTTCTGGCTGTAATCGCGTGGCTGGGCGGCGAACGTACGACCACCACCCACCCAGATTGGGCTGCGAATTGTACCTGCACGGGCTTTGCCTGTGCCTTTCTGGCGCCAGGGTTTGGCCCCACCGCCACGGACTGCCGAGCGGTTTTTCTGAGCCTTGGTGCCTCGCCGTGCTTTGTTACGAAAAGCGGTTACAACCTGGTGTACGAGCGACTGGTTGTATTCGGCTGCAAATGTCGAGTCAGCAACTTCGAGTTTGCCGCCAGTCTGAATATTGAGTTTCATGATCTGTCGTCCGGCTTAAGCGCCTTCAGCCTCCGATGATTCAGCTGAGTCCGGGTCCGGCACCTTGGGTTCCGGCGGCGGTGGCAGCGGAGACTTGGTGGCAGGTCTCACATAGAGCCGGCCGTCTTTGTGGCCGGGAACGGAGCCCTTCACGAGGATCAGGTTCCGTTCCGCATCTACACGAACAACCTCCAGGTTCTGCGCGGTACAGTGCGCGTTTCCGAGATGCCCGGACATTTTCTTACCTTTGAACACACGTCCCGGCGTCTGGTTCTGACCGATCGAACCGGGGGCACGGTGGGCTAGTGAGTTACCGTGGGTCGTGTCCTGGCCATGGAAGTGATGGCGTTTGATTACACCGGCGTAGCCTTTACCTATAGATGTGCCCGCTATATCGACCAACTGGCCTTCGGTGAAACGCTCGACCGTGATTTCGGTTCCGGGTGTGAGGTTTTCGAGTTGCGCTTCTTCTTCGGCTTCGACGCGACACTCGAAAAGCCCTTCACCCGGCTCTGTATTTGCGGCCGCGTACTGACCCGCAAGCGGGCGACTGATGCGAGAGGCCTTGGTGTTACCCGTTGTTACCTGGAGCGCGATGTAACCATCGGAATCGACGGACTTGACGCGTGTAATTCTGTTGGGCAGGGCCTGAATGACAGTAACAGGGATCGACCTGCCGTCTTCAGTAAATACGCGGGTCATTCCCGCTTTGCGCCCTACCAGACCGATTGCCATTGGTCTTCTACCCCTGTTGACCCGCGTAAAGGGTCAGATTGAAAAACTTGTGCATAAGCAAGGGTCAGCCCTTAGTCTTCGATTTGGCACAGCGTTCGTGTTGCCGCCCGTGCTCTGCGAAGTCAAAGTCTGACCCGGTGGAATCCATTCGTGCCCG
>PBYE01000031.1 GCA_002729495.1 Chromatiales bacterium
CAAATTGTGGCCGATGCCATAACGCTGAACATCGTCGCACTGGAACTGTGTCCCGATCTTGATGGCGAAACGCTAACCAATGTCATCAGTCGCGCCCATGCACAGGGAATCTCCGTCATTACCACGACACCGTTACCCGGCATTACGCTTGCAGCGGACGAACTGCAACCACAGACACGGACGCCGGACGGAAACTCGCAACCGGACCCGGCCACCTGGCAAAATTTTCTACTCGTCAGCGCCGGCATCGGTGCCGGCATATCGTCCCGCCTGCTGATGACCCCCCAAGCGGATGAGCAAATGCTCAACAGCCTGAAATCAGGCTGGCAATCGCGCAGAATTTTCACCGCTACAGAACGACGTCGGTTTAATACATCCTGGCAATTGAGTCGAGCCGCGTACTTTGCCGCCCCCATGACCGAACCGAACCTCATTCAGGGCGCGGGTGGCAGTATTATCCTCGGCAGTGAAGCGCCTTCGACACCCCAGGGTCTCGGACTGCACGGCGAGATGCGCCGGCTGGTGGCTCAGGGTCTGCAGCCCTTTCAGGTGCTTAAAATGGTCAGCCTCGATGCCGCCCGCATGCTGGGCAATGGCTCGTCACTGGGCCTGATCCGCATCGGCAGGCAAGCTGATCTGGTCATTCTCAACGGTGACCCGCTCGCAGACATTGCCGCAGCGGCAAAGGTAGTTACCACTATCAGCAGGGGTCGCCGATATTCCCGCAAAGACCTGACAACCATGGGTTTAAGGCAGCCAGCCCCGAATAATGTTGGAAAATTTTACAACTCTGCTCAACATTAATATGTAAAACCAGGCCTGCGGAGCAGAAATGCCATGTCATCGCAGACCTGCTCTGCTGTCAGGTAACTCCGGGGTAGCCTGAATCCGGTGAGAAAGCTCCTGTCAGTGCGGATATTTAACCCAATATATTAAAGCCCGCCACTAAAAAAGAGCCCGGGTGAGTGTCGAATATCATTACACTTTGCAGGACTCTGAACGGAGCTTGTCACGGTAAGATAATATAATAATCTGTTTATAAAGGGCTTTATAAACCTTGGCACGGGTCTTGCATGATAATCAACGCGCACAAAAAAGGTTTTTACAGGCGATGGTCTATTCGACATCTGTAACCAGACATCGAAGCCAAAAAATGCAGGAAAATAAGAAGAATAACCAGAATTATAAATATAAAAAAAATAGCAAATAACTATAAAAAAAACCAGCACAGCTTCGCCGCTGAAGTAAAAACCAAACACGCGACAACAACAATAACCCATACCCCGCCTCCCACGCGGGGTTTTTTTTGTCTGTGCCTTTTGCCCTTACAATGGGGGGCCATGCCAGCCCACCTGCATCAATGACACTTTCCTGCCAAGACCTGACGGTCAGCATTAACGGACGTACCCTGATTCGGCGCCTTAGCCTTAGCGCAGACCCGGGCGACTTTATCTGCATCCTCGGCCCGAACGGGGTTGGCAAGACGCTGATGCTGCATACCCTGGCCGGTATTCGTGATATCGATACGGGCTTTATACAGCTACATGGCGATGATATTAAATCGCTGGATCGGCGGGTCATCGCGCAGCGCCTTGGACTGTTATTGCAGGCTTATGATGACGCATTTCCGATGACCGTACTCGAAGCCGTAATGATGGGCCGTCACCCGCATCTTGGTTTCTGGCAATGGGAAACGACAGCTGATATCGATCTGGCCACCCATGCACTGGCGGCAATGGACCTCAGCGATCTAACCGAGCGGCTGACGGCTACTTTGTCGGGTGGCGAACGGCGCCGTCTGGCCATCGCCACCCTGCTGGTTCAGGAACCCGACATGCTGTTGCTCGACGAACCGATGAACCATCTCGACCCACTGCATAAATTACAGGTGCTTGGCCGATTATCGGCTCTCGCTGATGCCGGTAAAACAGTGATTGCCAGCCTGCACGACCCGGTACTGGCTGCACGCTATGCCCGCCAGATCCTGCTGTTATTCGGCGATGGCGAATGGGAATTTGGCCCCGTAGCCGACATGCTTACGACTGATCGCCTGGCACGATTATATGCTACGCCCTTCGCCGCCTTTTCGCGGGACGGACAAGAAGTTCTGCTGCCGACGCTGTAGCCAAAACTTGACACAGCCCGGCACAACTTAATAGAGTCGAACCTCGCTAGGTGCTTCCGGTCGTCAGGCCGGAATAACGGGAAACCGGTGATTCGTATCCCAAGGGAAATCTCCCCTGAGTAACCTTAAGGATCCGACCATTCCGGTACTGCCCCCGCAACGGTGATCGAGTAAAGACTGAATCTACGGACCATCCAGGATCCGAAACCACTGCGCATGACGCGGGAAGGTGATGCAGTCAGGGCACAAGCCCACTCGTAAGTCCGGAGACCGGCTTAGTGACAGTAACAACGGTGCGGAGGGCGCTCGTGCAGCTGATCACTCTGAGACTGATCTGCCGACATTAACGCTCCTGTCCGCTCCACATATATACGTCACCAGTCTGTGCGGGGTAGCACAGCAGAGGAGCACAATGAACTTTTCAATTCACCCGGCCACCCTGCTTGCGGGTGTCATTGTTACGCACAACGTGGCGGGGGAACCTGCACCGGGCGATAACATCTTCGTGTCGGCACATCGCACCCCGGCAACAAGGCTTGAGATCGGCAGCGCCATAACGACAATTGGTCGTCAGAGCATAGAAAACCGGCAGAGTATTTTCGCCACCGACCTACTGCAGGATCTGACCAGCCTGGCTGTCAGTCGATCCAGCAATTTCGGCTCACAGACTGCAATCCGTATCCGTGGAGCCGAAGCCAATCATGTCCTCGTCCGTATCGACGGCATCGAAGTCAACGATCCGGCATCTGATGACGCATTTGATTTTGCTCACCTGACTGCCAACGATATTGACCACATTGAAGTCGTACGCGGGCCACAGAGCGCGGTCTGGGGCAGTGATGCACTGGCCGGGGTCATCGACATTACGACCCGCCGCTCAACAGATCGCTTGAACGGCAGCGCTTTCATCGAAAAAGGGGCATTCAACACCATAAACAGTGGCATACACGTCGGCACCCGCAGCGCCGACTCCGGCATGGATCTGACCGTCTCCTTCCTGGACTCCGACGGCAGCAACATTTCGCGCTCCGGAACCGAGTATGACGGTTATCAGAACCTGTCCGCTAACCTGCGTGCCGATGTCGATCTCACCTGCGGTCTGATGTTCGATGGATCACTGCGGCATGTTGATGCAACCAAACAGTTTGATGCTGTTGATTTTGCAACCGGCCTGTCTGCCGATGCGGAGCGCAAAATGGATACGACGCAAACGATACTCGGCGGCCGTGGCAAATTATCACTGTTTGAAGACGCCTGGGTACAAACATTACGCCTGACCTTCATGAGCACAAACAACAATAATTTCACTGACAGCATCCGGGACATGGAGACTGCCGCAGACAAGTTCGCTATCTATTACCAAAGTACGTTTAATTTTGATGCGGGAGCGACCACCCAATCTGCACAGCAAATCACGTTTGCAGCCGATTATGAAGGCGAGAAATTTGAACAACGTGGCATGGCTTCCGCATGGGGTGATCCAAACCAGGATCAGAACATAAACAATACCGGCCTGGTAGGGGAATATCGCGTCACCGGTTTCGGTAGCCTGTCATTCAGTCTCGGTATTCGTTATGACGACAACAGCGCATTTGACAACATTGCAACCTACCGAACGACAGCGGCGTGGCGCTTCGACAGCCTGGATTCCCGACTGCATACCAGCTTCGGCAGCGGACAAAAATCGCCTACATTCACCGAGCGATTCGGGTTTACACCCGACCAGTTCCACGGCAATACAGATCTGCAACCGGAAAAATCCAGAGGCCTGGATATCGGTTATGAACAATATTTTTCCGGCGGACAAATAATCGCCGACATAACCTACTTCCGTAAACGACTTGAGGACGAGATCAACGGTTTCTTTTTTGACCCGTCACTTGGTGCATTCGGCATGTTCACGGCCGTGAACCGTGACGGCGTGAGTAAAAGCAGGGGCCTTGAGACGGAAGTAACGGTTAACATTGTTGCCGGTCTGAGTACCACGGCAAACTATACCTACACAGACGCAACCCAGCCCGATGCAAGCGGACAACAACAACGGGAAATCCGCCGGCCAAGACATATGGCGGCACTGAACATCAACTATGATTTTCCGGACCAGACACATGTAAACCTCAACGTATCCTACACAGGTGAACAAACTGATAATTTTTTCCCACCATACCCGCCCTTCTTTGAAAATGTTTCTCTTGATGCTTATACACTTGTGAACCTGACCGGAAGTTATGCGCTCACCAACAAAGTGACGGTATTTGCCCGTGTGGAGAACCTGTTTAATACGACTTATGAGAATATCTACAGCTTTGCGACACCCGGAATAGGCGCATATCTTGGTACGCGTATGCGGTTTTAACCCGGGCTAGCCAGACTTCAACATCAGCTTTCGCCACTTGTAGACGGAACTGATTTGGCGGATTTATAACCCCAGTTAGCTTCGTTGCCGGGAGCAGGCTTATCCGGAATATTTTGCGCAAGCAACAGTGAGCAAATAGCAAAGCCACTGCCGATCAAAAAAACAACTGCATGAGAATAAATCCATATAAACCCAAGCAGGACGGGAATAACTATCGCGGCAATATGATTGATAGTGAAGGAAACACCGGCAGAACTCGCCATATCGGCATGATCAGCAATTTTTTGAAAGTAGGTTGGAATCGCGATAGCAAGGGCAAAGAACATATGATCAATCACATAAAGGCCGGCCGCAAGGTAGGCGTTGTCTACAAAAGCGTACCCGGTAAATACCACGATCAGGCCGATATATTCCAGGCTTAGCGCGGTACGCTCACCAACCCTGCCAATCAATATCCCAATACGTTCGGCAAATATCCAATTGAAAATGTAATTAATAAGGAAAAGCAGCGTAACTTGTGCCGCGCTGTAGCCAAACCTTTCCACCATCAGGAAGGCCGCAAAGACCATGAAAATCTGTCGACGTGCACCGGAAAAAAATATCAATGCATAGAAAAGCCAGTACCGCTTTCGTAAAACCAGGTGCGTATGCTGTTCACTGGAAGATTTGAAATAAGGAAAAGCAACCCTCATAAATAAAGCCATCAGGAAACATACTCCGCCCGCCAGCACATACAGCCAGATGTAGTCCACCGCCAATATTTCGAGCAATATCCATATGACTCCATAGGCAAGTAGCGAGGTAATCGCTCCCACCGAGATAAGCTTGCCGAATACCTGAGGGGCCTCATCCCTGGAAAGCCACTGCAATGCCAGTGATTGCCTGACTGCCTCAAAGTAGTGAAAGCCCACCGACATTAACACGGTGGTACAATACAGACCGTACTCAAACGGGAAAAAACCGGTCAACGCAACACCGAGACCGATGAATGCGAGCGCTACCAAGACCAGTGTCTGTTCCCTGAGGACAAGCAACAAAAAAATAGTCGTAAATGCCAGAAATCCAGGGATCTCCCGCAGGCTTTGCAGAATCCCGATCTCAACCCCCGTAAAGGCAACTCGCTCCACCGCAAAATTATTCAGCAGTACTGTCCAGGTGTTAAACGCCACCGGCATGGCCACCGACATCAGAATTAACAACATCACGGGATGCTGCCATGAGTATTTTTTCATTAAATCTACCTGCTAACAGGCTCGGGAGAGTTCGAATTCTACTGGCATTCCACAGCGAGTACTCGGATGATGTCAACCTGCGCTCCAGACCTGTAGACACTGGCATACGTGTTTGCCGATACTGGCGTTAATATTTGCAACCAGAGCCCATCACAGAGAAGCCAGTCACATGCAACTCGCCGACAAAAAGCTGTTTCGCCAGCATTGCTACATCAATGGCTGCTGGGTAGCTGCCACCGAGCAGAACCATATCGAGATTTCCAACCCGGCTACAGGCGGAGTTATCGGTACCGTACCCAACCTTGGTTACACCGAAACCCGCGCAGCCATTGAGGCTGCTGCCGAAGCCCTCGACGCCTGGCAGGCACTGGCGGCCAAGGAACGTTCCAGGATTATGCACCGCCTGTTTACCTTGATGATGGCGCACCAGGAAGACCTGGCGATACTGATGACCTGTGAACAAGGCAAACCACTGGCCGAATCACGTAGTGAAATTGCCTATGCCGCGGCCTTCATTGAGTGGTTTGCCGAGGAGGCCAAACGCGTCTACGGTGACATCATCCCCGGACCACAACATGACCGGCGTATCGTCGTATTAAAACAACCGATTGGCGTTGTTGCGAGTATCACACCGTGGAACTTTCCGACTGCAATGATCACCCGCAAGATCGGACCCGCACTCGCCGCAGGTTGCACGGTCGTATGCAAGCCTGCATCGCAGACGCCATATTCGGCCCTGGCGCTGGCGGAACTCGGCGAGCGTGCCGGCCTCCCGGCCGGGGTACTGAATATTGTTACCGGCAACTCAGCTGAAATTGGCGCCGAACTGAGCGGTAACAGCCTGGTGCGCAAACTGACATTTACCGGTTCGACCGAAGTGGGCAAGGTACTGCTCAGGCAATGCGCTGATACCGTCAAGAAAGTCTCGATGGAACTCGGCGGCAATGCACCGTTCATTGTGTTTGAGGATGCGGATATCGATGCAGCCGTCAGTGGCGCGATAGCTGCCAAGTATCGCAATACCGGGCAAACCTGTGTCTGCGCTAACCGGTTTCTTATTCAGGACAGCATCTACGAAAAATTTGCCAAACGCTTTGCTGCTGCGGCAAGCCAACTGAGTGTCGGCGACGGTCTCGCAAATAATGTCGACCAGGGACCACTAATCGATACCTTTGCGGTAGAAAAAGTTTTGGAACATATAGCCGACGCCGTCGATAAAGGTGCAAAAATCTTAACCGGCGGCAAGCAGCACGCTTTGGGCGGTACATTCTTCGAACCAACCGTAATTAGTGATGTGACCCCGGCTATGAAAGTCGCTCATGAAGAGACCTTTGGCCCACTGGCACCGCTGTTCAGTTTCAGCACAGAGGATGAAGCCATCATGATGGCAAACGACACCGAATTCGGACTGGCTGCCTATACATACACAAGCGATCTGGGCCGCAGTTGGCGCATACCGGAGAAACTCGAATACGGTATCATCGGCCTGAACACCGGCATCATTTCAACCGAGGTCGCCCCATTCGGAGGCATAAAAGAATCCGGTCTCGGACGCGAGGGCTCGAAATACGGTATCGACGATTACCTGGAGATCAAATACATCTGTATCGCCGGGGTAGACTGAAACAGGGTTCATGGAACATTAGCAGACGCTATTTACCTGAACCCGCCATTAGATCATGAGCGCATCTGTGGTCGGAGCGGAGTATTATTCATAAATGGGACACCGGCTGACAAAAATCTATACCCGTACCGGCGATGACGGGACAACCGGTCTGGGTGACGGACAGCGGGCGCTGAAAGACAGCGCGCGCGTCGAAGCATTTGGCACCGTTGACGAACTCAACAGTGTTATCGGCCTGCTACTTGCGGCGGAGAATTTGCAGCCTGAAATTCGCGCTTGCATGACCCGTATTCAGCATCAGCTGTTCGACCTGGGTGGCGAGTTGTGCCACCCGGATACCAGGACCCTGACAATTGACTCGGTTAAAGCACTCGAGGCAACACTCGACGAATTCAACGCCGACCTGACGCCGCTAAAAGATTTCGTGCTGCCGGGCGGTACCCCTGAAGCTGCAACGTGTCATCTGGCACGCACGATTTGTCGGCGTGCTGAGCGCCGTACCTGGCAATTGTCGAGGGCTGAAGCCGTCAACAAATACTCACTTCAATACCTGAACCGGCTATCGGACCTGCTGTTCGTCATTGCGCGCGTACTCAATCATCATGCGCAACAGAATGAGCAGTTGTGGACACCTTCTTCTCCCGCGCCGTAGAAATTCTCGCACACAGTTCACGTACCCCACCCAGAATTCTGACACTCGGCCTTGTCATCAGGCTGGCATCGACAAAATACAGGTTACTGTCATGCACGGCCGGGATACTAGTCCATTGTTGCCAGACAGCAAGAGCGTTTGCCATCGATGTATCTTCTGAAAATTGTGTGGCGATAATCACCTCGGGCGCAGCATCAATGACCGCTTCGGGCGAAATCGATGGACTAACTTCAGGCAGCCCCGCAAACACATTGTGACCACCACACAACTCGATGGCCTCACCGATAATATGCTGACGTGAAATAGTAAACAGCGGCTGCGACGATACCTGGTAAAAAACCGTCAGGGATTCACGCCCGGCCGTAGTCATCCGTATTTCATCCAGTGAAATTTCGAAGGCCAGCGCTGCTGCTTCAGCAGCCTTCTGTGTGCCGGCAAGTCGACCGATAGCTCGTAAACTCTCGGCCACCCCATCGAGACTTCCGGCTGCGAGTACCACAACCCGGTAATCCAGTTGTTCCAGCCGATCAATAACTGCGCGTGGGGTCCCGGATTCCCAGGCCAGTATCAGGTCAGGTTTGAGTCCGATTATCGCTTCATGATCGAGGCGAAACGCATCACCTATACGCGGCAAATTGAGCGCAACTGCCGGATAATCACTGTATTCAACAACCCCAACCAGTCGGTTGCCGGCTCCTGCCGAATAGACCAGTTCCGTCAGGTGTGGCGCAAGCGTGATGATCCGGCTGGACGGACGGTTCGGCGCATCCACCGGATTCTGCAAACGATCATTATCGCAAGCCGAGAGCAACAGGATCACAATGGCAGATAACAGCCAATACCGGAAAGGAGGGAAATGTGCGTGACGATTTGCCATATATTGAGTCGCTCAGAACCGATGAGATTGCCTGCAGCGATTAATTTTTTACCGGTGGCAAGTCTGTCCGTACACAGCCACTCTTACAGACATACTGCCAGCCTTATCCGGTTTCCTAACTAAGCCAACCGGACACGGTCAGCAAGGCGATAAAGGGAGCCCAAATCAGCCATAGCGTGCGCATGACCAAACTCATGGCCTCACCGATGCGAATAACCGCCAGTGGTGTGTCATCGGTTACCGGCTGCTCCGACACTGCTCCATTGCCGACCAGGTCAAGCAGATCGTTGGTGGCTACAAAAAAATCCTTGGCTCGGTGGCCCGCATAGGCGCGCCAGGCCGCAAGACCGCCGTCGTAGCTGCCGGCCAGGGCATAGCCAAGAATCAACAAATGTGCCGAGGGCCAGGCGAAAATGCCGTGCAACATTCGTACGGCGGTGACGAATGTGGATGGAGCCTCAATCAGATCATCCCGTGAATACTCATAGGCAAGACGACGACGCAACAGATCGACAACACGAAATAACCAGGCCCCGACAGGGCCGAACAGGATAAACCAGAATACAACTGCAAATATCCGGTTGTTTGCCTGGATAAAAATAGCTCGCCGGACGGTAGCGATTCTCTCATCAATATCCTGCGGCACATCCCCTTCACGCAATTCTCTGATAATGCGTTGAATATCTTCTTCCTGACCATTGCGCACAGCATCACAATAATCGTTAATCTCCGTCATCAAATCGCGCGGCCCCAATGAAAAGAGCAGAACAATCACCGCAAACAGAAAATACGGAATCTGGAATAATTCGCCGGATAACAACCCATGAATGATCGCAACTGGCAATATCGCAACCAATGCGTAAATACCAATACCTATGATTGCTGTTGACAATGATGCTTCCGCAAGCTTGCTCGATACCCGGTCAATCCACGGATCAAGCCATCGGAATTCACGCAAATGAAACAGGTTGGTCAACAACCGTTCAATACCAAGACCCAATAACAACGCAATAAAATTCATTCAGTTACCCTGGGCATT
Source organism: Chromatiales bacterium (assembly GCA_002729495.1). Classification (GTDB taxonomy): domain Bacteria; phylum Pseudomonadota; class Gammaproteobacteria; order Steroidobacterales. Next base: position 9,906 of record PBYE01000031.1, read on the forward strand.
GCAAGCTGCATAAACAAACGGTCCCAATCAAAGGCCGGACCGGGGTCGGTTTTACGGCTGCCAGCCACATCACAATGGCCGACGACAGGTGCATCGGCCAGCGATGGAAACGCTGCCTGCAACGCCTGCACTACCGCCCCCAACACGTCATATTGCCTGTCTGTATAAGGAATCTCATCTGTTCCCTCAAGTTCTATGCCGATCGAATAATCATTACATTGCTCTCTGCCCTGGTAACAGGAAATGCCGGCATGCCAGGCTCTCTTGACCAATGGTACATACTGCACAAGCTCACCGTCACGGCGGATCAACAAGTGACTCGATACACGCAGATCAGCAATCTCACAAAAATATGGATGAGCCGCAGGATCGACTGTATTCGTAAACAGGCGATCAATCCACTCACCGGAAAATTCTCCGGGCGGTAGTGAAATACCATGCACGATAATCAAATCCGCGCAACAGCCGGGCGGGCGATCATCAAAATTTGGCGAAGATACCTGCCGCGCCTCCCTGATAAACCCTGATTCTACGTCAATATTCATTATTCCAAAAACTGTACACCGGTGCCGCACAAACTGATTCTATAATGTCTCAATGGTACCGAGAATCTACCACCCCGAGGCACTGGCCGCAGGCATGTCGGTGACCCTGACCAACGGCGCGGCGACACACGTCGGCAAATCCTTGCGACTCGTCGAAAACGATGAATTGCGACTGTTTAACGGTGACGGCCATGACTACCAGGGACACATTACCCAAGCCAGGCACAATAAAATTATCATTACCATTGACGGTTGCCTGTATACAGCAACCGAATCGCCGCTCCCCATCACTTTGCTGCAGGGAATCTGCCGCAACCCACGCATGGATATTCTGGTGCAGAAATCCACTGAACTGGGTGTCCACCGCATTGTTCCGGTCAACTGTCATCGCAGTGTGGTTCGAATTGAAGCGGAACGTGTCGCCAGGAAAACAGCCCATTGGCAAAAAATCGCGATCAGTGCCTGTGAACAATGTGGGCGCGCACAAATTCCGGCTATTGATGCGCCGTGCAAACCAGCCTTCGCGTTTGCACAACACGTACCAACGGACGCTACAAAATTGTTGCTGGATCCGACCGGCACACATACGATCGAAACGGAGCTAAACCCTGACAAGCCGGTAGCCCTGTTTGTTGGCCCGGAAGGCGGTCTGACGGAAGAAGAAATCGTAACTGCAGCAAATGCCGGTTTCCGGAGAATTCGACTGGGACCGCGTGTATTGCGAACCGAAACCGCGCCGATTACCGCATTAAGCATCATTCAGTTCCTGATAGGCGACCTTAAATAACAAGCAGGTAAGAATGCAGAGTCAGATACCCCAATAATTTCTTCACAATCAGCACTACAATTGATTTTCAAGCTTTAGGGCGTCTGACCCCGGCTTATTAAAAACCTGTTCCTGCACGAGTGTTTCGATCACCTCAAGATCAGGAACCAACGGATACTCATTAATCATCCTGATCTGGCAGATAATTGGCCCGTCATCAGGCCACACCTGTTCCTCATGCAGTTCCATGACCTTGCTGTTTATTCTTAACAGCTGTGGAAAACCTTCTGTCAATACCCCGAACACACGGCCATCCAGAACTTTCGACAAACCATTAAAAATGGTAATACGGGTACGGCTACCAGGTTGAGTTGACGACATACCACACAAACTCTCGATGCTGATAACCGGTACCTGAAGATTATTCCAGTCTACAAACCCACGAAACCAATCTGGGTTTTCAACGCCACGATTCTGCAATGGCAAATAACGAATAATCTCTGCCACACACGAGCGCGGCACAATCAAGCGTGCCTGATGCAGCGGCACGAGCAGTCCATAAAGCTCTTCTACCGAGTGATCCATAACATCAACCTACTCAATTGCTATCGTGCACCGATTCTTTATCGAGTAATAGCCTCATAGCTTCCAGCAGCACATCTTCCTGATATGGCTTACCGAGATAGTCGTTAACTCCCAGCTCAATCGCCCGTGCCTTATGATTGTCACTAACACGTGACGTAATCATGATAATTGGAATATCTTCAGTTCCGGGGTTATTGCGCACGTGTGTCGCAAATTCATATCCATCCATGCGTGGCATTTCTACATCGAGAAGGATGATGTCAGGACAATAGTCCTGTAACGCTCCAACTGCCTCAACGCCGTCCTTGGCAGTAACAACGCGCATGTTATTACGTTCGAGCAACCGCTGGGTGACACGTCGCATCGTAATTGAATCATCGACGACCAGCACAAGAGGCTGCTCCGGTTCGGGTTCGACTGTTGTCTCCAATTCTTCGAGAGGTTTGGGTAACATGCGCACCAGCGCCCCAACATCCAGAATTAAGACAATACGCCCGTCACCAAGAATCGTCGCGCCGGAAATGCCGCGAATCGAGGCAAGTTGCCCGCCAACCGGCTTGACGACAATCTCACGGCTATCAAGCATCTCATCAGCCACAAGCGCTGCTGAATTCTTTCCGGCCTGAACGAGAACAATCGAGACGCGATCCTGCTCTTTCGGAATGGTTGCCGAGCCAAGACCAAGATAATGACCAAGATGCCGCAATTGGTAATCTTGCCCACGATATTCGATTATGGGATTTTCCTCAGTTAATTTTTCCGCATACTCTACATGTGAAATGCGAATAATCCCCTCTACAGTCGTTAACGGTATTGCATAATGTTCGGGGCCGGTTCTTACAATAAGCGCCTGCGTGATGGCTAACGTGTACGGCAGGTAGATAGAAAAAACCGTGCCGCGACCAACCTCAGACTCAATTTTAAGCGTTCCGCCAAGCTTTGCGATCTCACTGGCGGCGACATCCATGCCAACACCGCGTCCGGCTGAATGCGTTACCTGCCTGACAGTCGAGAAACCGGAACGCACTACAAACTGCAGAATTTCTTCATCGGTCAGTTCTGTATCTTCGGCAACAAGACCCAGATCAACCGCCTTTTGCTGGATCAAATCAATATCCATACCCATGCCATCATCGGAAATCTCCATCACAACCTGCGAGCCCTCCCGGCTCAGGTTGATCAGAATTTGTCCTATTTCCGGCTTGTTTGCCGCGATCCGCTCTGCAGACGATTCAATGCCATGTATCACGGCATTTCGGATCATGTGCTCAAGTGCGGGAACCATTTTCTCCAGCACCTGACGGTCGATCTCTCCGCTACCCTGCACCGTTAGCTCAGCTTGCTTGTCATACTCGGCAGCCATCTGCCGGACAAGACGTGACAGACGCCCGGTATGCTGCTCGAATGGCACCATACGGGTACGCATCAATCCATCCTGCAACTCGGATGCAATCCTGGCCTGCTGCACGAGTAATGCCTCGGTATCACCCGTCAGGTTCTGCAACAGGTCCTTGATACTGGCAACATCACTGGTTGTTTCTGCAAGCGCCCGAGACAGCTGCTGTATCTTCGAATAACGTTCAAGACTTAAAGGATCCAGCGGCTCGTCCGTGCTCGGATCAGACCGGTGCTGGTAAATGATCTGTGCTTCGGTAGCCATTTCAAGGCTACGTAATTGCCCACGCAAGCGTACAACTGTCTGATCAAGCTCTTCGAGGTTGAACTGAATCTGCCCCAATTGCTGACTGAGCCGGGAGTGAAAAATACTGACCTCACCGGCACCGTTCAATAAATTCTCAAGCACTGCCGGATCGACACGGGCAAACTCACGGCGTTCGCGAATAACCGACCCGGACTGACTATCCGGTATCAGGGCAGCAAGATCGCCAGCCCCCGGCTTCGCCGGTTCATCAAGCTCACGGGCCAACTGGCCGAGCTGATTGACGGCAGGTATCGAGGAAGGCTGATCCGCAACCAACCCCTCATCCACTTCTTCCCCGGCAGCAGCCACAATGGGCGCTGCCGTTTCACTTTCGGCCTCAGACTCAAAGCAAGCCTCATCTGCCTCAGCTTCTTCTGCCCCATGCTCAGCGGTAACTTCGGCCTCAGTATCAGTAACCTCAGGACTAATCTCTGCATCAAGAGCTGCGCTTTCTGCCGCTGCTGTATCCGCCTCTTGCCGGGACTCATCAATAACCATGCCGAGTGAAGCATGTAATTTTCTGCACAAGGCTTCATCCGGCTCGGCACAAATACCCTGTTCGATTTGATCACAAAGATGGTGCAATTCATCAATGGATGCCTGTAGAAGATCCAGCCGCTCGCCATCCTGTTCAAGCTCACCGCTGGACATCCGTACCAATAAAGTTTCCAGATCGTGACTGAAATTGCCTACTGCCATCAAACCAGCCATCCGCGCACCACCTTTCAGCGTATGCAAACTGCGCTGCAACTCGGCCAGTGATAACTCGGTTAGCCTGTCACCCGTGTTCTGTTCCAGCACGGCATCCGCACCTTCCAGAACTTCGGCTGCTTCCTCGGAAAAGATTGCCGCAATCCCCTTGTCAAAGACTGGCTGTTGTTTATCGGTTGCCGGCTCATCAACGGCGGCATTACCTGCTTCAGCAATCTCCTCTTCAAGTGCTGACCGCAGTGTCTCATCAGGCCGGATACCCAACTGACCGGCCTGCGCCTCAGTCAGTTCATCAAGGATCTGTAATCTGACCTGTAATTGACTTGTATCCGGCAGTTCGGCACAGCCGCCGGACAGATAATCGACAATCTGCACCATCACGGTTGAGGTATCGGCACAAGCGCTGACAACCAAGTCGTCGACTGACAAATCATGATCATAAGCACATTGAATCAGGCTATTCAGCAACCGGGTAATATCAGCCGCAACCTCAACATTAGCCGTCGTAACGCTACCATGTAGCGTATGGCATGCCCGGAATAAGTCTTTGGATACGCTGAAAGGCGAAACTTCGGTACCACACTCGGCTACAAAAGTATTGATAACTTTGAGGTGAACATCGATCTCCTTCAACAGAATCTCGAGCAACGCCTCATCCATGCGCTCTTCGCCATCTTCGACGGGCGGAGCCCCCAAACCTGGCTCAGCCATTGCCCCATCGCCGACCTCAGTCGAAATTGACTCGGCTTCAGCCTCCGCCAATTCCACCGGTTGCAGCAAATCTGCAGCTTCGGCCATCAGCGCCTCAATATTAGCCTGCGGCTTCTCACCTACCTCAAGTTGCTCCAGCAACTCGGGCAACGCATCTATAGCACGATGTAAAAACTCTGTTAGAGCCGGGTGTAATTGGAGAGTACGGTTGATTAATCGGTTTAATAAATCTTCGATAGACCAGCAATACTCGCCCAACAACTCGGCACCGACCGTCCGGCCACTGCCCTTGAGCGTGTGGAAGGAGCGCCGAACTATAATCAATGTTTCATGATTGCTGCTATCTTGCTCCCAGACCGGGAAATGCCGATTAATTGACTCAATTTCTTCTCCCGCTTCCTCAATAAACAGCTCGAGCAACTCATGATCCACGCCATCTGCGGAAGTGGTGGCGAATGTTGACAAGATATCGGTTCTTGACGCCACCGTTGTCGGCTCATGCTCAGGAATCTGCGGTGTTACCGCGATACCGGAAACATCTGAATCTCCACTTTCTGATAGCGAAGGTTGTGCCGTCCTGCTTAATACCTCAAGGCAATCCCGGGCATTGTCAAGCATGTAAACCGGCTCCTTACGGCCAGCCTGCAATGTATCCATGTAATACTCAAGACTGACAATCGCATCAGCGAGCAAATCAAACTGATTCATGTTGTATGAATCCTGACCAGCTTGCAGGAGACCACCTATCAACTCGCTTACCTGGTCAACGATAGCAGCAGCGGCATCCTTTTCGAGAATCATCAGGCCCGCGCTAATGCCGCGCAGATGCGTTGGAACGATATCAAGCTGCGACCGATCGTCCGGCCGATCGAGAATCTGAGCGACTACATCCTTGACCCGGGCAAGATTAACAGTACATTCACGCAAAACTGCCTTCGTGACTGACGCATATTCCTTGTCTTCACTGCTGACCTTATCGGTTGCAGCCGATTCACTCTCCAGACGCACCAGGCCCAGCAACTCTTCCTCAAGGCGATCCTCAACACTAAGCAGCGCTGAAGCCATCTCTATCAAAGCCGTATCTTCAACATTTTCACCGGCTTCAATAATCGCCTGCAGATCAGCACGCCTGACCTGAATGATTTCACGCAGCTCACCCAACCCAAGCACGCCCAGTGTATCGCCGATCTTTTTCAGTAACTCAATCTGCGGAACCAGTTCTTCAACATGCTCCATGCCGGAACGCACATAGATATCCAGAACATCCTTGACACGAGCAATGTCATCACGAATGGCCTGAGAAACGGTCTTCATCAATTTTGTGCTGGGCGCACCCAGGTTTTCTCGCACTATGTCGATCTGCTCACTGGCGGGCACCAGCTCTGACAAATCGAACGTGGCGCGTACGGCAGAAATCCGTTCTCCTGACGTAGTCGCATGCGCAATGTAGTAAAGGAAATTATTGATGAGTTCGGTTGGAGCCTGCTCGGCGTATTGATCTTCGCCGATAACCGGCAGGCGCTTCATCTCACGATCCGCCTGACCCATCAGGCGTTTCAGCGACACACCGGATACCAGGCCACCATCAAGTAACGCCTCTGTTATACCGGTCACAACCCACCACAACTGAAACACGGTACGCGTGCAAGCTGCCCGATGGAGGCGCTCGGCAATCTGACCAATTTTATTCAGGTTTTCGCTAACATCTTTACCCTTGATCCAGCCGAGCAAAGCAAGTTGAAACTGCGGGCGTAATTCCTTGCATAATACGGTAACGTCTTCACCGCTGGAGTCAGTCGGTTTAACGTCTGTTTCACTATCGTTCGCCGAAAGATTAAGCAACAGCAGGGTACTTTCCGACAACAAAGGCCGTCCCCGGGCAGCACGCAAATCATTGAGCAAGGGCAGTAATACCAACGGAATATCACGACCACCGTTGATGATTAGCTCAACATAGGCCGGTAACTGCACAACCGCACGGCTCAAGGCCTCCAGCACCTCGTCTGCATCGGTTCCCTGCCCCCCCACACTTTCAAGATAACGGCAGGTGTCTTCCATCTCCTCGGTCAGCAAACTTGCGCCATAGGTTTCTGTCATGCGCAGCACGCCGTTTGCGGAATGCAGCAACTCAAGACAGCGCCCCATTGTCTCCGCATCCGAAACACCATCAGCGTATCGTTCGAGAAGTGAACGAATCTCTTCAAATGTTGCCGCGAGTTCCTCGCCGACAATGTTCAGGGATTCAGTGACAAGCTCTTGCATGCTTAAGGCTGCCGCTGGCAGCAATCCATCCTTTTCAGGCAGTCTGTTGATCGGCAAACTTTACATCTTCAGGCTCCGAATCCAGCGGATCTTCGATCAGCTCTGGCTCAGAGTCGGATGCACCGACGCTTTCCTGGGTAACGAATTCATCATCAGCCGGTAACCGGAAACCGGAAACTGAATCACGCAACTGTGCAGCCAACTCTGCAAGCTCGCGAATAGATCCCGTCGTGGCCTCCGTATTGGCCTCGGTGCGGGAATTAATCTCCTGCAACATATCAACACTACGGGTGACAGCCGCTGCTGCAGTGGACTGCCCATGTGCGGATCCGGAAATATTCTGCACCAGTGAGGCAATCTGATTCGATACCTGCTCGATTTCCTCGAGTGCAGCTCCGGCATTCTCAGCCAACAATGCCCCGCCGACGACGTCCGTGGTGCTGCGTTCCATCGAGACTATGGCCTCATTGGTATCGGCCTGAATTGTGCGCACGAGAACTTCTATTTGTTTGGTTGCATTAGCCGACCGTTCTGCAAGTCGTTGCACCTCATCAGCCACAACAGCAAAACCACGCCCGGCTTCACCGGCCATCGATGCCTGAATCGACGCATTCAGTGCAAGGATATTGGTTTGATCCGCTATATCATTGATCAACTCAATAATATTACCAATCTCCTGTGAACTTTCGCCCAGGCGCTTGATACGTTTTGCAGTATCCTGAATCGTTTCACGAATGGTATTCATGCCTTCTATCGTGCGCCGCACGGCATCGCCACCCTTGTGCGCAACATCCACAGAGTGCCTCGCCACATCCGACGAACGCTCTGCGTTACCGGAAATTTCTTCAATCGAGGCGGCCATTTGCAAAATTGCCTTCGATGCATCTTCTATCTGTTTGGATTGTTCGGCAGTGGCAGCTGCGAGTTGCTGAGCATTCAAATCTGTCTGTCGGGCAGCACCGTCAACACTCATCGCACTTTCATTCAGTGTAATAACGAGTTCGCGTAATGCCTCTATCGCAAAATTAATTGAGTCAGCAATGGCACCTGTGATGTCTTCGCTGACTGTGGCCGTGATCGTCAGGTCACCGTCAGCAAGACTGCCGAGTTCGTCGAGCAGCCGCATGATTGCCGCCTGATTCTTCTCCGTTTGTTCTGTTTGCAGATCAGCCGCTTTACGCACATCCCGCTGTTGGTACCAGGATCCGGCCATGACAACAAACATCAGCAAGGCGAGTGCCGTCAACGCCATCAAAATGTTTTCCCGCCAGCTAAAGGCAGCGCCATTGCTACTCTGCGACACACCCCTGAAAGTCAATGCCGCATCAAGCGCATTGAGTTGCCCGCCAACGGCATTGAGCGCTGCAAGCTGTTCAGTTACCGCCAGTACGTTACGAATATTCTCACTGATGCGTGATACATTGTTGGTCAGCCCGGCCAGGGCATTTACCGACTCGGCATCCGACACTGCTCGCAACCCGAGATCCGGATCGCCTTTCTCAAATCCACGCACAATTTGTGTTAACACCATCTCCCGTTCAAGCAACTGCTGCACTACATCAGCCAATGGCGCAGAACCTGCAAACAGGCTTTGTACATTTTCGTGTACCCCACTAGCCAGCAAACGCAGTCGCTCGAGCTGCGCAACGACAACCGGCTTACTCTGGATTACGATGGCTTCCTCAAGCCCGTTTGCCGCAACGTCGAGTTGGGGCAATAAAAACTCAAGTTCAATGCCCGTTGATGCCAATGTTTCCCGCGCCGGCCAATTATATTCGAGTGTCTCAAGCCCGGTGGTGAGATTACGCAATGCCTTCAACTGCTCAGTCGACCAGCCCCGGACATCCAACGACCCAAGTTCTTGTCGAGCCTTGGCCAGAGATTCCGGGGCATCCGGAAAGGCTGATGAAAGAGCCGATCTGGCAACGAGCAGCGCGCTGTGTGCTTGTTGCAAAGTGGCGGCCGAAGTATCCATCCGCAGCGCAGC